>JAMCXS010000032.1 GCA_023474345.1 Acidobacteriota bacterium | reverse complement strand
CCTTCAAAAACTCCCTTCGCGTGGGCTTTTCCCATTTGTTCTGTTGATCCATCAATGCCTCCCGCCGTGAGAGTATACACCCAAAATTCCATTTTGACTTCTGCTGACTAGTGTTGTGTGCCTGATTGCTCCTCAGCGCAACCGCCAGCGGGAATTGACCCTGTTGACGCCCCCGGGCAAGCAGTGCCTGCCTCCGATCATCGGTACAAACGGCGATCATAGATCGCCGCCACAGATGTATCACTATCGGCGCTATTTACGGCTTTGCAGCTCGACTTTGTGTTCGCCCGCAGGAACGCTGAAGCTGGCTTTGCCGTCCTGGACCGCAATCCGCCCGGAATCTTTGCCGTCGATTTTCACGAGCAAGCTTCCGGAAGCGAATTCCTGGGTGGTAATGAGAGTACTTTTCCCCGCATGGACGGTGAAGGAGACTTCCGAAGGCTTCAGAGTGTAATCGCGGACGACCACGCCGCTGTCGGCCTGAAATCGCGTGACGCCATCGCGGGCGAGCCGCGTGAAGGCCGGTCCAACGGAAACGTCATAAACATGGCCTTCCAACTTCACCCGATGGAATTCCCCCGAAGCGGGAGGCTCAAGCGCGCCGAACCGCAGGTTGTCCCAGGGATTGGCGTCAACATATTGCTCGAGCCCCACGAGGCAAAGCAGAGCCCCCCAGGTATAATGTTTATCGCCGCCCGCGCTGCCTCCCCAGGCGAAGTATTGCTCATCGTCGTGCTGGTTTCGCTTCCAATCGCCCATGAACAGGTTGTAGTTCTTTTCGGCATAATCGAGCGCGACTTTATCAAAGCGGTATCGGTTGAGGCCTTCGTAAACCATGTAATTTGTCGGCCCCCAGATGTCACCTCGCCAATAGAATTGGCCGGGAAAGGCGGGATCGTCCCGCGCGATGGTAGGAATCACATATTCCCCCCAGAATTCCTTGGGGTTGAGCAGATGCTCCTTGACCATCCGCGCCGCCTGTTCCCGGGTGGCGATGCCCGCGAAGAGCGGATAGAAATTAGTGGGAGACAGGCGCTTGGAAAAACGCCCATCCCAGTAACGGTTTTCATAAATGCCGTCGGCGGGATTCCATAACTTTGCCTGCACCAGTTGCTTCATGTGCGCATATTCGGCGGAAAACCGGCGCGCATCTTCGTCCTTACCCAGAATCAGAGCGATCTTTGACAGGCATTCCGCATCGAGAGCGTAGAGAGAGTTCAGGCCCACGTCATCGAGGTCCATGGTGTAGGTGTGCGGATTGTAGGTGGTGTGGTCCCACATGGGGCTGTCATCCATGCCGCTTTCCCATTTGGCGGCCTGCAGATATCCGCGCCCGCCGATCGACGGGGCGGAGCCGCGGTCACTGCCCCATTCGAGCAGGCCGTCGCGGTTTCCGTCGCGCCACGGCTGGCCATCGCCGCGATTGGCAAACCACCATTCATGCCACTTCTTAAGCCGCGGATAAGCCCACTCAAGCAATTGCCGGTCGTGGAGGCGCTGGTAAATCTTCCAGACGCAATAGGAGCCGACAGGAGGCTGTGAGCGGTCAGGAGTGATCCCGTTTCCGGACGCGATGTTGGGCACCAATCCCGTCGATGTCTGAGCCAGCAGAATCGCCTTTACGCCCGCTTCGGTCTCGGATTTGCTTTCCAGGCTGGTGAGCAAGGCGCCGAAAAAGCAATCCCATTCACCGACCACCCAACCTCCCCAGCCATGCGCCCAATGACGGCTGATGCTGGGAAAGATCAGGTTGTTCGACGGCGCGTAGAGCGTATTCCAGAACATCGAATTGCCGATAGCATGGGCGGCATCCTGGAAGAGTCCGGTGACGGTTGGCCGCTCCTGGGCGTAGGCTTGCGACTTCTCACGCAGGATGGAATCAATCTTCCCGCTTTGCAACAAGTCACGCGCCTGGCTTAAGAGCGCGTCCCGGGACCAGCCCACCTTGGCGACAAAATGGGCTGTTCCGGCCGCTCCGGTGGTGAATTCGATGCCGGCGTTGTTCGGCTCTCCAAGCAGCGAAGAAGTGAGTTTTCCGGAGCTGAGCATTTCCTGCTGCAATTGGGCGATCGAAGGGTAGGTTCCGCTTCCGATCAGCGGCTGGTCCACCATCACCACAAACTGCGCCGTGGGTCCAAACACCTGATCGAAGAAGCGCTGCCCGAAGATGGCGCGGTCCTCCTGGTCCACATGATATAAGCCTTGGCCACCCCAGTTCGACAAGGAAGGGAAATACGTCTCAAGCACCAGACGGAAGTTGTGACTGGCTGTAAGGCGGCCAACGACGGTGGTTTCATTCACGCGGGACCATTCAAGCGTAACGCGAACCTGGCTGGGTGGCTGGCGCCACGCCATCCGGCAATAGGAGCCGTCCGGGGCGTGCGGGCCCACCTCGGAGACCGCGTCGAAAATCGCATTCCCATCCAGGAATCTGCCGCCACGCTGTGAGCCTACTCGCACCGCAAAGGCGGCAGGCTGATCGAATGCCCGCGTGAGAAAAACCAGGCCGTTCCAGGCTTCCGCATCAAAGGCGCCGATTTTCACGCTTTCAAAGGCTGGAGCCGCCTGGGCAAAACACCGGGTGCTCATCATAGATAAGAAAAAAGCCACAAAAAGAAGGCTGCGCCAGGCGCCTGCAGCGGCGAGCTTGGCGGTTCGTTCTGAAACAGGTTTATCGATCATTTTCCGGACTCCTACAACGGTTTTCATATGCGCTTCCAGACTTGCCGCTGATCAATTCCGACAGCGCATTATAACCAGAAGCCATACCAAAACCGAATGGAAGTTAATTTTAAAAAGATCGGTGAGGGCGAAAGGACGCACGGAAAGGTGAATTGCGGCAGGAGGGAAGCTGAAGAACCCGCGTGAAGTTGCGGCTTAGTTCCCCCGCCGGCATCCACTTTGGGCAAGCGAGATGCCGGCGGAGGAGTGACGATCATTTATGCCCTGGAACGGTCGCCGTGATGAGCAAGGTCTTGGGGAGCCGCTCCGTTATCTTAGCTCAGGCAGGCCGCTGTTACTGCTTCTATTGGACCTGCTCAGTACGCCCAGTATGGACCCACGGCGGCGTTGTTAGGAGCTGGTTCATTCTCAATTCCAATGAATACATTACGGCCAAAGAAGAACGGCACGCCGTAGTCAACGTAATCCGTGGAAGGGCTGGTCCCGCTATCGCCTCCCAGGTTGTTGAACGCCGCATTCAGGCCGTTGTTTCCCGCGAACAAAGCATCAGCGTTCGCGATGTTGAAAGTCACCGGGTTTGAGGTTCCGTTCAGGCCCTTGTTGGTTACCGTGTAGCTCTGGGTTGAGGATGGACAGTACCAGCCCGGATTGTTTGTACAGTCTGGAATGCCCAGCGTGGCGGAATCCAGGAAGAAGATTCCGTTCGACCCGCTGTCGATGAAGCTGTTGCTATAGTCGACATTGTTATAGATGCTGTGGAAATTCCCGGAGGAATCTGTTGTATAGATTTGGGCGTTACCGAGAGCGTTGTCGGACTGGGTTCCAATGCCGAAGATCAGCGAACCTGACGCGCTTACTGCTCCGTCGGCGGAAATGGAGGGCAGCGAAATCAGCACGCCATTGTTATCCTGAGGAAACATCCACACAGGATTCTGAAGCTGATACTGCAGCGGAACGGTGGCAGCCGAGCAGACCCCGTTGGGGCAAAGATAGTACCAGGGCAGAGGGCTGGAGGAGGCGGAGGTGCAATCGTTCCCGCAATCCTGCTGGAAGACGCCGACGCCAAGAATGCCATTGGCGCCAAGCGCTTCTACCGTGTTCTCATCGGAACCGCCGCCGCTTGTACACGCCTGGGGAACGGCGTACGTGGTGGGATCCAAGCTATCGATAAGCTGCACTGGAACGGAACTCGCCGTCTCACCCGCCAGCTTGATGTCAGCGCTTACTACCGGCCCCCAGACATAAGAGCCGTCAGCAAAACCAGTGCATTCCTGCAGCGCGTTACTGCTGTTATCCGTAATCGCCGGCAATGAGAGAGTTACCTCGGAAGAGAGCAATCGCAGTCCTTCCGAACCTGAATCCACCAGGACATTCGGGATGGTCTGGCAGGTTGAGGTTCCGGGCACGCAGACGGTCACATTTGTAAAGACCCCGTTCGGATAGTTGTTGGCTGGACCCAGGTTAACTTCAATTGCTTGCGTGTTGTTTACCGGAGTGGTTGGGGTTGTGGGAGTCGAACTGGAGCTGCTTCCGCCGCAGCCAGCCAGGCCCAGTAAGACCGTAGAGAGCAGGGAACAAAGAGCGAGCTTTGTCTGCCAGGCGTCAGGTAGCTTCATTTCACCACCTCCGCTGGCACATTAGCCGGCAGCAGGCTTGGCACGTATGCGAATCCGTGGAACGAACGCATGTGCCCGCCGCTCACCAGAATAAAGTCCTTGTTCTTGACCACCAGCGGTCCGCCCCGCCGCCGCCGCGGGGATTGGGCGGCTTGCTGCAACTGCGGGAAGTAGGAACCCAGTAACTGCCGGAGATCGGGCATGGTCGGGCCCTGCCACGCGACCCCAAAAACCAGGCCGGCAGGCGAAACATATTCCCTGACCTCTTGCCCGTTCGTCGAGCGGAGTTGACTGACCGTATAGCCCTGTCCGGCAACCTGGCGGAGCTGGGCGTGCATGCGCTGCTGGTCCGACGGTACGGAATTTTCATACTCTCCCAGAACCGCCCAACCGGGAGTACTTATCAGAAACAAAACCGCAAAAACAACCAGAAAGATCTTCATAAGCCTCCGTCAATAGTGTTTATTTAGGAATTCCGTGGCGCCGGTCTGGAACGCGTACGCCCGGAGATTATCTTGCCCCTGGACCCTGGCCCCAGCCTCCGCGGCTGCGCCGTTCCTGCCACCTTTGTTGCATCTTTTGCAGTTGCTTTTGCTGTTTGTCGGTCAGGATGGGATGGATCTTTGCAAACGTTTCTTTGCGGATCGCGCGGAACTTGGCAAACCGATCCTGGCGGGACATCGAACTGTCTTGCCAGATGCCACGCATTTCTTTTTGCTGCTCCTCAAGGATGGGTTTGATTTTGGCCTGTTGAGCATTGGTCAGATGCAACTGCTTGGTCATGCGCGCCAGTTGCTGATCCGGGCCCCATTGCCGATGCATTCGTTGCCCGCCATACTGGGGCACCGGGGCGGCTGACAGCATCTTGAATCCGAGCAGAATCATGATGGAGACCCCTGCGACAAACAGGAACGTCTTCACCCTCTGCGACCGCCCTCCTTTTCTCCATTTCAGGAGTTCATTGTTATCGCAACCGAGCGCCCTTCGTGTTTCTTCTCTCATCATTATACCTCTCCTTTTGGCGCCCGTAATGTTATCCGGAACGCCTACTCCTTACATCTAGTATGACCGTTTTCGCGAGCGACTAGTTGCGCCCCATTGGTTAAATTTAGGTAAACTCTCCATGGCGCAGGAAAAGTGGGGCGTGCTCTTGAGAGTGCGGCAGTCTGTGGAATAAGTCCGCCTAGCGTTGGTGGATTGGGTATCGACCTCGTCAAACCGGGCGAGCGCCTCGATCAAGGATTTCCGGGGCGGAGAGAAGCCCGTGAGTGTGCCTTCCAAATCGGTTTAATCAGAGCAAACGCAGGCTGATTTGTGCCAACCATTTCGAATCTGAATGTTGCGGCGGGAATGAGTGGAGTGGCATGTTCATAACGGGGGAAGATCGGCTCGCCTCCTTTACCGGGAGGCGGCTGAGCTACGGTGACCGGGAGGAGAAAACCCGCTGAATCTCAGCAAAGAGGTCCTGGTAAAGGCGGTCTTTCACAATAAAGCCGTGTGCTCCACAGGATATACATGTCTGATAAACTTCCGCTCCATGGTTGACGGTGACGATGATGACCCGAATTACAGGAAACAAGTCGCGAATCCTCTGGGTTGCCCTTAATCCATCGAGCTTGGGCATTTGGATATCCATCAATATGAGATCCGGGGACAGAGCTTCGGCTTGAGCAACGGCTTCTTCTCCATCGGCTGCAAAGCCCACAACCTCCACTTCCTGCTGGCTTTGAAGGAGCAGCCGGATCGCGTCCCTGGCCAGCGGGGAGTCGTCAACGATGAGGACTCGAACGGGCTGTTGCTGCCACAGGTTCGAACTCAAATCGGTATCTTCCAAGGTGTTCAAAATGTCCCTCGACGGATAAACCATGACCAGACCCCTGAAGAGAAGCCCGCGTAAATCTGTAAGCTCCCGGATGGAGCTTCATCATGCACCCAGCCAACCGGAAAAATCCCCGCACGGCAAGCGTCAACGGAGCGTGCCCTGACCAACCGCCGGCCCTCTACACTTGTGCGTCAAAGATCTTTTTAGCATACAAGCTCACGTCTCTTAAAGTATCAAGAGCCGTACTTACTGCGAAATAACCATCTGCGAAGCCCCGTTAAAAGTCATTTGGGACCTCAGCAGCAGGGGCATTATAAAATGGAAATCGTCTTGCACCTGGACCCTTACGTCGCTACCGGGCGAATTGTTGGGAATCCAGGTTGTTGAAACAGTGATCGCGTTTGGATTGATCGAACTCGGCGTTATGTTCCTGACGAACTGTGTAATGTCGCCGGCTGTGGCCGGGTCGGGACTTCCTGCCCCGTGCACAATCGCGTAACGGGTCGCTTCCCGCGCGGCATGGCTCACGAAATGATAATTGTAAAGCGCTCGCCCGAAATCCATGACTCCGAAAACGAAGGCATAAAACACGAGCACCACCAAACCAAATTCGAGCAAGGAACCGCCTCGGTCATTTTTACGTGAAGCACGTGCTTTTCCAGCTTTATTCTTATTCATTACAATTCCCCCTCTCGCAATTCATTTATGGTTGCCAGTTCAAAAATCGCGCTCGTGAGTCTCCCCCAATCCGCCACGAGCGCCTGCAAGTGTTTCTTACTGACTTACCCGCATAATATCCTGTCCCTTGACTGTATAGGACCGGGGTATGTCGGGATAAGAGAACAGCGTGTTTAACTGCGTTTGAGTATCGACTTTGAGATATTCCACAATGTGGCTGCTGGCGCAGTCCGTCGGCTGGCAGGTGGAAGCTGAACCGTCGGAGCAGGCACAGTAGTGGCTGACGTTGACGGACAGGTTGCTGATGCTTGACGCATCTTCCTGAGCGGCTTGGGTGATTCCCGCGGTATCGGAGGCCGTCACGCGATTCTGCGCTCCATACTGGACTCCGGCCCGGGCGGCATTGTCAACCACGATGCTGGTATTTGCCAGGCGGCCTATTTCTATGGTCCCTACCAGAAGAAATGAGGCCACTGGAAGCACGAACGCTAATTCCACGATAGCTTGAGCTGAATCGGATCTGATGCTTTCCAAAATCCGACGAGTTACCGAGCGAAACCGAAATCGAAGCGCTGACGTGTTCTGCATTGTTCCCTCCCTCATTTATTCCACTAACACTGCGCTGTGGACGGGTGAAAAACCATTGATATCTGAAGAATAAGTGTCAGGAAAATAAGTATTGTTGGTGATTGACACCGTGTCGGCCACGAGAATGGTGTAGGCTGAGTTTGTGCTGGTCCCGGAATAACTGAGATTGGTGGTGGGAAAGTAAAGCGTTCCCTGAACTGTCAAACCGCTCCCCCCGGCGATATCGCTGTCAGCGCCGGAAGAAGTGGAAGAAATCGACCGGTCCTGAAAGAACAGAATTCCGGCGTACGTTCCCGAATCCGGAGCGATCAGGTAGCTGTCGCTCCCGCCTGTGATCGAAACCCCTTTGTAAGCATATTTTGTGTTGCCGGTGAGGTAGAAAGTGACGCCGTTGCCGTAGACGTTGGCGCCGCCGCTCACGCTCAGGCCGCCACCGTTGATAATGTAAATCCCGGGACTGAAGGTGACATCGCCGCCGGTGATTTTGATGCCGCCGCAATAAACGCCCTGGTAGAGGGTTTGCGTGCCGCCCGTGATGGAGACGTTGGTTTGGTCACAGGTTGTGCTGTTGAATGACGGGGGCTGCAGATAGGCGAGAGGATCGCTAAAGGGCGCAATTCCGCTTTGGGGCGTCGGCGTGGGCGCGCAAGAGGAATTATTCTTGAATTGTCCCACCACCCCGATGTACTTTGCCGTAAGGCATCCTCCGCCGTTCTGGACTAAAGCGGCTGTGGAATCATCCGAGTTGTCCAAAATGCCGCATTGGGAGGAGAAGCTCGCGCTCCCGCTCACCACGAAGGCGCTCGAGGCGGTAGGGTTGAGAGCGTAAATGCAAGCGCCGGAAACTCCCTCGTAGGCCACGGCGCGAGTGGATACCATGTGGGAATAAACGCCCAGTAGCTTCATGAAAAACGTCGGCTCACTTTGCGCGATGATCACTTCCACATATCTTGGGTTCCCCTGATTCGGCCCGCTGAGCGGCGGATTGTTGACGGTGACCGTGGTGTTTTTGCTGCCATTCGTGAAGCCGTTGGTTGCGGCGTCAGCCCGCGCGGCGGAGCTAACGTCGCCGTAGTCCAGTTCCGCGGCGCCGGCCAGTGCGGCGCTGTCGGTAGCCGCCTGCATGGTCCGCCGCATGTAGCGGAGATATCCGATGTCGATCCCCATTCCCGCAAATCCCATCAGGACAATCATCGTAAAAGCCATCAGAAGCAGCGCTTGTCCTGCATCATTTTTATGCCTTCTCATTCCCCCCTCCTTACTTCCTCTTAGTCATCTTCAAACAAGCTTCAGTGCCATCTGCGTTGTCGATGGTGCCAATGTATAACGGATACGGGAAGGAGGAAATCGGGTAGATTGTTGAATTCTTAAGGAAATGTGTTGTAGCTGGCGGGGCGGGAAGTTCTTAGTTAACTAAGGACTCGCCCTAGAACGAAAGTTCTTTATTAATAAGTAAACAGAGGAGGAAAAATTCCAGGGAAGATAGGCTAGGCCTCGATGATTTTATTGCGGATGGCATAGCGTACGAGGTCCGCCAGGGAGTGAAGGTCAAGCTTGCGCATAACGTTGGCACGGTGGGTCTCTGCGGTCTTGATACTGATGTTTAGGGCGGCGGCGATCTCTTTGCTGCTCTTGCCCTCAGCCAGCAACTGCACGATTTGTCTTTCGCGCGCGGTCAGACGCTCTCCGGCGGAAACACTGGGGCTGGCGGACGCCCCGCGCTGACGGTAGCCCGCCAGAACCATCTCCGCCACTTTGGAAGTGAAGAACGGCCGACCCTCGCCGAGGGAACTCACGGCGTTCACAAGGTCGCGTTTGGCGTCTGTCTTAAGAATATAACCCCGCGCCCCGGCTGCCAAAACCTCCTGGACCAGCTCGTTGCTTTCGTGCATGGTGAGAATCAGAACCTGGGTTTCGGGACGCTGTTTCAGAATTTGTCGGGTGGCCTCAAGGCCGTTCAACTGCGGCATGCTGATATCCAGCAAAGCGATGTCTGGCGCGGTCTCGCGCGCCTGCTCGACGGCCTCCAAACCGTTCTCGCTCTCGGCGACAATGCTCCATCCGGTCTGGGCTTCCAGAATGGCTCGTACACCCTGGCGAACCACTTCGTGATCATCAGCAATCAAGATGCGCAGCGTTCTCATTTGTTTCTCGCGGAACCGGCAGGATGGCCGTCACAATCGTACCGGAGTCGCCGGAAGCAATATCCAGCGCCCCCCCAAGTTGTCGCAGCCGTTCTTTCATGCCGGCAATGCCCACGCCGAGGGGGGCCCCTTCGCTTCTTACTTTTTCGAGCGTTTGGGCGTCCATGCCATGCCCGTTATCGGAAACGGTAAGGGTCAGGTCTTTCTCGGTCTGCCTAAAGTAAATCCTGGCTTCCATACCGCCGGAATGGCGGTGAATGTTCGCAAGAGCCTCCTGGACAATACGAAAAAGCGTGAGTTCTATTTCCTTGCCGATCTGGTGTCCGTTTTCCGGAAAGTCGAGGGTCACCTTGATTCCCGACCTCCGGCTGTAGCCCTCGACGTACCAGCGCAGTGCAGACGCCAGACCCGTTACGTCCAGCAAAGGCGGGTGGAGCAGATAAGAAAAGGTCCGGATTTCGCGTACGGCGTTTCCCGTGAGCTTTAGCGCTTCCTCCAGTGCCTTGCGTGATTCCGGAGCAAGCTGCGCAGACTCTTTTACAATCGAAAGGTTGATGACGCTGGCAGCCAAGCCTTGAATGGCGCCGTCGTGCAGTTCGCGGGCTATTTTCCGGCGTTCTTCGTCCTGCATCTTGAGGAGGCGCGCCGAGAGTTTTCTGAGTTCTCTCTCCACTTGCTTTCTGTCGCTAATGTCGTGTACGATCGCGGAGCCACCCACGATTTCCCCGGATGAATCTCTGACTGCTGAGACGGTTATGGATACTTCGATCGGGCTTCCGTCCTTACGGAGGCGAACGGTCTCGAAAGGCGGTATACATTCACCCCGTTTAATCTTTTCAAAAGCCCGCCTGACTTCCTTCTGCCGGTCCGGAGGCACCATCATTGAGGCATGCCGGCCAAGAGCCTCTTCAGCCGGGTATCCAAACATCTGCTCGGCGCCTCGATTCCAGCTTGTGAAGATTCCCTCAAGAGAAGTTCCCATAATCGCGTCTTGCGAGGACTCGACGATGGCCGCCAGCTTTGCGACGGTTTCCCGGGCCCTTTTTTCTTCGGTGATATCGAGCGCCACCGCAATAATCCCCGACGACTTGCCGTCAGCGTCGTGAAGCGGCTCAAGATGGGCCGCGAAAGTTCGGCCTGCCAGCTCACTTTCATAGGAGCAAGGTTTGCCTTGCAGAGCCGTCTGATGGGCGGCTAAGGGTTTCGCACTTTCACCCGCGATGCTCAGTAACTCCGGCACTGTTTTCCCAATGAGGCGCTCGGGACGCAGATTGGCTGCGGAAAAACCTGCCCCTGAGGCGGACAGAATGCGCAGGTCCGTGTCCGTTGTCCATACGGCGGCCGGGATCTGGTCAACAATCAACCGGAGCTGTCGTTCGCTATCGCGCACCTTCTTTTCGGCCAGCTTGCGCTCGGCAAGTTCAATGCGCAGCCGCTCGTTAGCTTTATTCAATTGTTCGGAACGCATAGCAACTTTTGCTTCAAGGTTTTCATTTGCCTCGGCCAGTGCTTCTTCTGTCTGCTGACGACTTGCGTCAGTTTGATTAAGCAATCGGGCTGTCACGATCATTTCGTAAAGCAGCAAGATGATCGCCATAATCACCATAAGCATGGTGCCCGACTCGGGGTTGAGCCACCCGAGCTGTTGCGCCTCATACCTCCACCAGTCGAGGACAGCCGGGATAACAATGGCAATGGGCAGCAGACGGCGCGCCATGACCCCACCGGAAAGCCCGGTAAAAACCTCGGCAACCACCCCGCGGTCGGGATGGAGAAAGAGCACGCCTAGCGAAAGCGCAACCAATACCAGGGCTTCAACCGGAAGCCAGCCATTACGGCCGGCCGGGATGAACGCGAAGGTGAGTATTCCAAACAAGCCAAACACGAAACTCCCGATCGCAAGAAGCTGAGCGGAGAGGACCTGGTCATGTTTGCCCTCATCGGGGAGAACAAACGCTGCTCCCAGCAATATGAAATCAAGTTCGACCATGTGAGGCGTGCCAGGTTGGGGTAAAGCGCTTGCGGAAGTCACTGCGGTGGGCGTCGCGGTGACCATAAGAGCGCTTAAGAAAGAAAAAAGTGCGATTGAAACCGCTGCCAAACCTGGAACAACGGAAGCCCATCGATAAATGACCTTGCGCGATGGAGCGCCTGGTTTGACGAACTGCAGCCCCAGACAGAAGGCCAGGAGGATGAAACAGAAACCGTCTGAAATTGAAACGTCGGATAGGGTAAGCCGTTGCAGATGAAAGGCATCAACGAGAATAGCGTACGCCCCGAAAAGTACGGCCAGTAAAGCGGAAACCTGCGAGAAACGGGCAGTCCACCCTGGTTGGGAATCAGACGGGTGTTTAATCCACCTGCGCTTCATTAACTCAATCGGATTCACGTGGAAACCTCCGGCTAAGAAGGTCAATATCCGCCAACCTGTGAAACCGTGTGATGCAAAATGAAAAAGCCCGTCAATGCCAAACTGACTGGAAAATACTGTAGTAAGTAGTAAATGTCGATCCACTGCGGACGTGTTTATTTAAATAGCCGTGCGTATTTAATTCAGCGTGATCCTTATAGAAAAAAGCGGACGGCATGACCCACCGCTTTGCCGAGTACCTCCGCTCGGCTTTAACCCAAGCGTCTCAGCGGTATGTTTGCATGGGCTGCGGCAAACCTCAGGGGCCGGGTGTGACCGGCGAGGCCGCCTTGGGAGAACGGGTCCCCAAAACGATCGCCGTGGCGCCGCCGCCGGCTTCCGCAGCAAGCCCCAGGATAAGAAGATCCTTCTTGCTAGGGTGGAAAATATGCTTAAGGTGCCGATTTCCCGACGGATTCGGGGCCGGTGCCCGGGCGGCTGTCGTCGCTATGGTAATTGTTTTGCCCGCACTTACCTCTTTGGTGGTTCCGGCCCTTTCTACTTGCAGCGCCCCATCCTTCGCGGTCACCAGCAGGAGTCCGTCAACCATCGCGACCTCCCCGAGTGTTTTATCCCCCTGTGCTGGCGCCACGGTCACGTCACCGACCTTTACCCGGAAATCTCTGCTCGTTTCCGGGTGGTAAAGCGACATGTTCCCACGGGTCAAAGACACCGTTACTTCGTCTGCTTCGCGCAAGAAAGAGGCTTCCGTGTTGTGCCCCAGAATCATCCGGTTTCCCTGATCAAACGTCACCATCGCAAGACCGTCATTGACCTGGAGGTTATCGCCGCTCAATACCACCGTATCGGGCAAGGCTTGCTGCCCGTCGAGGATGGCATTCTGGCTGCCGATAATAGAACCGATGGGAAGGGGGCTGGCCAGCGCCGGACACAACCCCGCCATTGCGATAAATAGTATGAGCAAACTAAAACGGCTTCCGCGTATCATCTTCGTTATCCCCCTTAACTGTAGCCCCTCTTTGCCCGGAGCCAACAAAACAGCTATATAATCAAGTAAAGTGACCACATTGTCAATATGAATTGATTGCTTGAAATTCTGCGCCTTCGCCTCGTGCCGAGCTTTTTCTTCGCGTTAAGGTCTCCCTGCGGCGACTCTCATAATCCCATGGTTGAATTTTTTACCAGGTGATGCCTGGATATTCATAAATGGCTCTAGTTATTTCGTATGAGCCGGATTGGAATCGTCGTTCCGCCCGAAGCGACGACAGGAGGGGGAGTGGAGCCGCCACCGCCGCCGCCGCTTGAGCCCCCACAACTGCCGACATTCAGGATCACGGTATCAAGGTAATCGTCGCTGCCATTGTGGACGTAACCCTTTATGAACAACTGCATATAGCCCATTATATAGACCGGTGCGCCTCCCGGACCGAGTGGCTGCCCGCTGACGTCCACGCCCGAGTAAACCGGAACCGTCACTATCGAAGCGCTCTGCCCGTAAAAGGTCTTACCAATGAGCGAAGGATTCGGGTTGTTGGATCCTCCGGTGATGGGGAAAGGCGGTCCGACGGAGGTGTCAATCGTATCCTGCCCCGTGCCGGATTTGCTCTCATGGATTAGTGCCTCAATCCCATGGTCGACCGGTCCTACCATCTTGCCGTTGGCGGTTTGCAGTTCGGTCCCACAGGAATAAATGGCCGACGCACAATACTCAATGTGATTCTCCAACGCGTTGCCGCTCGACCATGCCGCGTCAGTGTAACCCACCAGATACCACTGGCTGGGAGCGGCATTGGTATGAAGCTGCCAGGACTCGCCAACCACGTCATTCGGAATACTTCCGTCAGGTTTAATGAAGTATCCGCCCCCACCGATGGCCGCGCAAGTTGGATTGGCGGGCGAAGTGTGCACTGGATCGCAATTGGGCACTAAGAAAGGTCTCAGGCAGGCTGTGCCGAGGGGGGTACCGGAGCCGCCCGAAGGGTTATAGGCTTCGGCTGTCGCCGTGGCGCTTACATTCACGGATTCAAAGGCGGAGCTGATGATTTTTGCAAAGAAGGTGGTCACGGCGCTCCGAACCGTCACCGTGATCTGGGGTTCCTGCGGATTGGGGTAACTGAACGTCACGTCACCGTCCTGGATTTTGGCCGCCTTGCCGGCGATGTCGTTCTGGTCCCCGACCACTTCGGCCTGCTGTCGCGCCAGAGGCTCCTGAATTCCGCCGGAGGTGCACCCGCTTGTTACGCACCCGCTGTTGACAAAGGCTGTTGCGCCGCCTAAGGCCGCCGCGTCCGCCGCCCGTTGCGCCTGCACCCGCGCCAGATAGAGCCAGGCCATATCAATCGCGAACGCGCAGACTACGAGCAGTATCAGCATAACGCCCGCCAGGATAAAAAGCGTTGAACCTCGATCGGTCGTGCGTGCCGGCAGCATTCGTCCTCCGCGGGACATAAACCCTCCTTAGTCGGTAACCAAGTTTTGCATGACAACCGTAGTGGTCAAAGTGGACGGAAGGATCGCCGTGGCGTTTTTTACATGCAAAAGTTCGAGAAGCCCGATAATATTGCCAAACGTCCACGTATAGGGATAGGTCAGGGTCACCTGGGTGGCCAGCACGGTGATGTCGGTCCCGCCGGTGGCCGGAGTGTAGGTAAACCAATAACCCCGGTTAATTGTCAGGCTGATTCCCTTGCAACTGTATGTCCAGGAATCCGTGCCCGAGCTTGACGCCGAAGCCGAGCTAAGACAAGAAGATTCCACTCCCGCGTTCGTCATGTAATTGGCCACGGCATTCTCGGCGGCCTGGATTGAGCACGGCGGCGAAGCATTTGCGCAGCCCGAGCTCTCATCCGTCAGAGAATTTGAGATCGCCATGCGGGCGCCTTCCCGTGCCGCATTCGCCATCTTTTGCTTCAGGTTGAAAGCTCCGCTAAAATCGATGATTCCAATCACAAAGATCAGCAAAAAAGGCAACCCCAAAGCGAATTCCAGGAGTTCCGCGCCGTCCACTCCCGTCCAGAAACCACGAAAGCGCCTTAATCCCGGAAGGCCGCGGACATTTCCGCGCCTTGGTTGCGGGCGCCCACATCCTCGAGTCGGAATGCGTAAATTGATCATGGGCATGTCCCTTCGATGGGTTGATCTTCGAGGCGCATTTGCGCGCTGGCGTTCATGTTAATCGTGGATGCGTTGAGCGAAGTGAACGGAATCGCAAGCTCGAGCGGGTAGGTGAAACTGATTACCACTCCGCATTGTTGCGGGGAGGTGTTTTCAAGCCATTCGGTCGTCTGGGTGTACGAGTTATCAAAAGTGCTTGTCGTAGACTTGCCTGCAGGCCAGAGGCTATCGGCCTCCAGCACTTGGATGACAACGTTTTTAACCGAACTTGGGTCCGGAACAGTGTCTCCGTTCGCCACCGAACTTGGCAGCACCGCATACCGCGCCCCTTCGCGGGCTGCGCGTGTAATGGTCACGTAGACGTTGTAAGCCCGGCCCATCCAAACGATGCCGAGCAGAAGCATTAACAAGAGCGGAACCACAAGCGCAAACTCAACTAGTTCCGCACCCAAATCAGCCGCGGCTAAGCCGCGCAGGCGAGCCAGCCATGGCTTCATGGAAACACGATCGCTTTCGATGGCCTTGCCGGGCTTGCCCCGATTCCCTGTTATATTTCTGTTCAAGTCAAATCTCCTCCGTGGATGTGTCACACTGACAGCGAGACTTGCCCCTTGAAAGATCCGTCCGCATCTGTTGCCGCCATATTCCTTGATGTGTCATCTACTGATGACAGGAAAGGCCGCAAAAACGTGAGTTACAGTATTCATTAGTCTGTCAAAGCACGACAGCTTCCAAACAGGCATGACCACTAAAGAATATGCCAATGACTATCCGATTTATATCACATTCCAAGTATTTGTCGATAACCAGATAGTTAATAACCCGTCCGCGTGCTCACGTGAAAATATCGCGACACTCAATGTGTGCGCATTATCCACTCCGCCCGGAGGCTTCGAGCGCCATTTCGGGACCCTGCCGCTTTTTGCGACCGTCGAGGCACCTCACGCCCGTTGTCAAAAGAAAAACCGCGGACCGCAGCCGCGGCGGTCTGCGCTACCGAGCGGTGCGCAGCGTGCACGGTTAGAGAAAAATAACGGTGGGGAAGGAAATGGACGACACAGCCTTGACACCGCGATACAATACGACACCGTAAGGACGGTTGCCAGGAAAGAACCGCGGAATCACAAGCCTGGCGGTCCTCGCTACCCGTTATGACTCTAATATTAAATCGCGCATCCGCCTATTACGTGCTTCAAGTGACTGACCGGTTAGTTACACGACGAACGGGTGAGGCCTTCGATCATTTCGCTAACAAAAACGTCCTCTATATCTGTAAGGATGCTGCCGTGGCAATAGGGTACACCGGGGCTGCCTATATCGACGACCTCCCCACGGACGTCTGGATAGCCGAACGGTTAACCGGGCTGAAACTCTCCTCCCCCGGCACAGCTATGAGATTAGGTCAGTGCCCAGCACGGTTCCACATGCACGCTGCGGTTCAAGAACTGGCTGGTGAGCTTAAGAGAAACCTTGCGGGTTCAGACTATCCATTTCAGGTAAGTATTACTGGTTGGAAGTGGGGACGAAAAAAGAGGCCCGCTCCGACCTCGATCAGAATCACATCCCGGCCTCGCTCATCTCCCAAAATCGATATTCTCCCCCGCCATTGGCATTACCGTAAGGTGTGCTTTCAGGCGTCTCCCGGGGAAAATTTAGCCGGCGCAGCCTTTAAAGCCGCAGCGAGTGGAGTCGCAAATGCCAAAAATTTTGATGAAGCAGAAAAGTTTCTGGCCGGCACGATTGAGGAGGTGGCAAACAGCAACCGCTATGTCGGCCGCGACTGCATGAGCATTTTGTTGGCTCCGCCCAACATACGTTCCTTTGCACGAGTGCGATTCATACCAGCGAGGCAAACGATTGCAAGGTTCGAGCCGGTCGGCGTTACGGCCCCGATTGCTTTTTCCCCCTGGATAATTCTCCCGACCATGATTCTAGCCCCTTCAATTATGGTTGGGGGCTGGACGGCATCGAGCGGTCCTTGGAGGGTCCGTCTGGAAGCGCCGGAGTCTAACAACAACCTTCTGGCTGCGCTCACGTCCCAGAAAAGACCAGCATCTCCGTGACATGCCAATCTCGGGGGCGCAATAGACGCCTGCTATGGATCAGTTGGCCGTGACACTGCTTTTTGCGTGGGTTCTTCAACTATCGCGGCCGAAAACCCCGCCCCGGCCCCGTCGTGGCTGCTCGCGATTTTACGCCCGGGAAAAACCTTGACAAAGTAGGCTGTGTATGCTAGGCTAACATAAGTCGCGGCTGGCGCTTTCGCAGCCGTGGACGTTTCCCATTTGAGGAGCCGACGGCCAGTAACGCCCTGACCGTCGCTCTTGCTGGCGGGGCTGAGGAGGCGCGCCAGGCAAAGCGAAAGTGAACCGGAAGCTTGCACGCGAAAGGCACGTGCGTCTGAGCAGCGCCTGCGGGAAAATTTTGAAGTCAGATATGGATAGCCCAGACATGTTGAGCATGTGTACCAATAAAACTTGTAATCCATTGAAACATTGTGACCTAATTGACACGCCTAAAAGGCTGCGCGCTATCAACTGCCGCTCGACACCGAGTAACTTATTGAAAAACAAGGAGCACACCGGCGACGGGCGCAAAAACGCAGAAAAAAGAATTCTTGTTTTGCGAAAACGAAGCTAGGAAGTTGTTGAAAACAAAGGATTGCTGTGGAAACAACGGGCAAAACGAACCGGAATCGCGTCGAGATCACTCTTGGCGTCCATTCGACCCTTTGCAAGCTCTTGATTAGCGTGAACGGCACCGCCAAAATGCGATATAATAGGCAAATAAAAGGCGAAGATGAGCGGAACCGTCCCGACAATCCGATTCGGTCCCGCAGGCTGGTCTTATGAAGACTGGCACGGAATTGTCTATCCCGCCAGCAAGTCGCACGGCTTCCATGAAGCTGAATATCTGGCGCGCTATTTCGACACCATCGAGATCAACACGACTTTCTATCATCCGCCGCGTCCCGATGTAACGCGCAGTTGGGTGCGAAGGGTTCTGCACAATCCGAACTTTAAATTCACGGCCAAGTTGTGGCAGCAGTTCACGCATGAGCGAGCCGCGAGCCAGCGCGATGAGAAAATTTTCAAGGAAGGAATCGAGCCGCTGCGGGACGCCGGCCGGCTGGGAGCCCTGCTGATGCAGTTTCCGTGGTCGTTCAAGAACACCCAGGAAAACCGCGAGTATTTCGGCGGGCTGGTGATGCAATTTCTGGAATACCCCGTGGTGGTGGAAGTCCGGCATGAGTCATGGAACCGGCCGGAAGTCTACCACATGTTCCGCGAACTGGGCGTGGGATTCTGCAACATCGATCAGCCCGTGATTGGACGCTCGCTCAAGCCGAGCGATCGCTCTACTTCTCCCGTTGGCTACGTCCGCCTGCACGGCCGAAACTACGAGCACTGGTTCGCGGCCAATGAGCGCCCCGAGGAGCGCTACGACTATTACTACAGCGTGGAGGAACTTCAACCCTGGGCCGAGCGGATCAGGAACATCGCCGCCGGCGCGGACGCAACCTACGTCATTACCAACAATCACTTTCGCGGGAAAGCCGTGGCCAATGCCTTGCAATTGATCACCCTCATCCGGAACCGGCCCGTGCCCGTCCCGCCAACTTTGATCGGCGAATACCCTGACCTGAGAGCTATTGCCGCGTCTGAAACTGCGGAGGGTGCACCGGAACAGCGGGATCTCCCCTTTCAGGCCGCCGCCGGCAAACAACAATGACAGAACAATGATTGACAGCTATGAAGACCCGTTGCTAGCATAAAGGATTCTGTAGACGAGTATCGAGCCCCGCAGGCGGATAAGTGAGAAAAACTTGGGCGGGTCACTGGTCCCTTGCAGTACCGTCTGCAGCCACATGGTCCCCGTCGTCTAGCCCGGCCTAGGACATCGCCCTTTCACGGCGGTAACGCGGGTTCAAATCCCGCCGGGGACGCCAATCCTTTCAATAACTTACGGCAGTCCTGTGCTCTGTTGCGGTACAGATTGTGGTACGGGCTGCTTCCGCGTTACGAGATGGAGCACCTTGCGATGCGCCATTTGCTTCTCTTCGAACACGGCTTTGTCATAAACATCGATGATGTTTTTAGCGCGACCCGGCTGGGATAAGGAGTTTCTGGCTGCTGTCAGGGCACGGACGAAATCTCCGTTGAGGAGATGCTGAAGTTGACTCCACAGCATCGAAACGATCGAAGACAAAAACAGAGGTCAGCGTCGAAGCACGGGCGGCAGCCGTGCGAGTGTAGTGTGGTAATAGGCATCTCGGTGGTGATTGCAGGTGTCTCGGCCTTCGAGGGATCAATCCTGCCCGGCAAGATTGATCGTGCGCGGGAAAGATCGGCGTGCTTTCCGCTGGCCAATTGAAATTGTCGTTGATGCCAGCGTATCAAAATGCCGCCGCATCAGGGTGGACTGCATTTGCAAGGCACTAGCCGGGCCACTGTCGGGTAAGGCGATTAAAATGTTATCCTACTGGCAGGCTTGGGGTGGAAGCACGAGAGCGCCAAAGGGAGCGGCCACATTGAAGTGCTGACGAATTGCTCATGCTGAAGCTGACCTGGAATTCACACCCCAAACTGTGCCGTATAGGAGCACGACTACGGAGAAGCAAACCCCACCTGCCCATCAGGGGGAACTTTCCGCCCCAGGGGATGGGAAAGAAGTCCGCGAAATCGCAAACCAGTTCCAGGCAGTGTTTCAGGAAGCCCTGGATGCAATCCTGATCTCCGACGACAATCGTGTCTGCGTAGAAGCCAATCCTGCCGCTTGCTCACTGCTGGGCCGGTCGAGAGACGAGTTACTGGGCCAGCAACTCGATGATTTTGTGGAGGCCGGACAGAAGCCGGAGCTTGAGCTGGTGTGGGAGCGCTTGCTGGAACAAGGACAGCAACGAGGCACCCTGCGGCTGGTTCACCCGGATGAAAAATCAAGGGAAGTGGCATACACGGCGAAAGCCGCGATGCTGCCCGGTCGTCACTTGTGGATTCTTCATGATATTACGGAGCGTAAACGGGCTGACCAGGCGCTGCTGCTCGAAACCACCCAGATTCTCCTTTCGAACCTCGACATTCGCCGGCTGCTTTCCGCCATCTCCACGAGTACTCAACATGTCGTTCCGCACGATTATGCCAGCCTGGCTCTCTATGACGCTACGAGCGGCAAATTGCAGCTTCAGAACCTTGATGAGCCCTTTACCTTGAAACAGCTTCCGGCGGGGCTGCTGATGCCGCTCGAAGGTTCTCCCGCCGGCTGGGCATTCCTCAACCGCCAGCCGCTTGTGCTGAACCGATTGGATGACGACCGGTTTCTCCCGGACATCATGAATGGTTTGATCGCGCTGGGACTCAAGTCCGTGTGCTGGGTACCCCTGATCGACCACGGGCGCGTCCTCGGCACATTGCATATCGGAACCCGGCGGGATGCCCCCTTCACGCAGAGAGAAATTCGTCTGCTGGAGCAAGTGGCCGGCCAGATTGCGGCTGCCATCAATAACGCGCTGGCATTCCAGCAGATTTCCGAATTGAAGGACATATTGGCAAGGGAAAAGGATTATTTCGAAGAGGAACTCCGGACCAAATACAACTTTGAGGAAATTATCGGCAAGAGCCCAAGTTTCAAACGTGTCTTGAAGCAGGCCGCGACCGTGGCGCCCACGGACGCGACCGTTCTGATTCTGGGTGAAACCGGTACGGGCAAAGAGCTGATCGCTCGCGCCATCCACAACATGAGCGCCCGACGCGAGCGCACATTTGTAAAGGTAAATTGTGCGGCAATCCCTACCGGGCTACTGGAAAGCGAACTCTTTGGCCATGAAAAGGGCGCGTTCACCGGAGCCGTCGCGCCCAGAGTCGGCCGCGTGGAATTGGCTCATCGCGGCACTTTGTTCCTTGACGAAGTTGGAGACATTCCGCTCGAAATCCAGCCCAAGCTCTTCCGGCTGCTGCAGGAAAAGGAATTCGAGAGGCTAGGCAGCCCGCGAACGATTTCGGTGGATATCCGGTTAATTGCGGCGACGAATCGTGATCTTGTCCAAATGATCGCGGAGCGGAAGTTTCGCCGCGACTTGTACTATCGCTTGAATGTCTTTCCAATCGCTTTGCCCCCCTTGCGCGAACGTCCCGAGGATATTCCCCTTTTGACAAGTTATTTCGTCCAGAAGTATGCGCCTCGCATGAATAAACGAATTCAGACCATTCCTCTCGAAGCCATGGAGGCGCTCAAAGGTTGGCACTGGCCTGGAAATGTTCGCGAACTCGAGAACTTTATCGAAAGAGCGATCATCCTTTCTGAAGGTCCTGCATTGTATGTTCCCAGCGCGGAGTTGAGGCCTGCACGGGAAACAAAAGCCGCAGGCACAACGCTCAAAGAAACAGAGCGCGAACATATTCTGCGGGTTCTCCGGGAAACGAATGGAGTGATCGGAGGGCCTAACGGCGCGGCGGCCCGCCTTGGCCTCAAACGAACCACTCTCAATGGCCTGATGCGCAGGCTTGGCATAACCCGCAAAGATATCTGACCCGATTACGTCACATGACTTGCAGCTGTGACCTTATCCGGTCACGACTGAATTGGCGGATGTCCGTCTCGTTACAGCCGTTTCCCAAATAAGCTTCCTGTTTTCTTGGTGCTCCAGCCACTTTTCTCCGCCCATCGGGGTCTGGCGAGAGGATTGCCTTCCTGGTCAATTGAATGAAGAAAAAAGGAGGACGAAATTGAAAACCGATAGTGTAAGGCCCTACGTAGTCGAACACCTCGAGTACGCGCTCAATCCCCGCAGCGTCGCCGTTGTTGGCGCTTCTCGTGACCCTCAGAAGGTTGGCTACAAAGTTGTTCAGGGCTTGAAGGAATGGAACTACCAAGGCAGGATCATTCCTGTAAATCCAAGAGCCGATATGGTCCAGGGATTCAAGGCATATCGGACACTCATGGATATCCCGGGAGAAGTCGACCTGGCCTTCCTGACAGTGCCCGCGTCCGCAGTCAAGGCGGTGCTCAGCGACTGCGTGCAAAAGCAGGTGAAGGTTGTGACAATCGCCTCGTCAGGCTTTAAGGAAGCCGGTCAGGCCTCCTTGCAGGACGAGCTGACGCGGTACTGCCGGGCGCACAAGCTCCCGTTGATTGGTCCTAACCTGCTTGGCATGGGCAATCCTTACTCGAACTTTAATTGTGGGTTCATTCCTTACCTGCCCACAGCCGGGACCGTGGCCATGATCTCCCAATCGGGCGCCAATTTATTGGCGGCACTGGGTGCGAGTCAGATCAGCGGCTTGGGCATGAGCTTCTTTGTGGGGCTCGGCAACAAAGCTGACGTGGATTTCTCCGAGTTCATCGCCTACGCGGGCAAGGATCCGCATACGCGCTGCGTCTCACTGTACATCGAAGGCTTGGACAGCGAAGAGGCCTTTGTTGAGGCCTGCACTCAAATTGTCCCTTCGAAGCCGGTCGTAGTGATTAAGGCCGGGCGTTCCGAGAATGGCCAAAAAGCCGCATTCGCACATACGGCCAGCGAGAATAGCAGGCCCGACTCTTATTACGACGAACTCTTCGCGCGGGCGGGAGTGATTCGAGCCCTAACCTGGGAGGAATTCCTCGATTACTCCATTGCTCTGGGACTGATGCCGCCGCTCCGTGGCGACCGCGTGGTGATGATCACTAATGGCGGGGGTTCCGGCCTGCTGGCCTCGGATGCGTTCGATAGCCGGGGGATGCCTCTTCGGGAACTGAAGTCAATTTCCGGCGGCCTGCAGGAAAAGATTCGGGCGTTCATGCCTCCGTTCGGCTCGCCGCTCAACCCGGTGGATATCGCGGGCACGGCAAACGAGGCGCAGTACCGCGGCGCGCTTACCGAGGCAATTTTTGATCCGAATATCGATGGAGTACTGGTTTCTACATGCCCCACCGCGGTGACGAACGTCTCGGCCATTGTGGACGTGATTCTGGATTTGCACCAGCGGTCCAAGGATCTGAACAAGCCCATCGTGGCGGAATTCCAAGGCGGGGAAGAATGTCGGGATGCGATTCTGAGGCTCCGGAAGGCCGGCATTCCCGCCTATCTGACACCGGAAAGAGCAGTAAGGTCTCTGGTTGCCTTGCGAAAATATGCCTCGATCAGGGAGGCGATGAGCGTGACGCCACCAGAGATGGTTTGTGTAGCTTAACAGCAAAGGATGGGGCCAATCAGCCCATTCCAACGCACTAATATTGAAAGGAGAACCCCAATGAAAACCGACCTGGAATTGAAAAAAGATATAGAGGAAGAACTCCGCTGGGAGCCAACCGTTAATGCAGCGGAGATCGGAGTGGAAGTTACGGACGGCGTTGTGACGCTTCACGGGCGTGTCGATTCTTTTGCCAGGAAGGAGGCGGCCGAACTTGCCGCAAAGCGCCTGCCGGAAGTGCGTGCACTGGCAAATGAAATCAGGGTGGAAGTGCCGGGCTTCAACGAGCTTTGCAATACCGACATTGCCCGGGCCGCCGAACGAGCTCTGGAATCCGAGGCTTATCTGCCGGATGAGCGCATTAAAGTGACCGTCGACAGTGGCTGGATCAAGCTGGAAGGCGAGGTTGGGCGGCAATTTGAAAAGGATCTCGCGCGCCAAGCCGTGCTATATTTGCAAGGGGTCCGAGGAGTCACCAACCAGATCATTCTCAGCCCGAAGATGGCGCTTAACGAAGTCGAAGCCTGACATCGACGTGGGACACGGGCCTCTGCCCGGAAACGTTCGGGCCGAGGTCCGTCCAGTAGCCGGGCTACATACTTCCCGTTATGCGCCGCATTAGCGCGGAATTTGTCCAAAGACGACACATTCAATTTCTGATTTACCTGGCAATGCCGTGGACCAACCGCCTGGAAATTCTTTCACCGTGACCGCGTCTTTATGGCAACTCTCTTCCGTAAGCTCTGGAATGGAGGTTCACTTCAGAAGCCGCGACTGGTTATATTCCCAAATGTCTTGACGGTCTCTCATCAATTACCTTTAGCACAGCTTGAGCGCAGTTCTTGCATTCCGTCCTAATGCAGTTATAATAGCGGTTAATTATGTCTTTTGAGACTTCCTGGCTGGATAATCAACCGCCGCGGCTTGGCGACCTGATTGACGATTACTGCCCGCGATGCAAGCACCTCCTCAATCACGCTATCGCCAGCTTTGTCGACGATAAGGTCGTCAAAGTGATCTGCCAAACCTGCTTCTCTGAACATCCATTTATGGAGGGAAAAGAGAAAAAGAAGGTGCCGAAATCCGCTTCGAACGCTTTCGATCAGGTTTTGGCCAAGGTCGCTCCGACTGGAGGTAATCCACAAAGTAGCCCCAAACAGAAAACGGCCAAACCTCACGCTCGGTATATCTCCCGGCACAAGGTAAAGCCGCCGGTGGGCAAGAAATAAATCAGACCGGTCCTCGCCCGATGACTTCGACTTCATGATCTGACCGCAGGTGGTAGCGGATGCCGCACCATTCAATGCGGCGCGTAAATCCCGCCACCACAAAGTTCCATAGCATCACCCAGGGAACAAGTGGCGCAAGTTGCCAGTAGCGGCTCCCATACTTCGCAAGAAACTCGCGCTCTTCGGGAAAGGTCTCACGAGCGACTATACTGCGAATCCTTCCTTTGGCCATTCCCAGCGCCACGATAAGCGCAAGGAAAGCCAAAATGCCGAACTTCTCCGGCTTCGGCATCCCGGAACCAAACAGCAAAACCACACCGAAGATCAGAGTGCTTGCATAGAGCAGGTGTGCGGCAAGGCCCAGACGCCACAGGCGAGGAGCATATACTCGCGTAATGATAATCTGCCGATTCGTCCAGCGCAGGAACTCGGCAAAGCTGGAATCTTCGCGCGAAAGGACCAAACAGCGAGGTTGAAACCGGATTCTACCGCCTCCATCACGGACGGCACGGGCCAGGGAGTAATCGTCGCTTACTGTGGAGGCCCAATAACGCTCTGCTACTTGCAAACGTTCAAAGTCCCGGGCGCGCAGCGCCATCGACCCTCCCCATGGGAAACTGGCATCATCTTCCCCGAACAGCGTCGCGATTGAGGTGTCCCAGGCTGCGCGCAACTGAGAGA
Source organism: Acidobacteriota bacterium (assembly GCA_023474345.1). Lineage (GTDB taxonomy): Bacteria > Acidobacteriota > Terriglobia > UBA7540 > UBA7540 > JAMCXS01. Next base: position 238,099 of record JAMCXS010000032.1, on the reverse strand, counting down.
CAAAAGTACTATCTGGAAGATACCAGCGGAACCCCGTGCTGACAGTGGTCTCCGGATTGGCCAGCGGCGCCACCAGCGACCTGAGCCAGGACGGGTTTGGCGTCGCGTCCGCATCCGCAAAAACCAGAACTTCCGTTTCCGGATCAACCGTTTTCAGCGCTTGGAGCAGGTTGTGAACCTTTTGTCCGTTGGTTTCGCAGGCTCCCGCAATCACCACTGAGGCCCTTTCAGGGCTTATCAACCCAAGCTTTGTCACCAAAGCGTTGAGTTTCGAGAAGGCCGGGTCCTTTTTGTCGTCCACAACGAATGTCACGTGGTATTGAGGATAATCCTGCCTCAGAAACGCCAGGATCTTTGCCTCGAACCCGGGGCCGGTTCCCTTGACGGGAATTGTCACGGCAACCCGCGGAACATAATCACTGGGCTGCCGGTTGCGACTCACTCGCACGTAGCGCAGGAAGCGAAAGCCATCCCGCAGAGATGCAACACTCTGCACCAGTAGCAGAATCCCCAGGAAAATAAAGATTTGGAGCGGGCCACTCATCGAACGGGTTTTGAGTCTAACATAGCTGCCCTTCCGCGCTGTAGCTCGGAAGGATTACGTTTCTGGGTTTCGGTTTCCTATAGTCATCAAGGAGCCTGATGTGCATATTTTGGAATTGCTACTTCTTTTATTGGCCCTTATGTGGTGCGGCGTAGGACTCTTCTCACTCTGGAACATGACCGGGATTACCATTCTTCGGCCCGCACCGCGCTCGGAGCCGTTGCCTCCGCTTCCACGAGTGTCCATTATCCTCGCAGCGCGCAACGAGCAAGAAACACTGCCGGCAACCCTCGAGTCGCTGCTCAACCTGGATTACCCGGATTACGAAGTCATCCTGGTGGATGACGATTCGGACGACCGTACGGGCGCCATTGCCGACGAATGGGCGGGTAGCCCTGCATCGAGCGGCAAGCTGCGCGTCATCCATAACCACAGGCTGCCGGCCGGCTGGCGCGGCAAAGTTCATGCTATGAGCTTGGCCGAACAAGAGGCCACCGGAGAATGGATTCTGGCCACCGACGCCGACGTGGTTTTTGAGCCCAGTCTTCTGCGCCAGGCGCTGTTACTGGCTCTCAAGAAGGACGCCCGCTTGCTATCACTCACGCCGGAACTGGACATGCAGTCGCTGGCGGAGAAAGTGGTCATGCCGGCGTTCGGCCTTCTTCTCTTCCTGCTTTTCCCGCTCCGGCTGGTGAATCGTCCCCGCTCTACACGGGCGCTCGCAGCCGGAGCCTTTCTCCTGATGCGTCGAGAGGATCTCCGTTCTCTGGGTGGTTATGCGCGTTTGCGGAACACACTGGTTGAAGACCTCCGGATGGCGGAAATGTTCAAACATAACGGCCATCACATTCATTTGGCTGTGACGCGAGGACTTTTCCGCACCCGAATGTACAAAAACTGGCGGGAGGTTTTTGAAGGCCTCGCCCGCAGCGCCTGGGAAGGAACCGGCAGATCCATCTGGAAGGTGTTGGGAATGGTGATGATAAGTAATGCCTTGACAGTCTTGCCCTGGTTGACGCTGGTATCTGTTTTGCTGTTCGATGCATTTGTCGGAACTTCACCCGCTCTCAACGCTACATTGTTGGTGGCCGCAGCGGCAGCCGCAATGAGCGTCGTCGTTTATTACCCGGTCGTCGCCTTCGCCGGCCTTTCGCCTCTGTATACCTTCACTCTACCCTTCGCTTCAATGTTCTACTCCGCCGTCTCGATTACTTCGGCTTTCTCCAGTGTCAAAGGGCCCGGTGTTCGCTGGAAAGGGCGCCGATATCAGTCGCCCTCGCCTTAAGGGTGTCAAGAAGCCGCCGTTACTTAGCGTCCTCCAGTGCAAATGTTCTGATAAGATAAGAAAGCCATTTAGGTTGGGTAGGCTCCGATGTTTTCCCGTCATAAAAGGATGATCGGGGTTCTTTACCTTGCGGCGGACGCCATGCTGGCTCTGGGCAGCTTTGCCCTGGCCCATTGGGTTCGCTCCGCAGTAATCATCCCACAGCCTTTCTACCCGGCTACAAACTATCTCTGGATTGTCCCACTTTCGATTACGCTCTGGATCGGCATCGGCTTGATGACAGGAATTTACCGTGAAATCCAGGAGGAAAAACTTTTCCGCGTCTTCTGGGACCCCTTCAAGGTAGCGTTCTTCGGCACAGCGCTTCTATTCGCCATCACCTTTGCCCTCAAGCTGGAATTCATCAGCCGCCTGTTGCTGGGCTTTTACGCTCTCATCGACTTCTTCGCCATGATGGTGTTCCGCCTTGCGGCCCGGAGGCTCGGCGATCCTCTCCGGCGAACCTTCGGAGGGTATCGCGAATTCTTAGTGGCGGGCAACGGGCCGGAAGTCAGCGAGGTTGCGCGGGCCATTGAGGCCAATGAAAAACGTGGAATGCGAATCTTCGCCTTTGCACGAATCGGGTCGGCGTCTCACGATGCTCAGCAGTCTCAGCACCTTCGCCGCTCTTATCCCGTCTACTCCCTTGACCGCCTGCCTGAACTTGTCCGGCAGCACGTGATTGATGAGGTGATCTTTGCGGTCTCAAAGGAGGAGATGGAAAGGATCAATGATGCGTTTCTCCTCTGCGAGGAAGAAGGCGTTAAGACGCGAGTCCTTCTCAACTTTTTCCCTCAACTGGTCTCGAAGGTCTACCTGGATCGCCTTGAAGAGATGCCCCTGCTCACGTTTACCACCACGCCGGAAAACGAGTACCTTCTGCTCCTGAAGCGAGCGCTCGATCTTGTGATGGCGCTCGTGTTCCTCGTTGTTCTCTCGCCGCTTTTTCTGCTGCTGAGCCTGGTGATCAAGCTGACCTCAAGGGGCCCGGTTCTCTACCGGCAAGTGCGCTGCGGACTAGGCGGAAGGAAGTTTACGCTTTACAAGTTCCGGTCCATGCGGACCGGCGCTGACTTCGAACGGAATGAACTGGCGGCTTTGAATGAAGTGGATGGGCCGGTCTTCAAGATCAAAAACGACCCACGCTGCACCATGGTGGGCCGGCTTATGCGTAAATTCAGCCTGGATGAACTTCCCCAGCTTGTCAACATCCTCAAGGGTGACATGTCCTTTGTCGGGCCGCGTCCGCCGCTGCCCGAGGAAGTCGAAAAATACGCGGGTTGGCAGCGCCGGCGCTTGCGCATGTTGCCCGGCCTTACCTGCCTGTGGGCGCTCGAGGGGCGCAGCCAACTGAATTTCCAGCGCTGGATGGAACTCGACCTTGAATACATTGATAACTGGTCACCAGCCCTCGACCTCAAAATCCTGTTGAAAACAATCCCCCTGGTTTTGTTGGGCCGCGGCGCAAGCTGATTCAAGAACTCGTTTTCCCAATTACTGAAAAGTACATCAGCCCTACGGCTGTTCACCGGCTTAGCGTTACGTAACGTAGCAGCGCCTTTGCTTTTTACCTGTACACGTTAAAGCCTTGCGCCGCGGTGATCTGGTACTGAATTTCGAAAGTGGGCCGATCACTTCTGGCAAGCAGATTGTTCCGAAGTCAAAAACTCCGGCGAGTACTGGTAGAGGAGTCCCGGTGTCCCGGCGCGTTTGTGCGGTTGCAGCCTCATGGCTTGCCCGCTTCCCGAATACAAGTCCTGATTCCTATGTTTTTCCGTCCCATCGAATCGGAATGGGTAGCGACAACCGAGAGGCAACCATGTGGAGCACTGATCTGAGCAAGCCAATGGCGGGGTAGGAAAATGATTGGGCTAACTCATTGGAAACAAGTGATGGGCCCAGCAGGACCCGAACCTGCGACTAACGGATTATGAGCCCCGCAAGGCATTCTGAAATTTCCCGGCATTAGTGGCAAAAAATAGACTGCCCGAGATATAGATACAATCGTAGCTGCACGATTTGTAATAAACTTCAAAGGACTTTTGGGATCTATTGACTACAGTCTGATTACGGTCTTCTACCTGGGCTTGACTTGCAAGAATCAACCGCAAACCCATGTTGTCGTTGAAGGTTTCGCAATCGCGGCGGGAAGACCGCAGCTGTCACTGCTTCTCGAAGTCTGACGCCTTCCTGTGCTCGAGGACCTTGTCATAGCCCAATGCAAGCTCATCTCCCAAGCAAAGATCGGTTCCCAGCAGCGGCGCGCTGTCGAGTTGTCCCTTTTAGACAGCAGGCAAGCGCCGCGTTGATGACGATGTGCGCGCATGGCTCGCCGTTCTGCTTGTCTATAGGAGTCATGGCAATGCCGACATCGAAGTCATCTTGAGTCTTGGCGAGTCTTGTCACCGTGCTAAATCCACGCTCTATTTGCGTCTGGCGCTCATCATGATCAAAGGCGATCGTTATCGCATCCGGCCGCTTAAGGTCGAAAACCATCCCTGACAGCTAGCGAAAGCGGAATGGAAATCCTGGTTGGTATATCGTGCCGTCAGGGGTACTATAAAAGGCTGGCAACACTGGTCCCTCATACCCTCTTAATGCCGGTCACGGCCCAAGGAGGACCTTTCGATGATTGGTAAATTCTCGAAGTTTGCTTTTATACTCGCCACCAGTTTGTTCCTGGCTGCGGCCGCACTGGCTGGGCAGCGAAAAGGTACGGAAGCGGAGAGCGTCTACTCGCACGTGCGCATTGTGCGCCTGAGCTTCGTGGAGGGCTCGGTGCTCGTCAAACGTCCGGGCTCGGCAGAGTGGGCCAAAGCGTTGGTGAATACTCCGATCGAACAAGGCTTCACGGTTTCCACGGCGGGCGGCAGCTTCGCCGAAGTCGAGTTCGAGAACGGCTCGACGGCGCGGCTCGGCCAGCTCTCGAAGCTCCGCTTTGACCAACTGGCCATGACCGCGAGCGGGGCGAAAATCAACCATCTCAGCTTTATCCAGGGCTATGGAACGTTCCATCTCGTCCCGCAACACGGCGACGAGTACACGATCGCCGCTGGAAACACGCGCATCACGCCACGCGGCAAGACCGAATTCCGCACCGACCTCAGTCCGGATGGACGCCTGCGAGTGGAAGTGTTCGACGGGTCTGTGGACGTGAAGGACCCGAAGCAACTCGCCAAGGTGACCAAGGGCAAGGTGCTGGAGTTCAACAGGCAAACGCTTACCGCTTTTGACATCACCCACGGCATCCAGAGGGATTCCTGGGACAACTGGGTGCAGAAGCGTGACCAGCAGGTCGAGCTTGCCTACAACGACAGCCCGGTGGGCATGAACAGCCAGCTTTACGGCTGGGGCGACCTCGACGCCTATGGCGAATGGGCGTTCTTTCCGGGCTTCGGTTACGGCTGGGCCCCGTTTGAGCCGGCAGGCTGGACGCCGTACTCCCTGGGGCAGTGGAGCTGGTATCCGGGGCTTGGCTACACCTGGATTTCCGGCGAGCCCTGGGGCTGGCTGCCGTTCCATACCGGATTCTGGAACTACGATCCGGGATTCGGCTACTTCTGGATGCCGGGAGACCTCTCCATGTGGTATCCGGCCCTGGTTGACTGGTACTCGGGCCCCGGGTACATCGGCTGGGCGCCGATGGGCCCCCGTGGCGCACCGGCGTGCCGGACCACCAACTGCATCGTCGCAGTCAGACCAGGAACGCTGCGAAACGGGCTTCCGGTGAATCCGAATACGCGAGTGCCCATCCTGGCGGGGAGGCTTGCCCGCATCAGTGGCCCAGCCATCGCTCCCAGCGTAGCTGCCATGCTCTCAGGCACCCCCGTGCAAGAAAATCTTGGCACTGTCGGGCTGCGGGGGAATACGCAACCGTTGGCCGCCTCAAGAACCCGGGTCGTTGCCACGGGGGTGCCGTCCGCTCTCGTTCGCACCGGCGCCAAGGCAAACTTCCCGGCGCAGCGAACCACGGTGTTCAGCGCAGCCGCGCCCAAGGTCATTCTCATGGGGCAGTCTTCAACGCAGGCGGCGGCAGAACTCCGCGCTGTGCCGCATGCGTCTTTCTTTCACTGGGTTTTTGGAGGAAGCCGTCCTGCCCCCGCTTTTGCCCGCCTGGGAAACACCCTGGGCGGCCAGTTCCGCGTGAAGGCTGCGGGGCGGAACGGACTGGGCTTCCGGCCCGCCGGTTCCGGCGCCATCGTCAACCGCTCGATTGCTTCCAGCCCGGTGCTTCGCGGCAGGATGATGCGCGCGAATCCAGTCTTCCTGCCGCACGCCAGCGCCCCCGGCTTCGTCGGACGGCAGCCTGGCTTGAGCCGGCTTCCTAGGGAAAACGCGATGGGGGCCCCGGCAATGGGCAATCGGATCAACGGAGCGGGCGCACGTATGGCCAGATTCAATCGTGCCGGACCTACCGTGCGCAGTTTCCACGCTGCGGGACCTCAGATGGGAGGGTTCCGGGGGTCCGCGCCGGCAATGCGGGGTGCCGGGTCGGCTCCGGCAATGGGCGGAATGCACGCTGCCGCGCCGGCAGCTCACGCCGCGGCTCCCCCAGGCGGTCGTCACTGATGCTGACGCACGGCCGAGCCCGCCCGGCATTCCTATTTTGAGGCTGCGGTTGATATCGGTGGCGTATCTATGAGGTCCTCGGGCTTGTGAAGAGAATTCTGATCGTCAGTCCTCGTCGTTAGTTCGTCTTATAACGACGGCCAGATTCCACGATGCATCTGTTCGATCCCGCTTGGGAACCATGATGGATTTTTCTGGTTCCATGGTCTCGACCTGAGGGAGACCGGCAGCCCGATCAAAGTTGCGGTCATGGTTTGACCAGCGGCTCACTTGCAGGCATCTTCGCTCCGAACTGGAACGGCACGCAGCTTGCGAGCGCCATCTGCCACTCTCGATTCGCCGGTCCCGCACTCTTTTTTGGGAATCGACGGGCGGACCGCAGAAGGATTCCAGAATGTCACCGGAACCCCTTGTAGGCGTGGGGCTCGAAATTCTCAGCGGAGGGTTTGGCCCACGGTGCTGAAAGCTCCCGAAGCGGCAGGACCTCAAGCCTGTAATAATCCTTCCCGTTCTCGATCGGGAACTGGGAGGACCGGTAGGGTTCACCCCCGGAAGACAACCTTAGGGCGAGCGATGCTGGACAAGAATCGGGCAATCAGGATTCCTCTCGAACGAGGAGGAATCTACATTGCCGATATAAAGATTGTCCAGGCTGTCCGTATCGGTATTCTGACGGTGATAGATCCCTCCACATTGCGGCGGGAATATGCCTGCAGAACTGCTCCATAAAGTTCCTGGAGCCTTGTGGAACAAAGTCGGGGGCCATGCATCGGGCCGACTTTCCGGTCTCCGCCTTGCTTCTTTTCATAAGCTTGCTCGCCAGTCCAACCCAGCGACAGCGGGTGGTCCCTCTTCCCCGTTCTTCGGGGACAACGCCCCCGATTTCTCCCGCACCATAGCCTGAACCCGTACTCTGGGCGAGGCCAGAGCTCGGCGGGTCGATCACCGCCATGCCTCATACCCCACTCCCCGGTCCGGCCCGACAGCCAGAAAAGGTGCGAGCGAAGTTCTGCACCCGCCGAGTCCAAGTCTACCTGTTGAACTGAAGGCCCCATTCGGGCGGCACGCCGGGTTGCCGCCATAACAACGCTCGATCCTCAATGCACCCTGTAGCCCTCCGCAACCCGAACCGCAACGGCGACATGGCCGTCGTCAAGTTCTTGCAGGCCACCGTCCACCGTCCCCAGGCGAGCGGTCAGACCCAGATAAGGAGACCTCATATGAAGCAGTTGAAGCCGGTGTTATACTCTCAACCTGCAAGCAAACGTTGGGTTATGCGGATACGGCATTTGTCAATTCGCAATTTTCGGGGCATCCATGAGATGGATCGGGCCCTTCTCGATAAGGGATTCCCTCTGCCTAATTTCAGAGGGAGTTCCCCCTGCTGTGCCGGGATACTTACTGCTGTCCTGGCTCTTCTTCAGCTCTCATCTGGATCGGATATGAACCGGAGTTCGCCGACCATAACACCATCGGTTTCGATATGTCCTCCCTCCCGCTCCAGGGAAACGGTACCATCGTTCCAGACCTGCGTGATCCTGTAGTCGACCCTTTAGTGCGTGCACTTCCAGCCCGGCGTCACAGTGCGCCCGTCCCACGTGAACGACGACACGGTCTGGGGTGGCTTTGGGGCAGTTGGCCTCTCCACGCCGGTCTCCGTCGGCGGGTCGTCATGCGAGATTTTGAGGAGTGCACTGTGCCCCTTCCAAGTCCGACGATTCCGGCTTGCGGGTCCTCTTTTCTCGGAAACTGAACAGCCTGCGGCCGAACAAGTCAAGCTTTTTCAGGAAGATGATTGGTGGGCCCAGCAGGACTCGAACCTGCGACCAACGGATTATGAGTCCGCTGCTCTAACCAACTGAGCTATGGGCCCAAAACTTAGCTTTACACTGAAACAGATAGTCTTATCAAACACAGCAAAAGTTTATGGGGCCTTGCATTTTGGTTGGCGGCACTCGCCTTTGGCCTGCGTACGTTCCCCCATCTGCTGACTTCTCGACCGCAGCCAGCCAGTGTGCCGCAGCCAGACGCGGATAGCCCGAAGGTTGCTAAAGTTAACCCAGTCTCGTTAACTCTTCTCCCCTTCTTATGTCAACACTAACCACTACTAATTTACTCGCAAAGGCATGCCGCCCGCAATGCCACCTGATATTCTGAATCGTTGCTTTTCCGGTTGCCGGATCAAACCATTAGCGCAGGCATGGCAGACGTTCACCGTGCGGATATTCCGGGGATCGAACGCAGTTTGGAAAAATCCATGTGCGCCAGGGACGGTATGCGGAACGTTTATAGTTCTGGAACAATGCGCCAACAGGCAGCCGGGAGGCGCATTTGCGCATTCCCTGCTTCTGAAATCAGACCTGCGGGCAGTGTAGCGGCCGTTAACCAGCAAGGGCGCATCTTCCAGGTGTTCTCGGAAGACGCGGAGCAAAGAACTTAAGCCCGGCAAACGGTAGAACACGTTTTCTTGACTTCACTTGAGCGCGGCCCCATAATCGGGTGACGAGATATGCGAGAAGCGGTTATTATCGCCGCAGTCCGCACCGCAGTTGGCAAGTTCCAAGGTTCCCTTTCACCCCTTTCTGCTGTCGACCTGGGGGCTTGTGCTGTACGTGAAGTTGTGCGCCGGGCGGGCATGGACGGCACGCAAGTTGACGAAGTGATTATGGGAAACGTGGTGTCCGCTGGTCTAGGCCAGAACCCTGCGCGCCAGGCCGCTTTAAAGGGTGGCCTCCAGCCGTCTGTGGCGGCCATGACCATTAATAAGGTGTGCGGGTCCGGGCTGAAAGCGGTGGCGCTGGCCGCGCAGGGAATTGAGACCGGGAACACAGACGCGGTGGTAGCGGGCGGCATGGAGTCCATGAGCAACTGCCCGTACCTGCTGCCAGGGGCGCGCCAGGGATTGCGCCTGGGCGACAAGAGACTGGTCGACTCCATGATTCACGATGGGCTCTGGGATGCCTACGAAGATTTTCACATGGGTATGACCGCTGAACTGGTGGCGGAGAAATACAAGGTGTCCCGCGAGCGGCAGGACCGGTACGCGCTTGAGAGCCATCGCCGCGCTGTGGAGGCGCTCAACACCGGCCGATTTAAAGACGAGATCGTTCCCGTCGCGGTGCCGGGGAAAAAAGGCGAGAGCATCGAGTTCTCAACGGACGAATCGCCGCGCGCGGACACGTCGTTTGAAAAGCTGGCCAGCCTGAAGCCGGTATTCAAACCCGGCGGCACGGTGACGGCCGGCAACGCTCCGGGGACCAACGATGGCGCCGCTGCGCTGGTGGTAACGTCCCGCGAAACGGCCGGGAAGCTGGGCCGGCAGCCTCTGGCGCGCATCGTGGGGCAAGCGGTTAGCGGGGTTGAGCCGCGCTGGGTGATGATGGCGCCAGTGGACGCCGTCCAGGCGCTGCTCGTGAGGGTGGGCTGGAAACGCGAGGATGTTGATTTATTCGAGCTGAACGAAGCCTTCGCCGTGCAGGCCGTCGCTGTGATCGAGCAGTTGGGAATCGATCCGGAGAAAACAAACGTTAATGGAGGCGCGGTGGCGATTGGCCATCCCATCGGAGCTTCCGGCGCACGGATTCTGGTAACCCTTCTTTACGAAATGCAGCGCCGCAATTCCCAGCGCGGCGTGGCTGCGCTCTGCCTGGGTGGCGGCAATGCCGTCGCCTTAGCCGTTGAAAGGGACGCCCGGTAGGCAGGGTTTTTCATCGCCCAATTGCGGAGGAAAGCTTGAACCTCAATCTGGTTGGAGTCGTGGGAGCAGGAACCATGGGCCACGGCATTGCCCAGGTTTTCCTGCGGCACGGATTTTCCGTAGTGCTTCATGACAGCTCCCCGGATGGGCTCACGCACGGCGCGGAAAAGATTCTGCGCGGCCTCAAACGCGATGTGGAGAAGGAAAGGCTGACGGAGCAGGAAGCGCAAGAGGCAGGAAAGCGCTTGAAAACGACCGCCGAGGTCTCCGGGTTATCTTCAGCCGACCTTGTGATCGAAGCCGTGACAGAAGATGTTGAGGTGAAAGCAGCCGTGTTTTGCGCGCTCGATTCCTTGTGCCGTGCTGAAACGATTTTTGCCAGCAACACCTCCTCAATCTCCATTACGCGCCTCGCCCGCACAACGCACCGCGCGCCCCGGTTCGTCGGGCTGCACTTTTTCAATCCCGTTCCCGTGATGAAGCTTGTGGAGGTGGTGCCTGGACTTGAGACAACCGAGCAGACGCTCGAAGTTGCGGATCAAATCGCCAGGTCCGTGGGCAAGACCCCCATCCGTGTCGAGGATTCCCCGGGCTTTATTTCGAACCGTCTGCTGATGCCCATGATCAACGAGGCCGTCTACGCGGTCCTGGAAGGGGTTGCTGATCCAGCGGGAGTGGACGGTGTGATGAAGCTGGGAATGAATCATCCCATGGGGCCGTTGGAGTTAGCCGACCTCATCGGTTTGGACGTCTGCCTGGATATTATGAAGATGCTCTACGAAGGGTTCCGCGATTCCAAGTACCGGCCCTGCCCGCTGCTGGAAAAGATGGTGAATGCAGGCTGGCTGGGTCGCAAGACAGGAAAGGGATTTTATGATTACGCAAAGCCATAATCGCGAGCGTAGTTCGCCGGCAGCCGCGGGGAGTAGAAATCACGGGCGCGTGAACAATAACCTGCGGGAGCTTTCTCAGGCAGGCGCCTTGCGAAAGGAGGATTTCAAAATGCCAGAAGAACGAACGGAAAAGACCAAAGCCATTGACCTGGCCTTGACCCAAATTGAAAAACAGTTTGGAAAGGGGTCCATTATGCGCCTAGGCGCAAAGGACGCGTTGGTCCCGGTGGAAGTGATTCCCACCGGCGCTATCTCGCTCGATGCCGCGTTGGGCGTGGGAGGAGTGCCGCGGGGGCGCGTGGTGGAGATCTTCGGCCCCGAGGCAAGCGGCAAGACCACCATTGCCCTGCATTTGGTGGCGGAGGCGCAGCATCGCGGCGGGATGGCAGCCTTTGTGGATGCCGAGCACGCGCTCGACGCAAACTACGCCAAAAGGCTCGGCGTTGACGTTGACAACCTGCTCGTCTCCCAACCCGATTACGGCGAGCAGGCCCTGGAAATTGCCGAGGCGCTGGTACGTTCGAACGCGATCGACGTCGTGGTGATCGATTCGGTGGCCGCGCTGGTTCCTCGGGCCGAACTGGAAGGTGAAATGGGCGATTCGATGCCCGGCCTGCAGGCGCGATTGATGTCACAAGCCTTGCGCAAGCTGACAGCCATCGTTTCCAAATCGAAGACCTGCCTGATCTTCATCAACCAGATCCGGGAAAAAATCGGCGTCATGTTCGGAAATCCTGAAACCACGACCGGAGGAAGAGCCCTCAAGTTTTACTCATCTGTCCGGCTGGACATTCGCCGCATCGCCTCCATCAAGGATGGTGACCGTGTGGTGGGCAATCGGACCCGCGTCAAGGTGGTCAAAAACAAAATGGCGCCTCCTTTCCGCGAGGCCGAGTTCGACATCCTTTACGGCGAAGGAATTTCTAAAGAAGGTGATCTGATCGACGTAGCCGTAGGGCTGAACTTGATCGAAAAGAGCGGAGCGTGGTACTCGTTCGGCGGAGAACGCATCGGACAAGGAAGGGAAAATACGCGTCATTTTCTCCATGAGAATAACGACGTTTTAACGAAGATCGAAGGCGAAGTCCGAAAGGCACTAAATTTGCCTGCCCGGGAGGAGCCCAAGCCTGCAGAAGCCGGCGTGGCACGCGGCAAGAAACAGGCTCAAGAATAGCGGCGGCCTCCGAATCCTTCGGAGCGATCAAGCCGACGGCCGCGATGGCTGCAAGTACCAGCAGGAATCAATCCGGGCCCGATGAGCAAAGAGGTTCAACCCCCGTTGATGAAGATATTGGCCGTCATGGCCGTGCTCATCCCATGCTTGATGGGGTTTGACATTTTTCCCGGCGGAACAGTCGCCACCGGATATGCCGTCTCTCCGCCCGGCGTGGGTCAAACCACCCAACGGCGGCACCGTGTCATCCGGCACTCCCGGCGCCGCTACCACCGGCGCCATTGGAGTCCGTGGACCGTCAGTTCCTACGACGATCATCCCGGCGCCGGTGATAATACTGAAGGAGACAACTTGGCAGTCCGCCAAGCTGCCGTTACAGCTTTGGGGAAGTGGAATGGGACGATTGTGGTGGTCGATCCCTATACCGGGCGCATCCTGACTATCGTCAATCAAAAACTGGCGATCCAACAAGCTTTCCGGCCCTGCTCGACTTTCAAGCCTCTTGTGGCCTTGGCGGGATTGAACCGGGGCATCATTTCACACCGCACCAAGCTTCACGTGGGCCGCCGGTGGCGCATAGACCTGACTGATGCCCTGGCACACTCCAACAATCTATTTTTCTTTCAGCTCGGTGAGATGGTCGGCTTCAAGACACTCGCCTATTATGCCCATGAATTCGGCTTGGGGCACAAAGCCGGTTGGAACATCCTCGGAGAATCGCGCGGGAAGTTCCCTGCCGCCCCTCCCAAAGATGGCGTGGGCAACCTGGCCTTCCTGGGCGAGGGCATCGAGGTCACACCCCTGCAAATGGCGGCGGTGGTGTCTGCGATTGCCAACGGCGGGACGCTTTATTACCTGCAGTATCCGCACACGCCCGAACAACTGGAATCCTTTAGGCCTATGGTGCGCCGCCGATTGACCCGTCTGTCCGCACACATTTCGGAAGTGCGGGCCGGGATGGCGGCGGCCGTCAGATACGGCACAGCGCGCCTGGCAAACGATCCCGGAACAGAAGTCCTTGGGAAAACGGGAACTTGCAGCGAGGATGGAGCGCGTCTGGGGTGGTTCGATTCCTACTCGGCTGCAACTCCCCAATATGTAGTCGTGGTTCTTTTGCGTGGCGGACAGCCTATGTACGGTCCTCACGCAGCGGAGATCGCCGGCCGTCTCTATCGAGACCTTCGGGGAAGCGCGCATCCTGAGGTTCAGGCCGGCGGACCAAAACCAGCAACGGCTGCGTCACAAGAGCCCCAATGAACCCCAGGTCGTCGACTTTCCCTGAGTAAGGGACGGAGGGCAAGCGCCTTTACCGCTCCAGGTTGCCCACATGGAGACCGCATTCTTTCTTGGTTTGATCTTCCCACCACCAGCGTCCTTCGCGTTCGTGCTGTCCGGGGAGCACGGGACGCGTGCAGGGCTCGCAGCCGATTGAGACGTAGCCGCGCTCATGCAGCGGGTTGAAGGGAACATTGTTTTCGCGAATGTAAGCCCACACCTGCTGGGAGGTCCACTTGGCAAGAGGGTTGAACTTGATCAACTCATGGTCCGGCGAGGAAAAAACCGGATCAGTTTCGACGATCGCGACTTGGGTGCGGGTGGAAGGGCTTTGGTCATGCCGCTGGCCCGTAATCCAGGCGTCGAGAGAGCGAAGCGCCCGTCGCAATGGCTCAACTTTGCGAATGCCACAGCATTCCTTGTGGCCGTCTTTGTAAAATGAGTAAAGGCCTTTTGCCTTGACCAGATTTTCCACCGCCGCCGCTTGCGGAGAATAAACCTCAATTGGGATTCCATAATGCTCCCGGACTTTATCGATAAACTGGTAGGTTTCCGGATGAAGCCTGCCGGTATCGAGCGAGAAAACACTGAACTCACCGCCGGTTTTCACCGCCATGTCCACCAGCACAACATCCTCCGCTCCGCTAAAGCTGATCGCGATCCGAGGGGAAAAGTTCTCGAGCGCAAACCGAATGATCTCGTGCGGATCCCCTTCCGCAAAGAATTTTGTCACCTCAGGAATTGCTACTGTGCCAAGCCCCATATTGTGTTTTCACCCTTTCATAGAAGTATGTGTTGGGAGGCTCTTGCCATTTCTTCCCCACCAGCAAACGCGCTCCCACCGAAGAATCAAAGATACTGAATAGCCATGTCGAATCACGCCCGGGTTCCCGTCAGGACCATCAGGATGCCAACATAGAAAGCGAGCAGATTTACGAGCATGCCGCCCCTGGCCGAGCCTGGTCCTGAATAAGGGTCCGATGCAAAACTGACGCAACTTCCGGCCGCGTGAATTCGGGCGGCAACGGCCCGCTTTCCCGCAGTACCTCCAGACCTCGGTCCTGCTCAGGAAGATCGTCACTTTTTGCCGTGGCCACAGGTCTTGGGAGGCGCCATCCCGGCACACTTCCTTGGGAACCCGTTCGCCAGGCGCTTCTGGCTAAGGACGTAAACGTAATCTTTCCAGCATATATAGCTAGCCAGGCGGCTGAACGCGCCGATGGACAGGACCTCCAAGTCGGAAATTTCAAAACGGATTCAAATGAATCACCGGCAAATCCAAGGCCGACCGCTTCTTTCGCTGCTAAGCAAAAGATTGACATATTTTCCTACCATGCCATGAAGTTCGATCCTTTCCTTCTCGCTTCTCCAGAATTAAGATTTCGGCTCCACGTCAACCTTGTCAGGTTGCGGACCGCCTAAAAACGAAAACGCCCGCCGACGTCTAAAATCCGTCTGCGGGCGTCCGTGAAAATTGCTTGTTCGCGTTCGATTACAAGCCGTTGACCTCCAATCGCGCGGCGCCCCTAACGGAACCCGTAGGACAACAAGCCCACGCTACGCCAGCGACCTGAACCAATACGATCCCCATGATTGGGACATTATGATAAATCTTCGTCGACCTTGTCAACCGATCGATCACCTATCGATCGTTGCACATAGGTCGATTCGGTTCGTTGACTTTGCGGAAATTGTATTGTAGTGTCATGCGGTGGTTTCATTTTCACCAGATAGCAAATCGAAGGCCAGCGTCGTCGAGGTTACGCTCGAGAGCAGGCTTAGGAATGTTGAAGTCGCCGAGGAAATCAGCCGCCGTGTTGCCGCAACAGCAGGATTTGGACCGGAAGCGGCATTTCAAATCGAGATGGCAGTGCATGAAACCGTTATCAATGCCATTCACCACGGCAATATGGAAGACCCCGGCAAGAGCGTTTTATTAAGGTTTCTAATTTTCGAGAATCGAGTGGAAATTCACGTTCGAGATCAGGGGAGAGGGTTTGACCCTGATTCCCTTGCCGATCCGATTGCCGAAGAAAACCTTCTGAACGTGTCCGGGCGGGGGATTTTTCTGGTCCGCAAGTTTATGGATGAGTTCAAAGTAGAAACTTCTGTGGGCTGTGGCACTGAAGTGATTATGGTAAAACATCGCAATCCTGAGATTCAGTCAAATCAAGGAGGAACAGATTGTGAGCATGAAGGCGACAGTGCGTCAGGTTGATTCCGTCACCGTGGTGGACGTGAGGGGGAGAATTACGCTCGGTGAGGACTGCAAGCAGTTACGAGAGGTGATTCGCGAGCAACTGGCAAAGAATCACAAGAGTATTTTATTGAATCTTGCCGATGTTACCTATATCGACAGCTCCGGAATCGGGGAATTGGTCAGCGCCTATACCGCGATTTCCAACCAGGGAGGACAGCTGAAACTGTTGAATCTTACCAAGAGGGTCCACGATTTGTTGCAGATTACCAAGCTTTATACGGTGTTTGATATCCACGATGACGAGGCCGCGGCCATCAGCAGTTTTGCGGCTGCCTCATGAGTCTTAACCTACGGCTTCGCATGTCCCCTCAAGAGTCTTGAACACATTTGCCGCTCGCGGGGAACCCTCGGGAACTCAGCGCCTGGAACCCTTTTCTCCGAGGAACCAGGCGCTCATGCGCTGTGCAGTCTCAAAAAAGAGCGCGCTGATTTCTACTTATTTTGCGTCCAGGTCTTTTCCGGATGCCGGGTTGCAGGCTTCCGATCCGCCGAGCCGGACGATGGCTCCCCAGCACCTTGCCTGCGGAGGCGGCAGAGGATTCCGACAGCGATCGTAGCGTCACCTTGTGAATCGGCGTGGGAGAGATTTCTTTTTGTGCGAGGGCCTCTCTTGCCTGGGACCGCGAATGAGATGAATCATGTTTATGCCGCGCAGCCAAGACCTCCCGCATTCTTGCCTTGAGCGACGCTAACGCTGCGGAATGAATCTGCGAAATTCTGGATTCGCACACGCCCATTTGGATTCCCACTTCTCGCATCGTCATTCCCTTGAAATAATAGAGGTCCAGGATATGCCTCTTGCGGGCAGGAAGCTTGGACATGGCTTCCGCCAACAGGCCGTTCATCTCTGCTCTTTGGCACAAAGTGAAAGGATTTTCTTCGACGGTATCCACCATCGTCTCTCCCAGCGCGTGCCCGTCGGAAAACAAGGGCTCCTGGAGGCTTGCAACCTCAAGCCCCTTCAAATCGCTGAGTAGTTGGTTAAACGTCTCATCGGAGATTCCCAGTTCCGTGGCGAGCTCGGTTTGCGTGGGAGCGCGACCCAGCCGGCTTCGAAGCGCTTCCTGAGTCAGCTCAAGCTGGCGGCCTTTGTGCCTCAACAGGCGCGGGCTCCAGTCCTGCTCGCGAAGGCTGTCAAGGATGGCGCCTTGGATGCGATACCGTGCATAGGATTGCAATCCTACGTTCCTGGTGGGGTCGTATTTGCCGAGGGCCTCGATCAGACCGAGGACCCCCGTGTTGATTAAGTCGTCCAACTGGATGTGATGGGGAAGGCGCGCATGAATCTTCTGCGCAATGTGGCGCACCTGAGGAAGCTGTTCCAGCACTAACCGGTTGCGTTCCGCCAAAGCCAAATCTTGATACTCTCGGCACGATGCTGCTATGAGACCCACGTGATGCTCCCTTCTCGCAAAGTCAAACAGTGCACATCGACGCCTGCTTGACGCGGAACAGGTAGATTCGTTTCTCAGCTTGTTTTTACCTTGCGAGGATTAAACGGTTATTAGGTGGAGATTAGAATTTTCTAGGCTGCAACCTCGGCGGTCACCCAAGACCGGCCAACGGAGACGTCAGCGTATCGTGCGAGTGGCTTGGTAAATTTTACCCAAAGTGCAGGAATGAAACACTTTTACCTGGTACCGATACCTTAATTTTTGTAAGTACTTCATAATAAACAACATATAATTTTGGTTTTTCGGGTAAGAAAATCCCAGAAATCCCATTTATTGCCTGCAGCCTTACTGTAGCCTACTTATAGCGGCTACTTGTGAGTTTGTGGCGCCCGCACTCGCAAAAGGCCCGCAACTTCCAATCCGGGTTGTGGCTACGGCGGCGTTGCGGAGCGCGGCGGGTGCCGCGCATTCGTTTTTCATCGGGGGCAAGGCGGACGTGGCACGAAGACTGCCGGATCTATTCCGCCAGAACTTGCGTCGGAACTGCCTGACGATTTTTCAGACGCAGGTTGAAGGGGCGGTAAAGGATAGCGGAAAGCACATAAAAGGCCGCAGCAATTAATAGCAGGTGTTGAAATCCGACCAGCGCGGAAGCATATTCGGCCAGCCCGCCGAACATGGCCCCGGCAGCATTGGTTCCAAAATCAACATAGGCGGCTTCACTCTGGTCGAAGCAGGCGGCGAAGACGACTCCTGCAAAAAAGATCGGGGTAAAGGCAAGCAGGCACGACCCAACCACCTGCAGGGAAGGATTCATTCCGAGAAAAAAGTCCAGAGGGACGATGACATTGAGCGCCAGCACGCACAGGAGGGCAACATAGTACCCGTGCAAACGGCGAGGTTTCAGTTTCAGAACGTAGAGGTTTGCGGCTAGAATCATCGTCAGAACAGCGACGAACACAATTGTATTCACCATCCAAGTGGCTCCGAAGAGCAAGGCCATATGGACGACGGCCTCGGTCTCCAGCAACATGAATCCTGCACCCAGAAAGAACATTCGTCCGCTGAGGCTGTACTGGCCTTGTTCAATGCGGCCCTTTCCGATGAAGGGGTAAAGAAGCAACAAGATTGCGAGCAATCCCATCGTTCCCATTCCCTCCAGATCCAGTCCGGGCATCATAGGACGGCGCAAGTAGAGGTATGGCCAGTCGTCTGTGGGCACTTTCACGTTCATCGGTGAGACGAGCTGCGCAAGGCCGAATCTTATCCACTGGCCGGTTTGGGCTGAAGGAGGCGTGTTCCCAAAGCCATCGGGAATGCCTGGCATTGGCTTTTCTCCGTTTCGAACCCAGTAACTGCGATAATGATTGAACGATGCCCGCAGACGGCCTGTGTTACCCGCCCAGAGCATCGTAAATCCGCCCCTCGTTTCCGGCAAGATCTTCGAGCGGTATGGAAGCGCCATAACAAGCGGTGGAGTGTTAAAAACCTGCAACAGCGTTTCGCTAAGCCTTTCCACAATCCACCCTTGCCTAAAGAAGTTGTAGATAATAAACAGGCCCCCGGGCCGGAGGTGTCGACGGACGTCGAAGAAGGCTTCGCGGGTAAACAGGTAGCTTTCCAGTCGAAGGTCGCTATAGCCGCTTTGAAGGATCAACGAATCCACCAGCGCATAGATAACCAGATCATATTGCCGGTGAGTGGACCGCAGGAAGTTTCGGCCGTCATCCAGGTGAATATGCACGCGCGGGTCCTGGTAGGGCCGATCAGGATGAAATTTACGTCCAAGCCGCAGAATCGCGGGGTCGATTTCTACTGCATCGACCCTTTTCGCCCCCCACTGGAGAGCTCGACTAACGTCATTGCCTGTTCCAGATCCAATGATAAGAACATCCTTGAATGGTTGCATGCCGGCGTCGCGAGTCAGTAGATAGGGCGCGGCGTAGGCATAGCCCGGGGTAGAACCGTTGCTTCGCGAAACCATCTGCTGATGGGAAATCAGGTTGACGTCAACAGCCCGTGCAGGGGCAAAGTAGTAGTCGATGCGGTAATACGGCGACCATAGATGCTCGCCGATGACTTTGCCGCCCGCCTTGATGGTCCCCCACGGCATGGATGCCAGTCCCAAGACAATGGCAAGCAATGCAATCTGACCCTTTTGGGCCCGCAGAAAGCTTCCGTCCCGTTGCAGGAGGTACCCAAGACCAATTACCACAATAAGGAACCACCAGAATGGAGACAGCTCCAGCCAGGCGCAGGCCGCGAAAAGCAAAATTCCGGCAATGCTGCCCAGGATGTTGCTTGTATAGGCAACCACTCTTCTTGGCACGCGGCCGAAGGCCCTTCCAAGCTCCTGCCCGGGTCCTATCATCACTATGGCCACCAGAAAGAAAAAAACGCCGTTAATCACCCACACGGGGATGGAAAAATGCGAGAGATCAGCGGTGTAATATTCAGTGCCAAAAAACACCAACTGGGGCGAGGCTTGATGGCCTACATCAACAACATGCTCGAGTGACCCCGCAAGCACATCGGCAGCAACACCTACAGCCAACGCCAGCACCAGACGCGTGGACGTCGATTTAAGATGATTCTCTCGGCTGGTGGCCAGGAGACACCCGACCGACATGCCAACAAAGCACGCCAAAAGAATCGTGTTCGTAAAAAAGGAGAGAAACACCACGTGAGCTGGAAACCAGCGGATGCAGGCCATCTCCATAAAAAGCAGGAGAAAACTGATCAGAAATAAGTCTCGTAGTGGATCCGATGGAGACCGTTTTGAGGCAGAGAGAGACATGACATGGAACGGACGGAGACAGGACCAACTTCGTCGCCTATACCCGCCTCCTAATCCCGCGTAAATGTAACGGAATTAGAGACCGAAGGCAAGCCTTTTCAGAGCAGATCTTTTCGGAACGAGGCCGACCCACGACACCGGGTTTGTGCCGCCGGCCCTTTTATCCACGAAACCCCTCAGGCAATTGCACGTAATCGAACTGAATCGAGTAGCGGGTAACGAAGCAAGCAGCAGGGTAGCGCAGAGTTGTTTTTAAACTCTGCTGCTTTTATGATTGGATAATATTTCTCGACAGTCTGTTGCAACTAAGGATAATAGTGGCGATATTGACTTTGATAAACGCCGGTGACGGGCATTCCAATGAAGAACCGCAGAGTAATGCGCTCCGCGCACAACTCTGCGCTACCTCGCTCCAAGCAGGTAGCGAGGACCGCCGCGTTTGCGGTCCTCGGTTCTTTCCACGGACCAACACAAAAGCCGCAGACCGCAGACGGCGGTCTGCGGTACCTGCTCAGGTTATTTGTGGGCTGCAGCTTTTGCCTTTTGTCCGGCAGATGCTTTCTGGCGGAAGACCTCATCGGCGATCACCAGCGCGTCCCAGGCGGCAGGGAAACCCGCATAAAACGCCAGGTGAAGGATCGCCTCCCTGATTTCAGCCTCGGTAGCGCCGTTGTTTAACCCCATCTCGATATGGAGCCGCAGCGCGGTGGGCCGCCCGAGAGCCGTGGAAGCCGCGATGGTGATCAGGCTTCGGGTCTTGAGATCCAGATTGGGCCGGGACCAGACATCCGACACCAGGAAGTTAGTCACGAAATTGTCAAAATCCGGCGAGAGTTTAGACCACCCGGCCCGAACCTCAGCCATCCTTTTATTAGAGCCCAACATGCGTTGAAGCATATCGGTACCTTTCTCATTCATCGATATTCCCCCCTCACAGAGATGTCAGATCAACAGGCCCACGGACAGGAAAACGCTGTCCGTGCCTACCCAATCTGGTTCGAAAACCGGAAGCAAATTCGCGGAATTTCAAAAAGCTGAAGCGCGCTATCCCTAAGGTTCGATCCGCTCGCCATGGAAAATAGCCGATGCGACCGGGATCCCGCCTTCACCGAAGGGATTCTGCTCCTGCAGCGAGAAGTCCGTCACGGTTTCCGTGCCCGTCACGTGACGGCGGTCGGGCGAGAGGTTAATAACGTAGTCCGTCCGCACCACACCCTGCCCGTTGGGGCCCAGCGGGTAGGCGAAGTTTATCGTCGTGCCGGTAATCTGGTGTTTGCCGACGAACTTCCAGTCGCCCAGTTGGCTGCCGAAATAGAATGTCGGCCCCTGCTGCCCGGAATCGACAGCCAGCATCGTGTGGTCGGCGTGCAGCGTGATCACGGAACGAGAGCCGAAATTCCCTTCCGTATCTGTAATGGTGGTCAGGTAAGAGCCGCCGCTGAAAACGGGCTCTGCGGCCCCCTGTGATCGGGCCAAAGCTGACAGGGCCAAAGCAATGAGAAGGCTGAAAGCTCCGACAACAGCCCAAAGACGCAGGTGCTTCATGGTTCATCCTCCGCAGGTGAGATTTACGGCTTGGCGATATTCCGCCGGAAATAATTGCGTTAATCTGCCGGCTGCCGGGGCAGGGCGTATACGACGAAATTGACTTGGCGGAGGGGAAACCTTCTCGCGGGGGAAACAAAGGCCGGCGCGTAAAGCCATAAGCTGGCTACCTCATCGCTGATATAGGGTCGAATCACCTCCTTTTATCCCCGCCTCGCGAGCTTCGCAGTGACCCGCGTCACGGACCGTGGTGACAGGAGGAAGCCAGGCAGATCGCCGCCAATCTCTTTGCCGAGGCAGGAGCAAAAAGCGCGGCAGGGTAAGCCGAGTAGCCGCGACGGTGTTTTTCCCGTCGCGGGCATTTTCAGATGGCTCGCGACGATGAAAAGCCGTCGCATTGTTTGACGATGAAGAACCCGCGACACAAAAACCAGTGTCGCGGCTACCACTAACCCCAAAGCCGCGGAGCGGCGACAGATTTAGGGTTCAAACCCGACGAACCCACGGCAGCAAAGGCGATGGCGTGGCTACCATCGATTACCGGACCGTGAACTTCTCCTTCAGCGGCAAATTCATGGACGAGCTTCCGACGGAGACCACGAAGGTTCCGGGATCGACTTTCCAGTTATGGATTGCGGCGTCCCAGTAAGCCAGTGAGCGTTTGTCGAGTGTAACCGTGACGTGCCTGGTCTGGCCGGGTTCGAGCGTGACGCGTTCGAAGCCTTTCAGCTCGATTTCCGGACGCGGCACCTTGGCCGAAGGATCGCTGACATAAACCTCGGCTGGCTCACTGCCTTCGCGCTCTCCGGTATTCTTCACGTCAAAGCTGACCGTGATGGGGCCGTTCGGGCTGGCGGTGGTGGGACTAACGCTCAGATTGCTGTAGGCGAACGTGGTGTAGGAGAGGCCGTAGCCGAACGGGAACAGCGGAGCCGGCTGGCCATCGTGCCCATAGGCGCGGTAGCCGAGGAAGACGCCTTCGCGGTACGTCACGTCATTCGATCCGGGCGCTGACCAGTAGTTGTGGTAAGCGGGATTTTCCTGAATGGTTTTCCACCAGGTGATGGGCAGCCTGCCGGAGGGATCGTATCGGCCAGAGAGCACATCGGCCAGCGCCAGACCTCCTTCAGACCCGGTGTACCACGTTGCCAAGAAAGCTGGCACGCGATTCAGCCAACTTTCGGTCGCCACGGCGCCACCCGAGGTGAGTACGACGATGGTGTGCGGGTTGACGGCAGAAACTTCCTTGATCATTTGAACCTGACCTGGAGGCAGTCCGTAAGTGCGGTCGTGGCCTTCGCCTTCGGTCTCCGGACTGAAGCCGACGGAGAGAATCACGACATTTGCCCTGCGGGCCAGGCTCTTGACGTTTGGCCTGATTAAGTCCGCGGCGGGGAGTGCGTTGAATCCCGCCTGAATTCGGGCTGACTCGGGCAGATAGTCAAGCCGCACCGGCACAGACTGGCCTTGCTGCATGTCGATATCGATGCTTTGCGGCTCGCCCCGGGCAGGCAGTCCTTCGAGCACCATCTTGTTGTTGACGTAGAGCTGGTAACTGTCTCGACCGATCGAACCAACGATGAATTCCTGTGGCCCGGAAGTCTTTGCCGTGTAATAGCCGGCCCAGCGAACAGCAACTACGTTGGGCGAGAGCGGCATGATCCGGCTGCTATGCCAGAAGTAGGCGCCGCGCACCACATGTGTCTGGATGGGTTGGCCCGCAAAGGTCCTGCTGTCAAAGTCCTCCTGAGTCAGGCCGGGATGATTGCCTGCCGCGTCGGTTGAGAAACCGGTGCCTAGCGGCGATCCGAACGCTTCCGGCCCGATCAATTTATTCAGGCTTCTGACGCCCCAGTCCCAGAGGATCTTTGTGTGCGGGAACGATTCGCTCAATCCTTGCAGGAAGCTGACCGGAGCAATGGCCGTAACGTGCCCGCTGCCTCCGGCGGAGTTGGGAGTCGGGTAGGCGTCCGGCCCGATCAGGGCGATGGTGTGAACCTGGCTCATATCGAGCGGCAGGATGTTTCCTTGATTCTTGAGGAGCACCATGCACTCCTTGGCGGACTGGAGAGCCACGGCCAGCGACTTCCGGCTGTAACGCGAGATGTTCAGATTGTACTGATCGTGGTTCAGCCAGCCAAACCTGACCGCGTCATACAGAATGTGGTGCACTTTCTCGTCGATGGTCGCCACGGAAACCTTCCCGTCCTTAATTGCCGGAAGAAGGTTCTCGGCGTTCATGTACCGGGCTGACGGCATCTCAAGGTCGAGACCGGCATTGGCCGCCGGGATCACGCTGTGCGTCGCGCCCCAATCGGACATCAGGATGCCGCGGAACCCCCAGTCTTTCCTGAGGACCGTAATGTTCAGCCACGGGTTCTGGGTGGAGTGTTCTCCATTCACCAGATTGTAGGAATTCATGATGGCGCCAGCGTGCGCCTGCTTGACCGCTGCCTCAAAAATCGGGAGGTAGATTTCGCGCAGCGTGCGATGGCTGATAATTTCATTTTCGTTCCCGCGGTTATATTCTGAGTTGTTCGCATCGTAGTGCTTAACTGTGGCCGATACATTCTCACTTTGCATCCCATCGATATAAGGAACCGCGACCCGGGAACCCAGGTAGGGATCTTCGCCGAGGAACTCAAAGTTACGCCCGTCCACAGGAAGCCGGTAGATATTGACGCCGGGCCCGAGCACGAAGTTGACTCCGCGCGCCCGCGCGTCGCGGCCGATCGATTTCCCCACCTTGTAAGCAAGCGCCGGGTCCCATGACGCCGCCAGGCCAATCCCGGCTGCATAGGCAATACTAGGACCCCACACGCGGACGCCCATTGAGGCGTCAGACATCTTGAGGCGAGGCAAGCCAATCTGTGGCATGGCGTAGGTAAACATTCCGTCTACGCCGCCGATGAGCTTGATCTTCTGCCTGAGAGTTAGTTTTGTGATCAACTCGTCCACACGCTGGTTGATTTCAGCCGGCGTAAGTTGTTGCTGTTGCGCGTACACCTGACCCGTAAATGAGATCACTGCAACAGCCGTTATCAAGGAAAATACAACGTAATGCATGTAGCTTGAGAGTTTTTTCGAGGTATTCGTCATCTTTTTCCCCCAACGGGAAGGAAGTATACAACGATTAAGCCCGGTTGAAAACGTGTCCCTCCGTTGGGCGGCGTCTCCAAACCGGCTAGGCAGGCCCACCCGACCGCACCGACGAGGCTTTTGTTAGAGGGGTGGTGGCGTCACTGTCTGTTTCCGGCGCAGAGGAACCGGCCGTGAGGATGCGAGCCCGAAAGCCCGCGGGTGAACATGCGAGCTGGGGCGATTTGAGATGGCAGATTTGAGATTTCAAAAAAGTGCGGACCTGCAGGCGCGCCAGTGGCGGCAGAGATTTCAAGAAGAGGGCGTCATGACGTGGTAAAATTATCTATGGTTACACTCGCCGTGTTCACCATTACCGGGCATGGTTAAGCGCGAAACCAAACACTGGAATTCAAGAGTTTTGAACAAACCTGAGGAGATTTATGGGTGATCAGGAACTGATCAGGCCTCCGAATGAAGTGCCTGTCAACATTGAAGACGAGATGCGGAAATCGTATCTCGATTACGCCATGAGCGTGATTATCGGGCGGGCCCTGCCCGACGTGCGCGACGGCCTCAAGCCCGTCCATCGCCGCATCCTCTACGCGATGTACAAGGAGGGCTTGGCCTCCAACAAGCGCTATTCCAAGTGCGCCGGCGTGGTCGGCGAGGTCATCAAGAAGTACCACCCCCATGGCGATTCCGCAGTCTACGACGCTCTGGTGCGCATGGCGCAGGATTTCAACATGCGGTATCCGCTCATTGACGGCCAGGGTAATTTTGGTTCCATCGACGGCGACCCCGCGGCGGCCTACCGGTACACGGAATGCCGGCTGGAGGCGCTGGCGGAAAATCTGCTGGCGGACATCGAAAAAGATACGGTGGAGTTCGTTCCCAATTTTGACGAGGCCACCGAAGAGCCTCTGGTTCTGCCCACGCGCGTTCCCAATTTCCTGATCAACGGTTCGGACGGTATTGCGGTGGGCATGGCCACCAAGATCCCGCCTCACAATCTTACCGAGGTTGTCAATGCGACGATCCTTTTAATCGAAAAGCCCAACGCCACCATCCAGGAAATCCTGCAGCTTGTTCCCGGACCCGACTTTCCCACGGGCGCTTATATCTATGGCAGAAGCGGCATTCAGGCCGCCTACGAAACCGGCCGCGGGCAATTCACGATCCGCGCCAAGGCGGCGATCGAGCGCCCCACTAAGGAAAAACAGCAGATTGTCATCACGGAAATTCCTTACCAGGTGAACAAAGCCCGGGTGATCGAACGCATCGCCCAGCTTGTGCAGGACAAGAAAATCGAGGGGATCTCCGACATTCGGGATGAGTCAGACCGCGACGGGATGCGCATCGTGGTGGAATTGAAGCGCGGCGAGCAGCCCGAAGTCATCCTGAACAATCTCTACAAGCACACGCAACTGCAAGAGAATTTCGGCATGATCATGCTGGCGATTGTGAACGGCCAGCCGCGCGAGCTGCCGCTGATCACGGCCATCCAGTTGTTCATCGAGCACCGCGTGAACGTCGTCCGCCGCCGCACGGCCCATGAGCTTCGCAAGGCGCAGGAACGCGCTCACGTCCTGGAAGGGTTTCTGAAAGCGCTCTCGCAATTGGATGCCATCATCAAGTTGATTCGGAGTTCGAAGACCCCGGCGGAAGCCCGCACAGGCTTGATGACGCAGTTTGATTTTACTGAGCGCCAGGCACAAGCCATCCTGGAAATGCAGTTGCAGCGCCTCACCGCTCTCGAACGCGAAAAGATCCAGGGGGAATACGACGAACTCCAGAAGTTGATTGCCGAATACGAAGAGATTCTGCGGGATGAGAAAGTTTTGAAGCGCCTCATCGTGAAGGAACTGAAGGAAGTCCAGAAGAGTTACGGCGACGCGCGCCGGACGGAAATTATCGACGAGCAGGCGGAAATCAATCTGGAGGACCTGATCGCCGTTGAGGACGTGGTGATCACGCTTTCGCATTCCGGGTATTTGAAGCGCACGCCGCTTTCCACCTATCGCCAGCAGGCCCGCGGCGGTAAGGGGCGGCGGGGAATGACGACTCGGGAAACGGATTTTGTCGAGGGTCTTTTCGTTGCCTCCACGCACAGCTATATCCTGGTGTTTACCAATAGCGGGAGAGTGCACTGGCTGAAAGTGTATGAAATTCCTGACGTGGCGGCGGCCGGGCGCGGCAAGCATATTCTGAATTTGGTGAACCTGAATAAGGGAGAGAAAGTGGCGGCGCTGGTGACCCTGAAAGAACTTCCCGAAGAGCGCCAGGAAGTCACCGTAGAGGGTGAAGCCTATGCTGCCGAAGGGTACGTCGTGCTGGTCAGCCGGAAAGGCGTGATTAAGAAAACGCGCCTCGCGGAATTCTCGAATCCGATGTCTCGCGGGATTATCGCGATGAACGTTGATGAGGGCGACGAACTCATCGGCGCCAAGCAGTCCACGGGCCGGGATGCAATCTTTCTCGCCACGCATGAAGGCATGGCAATTCGCTTCCCCGAAAGCGACGTCCGCGATATGGGCCGGCAGGCGCGCGGCGTGCGCGCCATGGACCTGGCCGAAGGCGACTATATTGTGGGCGTCGAAGTAGTGGGAGAGAAGGACCTGATCCTTTCCGTCACCGAGAAAGGTTACGGCAAGCGCACGGGCATCACGGAATACCGGCTGCAGTCGCGCGCCGGCAAGGGCGTCATCAATGTGAAAACCACCGAGCGCAACGGCAAAGTAGTCAGCTCCCTCAGCGTGGCGGAGGATTCGGAAGTCATGCTGATTACCCAGCAAGGCAAGATCGCGCGGCTGGATTCGGGGAAGATCCGGGAGTCGGGGCGGTCTTCTCAGGGAGTCCGGCTGATTAACCTTGGGGAAGAAGATCAGCTCGCCGCCGTCTGCCTGGTCCGCGCCGAAGAAAACGGGAACGGCAACGGCAGCGACGCGCAAGGCATCCTCATCCAGTAGGGCCAGCAGATTCACTGGCTTATACGAACATGCGAGAACCAACGCAGCTGTACGCCGGACCGGGAGCGTTCCGCCCCGGTATGATTCAATTTCTTAATTGGGGGGTGCTCAATGGCTAGACAGTCCCCGAAGAGCATAACGATCAATCCCAATGTCCGTTGCTTGCGCATTTACCCTACAGAAGAGACGCAGAAGAGTGTCGCCGACCTTAAGACGATCGGCATCAGGCTCGATAGGGAGCAATGCATCCACCTTGCGAGGGTCCTTCTGGCAGTGGCTCAAGAATGGGACAGCATTGATATCACAGGTTACAGGTTCGACCGCAGGTCCGATGGGACGTACCACTTGACGGTAACTACCTACCGGGAGTGATTACGAGCGCCCGGCTTCCTGCGGCCCGCATTATTGCTGCCCAGCTTGCGTAGCGGCGCATCGACGGGAACAATTGCCGGACAGCGCAGTTCACCGTATTCTGAGCTTTGGCATGACGATAGACACTGAGCTCCGGCAGAAAGAGCAGCGACTATGCGACGCACTGCCACGTGTCCCGTCACTCGCCGTTGCATACTCGGGCGGCGTGGATTCAGCTTACTTGGCTTACGCGGCGCATCGGGTGCCCGGCGACCGCATGCTCGCGGTCACGGCGCTCAGCGGCAGTTACTCGGACCGCGACCTGCGCGAGGTACAGGCTTGCGTCGCGCGTTTCAATCTCCCGCACGAGTTCGTCAACACGGACGAAGTTTCCAATCCCGCCTGTCGCGCCAACAACCCTGACCGCTGCTTTTTCTGCAAGGACGAACTTTTCAGCAAGCTGGATGCTCTCGCTTGCGACCGTTGCTTTGCCGCCGGAGCCAACGCGGGCTGTCGCGGTCCCACGCAATCTGTTATTCTAACGGGTCGTAGATTCGCCTCCCTGGCCTGCTCGGGCGAGCAGTCCGGACTGGCGCGAGACCCTGATGAACAGGCGGCGTTTCCTCAAAAAAGGGCTGATTTCCTGCGCTTCAGTTGAGGCGCTCGGAATTGTCAAGCTAGCTCAGGCCCAGCTTTCCGACACACCCCCGGTGGCCATCGAAACCGATTACGTAAGATACGTGATCGGGCCGGCCGGCCAGAATCTTCACTTCATCGATAGGCAATCGGGCAAGGATTATTGTCTTCAAGACTCCGGCTTGTCATTTGCCCGGGTAAAGATTAACGGCCGCGATTATCAGGCATCTAAGGTTTCCTCAGCAGGCGGCCAGCTCACGGTGCATTTTGGCGAGTCCGGAGTCAGCGCTCTGTTGAAAGTCACGGCACGAAAACACGATTTTGTTTTCGAAGTCGTTTCGATAAGCAATGCGCACGTAGAAGAGTTGGTATTCCTGGACCTCCGCCTCAAGCCTGAAAACACATCACCAGATGCCTTCACGGGCTGCGCGTTAGCCCTGAATCTGAAGACCAGGGTGCCTGAGATACCCGGCATCAACACTCACCTTAGCGCCATGTGCTATCCCAGATTTGGCTTTTCCGGGGCTAAGGTGACGGTTATAGGATGTCCGCAAGCCCGGCTTCGGCAAGTCCTGAAGGAAGCTGTGCTGGCGGCGCCCGAGCTGCCGCACTCCCCTCTCGGCGGACCGTGGGCGCTGGATGCCCCGATCAATCGCGGGTCTTACCTCTTCAATTTCGACGGCATGCCGGGACAAACGGTGGGTGAATGGGTCGCTCTGGCGCAAAAGCTGGGCTTTACCCAAATCGATTTTAACGGAGGCAAGGCCTTCCGCTTCGGCGATTGCCGGCCCAATCCGCAAATCTATCCGCACGGGATGGCCAGCCTGAAAGCGGTCATCGACAAACTCCACCAGACGGGGATCAAGGCCGGGCTGCACACCTACTCATTTTTTATTGACAAGACTTGTCCCTGGGTAACGCCGGTGCCCGACCCGCGACTGGCCAAAGACGCGGTTTTCACGTTGGCCAAGCGACTGTCAGCCGACGCCACAAGCGTCCCGGTGGAGGAGCCGACAACGGCGATGTCCACCACGACCGGCTTTTTTGTCCGCAACAGTGTGACGCTGCAGATTGACGATGAACTCATTATTTATCGTGCGATTCGCAAGCAGCCGCCCTACGCGTTCCTGGACTGCGAACGGGGGGCCTATGGAACGGCGGCCGCACCCCACCTTCCCGGCGCGAAGGTGGGACATCTTAAGGAATGCTTTGGGCTCTTTGTCCCTGATGCGGAGTCAACCCTGTTCCCGGAAGTCGCCGGCAAGACAGCCGACACCTTCAACGAATGCGGGTTCGACATGATCTACCTCGATGCCCTAGACGGTGAAGACGTTCTGGAAGGTGCGGAATATGGCTGGTATTACGGCTCCAAATTTGTTTATGAGATATGGAAGCGGCTAAAGCGGCCGGCCCTGATGGAGATGAGCACGTTCCAGCACCACCTGTGGTGCGTTCGCTCTCGGATGGGGGCCTGGGATCATCCGCGAAGAGGTTATAAGAAATTTATTGACATTCACTGCGAAGCTAATAAGGACTTAGCGAAGATATTCCTCCCCGCCCAACTCGGCTGGTGGGCTGTCCACACTTGGATCGGGCCCGAAGCGGAGCCGACGTTTGCGGACGATATCGAATACTTGTGCGGCAAGGCCCTGGCAACGGACTCAGGTCTGTCTCTTATGGGCGTCAACCCGCAGAACTTTCCCCAAAAGCCTGCTTTCCGGCGGCTGGCGCACATTTTTAAAACTTATGAATCTCTTCGTCAGGCAAACTATTTTGCGGCGTCCATCAAGGAAAAGGTGCGAATGCCCGGCGCGGAGTTCACCTTAATCAAGGACCGGGCCGGGAAATGGCGCTTCTATCCTGTCCAATACGCCAAACACAAAGTGGAAGGTATCGACGGCTGGAGCAACGTCTGGAAAACCAGGAATAAATATGGCCGGCAACCGGTCCAACTGCGCATTGAAGCGTTAACTTCAGCCGAACCCTACGATTCGCCTGGAAATACGACGCTTGTGGATTTTGCCAGCCTTACAGACTTCAATCAGCGGAAATTTGCTGCCGGGATCACTGCGGACCTGCAAATTTCGCCGATGCGTTTGGAAGGGGCGGAAACTACCGCGCGTTACACTGCCTCAAACGGCAATTCCTCACGGAGAGCCAGTTGGGCGAAGATCGGCAAGATTTTTTCACCGACCCTCGACATTGGCACACGTCAAGGGCTTGGGGTGTGGGTGCATGGCGATGCCCAGGGAGAAATCCTGAACCTGCAGTTGCGAAGCCCCCGACACATCAGCACCGGGATCGGCGAGCATTATGTGATCATCGATTTCGATGGCTGGCGGTATTTTGAGCTTATTGAACCCGAGGGCTCGCGTTATTCCGACTACGTCTGGCCGTACGGTGACCCCATTTCGATTTACCGCGAGTCCGTGAACTACGCGCACGTGGAATCCTTGGGCTTGTGGCTCAATAACCTTCCGCCACACCGGCAAGTGGCTTGCAGCCTGGGTCCAATTAAGGCGTTGCCGCTGGTCAAGGCAAAACTCCGCAATCCGGCCCTCACCATTGGCGACAGAACAATCACTTTCCCCACAGAAATTGAAACCGGTTGCTATCTTGAATTCCTTTCCGAGTCCGATTGCAAGCTTTACTCCCCTGATGGGAAATTGCTCTCCGAAATCAAGCCCACGGGACCAACGCTTGTTTTGGAGGAAGGCGAGAATGACGTAAGGTTCAGTTGCCAGGTCTCGCCAGACGTCAACCCACGGGCCAGCGTTACTATTACCAGCCGCGGTCTGCCGATCGAGTAGCGCGCCAACGACGCTTCCATCGCTGGGATTCCGCCGCCCAATGCGGTGTCGCCAGCGATTGGATATAATGAAAATGAGGGGGCGATCCTGCAAGCGCGGGTTTACGTAAAGCGCCGTTGTATAGGCCAGCGGTGATGTTAGCTTTTTGAGGTGCACGGATTGAGCGAATTGGAAAACAAAGAGAAACGGCTGGAAGCTGAGCTGAAGAAAATGCCTTCCCTGATCGTCGCCTATTCGGGCGGCGTGGACTCAGCCTATCTTGCCTACGCGGCGCATCGGGCGCTGGGCGACCGCATGCTTGCCGTTACGGCGCTCAGTGCCAGTTACTCGGAGCGCGACTTGCGCGAGGCCCAGGCCTGCGTCGCGCGTTTCAAGCTCCCGCACGAGTTCATCAACACCGACGAAGTTTCCAATCCCGCCTATCGCGCCAACAATCCTGACCGCTGCTTCTTCTGCAAGGACGAACTTTTCAACAAACTGGACGCTCTCGCTTCCGACCGGGGCTTTGCCGCCGTGGCCTACGGCGTGAACGTCGATGACCAGGGCGATTGGCGGCCGGGGCAGCGCGCCGCCCGTAAGCATCAGGTGCTGACGCCGCTCCTTGACGCCGGCCTCACGAAAGCCGACATCCGCGAACTCGCTCGCGCCGCTAACCTGCCCGTGTGGAACCGTCCGGCGTCAGCTTGCCTTTCTTCACGGATCGCTTACGGAATTGAAGTCACGCCGGAGCGCCTGGCGGTGGTCGAAAAAGGCGAAGAGGCATTGCGCGCGCTGGGCTTCCGGCAATTTCGCGTCCGGCACCATGACAACCTTGTGCGGGTAGAAATCGCTCCGGAAGAATTGCCGCGCGCGCTGACGCCGGAGATGGCTCGCAAGTTTGTAGAGATCTTCAAGCCGCTGGGATTTAACTTTGTCACCCTCGACCTGGAAGGCTATCGCACCGGGTCGCTCAACACCCACCTCGTCAAGATCTCCAGTTAGTAGGCGGTTCACTTCTTCTCCGATTCGACTGTTTTAACCTCGCCTGACATGTTCTCTTCCAGATTGGCCTTATAGAACTCCTGGTCGCGGGGCAGGATCATGTGGAAATCGGAAATCGCATCAATCATCACAACCGCATGGCTGACGGAAATGTCCAAAACGTGCCCTCCGGACCGCCTGTCCGCCGTCAGGAAATGCAGATGGTAGCCCGGAACGTTGATTCCTTCCATGAAGGCAGGGCAGCGGATTCCGACGACAGTTCCCTTCACGTCCCTAAATTTGAATATCGGCTGGCTCTTAACGATCTCGGTGAGCAATTCGTAGGGCTTATGCTGTCTGGGTACGCTTCGGGCTGTGACCTCCTTGAATATGCCTTCGATTTTCAGCACGTAAATGAGATTGCGAGTAGGCAGAAGGGCGTCGATTTGCTCGGTCAGTTCCTTCATGCCGGTGCTGCGCGGCAGTGGTTTTTCCAGGTTGGCCTGGAAGAATGTGACCTCTGCAGAGGGCGTTTCTTCGCCCGGTTTGGCAATTCGAACGGATCCATCGGACCTGACCTGGTAAGCCGTGCCGTCTAACATGATCATTTCCCCATCCACCGCATTGAAAGTCCCGAGGCCGGTGTTTCCGTATCTTTTCAATTGCTGGATGGTCATTTCGCCGTCGTACACTCCGCGCACTAAGGCGCCGATTGTCGAAAGCTGTGTCAAGGTCTTTCGCGGCTGGGCATAGGAGGTTCGGGCCGCGGCGAGTACAAGAAAAGAGGCCAGGAAAACCACGCTCAGTTTTCTCAGTATGATTCGCATGGCGCGGCCTGCGCCAAAATCGCGGTCGCGAAAGGTGGCAAAATTCGCACGAGAGGAACAGCATCCATTCTGTGTATCCATGGGTTCTCCTGAAGAAGCTTTGAGTTGGCGGGTCCAGCAAGCTCTGTCTGATTGCTTTGAAATCTCCCCCCACCAAGCCTTCTATACCGTTACAAGCAAATTGACAAGGGACAAGAGGCGCCGGCTGTCCGGGGACTTCACTTATTGATGATTACAAATTAGAGTGACATGCCTCTTTTCTACCAGCGATCTTTGATCGCCGAAAAACCGACGGCCACAGGCCGCCGCTACAGCATTGATCGTCACCCTATTTTGTAATTCTTGTTGGAATTGACGAACTCCGCGGCCACGCGGACCGTGTTCGCGTGGATACGGACGGTATCGGCTAGATGTCGGGCATAGCCTCCCGCAAAAGTAACCGCGACGGGGATCTTCTTTGCCCTGGCCTTTTCAAACACCAGCTTGTCGCGGAATTCGAGTCCCTGCAGAGTCAGCTTCAAGCCTCCGAGCTCGTCTTCCTGGTAGGGATCGGCCCCTGCCAGGTAAAAAATCACTTGGGGATCGAATTGCGAGAGGGCCTTATCGAGGCTTTCTTCGAGCAGGGTCAGGTACTCGGTATCGCGAACTCCGTTGGCCAGGTTGACATCCAGATTGCTGGGTGGTTTGGGGTAAGGATAATTATTCTCCTGGTGGAGCGAAAGCGTGTAGACGGTCTCGTCGGCGCCAAAAATGAACGCGGTGCCGTTGCCCTGATGAACGTCGCAATCGACCGTCATGGCGCGCTCGATGGCCTTGTCTTTTTGCAGCCGACGGATGGCGATCGCAACGTCGTGGAGCACGCAAAATCCCTCGCCGTGGTCAGGGAAGGCATGGTGAAAGCCGCCGCCGATGTTGACACCGACTCCATCCTCGAGCGCCAGGCGCCCCGCCAGAATCGAACCGCCCGCCGAGAGCCAGACGGCGCGGACGAGTTCGGGAGAGTAAGGGACTTCCATCCGGAGGATTTCGGTGTAAGAGAGCGTGGCGTTCTTGAGCTTCCAGATGTAGTTCAGGTCGTGGACCAGGGCCACGTCTTCGTCCGAGGCGGGAGCGGGTTCAACGATGTCCGGGGGCTCGATCACGCGCTCTTCAAGCAACTTTTCTTTGGTCAGGCGGTACTTGATAGCGGGGAAAACGTGGTTACCCAGATTCAAATCATATTGGTCGGAATAGACGACTTTCAGTCCCATAGGCTTTCCCGTTTTCCCCTCTTATTCGACGGTGACAGACTTGGCCAGGTTACGCGGCTGATCGACGTCGCACCCGCGCAGGACCGCAATGTGGTAGGCCAGCAATTGGAGAGGAACCACCTCAAGGATCGCGGAAAGCCACTCATTGCTGCGGGGCAGCACGATCAAGTGATCCGCCATGGCGTGGACTTCCCGGTCTCCTTCCGTCACCAGCGCTACGATCACCGCGCCGCGGGCCTTGGCTTCCTCGATGTTTGAGCTCGTCCGCTCGTAGCGGGATTTCGAGTCGGCAGAATCCCAATCGCAGGTTGCAATCGCTACGACCGGCAGCCCGTCGGTGATCAGCGCGTTCGGGCCATGCTTCATTTCTCCCGCCGGATATCCCTCCGCGTGGATGTAGGAGAGTTTCTTCATCTTGTGCGCTCCCTCGAGTGCGATGGGGAAGTGCACGCCCCGGCCAAGATACAGGAAATCCGATGAGCGGTCAAAATGCCGAGCCAGTTCCTCGAACTCTTCGTCTTTCTGGAGCACCGATTCAAGCTGCCGGGGAAGCGCGGCCAGCGCCGTCAGCAGTTGTTTACTCTCAGCCGGCGGCAGCAAGCCGCGAACCTGGCCGAGGTAAACAGAGAAAAGATAAAGCGCCGTCATCTGCGAAGAAAATGTCTTGGTTGATCCCACGCCGATCTCCGGCCCCGCATGGGTGTAAATGCATCCATTCGCTTCACGTGGTACCATGCTGCCCAGCACGTTGCAGATGGCCAGAGTTTTGGAGCCCTTGGCCTGGGCTTCCCGCTGCCCGGCGATCGTATCCGCGGTTTCGCCGGACTGCGTGATGAGCACGGTGAGGGTGCGCGGATCCACCAGCGGGTCGCGGTAGCGGAACTCCGAAGCGTAGTCCACTTCCACCGGCACGCGCGCCAGGCGCTCGATCATCATCTTTCCCGCCAGGCCGGCGTGGCGCGAAGTGCCCGCGGCAACAATTTTGATTTCCCGGAAAGAACGGAATTCGTCCTCCGTGATTTCCATCTCGTCCAGGAAGATCTGGCCCGTTTCAGGAGAAACGCGGCCGAGCGCGGTGTCGCGGACGGCGCGGGGCTGCTCGTAAATCTCTTTTAAGGTGAAATGCCGGAAGCCGCCCTTTTCCGCCAGGATAGGATCCCAACTGATATGTTGGACGCGGCGCGTGACCGGCTGCCCCGCGAAGTCCATCAGCTTGACGCCGTTCGGCGTCAGCACTGCAATGTCGCCGTCTGCCAAAAAGAAGAGGTCGCGCGTGTGGTAAAGGATGGCCGGAACATCGCTGGCGACCAGGTATTCATCCTTGCCGAGCCCGATCACGGCAGGCGGTCCCTGGCGCACCGCAACAATCTTGTTCAAATCCTTCGTGGAAATGATCGCCAGGGCAAAAACGCCCGTCAGCCGCTGGACGGCAATCCGCACCGCTTCATCCAGAGTGAGGGGTTGCGTATTCGGCGGCTGGCCGTTCAGGTACTTCTCAATAAGGTGCGCGATCACCTCGGTATCCGTTTCGGTGAGGAAGGTATGTCCTTCCGCGGCCAGTTCTTCTTTCAACTCCATGTAATTTTCGATGATGCCGTTGTGCACCACCACCACGGTGCCGTGACAATCGCGGTGCGGGTGCGCGTTCTCCTCGGTGGGAGCGCCGTGCGTGGCCCAGCGCGTGTGGCCAATGCCGTAAGTGCCGTCCAGCGGATCAAGGCGAATCACTTCTTCAAGGTTGCGCAGCTTCCCCGATGAACGCCGAATCGCCAGCTTGCCGTCTTTAATGGCCGCCAAGCCTGCCGAATCGTACCCGCGATACTGCAGCCGCTGAAGGCCTTCCAGCAGTACGGGAACTACACGTTTGTTGCCGATGTAACCGATGATTCCTGACATAGAGTTGAAAAAGCCGGATGCTCAGGTGCGTCGCTCGCGAAGGCTTACACAGGACTTTCCACTCAAAATTTGATTATAGCAGAGCGGCGAGCGAATCCTGTGCGACCAGAGGCAGGTGAGGGCGAGTCTGGGCTGATGGGTGTTACGCTCGTTGAGCGGTCTTGAAGCCTTGGCGCATTTCTTCAAGGATCAGCTCGGCAGCTTCCCGCGGGTTCGGACTGGTTGTAATGTAACGGCCTACCACCAGGTAGTCCGCTCCTGCCAGTGCGGCCTCCCGCGGCGTCACGGCGCGTGCCTGGTCTTGCTTGGGAAAGCCCTCGGGCCGGATTCCCGGGGTAACGATCAGGAATTTTTCTCCTACTACCTCGCGAATCTTTTTGGCCTCCTGGCCGGAGGCGATTACGCCGTCGCAACCCTCCTCGGCGGCCTTCCTGGCGCGGTGGATCACCAGCTCTTCGACCGAGCAATTGAAACCGAGGTCCTGGATGTCGTAAGCGTCCAGGCTCGTCAAGACCGTCACCGCAAGCAGCTTGAGATTTGCGCTGCCTCGCCCTCGGACCGCGGCCTCAACGTTCTTGCGGTTGCCGTGGATCGTCAGAAAAGACACGCCGAGGGATGCGGCCCGCCGCACGGCGCGCTCGACGGTTTGCGGCACATCAAAGTATTTTAGGTCCAGGAAAACCTTTTTCCCTTTGGAGATCAGGTAGTTGACGGGATGCATTCCCTCGGCAAGCTGCAGCTCCATTCCCACCTTGAAGAAGGAAACCACGCCGTCAAGCTTCTCGACCAGCTCCACGGCTTTTTCCGCGGAGTCAAAATCCAGCGCAACAATGAGGCGATCTTCGATTTTTTCCAGCATAGCGATACGCGGCAACAGACTGGCTTGTTACTGTACAAGC
The DNA here is from genome assembly GCA_023474345.1 of Acidobacteriota bacterium. Classification (GTDB taxonomy): domain Bacteria; phylum Acidobacteriota; class Terriglobia; order UBA7540; family UBA7540; genus JAMCXS01. Next base: position 200,951 of record JAMCXS010000032.1, on the reverse strand, counting down.
ACACTTATCGTACTTCACCGTTTGCAATTATTTCAATGGCTGCCCGCTTGAAACGTCGTGTTCAGACGCAATTCTGCGTCGTGCAACTCTCAATACGCGGGTTAATGCGACTGCTTGACGTAAACTTCCCCGGTGGAAAGGCTGGGTTTCTGGTTGAAGCTGCCGAAAGTCAATCCTTCGCCCGAGGCGATGTATTCCTTCATCATGGAAGACATTTTCCGGCAAACATCAGGATATTGCTCAGCCACATCGGTCATTTCCCCGGGGTCCTTTTCCAGGTTATAGAGCTGGGGCTTGTAGAAAGTGGACGGCGCACCGGGACTTACCCTGAACTTGCCCTGCCGGGCTTCCGGCTTCCAGACTTCGGTGTAGCTCCACTGCTCGTTGCGCGCGCACCCGACCCAGCCGTAGGTATGGACGACGTAATCCCGAATGCTACGCGTCTCGCCGGTGACGAGGGGCCAAAGGTTGCTGCCCGTCACCCGGGGAGGCGGCTTCAATCCCAATAAATGCAGCAAGGTGGGCATCACGTCATGAGTCTGCACAAACCCCGGCACCTTCTTGCCGGCAAACTGGTGGTCCGGCACCCGCATGATCAAGGGAACATGGGTCACCTGCCCGCGCAGCTTGTCCGGACCTTTCAGGAACTGTCCATGTTCCCCGAGCATCGCGCCATGGTCAGACGTGAACACGACGATGGAGTTTTCGAGCAGCCCGTACTGCTTGATGGTGTCGAGCACCTCACCGATCCAGTAGTCTACACAACTTGCTTCCCCGGCGTAGTTTGCCCGAAAACGCTGCTGGATTTTATCGGCAAGGGGCACCGTGGCGTAGGGAGGTTCGATGAAGCTGGGGGTATAGGGGCCGCGCCAGTACTTCTCAAGAAAGCGCTCGGGCGGGTCCCAGGGCTCATGCGGGTCGAACATCTCGATGTGCAGGTAGAAAGGCCGCTGGTCAAAATTTGATTTCAGCCAGCGGATGCCGGTTCGCGCCACAATCTCGGCGAGCGATTCGCCGTCCTGCTTCCAGAGATTACGATTCGCTTTGTACTGGCTCAAAAAACCCTGGAGGCCGGGAAATCTGGCGAGATATTCGGCAGAAACCATGTCGCTCACGTCCGGTAAACGGTGAGGCGCGGTGCCGTAGAAGTCAAACTCCTGGCCGCGAATCCACTGGTAGACGCGAAAGCCGCGATGGAAGTTTTCTCCCGGCCTCTGCTGGTGTGGCAGGTCGCTGATCAGCGCCGTGATGTAGCCCGCCTCGTAGAGCGTTTCACTGAGACTCTGATCTTCGTTGTAAAGGGGATGCCAGCCCGGCAATTGCACCGGCTCATGCTGGCGGAAGTAATAACAGGGAATCACTCTCCGGCCGGTGTAAAGTGTGCGGCGGATGACGATCGTGGGCATCCCTTCCGGGTAAGCGTCCTCAAAGACGATACTTTCTTTGGCGAACCGGTCAAGGTTGGGCGTTTCCAGGTTTTCAAGCCACTTCCTGCCGTAGCAGCTCAGGTTGTCGTGACGGAAGGTGTCACTCACAATCACAATCAGATTCAGATTGTTGCCTTGTTGCTTGGGCGGGCGCTCCCAGATCGATCCACACTCCTCACAGGGAGCGGCAGGTTTTGCCTCGGCTTCGGCTGGACGGCCCCCAAGTCCCGCCGCAGCGGCCACGGCCGCCGTTTTCAAGAAATTCCTTCGGGAAGAATTTTGCCGGCCCATCTTATAGTGCCTCCTTTAGCGATTCTCTTCCGCGTGCACTTGACCTTCTGAAAAACTTGACGGCAACCCGGATCGTTTTCACGATCGGTAGGAAGCGTTGATGCGAATGTAATCGTGGGTAAGATCGCAGGTCCACACCCATGCGCGGGCTTTACCCTGGTGGAGATCCACCCGAATGGTTTGCTCTTTCCGGTCCAGTTCCTTCCTGGCGACGGCCTCGTCGAAGCCGGCTTCGATTCCGCGCCGGCACAGATACAAATCGTTCAGGCGGATATCGACCCTCTCGGGCTCGATTCTGGCTCCGGAATATCCTGCGGCGCACAGGATGCGGCCCCAATTGGGATCGCTTCCGGCGATGGCGGTTTTGACCAATGGGGAGTTTGCAATGGCGCGGGCCACACGCTCGGCGTCCGAAGCGCTTCGCGCCCCTGTGACTTCAATCCTGGCGACCTTGGTGGCGCCTTCGCCGTCTTTCACAACCATTTTGGCCAAGGTCTGGCAGAGCGTGGTGAGTCCGGCCTGAAATCTTGCGCCGACCGCCGTTCCCGGCCGTATGCTGACGCCGGATAAACCGCTCGCCAGCACCACCACGGTGTCATTCGTAGAAGTATCGCCGTCCACCGTGATGCGGTTGAAGGAGTCGTCCACGGCGGTTTGCAGCATTTTTTGAAGGTTTCGGGGATCGATGGCGGCGTCCGTGGTGATAAAAGATAACATCGTCGCCATATGGGGATGAATCATCCCGGCGCCTTTCGCAATCCCGGCCAAATACACGCACTTGCCGTGGATCTCCGCCTCAAAGACGGCGGACTTTGGATAGGTGTCCGTCGTCATGATCGCGCGCGCAACCTCCGAAGCGTTTTCTGCGGAAAGGTTTTCTTGCAGGAAGGGAATCTGTTTCAGAATCAAATCCAGGTTGAGCGGCATTCCGATAACGCCGGTCGATGCGACCAGAACCTGCTCCGGGCGAACACCGAGGCATTTGGCGGCGGCTTGCGCGGTTTCTGCCGCCACTCTCGTTCCTGCGCGGCCCGTGCAGGCATTGGCATTTCCAGAGTTGGCGATGATGGCGCGCACCCGCCCACGGCTCTTTTTCAGGTTTTGGCGGGAAAGCACGACCGGGGCGGCGGCGGCACGATTCGAGGTGAATACGCCAGCCGCGGCGGTTTGGGGCGCGTCGGAAAATAGCAGAGCCAGATCCAGCGCGCTTTCGGCATTCTTGATTCCGGAGGCCACAGCCGCCGCTCGAAACCCCTTGGGGGTTCCGAGGCTCCCTTCGATCACATTCCAACTCGGCATTGTTTCGTTATACTCCTTGTCTCGCGGAATTCAAGTCGCCCAGTTTAACAGAAACTGCGCGGGAAGCGGAGAGTCTATGTTGACTGAACGGCGTCCCGGAACGCTTACTTACGTTTTGTCTTGGCGGGCTTCGGGGGCTCGAGCTCCAGCACTCCCGGCTCAGGTTTCAATTGGGGCAGGGGACCGGCAACATTGATGGTTTGAATGCTTGATTCGCACGCCTGAAGGTATAGCGATTCATCAGAGGACCCCGGCAGGCAGTTCGCCTCGACAACATGGTCGGGCGAAATAATGTGCGCGGTCAGCAGCAAGGCTGGCCCTCGGCGCTGCCAGATCAGCGCGGCATCCCGCTCCTGGATTTTCGTGTGTTCGAAGCGGTAATCGGCGATGGCCTGGTAAGTGCCCTTCGTTTCCCATTGCGCCAGAAGCTGGGGTGAAAACTCATCACTGTGGCCAGGATTGGCCAGCGAGGTTAAGGTGAGAGATGGCCCATGACCCAAAATCCCGGGACGATAGATTCGGACGCCACCTGGAAAATCGTCTACCTTCCCATAAATGCCTGCGGCAACCTGCATATTGATGCCCAATTCGGCATTCTGATAAGGAAGCAATTTCAGCACTTTCTGGGCCTCGGCGCCGCGATAGTAGGGATACCATTTCACCACAAAGTACTCAGCGGCCAGCGCGCCCCCTCCAATCACAAGGATTCCCAGGGCAAACTTCGCTTGTAATGACAACTTCTTCATCATGGCGTCATCTTAGCCTGACTCCCCGGCGTACGCAATGTGCTATCGAAATTCATTCCACCCGGAGAAGCGGCTTGGTCTTTTCCACCACACCACCGATTTCCTGCCCGGGGATCCCGCGCTCACGCAGCCGCTCGACCAACTGCCGCGCCTGCGCGCCGCTGAGCGCCAGCAGTAACCCGCCGGAGGTTTGCGGATCAAAAAGCAGATTCCTGATCTCGGGTGAAATGCTGGCGGCAAACTCAACGCACCCGGAGAGGAATTGGGCGTTTTTCTTCAGGCCGCCGGGAATGAATCCCTTGTGCGAATAGGTAGCGGCGTCAGGGAGGAACTCAACATGTTCATGTTCAATAACCATGCTCACTCCGCTCGCGAGCGCCATCTCCCGCGCGTGGCCCAGCAGCCCAAACCCAGTTACGTCCGTGGCCGCATGGATATCGAACTCCCGTGCGAGTTCGCCCGCCACGCGGTTCAGAGTCAGCATGGATTCGATGGCAGCGGCGACGGAGGCCTGGCTGGCCTCTTGTTTTTTGAGCGCCGTCGCAATGATTCCCGTACCCAGCCGCTTCGTTAGTACCAGGCGGTCGCCTGGCCGGGCGCCGCGATTGGCCAGCACGCGCTTGGGATCGACTACTCCGGTCACGGCGTAGCCGAACTTCATTTCCTCATCTCCAATCGAATGCCCTCCGATCACGGAGCAACCCGCCTCCTGCATCTTGGCGTGTCCACCTAGCAGGATCTGTTCCAGAATCTCGAGATTTTTCCCGGTATTGGGAAAGCCCACAATCGAGAGCGCGGAAATCGGGCGGCCGCCCATCGCATAAACGTCGCTCAAGGAGTTAGCCGCGGCAATTTGCCCGAAGGTATAAGGATCATCCACGATGGGCGTGAAAAAATCCACAGTTTGAACCAGCGCGAGGTCGGGTGAAATCAGATACACTCCCGCGTCATCGGCAGAGTCGAAGCCGATCAGGACGTTCGGGTCGGATTGTTTCGGCAGCTTAGCCAGGACCGAGTCCAAAATACTTGGACTCAATTTGGCCGCTCAACCCGCTGCCTTGACCATCGTGGTCAACCGTGTGCGGTCATCCATCATTGTCATTATAGCCTCAACTTGCCGGGCAAGAAGAATGGGCCAATCGCTGGTACAATCGGAAGGCAGCATGATCGCGCTCGAAACTGGTCGTCGTGCCTTGCGTATTCTTCAAAACCTCTACACAGAGCAGACGGAGCATCTTTGCTGTGATTTCCGCCCTTACCAATCGATGTCACAGAGCGTCTCCGCAAACTCTGTGTTAAATTCTCAAAATGGCTAACCGGGAGTACCTGAACAAGGTTACGAAGACCGTCATCGGCGCGGCGATGCTGGCCCATCAGGGCCCGCCGCGGCAGGAGGCCTCGTATGTTCCCATTTCACGGCGTTGATTTTATGGAAATCGACTCTTCGCTGAGCGACGAAGAGAAGCTGGTTCGCCAGACGGTCCGGGAATTCGTGGAGAAGGAAGTCGATCCCCACATCGAGCGCTGGTACCGTGAGGCGGAATTTCCCATGCACCTGGTTCCGGCGATGGCCGCCATGGGTTTTTACGGCGCGAACCTGGCCGGCTACGGCTGCGCGGAAATGTCGAACGTCGAGTACGGGCTGATCATGCAGGAACTCGAGCGGGGCGACAGCGGCCTGCGGAGCTTTGTTTCGGTGCAGAGCGCCCTGGTGATGCACCCTGTCTGGAAGTTCGGTTCCGAGGAGCAGAAGCAGCGCTGGCTTCCGGCGCTTCAGCAAGGTGAAGCCATCGGCTGCTTTGGCCTGACGGAGTCCGATTTCGGATCGAATCCCGGCGGAATGCGCACCCGCGCGGTCAAGGACGGCGATGGCTATATTCTGAACGGCGAGAAAGCCTGGATCACCAGCGGCACGATTGCCGATGTCTCGCTGATCTGGGCGCGCACCGAGGAAGGAGTTCGCGGCTTCCTGGTGGAAAAAGGGACGCCGGGCTTCACGGCTCAGGACATCAAGGGCAAAATGTCTTTGCGCGCCTCGGTCACCTCCACGCTTTCGCTCCAGGATGTGCGCGTTGCGAGCGCCAGCATGCTCCCCGAGGCGATTGGATTAAAGGCCGCGCTGGATTGCCTTACCCAGGCCCGGTACGGCATCGGCTGGGGAGCCGTGGGCGCCGCGATGGCCTGCTATCACGAAGCTTTGGAATACGCCAAGGTTCGCAAACAGTTTGACGATAAGCCGATCGCCTCGCACCAGCTTATCCAGGAGAAGTTTGCCGAGATGATTACAGAAATTACCAAGGCGCAGTTGCTGGCCTTGCACGTGGGCCGTTTGAAAGATCAGGGCCGCGCCGACCACGCCCACATCTCCATGCTGAAGCGCAACAATGTGAAGATCGCGCTCGACGTGGCCCGCAGCGCCAGGGATATCCTGGGGGCGAACGGCGTCGCCGACGAATATCCCATTTTCCGCCACATGTGCAATCTGGAATCGGTCTTTACCTACGAAGGGACGCACAATATCCACACGCTCATCATCGGCGAGCGCGTCACCGGCATCCCGGCGTACAAATAAGATTTCAGAACTTTCCTGCTATAGCCGCAGAGCCACTGCTGACGCCAGGGATCAAGGAGCAATTTCCCGGCTTAAAGCCACCTGGCCGTTTTTCGCAGTCCCTGGAACCGCCTCTATTTTTCGTTCCATGTTCCGACCGCCGCGTAAGTGCTTGTAGAACAGGCAGTTGTGGCCTGCGATTCTTAATCATGAGTAACCGCAGGCCTCAACCCAGTCCGCTTTACCGGAGTGGCAGGCGGCACCGATGAGCAATCTTGCCTTCGACCCCTGAGGAACGAATCACCCGGTCAATCAACAGCTTCCGGTTTCGCGCTATGGACGGGCTTCGAAAACCAGATGAAACGGTGTCTCGGCGGCGCGGCGGAACCGCGTGAATCCTGCGTCCGTCGCTACCTTGCGAATTTGCTTCTCGCCGGCCTGCGCTCCCAAGGCCGCTCCCACGTCCTGCGCAAGCGAAGCAGGTGTACAGATCATGGTCGATGCCGAGTAATAGATGCGCCCCACAGGATTGTGGTTCTGGTGCGGAAGATCGTACGCGAACGGCTCAACAATCATCCAGGTGGCGCCCGGTTTCAGCGTGCTCAGCACGTGCTTGGCCGCCCCGGTCGGATCGCCCATATCGTGCAAACAATCGAAAAAGGTCACCAAGTCATAGCCTCCGTTGGCCGGGTAGCTTTTCGAGCTGGCCACTTCAAAATTGACCTGGTCAAGCAAGCCGTCGCGTCCGGCGACGTGACGCGCATATTCAATCGATCCGCTGTGGTAATCGAATCCGTAGAACCGCGACTTGGGAAACGCTTTCGCCATGAGCATGGTGGAGGCGCCGTGCCCACAACCAACGTCAGCCACCACGGCCCCGCGTTTCAACCGCTCTTCAATGCCCTCGAGCGCGGGAATCCACGCGGACAGAAGGTTGGCTGAGTAGTTTGGCCGGAAAAACCTCTCCGTACCAAAGAAAAGGTTCGCATCGTGCTCGTGCCAGCCCACGCCCTCGCCGGTGCGAAATGCCTGAGTAATCTTGGGCTCATCTTTAAAGCAGGCTGAGATGATATGGAAGGCGCCCGGAAGGTCCAGTGTCGTGAGAGCAAAAGCTTGTTCCGGAGGAAGCGTGTAGCACCCCGTCGCCGAGTCGAAAGTAACGAATCCGCTCGCGGCATTGGCGTTCAACCACTCGCGCACATAACGTTCCGCGGTCCCCGTTTTTGCCGCCAACTCGGCCGGCGTAAGAGGTCCCGCGTCCACCATTGCCTTGTAGAGTCCGAGTTTGTCCCCGATCACAACTAGCGTGGCGTGCATCGCCGCTCCCACGTCGCCCACCACCCGTTCCATAAAAGCATGCAACTTGGACTCATCGAACCCGGTAATCATGGTCTGTGTGGCCATTTGATACCTCCTTACATTTGCCCCGCCGAAAAGGGCAGGGCTGTCGAATCAGATTGCGCGTTTCGTCGGAGGTGCGCCGCAGAGCATACACTCCGCCTAATGCAGCAGCATCTGATCCTTTAACCCAGGAATTCTGTTTTAGCTTTTCCCCACGTCCATTATAACCTGCCCCGCAGTGTGTCAACCACAATTTCGCACGATGTTGCAAGGTAACCCCGGCGTTCCTCTCGCGGGCCAGAGCCCTCAAATAAGTCGCGATTGCCACTGTGGCGCGCGGGTTTCCACTCGACGGCGGGCACCGGCCACGTGAGCACTGATAAGGGGCGAAGCCTGCCGGGCTCTGGTTCGCGGCCTATGCTCGCTCAGAAATTTTCGAGGATATCGGTCACGAGGGTTTGGGCGAAGTCGTTCGACAGCCGGTTCATGGCGGGGACATCTTCCTGGAACAAAGCGGGGGTGGACTCGCTTACCTGGTACTCATCCCGAAAGATGTAATTGGGATTGGAGAACAGCACCTTTTTGGTGTGGAGGTCAATCAGCTCGACGCTGGAATTAACCTGAATCTGGAAGGTGGTGGCGCGGCCCGTATTGGGATCGAATGTGATGGCGCCGGTACGAACGGAGTTGACGGTTCCTTTAATCTCCGCGTCGGCGCCTTTGGGATTCGGCGTCACCTGGAAGTCGGTTCTTTGGATAAACTCGCGCATCACTGCCGCGGTAATTCGCTGTTCGATTTTAAACTCGGGACTTTTGTTGACGAAGGTCGGTATGGCAATCACTTTGACGTCGGGAGGAATCCGCGTTGCGGTTTCTGCCATATGGTAGCCGCAGCCCGCTGCCAGAATCATCAGCGAGGCCACAGCCGTAACACCCAAAGCGCGTGCAAGCAATCTCATCGGAGCAGGTTCAGGGGCTGGTGCCGTTCGAGCACGCTCTCCGCGATTTGTGTGGCGTTGAGCGCCGAGAGCCGCAGATTATCCGCCACGGCCCAAAGCCATACCCCCGCCGGACACGCAGCGTCCGCCTCGATGGCATCCACCAGAATTTCATTCGAGCCCGCCGCCTCAACTTGCGACGGGGGCTTCTGGGATCCCCGGCGTATCCTGACAGGCCGGCCTTCGAGCGCGGCAACCAGATCGACTGGGGCCACGGGTTCTTGTGTTTCCACGTAAAGTGAGAGCGCAATCGAGTAGAACACGGGAACCCGGAATAATCGCAACGCTGGCATGGGAACACGGTTCCCCAGATAGCCCTGAAGCTGGCTCCGAATACGTGCCTCGAGGGGATCAGCCTGTTCGGTCGCCGTCGCCAAGCGGGGCAGAAGATTGAAGGCGATCTGCCCGCCGAAGACCTCGTGGGGGACTTTTTGAAAGCTCAGCAGGTTCACGGTTTGTTTTTGGAGTTCATCAATGCCCCGCGGGCCGATTTCTGAAGCGGGGCTGTAAAGCTGGGCGACCGCCCTTCGGATAGGAAATCGCGCGGCAACACGCACCATCAAAGCACTGATCATGATGGCGGCGGCGTGCGGAGACACGATAACCGAGGGCTGCTGGCTCGTGGAACGCACCTGATCGGTTAGTGGCAGGCGGTTGAGGAAGGGGACCCGCAAATCGGAGATGGCACCTTCGTGGCCGCGTGAACTTAAATCGATCACGGTGCGCGAATAGGAAGGCGCTTCCGGGTTGCTCTTCAGGCGGTCAAGCCATTCGACGAACCGCTCAGAAGGCGCCGCGACAAAAGCAAAATCGAAATCATCAGGAATCTCCGTAAGGCGGTCGATCGTTTCCTGGGCGGCTTTACCCAGGTCTACCAGAGGCAGTTCGGGTTCGACCAATTCGTCTTCCACTGACCTAAGGCTGGAAATCGGAAAGCTGCGCTCTTCAAGGACAGTAAGAAGCTCCTTACCCAGCAGAGAAGATGCTCCGATGACCACAACACGATAACCGATATCTTTCATTGCACGTGGACCTCTTTCGGAGCCGGAGGGCTGGGACGGGCCTTGCCAGGAATTTTCTGGATAACCCCGGAGAGCGCATAGGTGAGCGCAATCACCAGCAGCACGGGCTCCGAGTAAAATACGATGGCCCAGATAATCAGACCGATAAGAATAATGGTGACGTAAGGGCGCCGCCGTCGCAGGTCCAGCGTCTTGAAGGTGAAATAGCGTACCCGGCTGACCATCAGGAAGGCGAGCGCCAACGTGGCCGCCAGCCAGACTACCGTGACCGGCCAATCCGTGAGCGGAACCTTTTCCCAATGCACTACGGCTGCAACCACACCCGCCGCGGCGGGAATGGGAAGTCCCACAAAAAACCGGCGGTCGGCGCCGGGCTTTATCGAGTCAATGTTAAAACGGGCCAGACGCGCCGCCCCACAAATCAGAAAAGCGAAACTGACAATCCAGCCGGCCGCGCGAAGATGAGCGGTCCACGGCACCTCAAGGGGATTGATCGACGAGCGTACTCCCCAAGCGTAAATAAGCATTCCGGGCGCCACCCCGAAAGCGATTACATCCGCCAGGGAGTCAAACTCGCGGCCGAAATTTGATGTGGCGTTGGTAAGACGGGCGATGCGGCCATCCAGGCCATCGAATAAAATGGCCAACCCAATGGCCATAGCCGCGCTGTCAAACGCGGAGCCTGCCAGGCTACCGGCCGCGCCAGCCGCCATCATTTGCACGCCTTGCAGGGTCTTAAGGACCGCATAGTAACCACACACCAGCGTTCCCACCGTGAACAAGCTCGGCAATACATACATACCGCGCCGCAGACGGTGGTTGCCGGTTGCCAAGTCCGCTTCTGGCTTAGGTTGTGCTTGGTCTGCCGATTCCAATAATGCTGCTCCCCGCCCGAACGCGATGACCGACTTGGACGCAAAGATTTACCTCAGGTGAAACCAGGATGTCTACCCGCGATCCAAACTTGATCATCCCAACGCGTTCTCCGCGTTCAATCCTGTCGCCGGGTCTCTTCCAGAAGACGATTCGGCGCGCCAGCACGCCGGCTATCTGCCTAACAACTACCTCGTCTGCGTCGCTCATCACCGTGAAGACATTCTGCTCGTTCTCCACAGACGCCAGCGGTTCCGACGCCATGTGGTACGAGCCCTTTCGGTAAGTCACGTCCTGGATTATTCCCGCGATGGGTGAGCGATTCACGTGAACGTTGAGCGGCGACATAAATATACTGATACGCACGCGAGGACGCTCTCGCTCGGTTTCCTCACGCACTTCCACCACACGTCCGTCGGCCGGAGAGACAATAACTCCCGATCCCGTCGGAATCGTGCGATCCGGGTCGCGAAAGAAATTCAGAACAAGTAATGCAAAAATCAAGATAAACGCGGCGGCAAACAGGAAGAACCTTTCAGACCCGAAAAGCCCAAACCCTAGGACCAAGCCTCCCGCAAGCACCAGAGGCAGGCCGTACCAGTACCCTTCCTTTACCATAACTCCCCGGCCCGGTAATTCAGCGCACTTGCGCTCGCAGGAAGCGAACTCTGACCCTTACAACTCTCCGTCGGAGATTTCGATTCTCTCCGCTCGATACGCTCGCTGCCGAATCAACGGCTTTCTATTTTCCTCCGCCCCGTTCCTCAGGCGGCTGTCCCGGCACGCCTTGCCAGAGCAGCCATTTGGTCCTTGAGCCGCAGTTTGAGCTTTTTCAGCCGGACTTCCTCCACTCGCTCTTCTTCGGTTAGGAAAGGCTTAGCCGCCAACCGGTCAAGCTCTGCCGCGTGCTGCGCATGCGCCTCCTGCAGGCGTCGATATTCCTCGTTGTCGGCCATCAACTTCACCCGGATGGCCTCGGTAGGGGTGCTCACAGGCGTGTCACCTCCCTGTAAAGTGTTTTTCTCTCACAGTCAGGCTAGCACACACCTATTTTTGGTTCAAGCTGGAAAGATTCGACTTGCCGGATAGTCCCAAAGCCGGGCGCCTACGGCAAAAGTTGCGGGAAACCAAGGGGGATTAACTCCGGACACCCATGCAGCCTCAGGTCATCAAGGAAGAAGCAAGCCCGGCCGACTGGTCGGCCGGGCTGCCATTGGCTCTTGAGGCCAATTGAATTGCAGTTAGTTAAAGCGCTGAAGAAGTAAATGACCGCTTGCCGCTGGGATGGGTTCTTTACTGACCCTTCTTCTGTCCTTTCTTCGCACCGTGCTTCTTGGCGTGCTTCCAGTGCTTCTTGCTGTGGGACATGCTACTGGTGGTGCTGGATTTCTTCTTATTGGTGTGCTTCTTCGCGAACGCCGGCATCGAGAGTGTGGATGCAAGAGCGAGCGCCGCGATTAGTGTGAAAAACTTCTTCATTGGTCGTACAACCTCCAGTCGAAAATAACTACGTTGGCGAAGCCCAGCATCCTTATCTCCAAAGCGTCACGAAAACTGCAACGATGAATTATCTTGTGTTATATCAGCAAGTTAGTTTTAACGGTTTGGATGGTAGCCCGCTACCGCGGCGAAAGCATCACAAGAATCTTGCACCATATGGTGTAGGGTGTGCACCATTTCGGGCAACTCTCATAGCATACAAAGGTCCGAGTACAAGAAAATTCACAATCTTTCGTAAGAGCTGTCGTTTCGCGAAGGACCTGTTGCCCAAAGGCAGGACGTTCCTCGCTCAATTTGCAAGTTCTGGAACGAGTTGGCAGGCAAGGACAAGCGCGTCTTCGTTCGGGTTCTGATAATACTCTTTTCGACGCGTGAGGGTTTTGAAGCCTGCCGCCCGGTAAAATGCCAACGCCGGTGCGTTGGAGGCTCGCACTTCGAGGAAAAGCCTTGTCGCACCGGCTCGGACCAACCGCCGGCATGCTTCCTGGAAAAGCGCTTTGGCAACGCCTTGGCGTCGGTGCTGGGGCGCGACCGCGAGATTCCAGAGTTCGGCCTCCTCGCCAACCCGGTGGAAGGCCGCGAATCCAATAATTTCCGGCGGGGTGGTGCCTTCAAGCACGGCCACCAGGACCATCGCTTCGGGATCAGCGGTCAGTCGCTGATAGTCGGCTTCGCTCCAAGCGGCGGCTTGGGCGCTAGAGTTCTGAATTTTTACGATCGCTTCAAAGGCGTGATGGGAAAAAAGCTCAATTCGCAAGCGAGCGGAATGACTTAAAGCGCCCACAGCCTTGCACCCTTCGGAGGCCAGGAAAAGAGAGTTGCCGCCAGTTCGTCGTCTGTGTCCGCGATCACGAACGCCAGTTCATTTCCGCGTCGGAGCGCCGGATATAGTACGCGTCCAGTTCCTCAAACCGGGAGATTTCTCCCTGTCCATAGGCATGAAGAGCCACTCCGGCGATCGCATCCAGCAGGACGCCGGGGATGCTGATCCACGTCAGAGTTGGGCTCAGGTTTTCACGGAGGGCCTGAGCCTTCAGATCGTGGGTTCGTGTAAGGCAGGCAATGGTGCCTCGGCTAAATGTTCTGCATTGCCCTCCTTGCGCGAGTGTTTCCACCACGTTCGACAGTTGCTCAGGCCGGACAACCATGCCCTCCCCGGCCGCCACAAACCGGGCGCTCGGGCCGGCACCCCCCGAACGGCGATAGAAACCGAGGAAAAACTCTCCGCGACGGGCATCGAGAATGGGCACGGCCCAATCGGTGTCGGGCTGCGCTTGCTGCACCATCGCTTCAAGCAGAGTTACCGCGTGTAAAGGCTTGCCGAAACCTTTTGCCCATGCTTGCGCGGCGGCCAAGCCCACGCGAATCCCGGTGAAAGAACCAGGGCCCTTTGCGACCGCGTAAAGCTCGATATCGCGGAAACCGAGCTTTGCCTCGGCCAGCGCACGTTCTACTGACTCGAACAGCGTCACTGAGTAACGATCCGCAGCTCCTTCGTTCGCCGCCATGGCGAGGCGGACGTCGCCGTTGTAAACGGCCGCACCACCGTGCTCGCTGGTTGTATCAAGAGCTAAAACAAGCATTAATAACCATTATATACGGGGTTATAACACGGCGCTCAATTTTCAGGTGCCATTTCTTGCCAAGTAGCAGAACCCTCAGCCTTTGCAGACATCGTTCATATATTTCTCAGCTCGTCTTCGCTCAGACCAAAATAGTGGCCGATCTCATGCAGCAGGGTATCGCGAATCTGGCGCGCCACCTCTGATTCGGTCGAGCATACCGCCTCGATGTTTTTCTGGTACAAATAGATGTGGTCAGGCGGTGTAGCAGCGAAAACGCTCTTTTGGGTGCGCGGAACCCCAGAAAATAGGCCCAAAAGCAAACCTCCGCGGCGAGGCTCCGACGGCGGAAAATCCTCGACCATAATCGCAAGGTTGGCCAGCCTGACGCGAAACGGCTCCGGCAAGCTATCCAGCACCTGGCCAACCAACTCCTCGAACTTTTTGCGCTCCACAGTTTCATTTTACACGCGAGCAAACTATCCCGGAGGCCAACCCGCTGGTGTCCGCGTAAAGGACAGGCGAGCCCTCTGGGCGAGAGATTTATTCACGCCAGCGGCCTTCCTTCCGCAGCGATTCCGCGTATACTTGACGCTATTGCGGCGCGCTGCCGAGTGCGGGAGGAGCCCCAAACCGGCGCAGGCAGTTATGTTAGAATGGTGTCTGTTCGTGTTGCCCCAACGCCGCCATCTCGATGTCAACTGCTGCTTCGCAGGAAAGCTGCCTGCTGGTGCGCGCTGCCAAATCGGCAGATTATTTCTATGCCGGTATTCACATTAACTCGACCGGAACTCCAGCAGTTGATTGCGCGGATCGCCATGGCAGTCGAGGACAACAAGGGGACTTTACTCGAGCAGACAGTGGTGGATAAAGAAAAGAGCCCTCCACTTTTGAGGAAAGAGGGCTTGTTCGTTTCTGCTTCCGACCTATCGCGTGACGTCCGCAAGTTGGCGCAATTGATTGACCACACGGCCTTGCGCCCGGAAGCGTCACGCAGCGAGATTGAGCAACTGTGCCGGGAGGCGGTGTCATTCGGGTTTGGGGCTGTTTGTGTCAACCCGGCGTGGGTTGCTTTGGCTGCCGAACAATTGCGCGGGTCTGCTGTTAAAGTGGGGACAGTGATTGGTTTTCCTTTTGGCGCAACGCTCACGTCCGCCAAGCGGGCGGAAGCCGAAGCGGGCATCCGACTGGGGGCGAAAGAACTTGACATGGTCATGAACGTCGGCGCAATGCGCTCAGGCAATCCCGACTTGGTGCGGAGCGACATCGGCGGTGTGGCAGAAGTCGCCCGCGATTCCGGCTGCACCCTGAAGGTGATCCTGGAGAACGCCTACCTTTCTGACGCGCAGAAGATCGCTGCCTGCCGGATTGCGAGGCAGGCGGGCGCGGATTACGTAAAGACTTCCACGGGATTCGGTCCTTCGGGCGCCCGCGCAGCCGACGTCCGGCTCATGCGCGAAACGGTTGGGGAGGCTATGGGGGTGAAGGCTGCGGGTGGCATCCGAACTCTTCGCGATGCTTTGCGAATGCTTGAAGCGGGTGCGGACCGCCTGGGATCAAGCGCTTCCGTTTCTATTGTTGCCGAAGCCTCCGGCCATGTGGATTGATCTATGCCTCAAACGATGAAACCACCGGTACGCGCCCTGGGTGCGACTGAACTGCTGACGCTGCTTCTCGAAGTCAGCGAGCAGATCACTTCCACTCTTGATCTCGACGAGCTCATGAAGCGAATCGCCGAACTGGTGAAACGCGTCATCGATTACGAGGTTTTTGCCATCCTCCTCTTGAACGAGAAGACGCAGCAATTGCGGGTTTGGTCAAGCGTTGGCCATCCCGAAGAAACGGTCCGAAAGCTGCGGATCAAGGTTGGCGAAGGGATTGTGGGCCGGGCGGCCAGTGAACGGCGGTCAATTCTGGTGAACGACGTCCGCAATGACAGCACCTATATCGAATCCGTTTCCACAGTTAAGTCGGAACTGGCCATTCCTCTGATCCTGAAGAACCGCGTGATCGGCGTGATGGATTTGGAAGCGCCTTCAACCGACTTCTTCACCGACCAGGACATCAACCTGCTGGAGCTTCTGGCGGGCCGGATGGCCATGGCCATCGAAAACGCCCGGCTTTACCGCCGCAGCCTCCGCCAGTCGCGCACTTTGCAACTCTTGAACGAAATCAGCCGCGAACTCAGCTCTGTGCTCGTCCTGAATGATCTCCTGCGCAAGGTGGGCACCCTCACCAAGCGGCTGGTGGACTACCATCGTTTCAGCATTATGCTGGCCGACGAGCAAACGCAAACCTTCAACTCGGTTCTGACGCTTCGCCAGGATGAAAGCCTGCCGGACAAGACCACCGTCCGGTTCGGCCAGGGGATTGTGGGCGCGGCGGCCAGTTCGCTCAAAGCTGTGGTCGTTCCTGACGTCAGCCGCGATCCGCGCTACGTCCTCATCAATCCTGACACGAAGTCTGAGATGACTGTCCCGCTTCTTTACCAAGGACGCGTGATCGGAGTGGTGGATCTCGAAAGCCCGCAGCTCGGTTATTTTACAGATGAGCACGTCCGAATTTTCTCCACCCTGGCGCCTCAAATCGCTGTCGCTATTGAGAATGCGCGGCTTTACGAGCGCATCTTGAGGAGTGAGGCGCGATTGGAACGCGATTTGCAACGAGCGAAAGAAATTCAATTGCTCCTGATGCCCGGGACCTCAGTGGTAATTCCGGGCTTAGAGGTGGGACTGCGTTTCCAACCCGCGCGCGAATTGGGAGGCGACTTATACGATTTCCTGAACTATGGCAAAGACCGCAATGTTCTTACCGTGGGCGACGTCAGTGGCAAGGGAGCGCCGGCGGCTCTTTACGGGGCGCTCGCCGCTGGAATCCTCCGGAGCCTGGCTCCGCAGCGTCTTCCCGCACCGGAAATGCTTCGCCGGCTGAACGCTACCCTTTTGGAGCGCCAGGTAGAAGGCCACTTTGTCACTTTAACCTATGCAATATGGGAACCCAAGACGCAAACCATGCATCTTGCGAACGCCGGGATGCCTTTGCCGCTCCTGGTACGGCGCGGCAGCACGCGCGCCATTCGAGCGGAAGGAATCCCCCTCGGGCTGCTCGAGCGCACGGACTATCAGGAAGTGATGCTCCAGTTGAAAAAAGGAGATTTGCTGGCGATTTTTTCCGATGGCGTGAGTGAGGCCATGAGTCCCGCACAAGAGGAGTTTGGTACGCGGCATCTGGCCAATCTCTTGCGCGAGCACGCTAAACGGCCGGTGGAAGAGATTGTAGAAACCATCTTCACGGAAATCGCGCGCTTCGAGGAAGGTCGGCCGCGACGTGACGACCAGACTTTTCTTTTGGTCCGAGTGCGTTAAACTTGCATCTCACTCCCAAGAAAACGGAAAGGATAAGTCGAGGTCGCCGGAGCATGGTTGCTCCCGGCAGGGCCGAGAATTCAAGCCGATCTATTGCTATGGAATACTTCCAATACGACTCGCATGAGCTTCGGTGTGAAAATGTCCGGATGGCTGAACTGGCAACCCGGTTTGGCACCCCCACCTACATCTACAGCCGGTCCGCCATTCAAGAGAACTTTCACAACGTCGAGCAGAACCTGCGAGATCTTCGCCACCTTGTCTGCTATTCGGTCAAGGCGAATTCGCACCTGAAAATCCTCAGCCTTCTCCGTAACGCCGGGGCGGGATTTGACATTGTTTCAGGTGGCGAACTGGCGCGCGTGCTGCAAGTGGGAGCGAAGCCGGACACCATCGTTTTCTCCGGCGTCGGCAAAAACGCGGCGGAAATCGATGCCGGACTTTCTGCCGGCATCCTGGCTTTCAATGTGGAGTCTGCCGGAGAGCTTGAGGCAATTGCGGCGCGCTCTCACGAGATAAAGAAACGAGCCAATATTTCCATTCGCGTCAATCCCGATGTGGAGGCGGATACCCATCCTTACATCTCCACAGGACAGTTTATCCACAAGTTCGGCGTGCCCAAGAAGGAAGCGGTCCAGCTTTACCATCGGGCTGTTGCTATGCCCGACCTCAGAGTTCGCGGCATTGCTTGCCACATCGGGTCACAGATTCTTGCGGTCGAGCCTTTTGTGCAGGCGCTCGAAGAAATTCTGGACCTTACAAAGTCACTGACGCGCGAAGGCATCCAAATGGAATTTCTGGACCTCGGGGGCGGCTACGGCATTCGCTATGTTGATGAAAAACCCCTCGATCTCGGTCGCTTGGCGTCGGAGCTTAAAAGACGGCTGGCCGGCACGCCCTACCGGCTGGTTCTCGAGCCCGGCCGCGCCCTGGTGGGCAACGCCGGAGCCCTCTTAACCCGCGTTCTCTATGTCAAGCACAACCGGCGGAAACACTTTGTGGTGGTGGACGCAGGAATGAACGATTTGATGCGCCCCACGCTTTACGGCTCACTCCACCAGATTCTTCCCGTCGAGCGGCGCACGGAAGAAACTTTCGTGGCCGATGTCGTCGGGCCACTCTGCGAAACGGGCGACTTCCTGGCCCGTGACCGGCGAATGCCGCGGGTCGAGCCGGGCGATCTGGTGGCCGTCATGACCGTCGGCGCCTACGGCTACGTTCTCTCTTCAAATTACAATTCCCGGCCTCGCCCCGCCGAGGTCATGGTCGATGGCGACAAGATTGAATTGATCCGCCCCCGCGAACGCCCGGAAGACTTGATGGCCGGCGAAGTCATGTGAACAAGAAAGCAGGTCCGCGGTTGTTCTCTGTAGCGCCGGTGCCCTCACCACCGCCGGTGGCGCCTTTTGATGTGCGAAGAACAGTCAGAACAGCATTGACTTTGGCTCATGCCGCACCAGAATTGGTGCTGCCACACCGGCCCCGACATGCCCCTGGCGCCATTCAGCGAGCCACGGCATGTTTTCCATCCCGTGGCTTTGTAAGCAAAGGGCACAAACCCGGTGCCGTACGGCACTGGTGGTGGAGCGCCACACAGAGAAGCCGAGTTTCGGTAACGCGAAAGTCGGCGCTACCGACGCCCCCGGCCGCGACGGACGCGCTACTTTTCGCCGATAAGATAACGGCAACCTTCGGCCCCCATGCGGGCTGAATGCACCGTGCGGGCGGGCACGTCGCAGCGGGCGCCGACTTTGTAAATGCGGAACTTGCCCTCGGAAGTGACCGCCATTTCGCCTTCCAGGATCACGTGGGCCGTCGTATTTTCATGCGTGTGGTCAGGGTAGAAGGCACCCGGGCCATCTTGCCAGACATAGGTCCTGTTGAACCCCTCTTCATGAAGCTTGTCTTCCCATTCTTTCAGGGTCATTCAGTTCTCCTTGCCGGCGCTATAAATAGCCGTTTCTGGATTTGGCAGCCTACCTCCATGATAGCGCCCTGCTTGCATGGTCTGCCGCTGAGGTTTCAGTGGGAAGGATTCCACTTCGGCTCGGGAGATCCCTGGTTTAGCTTTATAATACAAAGTACTTGACAAGACATAGTAAGGGGTGTATTAACCCATCATGGCCTCTATCCGGCCCATCCGTCCTCGCGTCAAAGATCCACTGGATCTTGAAGCTCGTGCCATGGATAACCTGCGCTTTATCCGCGAGACCATGGAGGGAGCTTCGTCCTTTACGGCGGTCCCGGGATGGGGAGGAATGCTGATGGGCGTAACGGCTCTGGTAGCAGCCTTCATTGCTTCCCTGCAGGCAACCCCCGCACTGTGGCTGGGCGTGTGGGTTGTTGAAGCGGCTGTTTCCTGCCTGATCGGCGGGGTGACGATGTTGCAGAAAGCGCACAAAGCGGACACGCCCTTGTTTTCGCAACCGGGCCGGAAATTTGCGTTGAGCCTGGCGCCTCCTCTGGCGGCGGGAGCCTTGTTGACGCTGGTCCTTTTCCATGCTGGATCGGTTGCGGTTTTGCCAGGACTATGGCTGTTGCTTTACGGGGCGGGTGTGGTGACGGGAGGAGCATTTTCCGTCCGAGTGGTACCGGCAATGGGCGTAGCTTTCATGGTTCTTGGCGCTGCCGCGCTGTTTTCGCCCGCCGCGTGGGGTGACTTCTTTATGGCGACCGGCTTCGGGGGCCTGCATCTCATCTTTGGAGCAATTATTGCCTGGAGGTACGGTGGCTAAGACAAGTGTGTTGGTCCGGGAACGGCATGAAGGGGAAACCGATTTGGAAAGCCCCAGCCGCAATTCCGCTGAGAGGAGCGCCAGCGGGACATCGGCGCTTGACCGGTTGATCCATGAACGCATCCGGCTGGGCATTGTCAGCGCGCTGGCGGTGAACGACTCGCTGAGCTTTCGGGAACTCAAGCAACTGCTGAAAACGACCGATGGCAATTTGAGCGTTCATGCACGGAAGCTTGAGGAAGCTCAGTATATCGACTGCAAGAAGTCGTTCGACGGGCGGCTTCCCAAGACAATGTATCGCTTGACCGTGGCCGGACGGAAGGCGCTGATGAGCTATTTGGCGCACATGGAAGCTTTGATCCGCGCAACGCGCGCCCGCTAGGGGTTGGACAGAAAATTTTTTGCAGAGGAGCTTTATGTTTCAAAGTTCTTTGCATCAGCCAGCTTCCCCAGGAATTCACGTGGCCATCATCATGGACGGCAGCGGCCGCTGGGCCCGCCGCCGCGGACTGCCGCGTCCGCAAGGCCACCGCGCCGGCGTCGAAGCGGTGCGGCGGGTGATTGCCGGGGCCCTCCGTTTTGGCGTGGGAACCCTGACGCTTCACGCTTTTTCTTCCGACAACTGGCAGCGCTGCCCCGAGGAAGTGGTATCGCTGTTCAGAATCTTTGAAGAATTCCTCCGCAACGAACCTCTAAAGTGGATCGCCCAGGGTGTCCAGGTCCGGGTGATCGGCCGGCGTGACCGGATGCCATTTTCGTTGCGCGAAGCTATTGAATCCGCCGAAGACGCTACGGCAGCCGGACGAAGTCTCAGCCTGCGCCTGGCGATCGATTATTCCGCCCGGCAAACAATCCTCCGCGCTGCCGGACGGTTGATCCCGGACGCCGAGCCTTCTGAAGCTGACTTCTGCCGGATGCTCGCAGAGGCCTCCGGGTCCCGAGACGTGATCCCGGAGGTTGATCTGCTGATTCGCACGGGCGGGGAGCAGCGTCTCAGTGATTTTATGCTGTGGGAATGCGCCTACGCGGAGTTGTATTTCACGCCCTGCTTATGGCCCGATTTCACAGCGGAAGACTTCGAATCAGCCATTAGAGATTTCCACTCCCGCGACCGCCGCTTCGGTCGCACCCCCGAAGCTGCCGCCGTTTGAGTTTCGGCGAGTATAGCTCGCCGCTATACAGGAACGCCCTTGCCTGAGTCGCGCTTGGGGTAAAATAGAAATAAGGAAGAAATCCCTGAAGACCACTCTGGGCTTAGCGACTGCGCCGGGACGGCGAACGCAGAATGCCGCTCAGGAGGAATTCATGGTGACGGCATCGCAACTGCGTCCGGGAACCATTCTGAAGATTGGAGAGGACCTCTTTAGGGTTGTCGAGTCCGCGTACCACGTGGGGCAGGGTAAGATGCCCGGCAGCGTGCACGCCAGCCTTCGGCACGTGCGCAAGGGCAGTTTTAAGGAGCTTCGCTTCCGACCGGAAGACCGCCTGGAGGATGTAGCGCTTGAGCGCCAGGAGATGGAGTTCCTTTACAGCGACGCCGACTCGGCAACGTTCATGCATCCCAGGACGTATGATCAGGTTTCAGTGCCTTTGGAGTTCCTGGCGGGCGCGGAGCAGTTCCTGAAGTCGGAAATGAAAATCTCTGTGGACTTTTACGAAGGCGAACCGGTCAACGTCATTTTCCCCCAGATCGTCGAAGTAAAGGTTGATTCAACCTCCGACCCCGTCCACCAGCAGGCTGACAATACCTACAAGCCCGCCGTGCTTGAGAATGGCCTGAAGATCATGGTGCCACAGTTCATTAAGACGGGCGACCTGGTCCGCGTGGAAGTCGCTACTCGCAAGTTTGTGGACCGCGTGCGAATGGACGCAAAGCGCGTCTGAGGCCGTGGCTTCCACCGAAGGCGTCATCCCGGCTGCCGGAAGTCCGTTACTCTTTACTCTTCAACGGCGGGAAAAGATCAACACAGTAAGGGATCGGGGTGGAAACTTATAATCGATAAGACCACTGGAGGCACTGATCTGTGTACTGACGGGATGGACGCGGTCAGGATGAAATTCATTATTCTCCGTCAGGATGGAATCGCTGGTGAGAGTTGTTACGTCAGCCGTCGCGGCTTCCGGGAAATCATTAAGCTGAATTTCGGCAGCAAGCGCATCCCTCCAATTGCGATTGACAACAAACAGGCTGAGTTTGTGAGTGCGGGAATCAGTGGTGGCCAGTACATCCAGCCAGGGAACATTGGAAATGTCTGGAATGCGTTGGACGCCACCCTGCACATCGTACTCGCGAACTGTTGTTCGCGTGGAAACGGGTGTATCACCGGCATAGTGCGTGTAGAGCCAGAATGCCCAATATTGCGGGGTGACATAAACCTTGCCGAGCTTTTTCTGGATGCCGCCGAATTCAATAAGTCCCGTCATATCTGATATGGGGACGAAATCCGCGTGCTCAATCAACATGTTCATCCAACCTGCGGTAATAATCGCCCCGCCCAAGTTGTAACAATTTGGGACGAGCGCCTCTTGAGGTCCATTAAAGAGCCATTCCGTATACGCAAGTTTCACGCGGCCGCGTGTAGCGGGATTCGAATCAATCTGGGCCTTCACTTTGGAAAGCGCCCGCCCCACTCCCACGGGCACAGCGAAGTCTGCCGACCAGACGAAATTCCGCCCTGCGGCCTTATTTAATACGTTATCCATGCCTACGACGAAGTGCGTCGTGAGGTAGTGCAATTCGCTGGCGTCGTCCTGGATAAGCGGAGCGTTCCAACGGCGAAAGAAATCAATGTCTCCGCCGGTTGCCAGTACTTTTGAACCCGGCTGCAGAAGGCTCCGGATTGCGTTGTAAAACTCCCGGTAGCGGACGGCGTTTCCGGATGGGGTCTGCCAGCCGTTATCGTCACGGTTCCACAGCTCATTCCCCATTTCCCAGACCGGCACGTCATATGGCGCGGGATGGCCCTTTTGGGCCCGTATTCTTCCCTCCGGCGAATCCGCGGGGGCGACGCAGTACTGGACCCACTTTCGTGCCTCTTCTGCCGTTCCGCTTCCAAGGTTCAAAGCAATTTGCGGCTGCGCGCCAATCAAGCGGCAGAGCTTCATCAGTTCATCCGTACCAAACAAGTTGTAATCCGGTATGCCCCAGGCCTGATACAACATGGTGCGGCGCTTGTCGACGGGGCCGATCCCCTCTTCCCAATGGTAGGCGCTGGTGAAATTCCCGCCATACCGAAGCAGCGGGCTCTCCAGGGCCTTCGCGGCACGAACAACGTCCGGATCGAATCCGTCGATGGCATCAGCCGGATACAACATAATTTCATCGATCGAAAGCCGATAATTTCCGCTGATGGACACCGCAAAATCGACGCGCTCAAACGGCGCTACCGCACCCTTGGCAAGGGAAAGATGAAAATGAAGTTTGTGCCAGCCAGGAGCGGCGGGCGCCTGCAGCTTGTCTAAAGCAAGGATGGTTCCCGGCTCGTCGTGGCGCCGGAAGCTTACTGCCAGCTCCTGCTGGCCCTCGTGCGACCTGACAAACAGCACGCCATCGTAGTCAAGTTCGCGCTCGACCGGAAGGTACACACTCTGCCGGATTCCAACCTCCTGGCCGGCCATGCCCATCAGGTAGAGATAGCGGCTGGAATTTGCCGCACCTCCCCACCTGGGCTCATAGCGGCGCCCCTGCTTCACCCAGAGCGGCAGCCATGGGAGTGGTAGACCGATTCTTGAGGAATACTGGAATTGCTTTCCCGGGAAACGCCGTTCAATCGTTTCGAGGCTTGCGTCGTAATTTTCCAGGCTGGGATTATCCAGCAACTCCGCAGAGACCCCGCCAAAGATCGAGTGGCCGATGTTCTCAAGGAACGTTCCGTAGATTGTGCGAGGGACTCGAAACGATGCCGGGCGGGAAGCGTCAATTTCAATCCGCGCGGTGGGCGAATCCGTCCTGAGGTAGGTCGAAACATTTTGAGCGTTCAGAGTGCCCGTGACCACGATGAAAAGAAAAAGCAAACCTGGATAGCGCCTCGCAGAAGCCATATTCCTTCCCTTTCTGCATAAGTGTCTTAAACCAAGTCGGGAAATCCCACTATGAGTGGTACCAAACCACGGAAATTTTGCGAACGAGCGGCCTTGAGGTTGCCTCCCTAATTTAACCACAAACGCCTTGGTCTCAAGTAGATTTTGAGTGTTCGTTAACCGCTCTGTCCATGGTTAGGAGTATCAGCCTGCAAGCGCTAGCCGCAGATAATGCCATATCGCTCAGGCACTGTTGTAGTTTGATGGCCGCAGATGTCGGCACGGTAAAGAAACAAAAAGAAAGGGCCGAAGTCCATAGTATAATTTGTGTATCCACCAAAAGGCGAAGGTTGATCAACTAGTTTTCCGGGGTTTTTGGCTTCTATCTAAAATCTTGGAGGAAGACATGCGAAAGATTCTAGTTGCCAGCGCCCTGTTGGTGTTTGCGGGTGCTGTTTACGTCGGCCTAGCCAATGCACAGTTGTCAGACAATGCCGCCGTTCCCATCTTGACATGGGAGAGTATGGTGCCTGTCAGCGGTCCTTACAAGGGAACTAGCAACCCTATTCGAGGCATCACTGGTGGTGCACTGGCATGGATGATTTCCGGCGCCAGCGGAACGCTCCATAGCAATGGGGCTTTGAAAGTGCGTACCAGAGGGCTGGTGTTTGCCGAGGGGCCGAACACTGGAACCAATCCCTTCCCCTTCTTGCGAGCCGAAGTCAGTTGCCTGAGCATTGGTGGCAGCGGCCAAGCGACCACCGTCAATCAGTTGACGGATGCTTTCCCGGCTGATTCCATGGGCAATGTGACAATCAACACGAAGCTGACACTGCCGAAGCCGTGTCTGGCGCCCATCGTCTTCGTGACTTCGGATACCGGTGTCTGGTTTGTTGCCACGGGAAAGTAAAGCAAGCGAGACTTTTTTCTTTGGCGCGGTCAAAGATGCGCATCTATGAGAATTTCTCTTTGGTCGCGCCTCAGATGGCTTTCCTTAGTCCGCTTAGCGTAGGGGGAGCGCAGGTGGTAAGGCCTTGCGCTGGCTTCGGGTTGCGGGCGGGGGTAGAATAAAGCTGGAACCTCTGGACGAAGCCGGAGACGCCGGGAACGGTGACTCCGGCACGAAGCGAAAGGAGGGAGCCATGGGCATTCCGCAAAGGATCCACGAATACCTGCGATCGCAGGGCGTCCCTTTCGAATGGTTACATCACCCGCAAGCCTTTACCGCGCAAGAGCTCGCACATTCCATGCATCTTTCTGGCAAACGGCTTGCCAAGACAATCGTGGTTGCCGCGGACGGGCAGCCCGTCATGGTTGTGTTGCCAGCCTCCCATCGGCTGGATCTCAATGAACTCCGCGGCCTGCTTGAGGCACGGAATGTTGAGATGCTTCCGGAAGCGGAGCTCGCCAAGATTTTCCCAGATTGCGAGCTTGGCGCGATTCCGCCGCTCGGCAACTTGTACGGTGTCGATGTGTGGGTTGACAAGAGCGTCAGCGAGTCCGAGGAAATCGTCTTTTCCGCCGGCACCCACGTGGACAGTATTCGGACGAAGTACGCCGACTTCGCCCGGTTAGTAAACCCGCACGAAGGCCGCTTTTCAGACCTTTGGGTGGCGAAAGCAGCTTGAGTGCATCGACTCGCAAGATTCACTCTCTTTGGGTCTGTGTCGCAAGGGATAAAATCCTATCGCCGCAGACCTGAAGAGGGGAGGGTTCGGGCGCAAATAGTTCCTGGCATGTCCCTTGGGATCGGCAACAGTAGGTTGTGCCCGGGAGCTGGACGCTCTTGTGAGAAGGTCGCTATTTGTGCCCCTTACGCGAGGGCAGCAAGCAGTTCTCTGTTCCGCAAGCTTTCCTTTTAATTTAAGCATCAAGCAAGGCATTGTCGCCGTCTGCGGACACCCGTAAGAGTCAGCGGTTTTCTTTTGTTTGGCAAAAGGTTGCGGCGCATGCGCAGAGCTGTGTACTCTATAAGTTCAAGAATGGGCGAAAGGGGGCTAAGCGTCGCTATGGAACTCGCGAACAAGGTTGCCGTGGTGACGGGCGGCACGCGCGGCATAGGCTTCAGTATTGCAGAGAGGCTCCTTGCGGAAGGCGCAAGAGTTTTCATTTGCGGGCGCGATGCGGAGCGTTTCAAATCGGCGCTGGAATCGCTGCGTAAGCATGCCAAAGACGCCGTGGGTGGCATCGCCGCGGATGTTCGTCGCTACGAAGACTGCCGAAAAGTTGTGCAGAGCGCCGCGGAGCGGTTTGGAGGCATTGATATCCTGGTTAACAATGCAGGATTAGGGTATTTTAAACCTGTAGATCAGTTGACGCCCGAGGAATGGGACACGACGATCGAAACGAACCTCTCAGGAGCTTTCTACTGCTGCCGGGAAGCCATTCCGTTCATGCGCAAGCGCGGCGGTGGATACATCTTCAATATCTCCAGCCTGGCGGGCGTGAATCCTTTTGCGGGTGGGAGCGCCTATAACGCTTCCAAGTTCGGGTTGAACGGTTTCAGCGAGGCCCTGATGCAGGATGTCCGCTACGACGGTATTCGCGTCAGCTATATCATGCCGGGCAGCGTAGATACGGACTTCGGCGGCGCACCCGGAAGCAAATCCGGTGCATCATGGAAGCTGACGGGAGAAGACATCGCCAAGGCGGTTGTCGACTTGTATAAGTTTCCCAAGACGGCGCTCGCCAGCCGCATCGAAATGCGGCCCTCCCAGCCGCCCAAGAAGAAATAGGCGCCAAGAGGCGTCGCCAAATTGAGGTCACAGACGGGACTGATATCCGCCTACCCATGCTCATCCTCGACGTCGGATGCGGAAGGAAAAAACAGGATCCGCGGGCAATCGGGCTGGACCGCGAGAAAGGTTCCAGCGCGGACGTCCGTTGCGAACTCGGCCATTTTCCCTGGCCTATTCGATCCGACTGTGCTGACAAGATTTACCTCTCGCACTTTCTCGAGCATCAGAAGGATATTTTGCGGGCCATGCGGGAAGTGCATCGCATCGCCAAGGCTGGCACGGAGGTTGTGGTCGTAACGCCTCACTACAGTTCGTCGGATTCGTACACAGATCCCACACACCTTTACCACTTAGGCTTGCGTAGCTTTGATTACTTTGTCCGCGACACTTCTGAGGACTTTACGTACGGGGCGGGCGGATTTCAGATTCTTGAACGACGCCTGACTTTTGGCGGGAACTTCCTGCTCGACAATCTCGCACGCCTGTGCGCGGCATTCTCCCTGGATTTTTATGAGAAGCATTTAGCCTGGATTTTCCCGGCGCGGAATATTTATTGCCGGCTTCGCGTGATTAAGTAGCCCACAATAGCCCTTCCGCCTGACGCCAGAGTTCGTTGCTCGCCGGAACAAGGGCTTTTCAGCAAGCGGCGAAGAGAAGGCCGTGCCTTTCGAGTTTTCTGCTCCGATCCTCATTTCTCCGAGCGGAACTAACGGACGGATGCGCACCCTGTACTTCGTTGAGTTCGCTTGCTATAGTTTAGGCTTTTGGGGGCTTCCATTGCCGTCAGGCAAACTGAACCATTGCGAACCAATGTTCCGGGCGTAACAATCCGCACTTGTAACTTCGTGACGGAGGATCATCCGTGAGCTTTCGAAGACCCGCAGTCGCTTACTTGACTTTTCTCATCCCGGCGCTCATTTTATTCATCGTCTCGTTTCCAGGGTGTAAGAAGCGTCCGGCGCGCACGCTCGGACTTGCGGCGCCGGCGGGAGTCCGGCCCACCGAGATCGTTCCCGGCGGCACATCGGTTCTGCCTAACGGCCGGCTGATTACGCCGCAGGGCGTGCAAGTTAAGGTTGAGCCACACCCGTACGGCATGGCGCTCAGTCCTGACGGCAAGACGCTGGTGACATCCAACAACGGAACCTGGCCGTTTTCCGTCTCCATCATTACCGAGCTTTCGAGCGCCCACCCGAAGGTGGAGCAGATCCCGCCGGGATATCCGCCCAAAGGTTCGGAGACCGACCCTCGAAGCGTTTACCTGGGAGTGGCGATCACCCCGAACAACCGTACGCTTTATCTTTCCGAGGGGAATAATGGCAAAATCGGCATCTTTGATCTGCAGACGCGGCGTGATTTGGGCACGCTAAACCTGGATGGCCGCTACCAGGGGAAGACTTACCGCTACAGCCTGGCGGGCGACCTGAAGCTTTCTCCCGACGGCCGGTATCTTTATGCCCTGGACCTCGCGTATTTTCGGATGGTGGTGTTTGATACGCACGCCCGCCGGATGATCGCCAGCGTGCGCGTGGGGCGGTTGCCGTTCGGATTGGCGCTGTCGCCCGATGGCAAGACGGCTTACGTCTCCAACGTCGGGATGTTTCGGTATTCGCTGGTGCCCGGGTACAACCCGAAGGACCCGTTGCACACCGGGCTCGATTTCCCGCCCTTTGGCTTTCCCTCCAAGCAAGCCGAGGAGGGCACGGTCGTGCAAGGCAAAAAGATACCCGGGCTGGGCAGCCCGAACGTTCCGCAATCAAATTCCGTTTATCTGCTGGACGTTCGAGATCCCGCGCGTCCCAGGGTAACGGCCCGGGTGCGCACCGGGCTTCCGGTTGGCCCGAAATCCATTGGAGGATCGAGTCCGGGAGCCGTGTTGGCGGGCCAGGACAAAGTGTACGTGAGCAATTCCGCGCAGGACAGCGTCAGCATTCTGGACGCGCAGACGGGAAAGGTGGAAAAGACGTTAGTGCTGCAGCCGGCCCCGAGCGTGCGCGGTCTGAGGGGCCTGCTGCCCTTTGGGCTGGCGCTCAACCCGGATGGTCGCCGTCTGTACGTGGCTTGCGCGGGAATCAACGCTCTGGCGGTGATTGATACCCGGCAGGAGAAGGTACTGGGCTACATTCCCACGGGATGGTTTCCGGCCCGCGTGGCCGTGAGCCCGGATGGCAAAACCCTTTACATCGATAATGCCAAGGGTTTTGGCGCTGGGCCGAACGGAGGTCCCAACTTTCACGAAGGCCCTGCGGGAGACTACATCGGCGATCTTATGAAAGGCGTGGTCTCCATTATGCCGGTGCCGGAGACTTCGGAGCTCGGAGAATTGACGCAGCAAGTGCTACACAACAATGGCTTCATTCCGCAGGAGGAGCCGGTGCGAGCCGCCGAATTTCCTGTTCCACCCTCCAACCACCCAAGCTCAAAGATTCGTTACGTCGTTTTTATCGTCAAAGAAAACCGCACCTTCGATCAGGTTTTCGGCGATCTCAAATCCGTCGATGGCGAGCGGGTAAATGGCGATCCCGCGCTGGCAAACTTCGGCGACGATGCGACGGTCAGCGCAAAGGGCGAACCTACCTACGAGCATGTTCAAGTCACGCCCAACGAGCACGCGCTGGCCGAGCGTTTTGGCCTCAGCGACAACTATTACGTGGACTCCGACGTTTCGGTGGACGGGCACCACTGGCTGGTGGGGAGCTACCCGAACACCGTGTTCGAATCCGCGTGGCCGGCCGCTGCTCACGGCAATTTCAAATTCCTGCCCGAGCAGAGCGCGCCCGGGCGGCTCGAAATCGGAAGCACTTCTCCGTCACCCGAGGATTACCTGGAAGCCGGTTCGCTGTGGGAGCACCTGGCCAGCCACGGCATCAGCTTTCGCAATTACGGCGAAGACATGGAGCTGGCTGGCTATTCAGAACAAGGCGGGTCTGAGCCGACCGGCGTACGAGAATCGGTAAACATCCCGATGCCGGAAGTCCTGTTTAAGAATACTTCGCGAACCTATCCCAATTTCAACACGTCTATTCCGGATCAATATCGCTTTAAACAGTTCAAGCATGAGTTTGACACGCGTTACCTAAGTGGCAAGGAGCCATTGCCGCAATTCATTTACATCTGGCTGCCGAATGATCATACAGGCAAATTGCGCCCCCAGGCCGGGTACCCTTATTCCGCCTCCTACGTGGCCGACAACGACCTGGCGTTAGGCAAGATGGTGCAACTCTTTTCTCATAGCCCGTTCTGGAAACACATGGCCATCTTTGTGACGGAAGACGATGCGCAGAGTGGCCAGGACCACGTTGACGCCCACCGCAGCCTGCTGCTGGTGATCAGCCCCTATTCGCGGCCCGGGGTTTGGCAGGTCCATTCCAGCATGCTCAGCATCCTGAAGACGTTCGACCTGATTTTCGGCCTGCCGCCGATGAACCAGTATGATGCGGCAGCCACCAGCCTGGCCGGTTGCTTTACCGATCATCCGGACTTCCGCCCGTACGACCCGCTTCCGGAGGACCCGCGCATCTTTGATCCGGCCAAAGCGCGCGATCCGGATTACTACGCCCGTCACGGACGGCCGCTGCCACCTTCCGCGCCCCTTGACGATCCGGCGGTGATACGGCGGGAGATGGACCGCCAATAAAAATCTTTGTTCGCGATCACCGGCCGGAAAGCGCATGCGGCAAATTCTTCCAACCCTGAAGCCCGGGGTGGGAGCCTCGATTTGGCCGCCTCCCGTCCATCGTGTACAATCAATTATTCCGATGTCACCAAGTACGGCACACATGAAGGACAGACTCGCTCAGTTTACAGATGGGGCATGACTTCTTTACTCGACCAACTTAATCCACAACAACGCGCCGCAGTGGAGCATACGGAGGGCCCGTTGCTGATTCTGGCGGGGGCCGGAAGCGGCAAGACCCGCGTAATCGCTTATCGGATCGCCTACTTGATTGAAACTTGCGGCGTCCCGTCCCGAAGCATATTGGCGGTCACTTTCACCAACAAAGCTGCCGACCAGATGAAGGCGCGCGTAACGGGCTTGCTCCAGAAGAGCCTGGATTTTCCGCCCCATATCTCGACCTTCCATTCCTTTTGTGTCAGTGTCTTAAGGCGCTCCATCGATCGGTTGGGTTACAGCCGCGATTTCACGATTTACGATGAAGATGACCAGCAGCGGGTGATCAAGACCGCCATCCAGGAGTTGGGATTGGGGGACTTCATCAGCTCGCCGCGCTCCGCACTCGGGCGGATCAGCGCGTGGAAGAACCGGGGAATCTCTCCTGAGAAGCTTAGCAGCGAAGCTTTTGAGCCCAACGCCGAGGCCCTTGCTTCGCTCTACGAGCGATATGAAGCCAAGGTGCGGCAATCGAACGCGCTGGACTTCGATGACCTTTTGCTCAAGACCGTGGCGCTGTTCGACAGCGCGGCGGACGTCGCGGAGTATTACAACCGTCGCTTCCGCTTCATCCTGGTGGACGAATATCAGGACACAAACCGGATTCAGTACCAGTTGATCCGCCAGCTCACCCGTGCCCAACAGAACCTGTGCGTGGTGGGAGACGAGGACCAGTCGATCTACCGCTGGCGGGGTGCGGACGTCGAGAACATCCTCAACTTCGACAGGGATTATCCCGGCACGACGACGATTCGCCTGGAGCTGAACTACCGCTCCACACAAAAGATTCTGGACGCGGCCACCGCCGTCGTAAGCCATAACGTAGCCCGCAAGGGCAAGACGCTGCGTACCGACCGCGGTGCAGGATTGCCCGTGGGCCTCTATGAAGCAGAGGATGCCGACCAGGAAGGATGGTATGTGGCCTCGGAAATTGCCAAGGTGCTCCGCGACAGTTCGACGGCAAGCGTTGGCGTGCTTTTCCGCACGAATGCCCAGTCGCGGATTTTGGAAGAGGCGTTGCGAAGGAGCAGAATCGATTATCGCGTGGTGGGCGGTTTTAGTTTCTACGCGCGAGCGGAAATCAAAGACGCGTTGGCTTATGCCCGCCTGGCGAACAACTTGCACGATTCCGCCGCCATGCTGAGGGTATTGAACACGCCGCCACGAGGGATTGGAGCAACGACGGCAAACCAACTGCAAGCTCTGGCCGCGGCGCACAACCTGACGCTCTGGGACGCGCTGGAGCAAGCCCTTACAACGGTTTCCGAGTCTCCCGCAACCCGGTCACTCAAAGCGCTTGAGAGCTTCCATGCGCTGATGAAAGGGCTTGCCAGGGATCGGGAACAGCTTAAGCTGAGGGATTTTTTTCGCGCCATCCTTGATCGCACGCATTACCTGGAGGTTCTACAGAATGAGAATTCGCCTGAAGCCGAGGGCCGCATTGAAAACTTGCGCGAACTGGTAAACGCCGCGGCGGAGGCCGAGGAACGAGGCGAGACGCTGGCGGAATTCCTGGACCACGCGGCCCTGGTTTCGGACGCTGACAGCTTTGACGAGCGCGCCCGGGTCACCCTGATGACGCTCCATAGCGCGAAAGGGCTGGAATTTTCGGCGGTCTTCCTGGTGGGTCTCGAAGAGGGCCTCTTCCCGCACAAGCTCTCTATTGGCGACGACGCAGGCATCGAAGAGGAGCGAAGACTGTGCTACGTTGGCATGACGCGCGCAAAGGATCGGTTGATCCTGACGTGGGTGCATCATCGGCGGTATTATGGCAGGGAGACAGGGGAAGAAACCCGGCCCTCGCGGTTTTTAAGCGAAATCCCGCTTGAGCTTCTTGAACCACTCAATGTTACAATGTTTGCGACCAAGCCGCGCACCACGTGGGAGAGTGCTGTAAATTCTGTCAAAGGGATTGAACAGTTTTTCTCTGCCCGCGGAGGCCGGAGTGAGCGTGCGGCACCGCGGCGAGAGTCCGTGCCGGCCGGGGGCCGGAGCTCGGGGGGCTGGCAGCTGGGTTCGAAAGTGCGCCACTCCAAATACGGGATTGGAACCATCCTCGACTGCGAGGGCGAGGGTGAAAATACAAAATTGACGGTCAGCTTTCCCGGCTATGGAAAGAAGAAACTGCTGGAGCGTTACGCCTCCCTGGAAAGGCTGTAAGTCGGAATTCTCTCAAGCCAACTTATGAATACGAAAAACGTCAAAGACAGAGCAGAACGAAAGAAACTGAAACGCGAAGCGCGCAAAAAGCTTCCGCCCAAACCTAAGCAAACCGAACCCCGGGGTTCACTGAAGCCGAAGATCAAGAAGCGGGGACCCGGCTTGGCAGCTCGCCGGTAGAAGTGAATTCCGGACAAGCTCAAGGCCAACACAGCGTGAGCGTGCGAGGTGTTGTGTGACGGGCAGTGGCCAGGAAGACGGCTCTTGCCCAGGGTTATGATAGGGCACCTAAAGGAGCAGCTTGGCGTCGCAATTTCTTCGCACCAAAAGCATCGATAAGCTGCTGGCGGAAGCCGAGGAACCGGAACGCCGACTGCGCAAGACGCTCGGCCCCTGGTCGTTGACGGCTCTGGGCATTGGGGCGATTGTCGGCGCCGGTATCTTTGTCCTCACAGGGACCGCAGCGGCAGGGGAAGTGCTGCAGGTGCATTCTCTGCTGGAGGCTCCGCTGCTGAGCGTCGTCCTCCACGGCCGGCACGCCCTGGGTGTGGCGGGGCGGCCCGGAGCGGGTCCGGCGATCTCTCTCTCTTTTTTCCTGGTGGCGGTCGCCTGCGGCTTGGCGGGACTGTGCTATGCGGAGCTGGCATCGATGATTCCGATTGCCGGCAGCGCCTACACTTATACCTATGCCACGCTGGGCGAACTGGTGGCATGGATCATCGGCTGGGACCTGATTCTGGAGTACGCGGTCAGCAACATGGCCGTGGCAGTAGGCTACTCAGCATATTTCGACAGCCTTCTCCAGAGTTTCGGATTGAAATTGCCGCCGAAGTTTTCCGAACCCATCCTCAATTCATCGCTTCACTTTACCGGAGCTTATTTCGACCTGCCGGGCTTCGTCGTGGTCATGATTCTTACTGTCATCCTGGTGGTCGGAATCCGGGAAAGCGCCGGCGCAAACAATTTTATGGTTGGCGTCAAGATCGTGGCCATCCTCATCTTCCTCATTTGGGCCTCCGGGCATGTCCATCCTTCCAACTGGAAGCCGTTTTTGCCGAACGGATTTCAGGGTGTGCTGACGGGCGGGGCCATCGTTTTTTTCACTTACATCGGATTTGATTCCGTCTCCACAGCCGCCGAGGAGTGCCGCAATCCGCAAAAAGACGTTCCCTTCGGAATCATTGCTTCCCTGATCGTTTGCACGGTTCTCTATTGCTCGGTCGCGATTGTTCTGACGGGCATCCAGAACTGGCAATCGTTGCGCAACGCCGCTCCGGTCGCCAACGCCCTGGCGGCCATCGGATTGACCAACGTTGAGCGCTGGGTGACGATCGGCGCGTTGACCGGCATGCTGAGTTCACTGCTGGTCTTTCAACTGGGTCAAGCCCGGGTCTGGTTCGCCATGTCGCGTGACGGTCTGTTGCCGCGGGCATTTTCAAAGGTGCACGCGAAGTTTCGCACCCCGCATGTCAGCACCTGGACCGCGGGCCTGTTTGTGGCCATCCCTGCCGGGATCTTCAACATCGGGACGCTCGCTGACCTTTCAAATATCGGAACTTTGTTCGCTTTCTTGCTGGTCTCCTTGGGAGTGCTGATTCTTCGCCGGAAGCAACCGGAGCGGCAGCGCGGCTTTCGGGTTCCGTGGGTTCCCTACATCCCCGTTGCTTCCGTGCTCTGTTGCCTTATCTTGATGGCCAGCCTGCCGGTGGAAACCTGGCTGCGGTTTCTGATTTGGCTGGTGATTGGGCTGGCGATTTATCTGTTATACAGCCGCCATCACAGCGAATTCGGCAGGGAGCATCCCACAAAGCTGAGCCAGGGAACTGTGGTAGATCCGGGGTTGTCTGCACGCTGAGAAAGACCAAACGCACCGCAAGGCATGGAGTAGAATTAAAAGCGATGGTTCGATTGATGTCTCAGGAACCTGCCGGAATGAAACTTTTGCCGTTCTTCGCAAAGCGAGTGGCTCAACCACAAAGAGGTTACTTCCGGGTCCTTGTTGTACTCACAATGCTCGTGGGCGCTTCGCTTTCCGGAAGCCGCCTTGCTTACGCCTGGGGGCCGAAGGCTCATCGCTTATGCAATGACTGGGCCATCGGCACCCTACCTGGGAAACTCCACGACTTTTTCCAGGCCAACCGTAGTTTTATTCTTGCGCACTCGAACGACCCTGAAATGTGGATTAAAAAGGACCGTTACGAGCGGATGCGCCAATATATCTTTTTGGACAAGTATGGCCTCTTTCCTTATCTGGGTCTCCCTGAATCTTACGAGATGGCCGTCAAGAAATACGGCTCAGGCCGCATCGTCCACAACGGTGTGCTGCCATGGCAAATCGGGGAATACAGCCTGAAGCTGACGGAGGCGCTTAACGCGGGCAATTGGGAAGAAGTGAAGCTGGACGCTGCAGCGCTTGGTTTTTATGTGGCGGATGCTCACGATCCCTTGCACACCACCCGAAATTATGACGGGCAACTTACCGACCAGAAGGGCTTGGCGACGCGCTTTGGAACAGAGCTGGTTGACCGCTACTCCCATTTTTTCATCTTTCGGCCGGACGATGCCACCAAGATCGATGATCCCACGGAGCACGCTTTCCAGATGGTCTTGGAAGCGAACACCTGGGTGGACCAGATCATTCTCGCTGACCGACGGGCACGCGATGGCCTTCCGGGATACACCGACGAATACTATGACCGCTTTTACTCCCGCGTTGGGTCAACCGCTATGCGAGAAATCAGCGAAGCCGCCCACGACATCGGATCCTATTGGTACACGGCGTGGCTTAATGCCGGGCGCCCGGAATTGCCCAAATAAGAGTTGCTTTGCCGCCTCCTGGTTTCAGCGTCATGGAACGCCTTAACGGAAACATTCTGTCCAACTTCAAATGATCTCAAACGAGCCGCTTGCCGACGAATCCGTCTGCCGCTTGCCCAAGGTCGAACTTCATGTGCACTTGGAAGGGAGCGTCCAGCCGGAGACGATGCGTGAGCTTTCCCGCATGCGAGGGCGCGTTGGCCGCGACGTGGATAAATGGATTCGTCAGCAGCAGCAACGCGGCTACCATTACGCTAGCTTCATGGAATTTGTGGAGGCCTTTAAGTTTGTTGCGGTCCTGCTTGAAAGACCCCAGGATTATGGCGTGGCGGCGGCGCGGTTGATGGAATGGCTGGCTGCCCAGAACGTAAAGTATGCGGAGGTCACCCTTTCTGCCGGAGTGGTTCTGTGGAAGCGGCAGCCACTGGATGCGGTTTATGAAGCCGTCCGTGAGGCATCGCTTGAGGCGGAAGCGCGTCTGGGCTTGCGAGTGAATTGGATCTTCGACGCCGTGCGCCAGTTTGGTGCCGAACATGCGCGCCAGGTGGTTAGATGGGCAGGCCGCTATAACTCCCAGGGCGTGGTCGCTTTCGGGCTTGGAGGCGACGAAGAACGCGGCCCGGCGGAACTCTTCCGCGATGTCTACCGAGAAGCTCGGGATCTTGGCCTTCACTGCGTAGCCCATGCGGGGGAGACTGCCGGACCAGAAAGCGTGCGTCAAGCGGTTGAGCTGCTTGGAGCGGAGCGCATCGGCCATGGCCTTGCCGCCGCCCGCAGCCCGAAACTGAGCGCGCTGCTGCGTGACCGCCAGATACCTTTGGAGGCCTGTCCCACCAGCAACGTGGCGATGGGCTTGGTTCCCCGGTTTGAGGATTATCCTCTACATGTCTTTCTGGAGGCTGGTGTGCTCCTGACCCTGAACTCTGATGATCCGGCGCTGTTTGGGAGCTCGATCGAGCGAGAATTCCTCCAGGCTGCCAGGAGCTTTGGGCTTTCGTGGCAGCAGGTGGTCCAGCTTTGTGAAAACGCCGTCCGGGCGGCGTTCCTGCCCGCGGAAGAAAAACAGTCGCTGCTGGCGGGCATTCGTGAAGCGGCAGCAATTTAGCCGGCATTCGGAGTTGCTGTCGTTTGGGAGGGAAAAGGCACCTGATGTGTTCCAAAGTTCGTGCGGTGTTCTTGGATGCCGGTTACACTTTGCTTTTCCCTCGCGTGGAGGTTCTGATTCGGGACTTAACGGATCTGGGATTTGCGGCTTCGGCAGAAGATTTCGAGGAAGCCGAGCGCGCCGGGAAGAGAAAGCTCGATGAGTTGCTGTGGCCCCGCATTCGAAACGGTCAAATCCCTCGGACCAGCAGCCGTTTTTATTGGCAGCCGTACTTTGAATTCCTGATGGACCGCCTCGGAGTTTCCGTGGAGGCTCGACCGGCGCTGATCGAGAAGCTTGGCGGGACTTTCCGCGACATTCGCACGTGGTCCAGAGTCCTGCCAGAGACGCTTCCTGTTCTTGAGAGGTTGCGTGCGGCAGGGTACTTTCTCGCCGCAATCTCAAATTCCAACGGGACGGTAGAAAGCGAACTCCGCCGCGCGGGATTCAGTGAATACCTGAGGTTCGTGATCGACTCCGCGATTGTTGGTGTTGAGAAACCCGATCCCGAGATCTTTCGGATTGCCCTCCGGCAGGCGAATGTCGCGCCGGAAGAAGCACTCTATGTCGGAGATATTTACGCGGTTGATGTAGGCGGAGCGCAACTGGCTGGCCTTCGCGGCGTCCTTTTTGACCATGTGGGCGCCTATCCTGACGCTGCTTGCGCCCGCATCACCTCGTTGTCGGAACTGAGCACGCTGGTGGAACAACGCTGTGTTTGAACGCGGTTGAGCAAGACCTGCTTTATGCAGGGGCGCCGTGGCGTCGATCCCGCGTCACGGCGTGCATGTGATACGTTGTTCCGAAGGCCGGCAGAAGGAACGAGCGATTGACAGTCGCGGCGACGCGGAAATATCATTAGAAGCAAATAAAATTGGGAGGGCGGTGGCAGAATAGGCCTGATGGGCTCTTTTGGTGAGAACCTTCGGCGTGAACGAGAGATGCGTGGTGTGACGTTGGAGGAGATTTCCGCCGCCACGAAGATTAGTGTCCGCTTTCTTAAGTCCATCGAAGACGAAGACTTTTCGAAGTTGCCGGGAGGCCTTTTCAACCGCAGCTTTGTCCGTGCTTATGCGCGGTACCTCGGGCTTGATGAAGAACCCCTCATAGCAGAATACCAACTTGCCGCCAAGGCAAAAGGCGAAGTCGATGTCACACGGCTGTCGCTTCCTGTTTCGCATTCCAGTTCCAGTCGGGACCGACGTATGCGCTCCCATTGGATCGGGGTGGGTGCGAGCGTCGTGTTGCTCGTTGTCGGCTACGGTTTGTGGCGGTACTCGCAGCCCTCAAAGCAATTGGCATCGCCCGAGACAGCACAGGTTTTACCAAAGAAGAACTTGCCCAGCCACCGCGTGACCGCGCCCTCTTCAGCCGCTACAGTTTCTCCGGGCGCTGTTCCGTCTCCGGAATCCCAGTCAAGCCCCGCTAGTTCCAACAAACAGGCTGCGGCAACCCAGCCCGCCCAAGCTGGCGTTGCGCCCGCCACCCCTGCCGGATCCGTGCCGGCAGCCAAAGCACCCGCAAACGTTGACTATGCCGACAGCCTAGTCCTCCAAGTCGCGGCCACAGAGCGTGCCTGGGTGGCGGTTGATGCCGACGGCAAAACCGTGATGCAGGGCATTATGAGTCCCAACGAAGTCAAGACGTTTAAAGCCAAGGACTCTTTTGATTTTCTTACCGGAAACGCCCAGGGCGTGACTCTCACTTTGAATGGACAGACCCTAAAACCGCTGGGCCGCGAGGGCGAGGTCAAGTCGATTCATCTAACCCGGGACAGCGTAAAAAATCTTACGACTCCTTGAGGGAATACCCATTCCCCACCGGATCACCGGAGTGCCTCATCGCAGCGTGGCTTGCAAGCTCCTGAGCACCCGATCAAGCAGGCGAGCCAGACATTCTGAGGCCTGTTTCCCGGCTTCCAACACTTCGCCATGATCAAGCGGTTCCTTCGCGAGTCCTGCGGCGCGATTAGTAATTGTGGCTATTGCGAGCACTTGCATGTTCAACTGTCGTGCGGCGATTACTTCCGGAACCGTGGACATTCCTACGGCATCGGCGCCTAGGCGTTTGAGCGCCCGAATTTCAGCAGGCGTTTCGTAATTTGGCCCTAGTACGGCTGCGTACACACCTTCAAAACACTTCAGGCGTAGAGCCTTTGCAGCCTGGCGGGCTATCCGGCGCAGCCGCCAGTCGTAAGCGGCACTTAAATCAAGAAACCTTGCTCCCCAGCCTTCATCAACGGTTCCTCCCAAAGGGCTGGAACCCTGGAGATTCAAGTGGTCGGAAAACAGCATCAGGCTGCCGGGAGTGGCGCGCGGCGCAATTCCTCCTGCCGCACAGGTCAGGATCAGAGTTTCCACGCCCGCCAGCCCCAAGGCGCGAACTGCGAAGACGACTTCCGCCGGTGTATAACCTTCATAAAGGTGCACCCGGCCCTCAAGAATTGCTACCGGCAGTTTGTCCCAATGGCCAAGGTGCAACCTTCCCGCATGTCCCTTGACAGTGGGATGGGGAAAATGGGGAATGCGGCGGAAAGGAATGACGGTGCCATCGCGCATGCCGATGGCGACTTCCCCGAGACCGGAACCGAGAACAATTCCGACGCGCGGAAATTTGGCGGCACGTCGCCGCAAATAGCCTGCTGCCTGCGAGCATTCATCGTAACCAAATTTTCTTGATGGGCGCATCGTTATTGACCGAAAAGTTTGGCGCTCCTTCCGAACGGATAAGAAATTGCCCGACGGGTGAAATGCCTGTACACGTACCAAACCTCATCAGTGAATCATGAGTCCTACAATGGCGGCAGACAGATAATTCGCCAAGGTTCCGGCGAGCAAAGCCCAAAAACCCAACCGCGCCAGGTCTTGCCGGCGCGAAGGCGCCAGCGCCCCGATACCTCCAATCTGGATTCCGATGGAGGCGAAGTTTGCAAATCCGCACAACGCGTAGGTCGCGATCGTGAAGGAGCGCGCCGCAATATGGCCTTTGAGCGGACCAAGCATCGAAAAAGCCACAAATTCATTAAGAACCAGCTTGGTTGCCAGCAGGTTTCCCACGGCTCGCGCATCATGCCATGGTACACCGAGCATCCACGCGACAGGCGCGAGCGAATAGCCAAAAATCGTTTGCAGGCTCGTATGTGCCAAACCCAGCATGCCGTTGGCAAGGCCGATGAGGGCAATGAAGGCAATCAGCATGGCGCCCACGTTCGCAGCCAGGAATAGGCCGTCAATAACGCCGTGCGTGACGGCGTCCAATACGTTCGCGTGCCTCTTCTCCAGTGAGATTTTAACCTCTCCGGCCGTTTGGGGCTCAGCCGTTTCGGGCATCAGCATTTTTGAAATCAGCATGGTTCCCGGCGCCGTCATCACTACGGCGGTCAGCAGGTGACGCGCTTCCGCGCCAAACAGGATGTAGGCCCCCAAAACAGATCCTGCGATGTGCGCCATGCCCGCGGTCATGACGGTCATCAGTTCCGATTGCGTCAGGCCCTGGAGGTAAGGACGAATTACCAGCGGCGCTTCTGTTTGTCCCATGACAATGCTGGCGGCGACTTCCAGCGATTCCGCGCCGCTCGTGCCCATCAGTCTGAACATGGCTTTCCCTGCCAGCGCCACCAGCGCCGGAAGGATGCGCAGATAATACAGAAGAGCGAAGAACGATGCGACGTAAATGATCAATGGCAATGCCTGAAAGGCGAACACCATGCCCAGTCTGCCTTTCGGATCGCCGAGCGGCCCAAAAACAAACTTCGAGCCTTCAAATGAAAAATGCAAGAACCACACTACCGCCGCTGAAATTTTGCCGAGAAGCCAATAACCGGCTTCGGTGCGCAAGACGAATAGTGCGATCAAGAACTGTAATCCCAGGCCCCATGCGACGATCCGCCAGCGAATGACTCTCCGATTGCGCGAGAGCGCGTAACATGTTCCAAGGATAACTGCCACGCCAAGCAAGGAAGCTAAACGATTCAATGGACCTTTCTCCGTGTTCTATGCCCGCAGGCCGCTCGATCCGCCCTGGCGCACCAGAGGGAGATCACGAAAGTCGCCGCAATTCCTTCCGTCCCAGGTGTCTTTTGCTGCTCTGCCGGTTTCTTCAGCAACCATGAACGCTGCCGTGAAGTGCAGCGCCGTTATATCGTCCGCTACTATAATCTGCAATCCGCAGCAGGGAAAGGCCGTGATGAAAAATTCTTCTGCGGCGGGCTATCCAGAATTGAAGGTCTGTGAGATGATTTTCCGAGCGCGGGGCTATAACAAAAAAGTTTTGTAAAAGGCAATTGGGAGGAAAAGAACAATGCCGGTGTTCTCTGAAGACTGTCTCAAGGGCCAAGGCATTCTGATCACGGGAGGATTGGGAGCTATCGGCCGAGTCATTGTGAGCCGTTTTCTGGAAGTTTCCGCTTCCGTGGCGGTGAATGACGTGCTGCCCGAGGACCAGGCGGCTCGCGTAATGCAGGAAGCCGGTTGGGACAAGGCCCGGTGCTCTTACCTTCGCGCCGACATCACCAAGCCGGCTGAAGCCTTGAGCCTGGTTAACGATGGCCGCAGGTGGCTGGGACGGCTCGACGTGGCGCTTTGCCACGCCGGCATGGCGCACAGTTGCCCTATCCTTGATTATTCCGCCGAAGATTGGGACAAAATTCTTGAGTTGAATCTTAAAGGAGCCTTTTTGGTGGCGCAGGCTGCGGCCAGGGCGATGGTTGCACAAGGGGTAAAGGGAAAGATCATTTTCACTTCGTCCTGGGTGCAGGATGTTCCGTGGCCCGAGATCACGCCTTACAACGTTTCGAAGAGCGGCATGAAAATGTTGATGCGCGGCATGGCTCGCGAATTGGCTGCCAAGGGCATCCGGGTAAACTCCCTTGCTCCGGGAATTGTGGCCGTCGGCATGGCAAAGCGCCAATTGGATACCGAGCCTGACTATCGACGCCGCGCCGAGAAAGCCATTCCTCTCGGCTACATGCAGCCGCCTGAATCGGTGGCCGACGCAGCCATCTTTCTTTGCTCGCCCGCCTCGGATTACATGACCGGCGCGACCATTTTGGTGGACGGCGGGTGCAGCCTCTATCCTATGGACTGAACCTTCGCGCCGGGCCTCGGAATGCTGCGTTGCCCTTCCGGGTATGCGAGGCCAAAACCCGACGCTACACCGTTGCCGCCGCGGCGGTCAGGCGGCTTTCCTTCCAGATCTGAATGTAAGGCTCCAGCTCGCGCATCATGCTGTGGAACCTTTCCAGCCGCAGCGATTGGGCGCCGTCGCTGATAGCTTTTTCCGGGCACGGGTGGACTTCCACCAGCAAGCCATCCGCCCCCACGGCGACGGCCGCGCGCGCCAGCGCCGGCACCAGGCTGCGCTTTCCGGTGGCGTGGCTGGGGTCAAGGATGACGGGCAGATGAGTCAGTTCGTTGAGCACGGCGACGGCCGTGATGTCGCAAGTGTTGCGCGTAGCGGTTTCAAAAGTGCGGATGCCGCGTTCGCAGAGGATGACGTTAGGGTTGCCATGCGCGGTGATGTACTCGGCGGACATCAGCAATTCCTTGATGGTGGAGCTCATGCCGCGTTTCAGCAGGATGGGCCGCCGGCATTTGCCAAGCGTCTTGAGCAGCGCGAAGTTCTGCATATTGCGCGCGCCTACCTGCATAATGTCGGCGTACTCGGCAACCGTCTCCACGTCACGCTCGCTCATGACTTCAGTCACGATGGCGAGGCCCGTGGCTTCCCGGGCCTTCGCCAGGAGCTTCAGCCCTTCAAGCTCCAACCCCTGGAAGTCGTAAGGCGAAGTGCGGGGCTTGAAGGCTCCGCCGCGCAGTACCTTGGCGCCGGCGGCGGCAACGCTTTCAGCGGTCTCGATAATCTGCTTTTCATTTTCCACTGAGCACGGGCCCGCCATCACGACGAACTCATCGCCGCCAATCTCCGCGCCATCCACCCGGACGCGCGTGCGCTCCTTCTTGAATTCCTTGCTTACGAATTTGTAGGGGGCGGAAATCCGCACCGCATTCTCGACGCCGGTCATGGCTTCGAGCGACTCCAGGCAGGCCGTGACGTCGCCCACCCCGACGGCGGCGATCACCACGCGCTCCTCTCCCTGGATCGAATGCACTTTGTAGCCGTACTCACGAATTCGCTCGCACACCTGCTCAATCTCCTCCCTGGTCGCATGGGGTCGCATAGATATGATCATGACGACTTCTCCTTAGAACAAAAAAGCCCACTCGGCTTTGAGTGGGCTGGCTTTAAAATCTGAGCTTTCCTGGTCAGGCCAACGCCACTCTACCGCGCTTGGGTAGAGTACCAGTACGCGTAGGTAAAGCTAAACGCGTTGGCGCAAATGCTGACCATCGGCTACAGAATATACCCCAAAAAACCAGACTCCGCAAGCAAAACTTTCTTACGCGAACGGGTCCGCGCCGCGCGTCCGGCTCGAAATGCAATTTTGCCAATCCGCATTCTTAGCTTCGTTTTCGGTTCGTTTTTTGGCCAATCCTTTATTTTCAACAACTTGGCTAGCTTCGTTTTAGGTTCGTTTTCGGTTCGTTTTGCCCGTTTTTTCCACAGCGATCCTTTGTTTTCAACAACTTCCTAGCTTCGTTTGGCCAAAAAAAGAATTCTTTTTTTTCGCGTTTTTGCGCAAGTCGATGGATATCTCATTGATTATAAAGTATGTTAGCCTTATCTCGAAATTTGCCAAAGCTGTCGTGTTTTCTCTTCCCATGTTCGTGCCGTCGAGTAAGTACTGTAATATCAATAACTTGCTTCCAGAAGCTTTTGTATCGTCCCGCGAACCGCCGCACGCCATCTATATTGGCGGTTGTAGAGATGTTCCAGCAGAACGTCTCTATGGAGACAGCACAAGCGGCGGTGGGGACCCCGCCGCTACAAACCCAGCAAGAAAGACCAGCACGATAGCCGATGATTGTCAAGAACTTTTTCGCCGCTGGCAGGAACCGGAATCGGCCGCGTCTTCGCGGCCCGTTGGTTTTGAAGCGCGTAGCGACGCCCCGGCGCGGCGTCTCCCGCGCGAGACGTTCCAGCGGAACGTCTCTACAAGGACATTGCCGCAACTGCGAAGGGCTTGAAGTCCCACGAGGCCGCAGAGCGAACCTTGCGCTGTAAAGACTTACCGGATTACGAATCAACTGGTTGCACCTCCGCACCGTTCGAGGTGGTACAATTTTCCTTCGATGCGTGTTAGTATCGGCGTGGGATGCCAGGGGTAGAGAGCGCGATCCTTGAGAGATTGATTTTTTGAAGCAGCAGGTGAGCGAGGCAAACAAGCGCTATGGATGTTTTTTCGCCCGTGAAGCGGAGCGAAATAATGCGCCGCGTCCGCTCTAAGGATACAAAGCCGGAACGTTTCGTTCGTCGGCTCGTGTCCGGAATGGGATTCCGTTACCGGCTCCACTCCGAGAACCTGCCCGGTCATCCCGACTTGGTGTTTGGCCGATTACACAAAGTGATCTTTGTTCATGGCTGTTTCTGGCACGGTCACTCATGTAGGGCTGGTGCCTT
Organism: Acidobacteriota bacterium; assembly: GCA_023474345.1. Taxonomy (GTDB): domain Bacteria; phylum Acidobacteriota; class Terriglobia; order UBA7540; family UBA7540; genus JAMCXS01. Next base: position 156,952 of record JAMCXS010000032.1, on the reverse strand, counting down.
GCCTGCATCGAACCGCGAGTACTGGGAAAACAAGAGGGAGAAAAATCTTGCCAGGGACGAACGGGCTCGGCGGGAGTTAAAAAGGGTCGGCTGGAAATCGCTCGTCGTCTGGGAATGCCAAGTGAACAAGGAGGCGACCATGAAAATGATACGGAGGTTTCTAGGCGGAGTAAATGGCTGACACGCATTTCACGTGGTACGAGTTCTTTGCGGGGGGCGGGATGGCTCGGCTTGGGCTGGGCGCAAATTGGAAGTGCATCTTCGCGAATGAGTGGTGTGAGAAGAAAGCGGCCGCGTACCGAGCGTACTTCGGCTGTTGCCCGGAGCTCGTCGTCGAGGACGTGGCCAAGCTCAGTGTGGACGACTTGCCAGGTGAGCCGGACCTCGTGTGGGCGTCCTTCCCTTGCCAGGACCTCTCCTTGGCTGGCTCAGGTGCGGGACTCGATGGTGAGCGTAGCGGGACATTCAAACCATTCTGGCGACTCGTCAAATCCATGGTCCGAAATGAATGTGCGCCGAGACTAATCGTGCTGGAGAATGTTGTCGGAACGTTGACCTCGCACCAAGGAAGCGACTTCACTGCTATAGTACGTGCATTGGCGGGGAGCGGCTACCGGGTCGGAGCGCTCGTCATCGATGCTGTTCGCTTTTTGCCCCAATCCCGCCCGCGATTATTCCTCGTTGGTGTACATTCAGGCGTCCCAATCCCCTGTGGACTTACGCTTCAGGCTCCCTCCGAGGCCTGGCATCCGAAGACCTTGGTTAGGGCTTCGGAGGGCTTGCCTGAGTCCTTGCGCGCACACTGGTTATGGTGGAGCTTGCCAGTTCCGGACTGCCGGGTTCCGACCCTCGAATCTTTGATCGAAGAAAATCCTACGGGAACGTGTTGGCACACGGAGGCCGAAACTAAAAAGGTCTTGGGGTTGATGGATTTGCTGCATCGCAAGAAAGTCGATGATGCAAGGAGCCTAGGCGGGCGGTGGATTGGAACGGTCTACAAGCGGACGCGGCCTGACGGACGGGGCAGCAAGGCGCAGCGTGCAGAGGTCCGGTTCGATGGAATCGCGGGGTGTCTGAGGACCCCTGTCGGAGGTTCTAGCCGCCAGACGGTTATAATCGTGGAAGACGGGACCGTGCGTACGCGGCTCCTGTCGCCGCGTGAGGCCGCCCGGCTTATGGGCGTCCCCGATGACTACCCCTTACCGCGCACATACAACGAAGCCTACCATCTGTTCGGTGACGGGGTTGCGGTACCTGCTGTTGGCTGGCTGGAGAACTCGTTGCTTCATCCCATACTCGCTCGCGTGAGGACGGAGCGCGCCGCCTAAAGGATGCCAAGTCCCAAAGACAAGCCGACTGCCCCACCTTCGGATGTTGTAACGATCCGGAGAGCAATCCGCAAGTTCTTAGACTCCGAAAACTCCGAGGGCCGGAAGATCGGTGGGGCCAAATTCGGCGTTTACGCGTTCTATGACTACGATGGCGAGCCCATATACGTTGGCCAGACCAACGAAAGCCTGCGCCAACGCATAAGCCGCCATCTCACGAACCAACGGACGGACGCAGTTGCCATGAGCGTTCTTGACCCGTTCGAGGTAGCCGAAATTGAGGTTTGGCCGCTGTGGGAGCTACAGGAGGTGGATAAGGGGGATGCTCCAGCCAAGCGGAAGCTCGACCAACTTGAATATACTGTCTATCATAAGGTCCTGAACGAGTCGAGCTTCCGAGCGGTGCTAAATGAAAAGCCCCCCACCAAAACCGATCTCGTCAAACTTCCTAATTCGCACCGATCGCGCATAATCCCTGCTGACCTATACGAGGGGCGAAAACATCCCGATGTCCGCATCGCAAGGAGGGCGACGACGATTGCGAGTCTCGCTCGCGTCATAAGCGAGAGGATGGTCTCACCGGGCTTGCGCCGGACGCTGCTGACACAGGCCAAGAGGCTGGAGCGGCTAGCCGAAGAGAGGCTCCGCGATTTCAAAACGCCAGGCTAATGAAGCCCGCAATTGTCGCTTCCATCTAGCTGCAGCGACCCCATGGCATAGAAAGCATGCCGCTAAGAAAGCGAAATGAACAAGGAGCCTGAGACGAAGAGCGCGGGGTGCACGCACCATGCGGTTATGTAGCGTCGAGCTGTGCTCGACGTTTGCATTTCGGCAATGATAGACCGCCGCTACACCTGTGTCGCGGGTTCGCCGTGAACTTTTCGCGCAAAGCCCGCGACGGGAACCGAACCGTCGCGGCTACCCAAGCTCCAGGGCGGGCACAAGGGGTGCCCATGCAACCTCACGGCCGGCGATCATAGATCGCCGCTACAGCAAAGGTCCTGAAACGCGGCGGCGAGGACAATGCCGCTACTGTGAGAGCCCGCGCAATCCGGCGGCCTGGGGACACCGCCGCAACAGATGGCTGCAAATTTTGCCAATCCTGCCGGGGGGAAGGTAGAATATATAAGATAAAGATGTGCCGCGGACGTATGCGCGGCAGAGGACGATGGGTACATATTTTCAGACCGCACTCGGTAAAATTATCGGATCCAAGAACGAGCGGGACCTGAAGCGTCTAAGCGGGCGCGTGGAGGAGATCAACGCGCTTGAGCCGGAGATGCAGAAGCTTCCCGACGAGGAATTCCCGCGCCGCACGGAAGCCTTCAAGAAGCGCCTGGCAGAGGGCGAGACGCTTGACGATCTGCTGGTGGAAGCCTTTGCGCTGTGCCGCGAGGCCGGACGCCGCACGCTCAACATGCGGCACTTTGACGTGCAATTGATCGGCGGCATGGTGCTGCACGAGGGCAAGATCGCCGAGATGAAGACCGGCGAAGGCAAAACGCTGGTGGCCACGCTGCCCGTCTACCTGAACTCGCTCGAAGGCAAGGGCGTGCACGTGGTGACAGTGAACGACTACCTGGCCAACCGCGACGCCGCCTGGATGGGGCCTATCTACCGGTTGCTGGGCCTCTCCGTGGGCGTGATCGTCCACGACCTGGACGACGAGGAACGCCGCATCGCTTACAACAGCGACGTCACCTACGGCACCAACAACGAATTCGGGTTCGACTACCTGCGCGACAACATGAAGTTTGACCTCGCGGATTACGTTCAGCGCGAGCACAATTACTCGATCGTGGACGAGGTGGACTCCATCCTGATCGATGAGGCGCGCACCCCGCTGATCATTTCCGGCGCGTCGGACGAGTCCACGGAAAAGTATTACCGCGTCGACAAGGTGATTCCCCACCTGAAGGAAAAAGAAGATTACGAGATCGATGAGAAGCTGCGCACCGCCAGCCTGCTCGAGCCCGGCATTGCCAAGGCCGAAAAGATTCTGGGGCTCGAAAATATGTACGACCCCGCGAATATGGAGTACATTCACCACGTCTACCAGGCCCTCAAGGCGCACACGCTGTTCAAGCTGGACCGCGATTACGTGGTGAAAGACGGCGAAGTCATCATCGTCGATGAGTTTACAGGGCGCCTGATGCCCGGGCGGCGATGGTCCGACGGGCTGCACCAGGCTATCGAGGCCAAAGAGGGCGTCAAGATCGAGCGCGAAAACCAGACGCTTGCCACCGTGACCTTCCAGAACTATTTCCGCATGTACAAGAAACTTGCGGGAATGACCGGAACCGCTGAAACCGAGGCCGCGGAGTTTGAGAAGATTTATAACCTGGAAGTGGTCGTTATTCCCACCAACCGGACGTTGATCCGCTACGAGCACCCGGACGTGGTCTATCGCACCGAGCGCGAGAAGTTCGATGCGGTCATCGAGGAAATCAAGGAATACCACCTGCGCGGGCAGCCGGTGCTGGTCGGCACGATCGCCATCGAGAAATCCGAGCGCTTGAGCGCGCAACTGCGCAAGGCGGGTTACCTGCCTAAGCACTTTCAGGAATTGCTGAAAGGCGCGGGAGCGGAAGGATTCAAAATCGAGAAGTGGGCGCGCGAACTGGTGGCAAGCCACGCCCCGGCGCTCGACTGGCTGGTCGAGGCCGGCGTCAGGGCTTCTGCCGTGAAGAAAACGCTGAAAGACGGCCGCTTTCGCTCACTTGCCACCAGCCCCAACGGCGAGCAGGCCCGCTTTGTCGAGGTTTTACTCAAGAACCGGATGCCAAGATATTTCCCGCAGGAGCCTCCGGCCCTCGACGGGGCACGGGTTCCGGGGCTGATCAACCTGGTGAACAGCGCCGACGGGAAGACTCTGGCCGTCCTCGATTATCTGGTCGAAGTTCAGTGCCGGCCTGCACGCCTGATCGAAGTGCTGGATGAACGCGAAATCAAGCACAACATCCTGAACGCCAAGCAGCATGAGCGCGAAGCTCAGATTGTGGCACAGGCCGGGCGCGTGGGCGCCGTCACCGTCTCCACCAACATGGCCGGGCGCGGAACCGATATCCTGCTCGGCGGCAACCCGGAATTCCTGGCGCGCGAGGAGTTTCGCAAATCCCCGGAGAAATACCGCCAGCAGGGAATCGATCCTGAGCCGCCCGAGCGCCCTTCCTCGGGTTCCGCCGAAGAGATTTACCAGGCTTACATCAACGCCTATGCGGAGTGGCGGAAGAACTGGACGAATTTTGTGAACCGGTTCAAAACCACCACCGACGTCGAACACGAACGGGTGATCGACCTGGGAGGCTTGCACATCCTTGGCACTGAACGGCATGAGGCGCGGCGGATTGACAATCAGTTGCGCGGACGCGCCGGACGCCAGGGCGACCCCGGTTCGTCACGTTTTTATCTTTCGCTTGAAGACGATTTGCTGCGGATCTTCGCGGGCGAGCGCATCTCCAAGGTCATGCACAAGCTGGGTATGGAAGAAGGCGTGCCAATCGAGTCCAGGTTGATTACCAAGCGCATTGAAGCAGCCCAGAAGGCGGTGGAAGGCCAGAATTTTGAGTCCCGCAAACACCTGCTGGAATACGACGATGTGATGAATAAGCAGCGGGAAACCATCTACGGCCTGCGGCGGCAACTGCTTGAGGGTGACGACCAAAAGGAGTACATGCTCGACTCGATTGACCGGGTGGTTGACTGGCTGGTTACGACGTACTGCCCCAAGGACAAGCACGCTGATGAGTGGAACATTCAGGGCCTGCGCAATGAATTCTGGGGGAGATTCGGAATCGATCTCCGCAAACAGGAGCTGCAACTTGATCCGAAGTTGCTGGACGTCCTGACCGACGATTTGAAGCAGATTGTCCGCCATCACTACGAGGAACGCGAGCAGGTTTGGGGTGCGGAGCGGATGCGCTTCCATGAGCGCATGATCATGCTGCAGGTGGTTGACGCGCAATGGAAAGACCATCTGCTGGCCATGGACCACCTGAAAGAGGGCATCGGCCTGCGGGGCTACGGGCAGCGCGATCCGCTGGTGGAATACAAGCGGGAATCCTTTGACATGTTTGAAGCGATGATGGATCGCGTGGAGGACGAAAGCCTTCGTTACCTGTTCCTGATGCGGACGCCCGAAGAAGAAGAGGAGTCGATCCGCCAGTACCAGCGGCGCAAACGGCGCGAGCAAGCCGAGATGCGGATGGTGGGCGGAGGTGTCATGGAAAAGCCTCAGCAGGTCATCCGCAAGGAAAAAATCGGCCGCAATGACCCGTGCCCTTGCGGCAGCGGAAAAAAGTACAAGAAATGCCACGGCGCGGCGACGGCGGTCGCCGCCACGGCCGGGAAAGCCAGCGCTCCTCCACCGCCCTCAGCTTAGTCGCTTCATTATTCAGGAAATTACAAATACCAAGGTTGGGAGGACGCCGGGCTACGAGGAGCCCGCGGCAACGAATTCCTTTAGCCGTTCGCGATAAGCTTCTCCACCAACTTCCAGAAAATCGTTGTGCCCGGCGCCCTCCACAGCGTAAAAGTCCTTCGGCTGATTGGCGTTTTCAAACAGGCGCCGGCCCATTGAGAAAGGAATCACTTCGTCTTTAGTTCCATGGGCCACCAGAACCGGCGCACGCACCTGCCGAATCTTCGATAACGAATCAAAACGCGTTTTAGGGTTATACGCAAGCAGCGGAATGCGGAGAATTCTCCGCGCCATCTCGCCTGCCGTAGTGAGCGAGCATTCTACAACTAAGCCGCCGCAGGGACGGCGGGAAGCAAGATCGATGGCGACCACGCCGCCAAGCGATTGGCCCACTACAATAATGTCTTCAGGCCGCATGTGCCGCTGCTCGATAAGGTACTCGTAGGCGGCGTCGGCATCGCGATACAGACCTTCTTCAAATGGCGAGCCTTCACTTCTGCCGTAACCGCGGTAATCCAGCGCCAGCAGATTTGCGCCAAGCGCCGAGTAAAACTTCACGCGGCTGCGCGCGGAGCCGAGGTCTTCGGCATTGCCGTGGAACCACAGGATCGCTTTGCGTGATTGTGGATGAGGAAAATACAGGCCGTTCAACTTCACGCCATCAGCGGCCACGAGCCAGACTTCTTCTGCGGGGGGACCGTACTGTTTGGCTGGCGCAAAGTCCGTTGAGTGCCGGGGCGGAAAATAGATAAAACGATTCTCGATGGCGCGAATTGAGATGGTGAGCAAGGCCAAGATAGCGACAACTCCGACAGCGGCACTTACCACAGCCCGTGTTGCTCGCTTCAGGCTGCTTCCCATTTTTGCCGGTCCAAACGATCAGGCCGTGTCCATACAAAATGCCCCCGCTCGCCGGGTAGCTGAATCCTTCAGAACTCCGAAGGCCAGTTCCCGGGAGCGGGGGCGGTCGCGACAGGCGATCCGGCGGATTCCGCGCTAAGCGGTCACGACATTAATCACCGCCGCCAGGGCTGATTACCACATAAAGGCCTGAGCCTTGCCGGTTGATGCGCAACAAGACCTGGCCTTTCGCCTCGGCTGCCAAGCGGTTGAAGTCGCTCACGTTATGCACGGGATGCCGGTCGATGCTCTCGATGACATCTCCCTGCTGAAGCCCGGCGGCAGCGGCAGGGCTATCGGGATTGATATTCGAGATAACCACACCCGTTACGCTGCTCGGCAGGGAAAGCTGGTTCCGGAGAGCAGGTGTGAGGTTTTGCACCTGAATGCCCGCCAGTGCCGTGCCCGAAGGCGCCTGACCCACGCCTGCTTGCATGCTGAGATTGGTCGGACGCTCAGCCAGAAGCACCTTGACATTAAGCGGCTTGCCATTTCGCAAGATGCCCAGGGTAACAGCGGAGCCGGGATTCGTGTTGGTTACCAGGTAAGTCAGTTGGTTGGCCCCGGAGACGGGCTGACCGTTGAACTCGCGGATCACATCACCGTTCTTGATCCCTGCCTTGGCAGCCGGCCCGTTGGGTTCTACGTTCTGGACCAACGCTCCGGCGGTGGTCGGTACATTAAATTGCTTCGCCAGGCCGCTGGTCAGGTCGCTGATCTCAACGCCCAGATAACCTCGGGTTACCTTGCCCGTCTTGATGAGGTCTTCCATGATGTGCTTCACCGTGTTGGCCGGGATGGCGAAGCCGATTCCGATGAAGCCGCCCTCGCCGCCAGGTCCCCCGCCACCGCTCACGATGGCGGTGTTAATCCCGACAACCTGCCCGCGCACGTTCACCAGCGGACCACCGGAATTCCCCGGGTTAATGGCGGCGTCCGTCTGGATAAAATTCTCAATCTTTTCGATGTCCAACCCGGATCGTCCCAGGGCGCTGACAATTCCACTCGTGACCGTAAAATTCAGTCCGAAAGGATTGCCAAAGGCCATAACGATATCGCCGACGCGTAAATCTGAGGAATTGCCCCACGCGGCCACCGGCAAATTGCTGGCATTAATTTTTACCACCGCAATGTCCGTCAATGGATCAGCGCCAATGACTTTGCCCTTGAAGGTGCGTTTGTCGGAAAGCATGACCTCGATGTCCGTGGCGTGAGCGATGACGTGGTTGTTGGTAACAATATACCCTTCCGGAGAAACGATCACTCCGCTTCCCAGAGCATGTTCTTTCTGCTCCCGGGGAATTCCCATACCCGGAACATTCCCGAAAAACTGGCGGAAGAACGGATCTGAGAAAAAGGGCGACTGCTGAACTTTGACAACCTGCGTTGTCCGAATGTTCACCACAGTCGGGTTCACTTCCTGGACGATGCGCTGGTAGGCTTTGTCCAACTTCAAGAGGCTGTCAATGTCAGGCCCGTCTAGCGCCTGCCCACTTGCCAGCGCAATATTGTTATAGCTGCGCTGGCCAAAATACATAATAGACGCGAGAGCCAAACAGAGTAGGCCCACCATGGTGAGGCTCAATCCCAGAAGATTCTCCCGCAAAAACTGTTTTGTAGAACGCGGCATGAAAAACTTTCTCCTTTCCTTTGTTTCGTGCCCGGGGATCCAACTTATATGGAGGTAGTTTAATTTTCCCACTAATGAGATGCAAGCGCAACACCCAAGGGTTTCCTATTGCGTAAACCGGCAAGATTCCAGATCGGCACTAAGGCGCTACAGGTCTTTGCCACCATCTTTAGATCACTTCCTTACTGCCTTGGTTTCTCAATATGTTCCGGTGGCGCCCCTCCGTTGCAGGCTGATTGTACCCCAAGGCGCACCCCGAGCCGCGACGCGCGCGCCTTGGCGGCCTTGAACTCCTGCCCCTTTACCAATAGATTAACCCGAAAGGGCCGGAATCATGCCTTGGCGCTCAGGCATTAGTCTCTGGGGACTATCTTGTTCAACCAGTAAGGGTCGTGAGCGGGGAAGGCGAAGGGCATCAGGTCTTGTCCTGGGGCGTCGGGCTTTTCGTTGTAGCAGGCAGAGTGGAGAGTTCGCGAAGGCTTTTCACAGTTTCGACCACACGATGAACGGTAAACTCCACTTCTTCTTCGGTATTGAATCGCCCCAGGCCAAAACGGATGGAGCCCGCCGCAAGATCTTCAGGCAATCCGAGCGCCTGGAGGACATAGGAGGGTGAATCTCCCGCCGAATTGCAGGCTGATCCGGAAGACAGGGCAACGTTATTTAAGGCCATCAGGAACGATTCCGCGTCGACACCCGCAAAGCTGAGGTTGAGATTGTTGGGCAGGCGTTGTTCCATGGAACCGTTGATCCTGACATCGTCGAGTCCAGCCAGGATGCCATCTTTCAAGCGGTCGCGGAGAGCCCGCAGGCGGTCCGGTTCGCGGGAGATTTCCTGTTGGCAGATTTCGCTGGCCTGGCCCAAGCCGACAATTCCGGCCACGTTAAGCGTCCCCGATCGCATGCCTCGTTCGTGGCCACCGCCATCCAGAAGCGGGATCAGCTTCAGGCGCGGATCGTTTTGACGGACATAAAGCGCGCCCACGCCTTTCGGCCCGTAAATCTTGTGCGCCGAGATTGAAAGCAGATCCACACACATCCGTTCCACATCCACTTCGATTTTGCCGATGGCCTGCACGGCATCGGTATGAAACAGGATTCCGCGTTCGCGGCATAGCTTTCCGATCTCAGAAATGGGCTGGAGGGTTCCGATTTCGTTGTTGGCGGCCATCACACTCACGAGAATCGTCTGATCGGTCAAAGCCCGTTTAAAGTCATCCAGGTTCAGCAACCCGTCCCGGGTCACCGGCAGATAGGTCACGCTAAGGCCCTCGCCTTCCAGGCGCCGGCAAGCGTCCAGCACCGCGTGATGCTCAATCGCCAGGGTCACAATACGATTTCCCCTTTGGCGATTCGCCCCCGCGGCGCCCTTGATGGCCAGATTGTCGGACTCCGTTGCCCCGGAAGTGAAAATGATTTCTTCCGGCTTGGCGTTCACGAGGCGGGCAACCTGCTTCCGGGCCTTTTCAATTCCGGCTTGGGCGTCCCAGCCGTACCGATGGGTGCAACTGGCTGGGTTGCCGAATTTCTCGGTCAGGTAGGGCAGCATCGCTTCCAGCACCCGCGGGTCAAGAGGCGTGGTGGCGTGATGGTCCATGTAGACAGGCAAATTCATCTGATCTTTAATTTTAGCTGAAAAATATCCGCGCGACGTCATCCGGGCAGCGAAGGGCCTGCATTGTCCATTGTCAGGAAGATGCATCAGATTCTTCGCGGAGTTTATCCTGAACCCTTCGCTTCGCTCAAGGCCGTTCGCGAGCGGAGAGAGAACATCCTCACTATGACAGTTTGGCTTTTTCAGCAACCTCCATGCGGCCTTACCAGATCCGGCAGCGCATATTCGGAGGACGGACCATCGGGTCGCCGGGTTTGCAATCGAACGCCTTGGCAAAGGCGGGCAGGTTCGAGGGCGGCCCGATGGCTCTGAACCGAGCCAGCGGGTGAGGATCGACGTTCAGCAGGAGCCGGGCGAACTGTGGCCGAATATTCTCCGCCCAGTTCTGCGCCCAGGCAATGAAGAAACGCTGTTCAGGGGTGAAGCCGTCGATGTCTTTGGGCCGGGGCTTGCCTTCGAGGCTTTTCTCAAAAGCGTTATAGGCCAGGGTCAAGCCTCCCAGGTCGGCAATACTTTCGCCCAGCACCAGTTTGCCGTTCTCGTGGACATTGCCGACCGCCACGTAGCTGTCAAATTGCTTTTCGATGCATTGCGCGCGCTCGTTGAAATTCTTGATATCCTGCGGCGTCCACCAATTCTTCAGATTGCCGTGAGCGTCAAACTTGCGTCCCTCGTCGTCAAAGCCGTGCGTCATCTCGTGTCCGATCACCGCGCCGATGCCGCCGTAATTGGCCGCGTCGTCGCCACGATAATCAAAGAAAGGAGGCTGGAGGATGCCCGCGGGAAACACGATCTCGTTCTTGAGAGGATCGTAATAGGCATTGACGGTTGGCGGCGTCATGTCCCATTCCGTGCGGTCAACGGGTTTGCCGATCTTGTTCAAGTCGCGCCGGAAATCAAACAAGTCGCCGTTGAGCACGTTTTCTACGTACGAACCGCGTGTTACATGATAGGCGGAATAATCGCGCCACTTGTCCGGATAGCCGATCATAGGTATGAAGGCGTCCAGCTTGGCCAGTGCCGCTTTGCGCGTGGCCGGCCCCATCCACGGCAGGGTTTCAAGGTCTTCGCGGAGGGCCGCCATCAGGTTCTGGACCATCTTCTGGGCGCGGGCTTTGGCCTCGGGGGGGAAATATTTTTGAACGTAGACTTTACCCAGGGCAAATCCCAGCTCACTGTCCGTCGCCCGTACACACCGCTGCCAGCGGGGAAGAATTTTCTGGGTTCCCTGCAAAATGCGGCTGTTGAAATTGAAATCTTCCTCCACAAACTTTGAAGAAAGCGCGGGCGCCGCCGCGTCGATCAGGTGCCAGCGGAGGTAGGTTTTCCATTCGTCCAGCGGCACGGACGTAAGGAGTTGATTGGCCGCCTCGAAAAACTTGGGCTCAGCCACATCGACGGCAGGGATGTCAGGATGGCCTACCTGGCGGAAGTAGACCGGCCATGAAAACGCGGGCGTGAGAGCTTTCAGTTGCGCCATGTCCATTTTGTGATAAGTCTTGTCCGGGTCGCGCTGCTCCACGCGGGTCATCGAAGCCTCTGCCAGTTTCGTCTCAATGCTCATGACAGTCTTGGCTTCGGAAGCGGCATTGGCCGTACTGTCACCGAGAAGCTCAAACATTTTCTGGACATGTTCGACGTACTGCTGGCGAAGCTTTTGGGACTTGGCGTCGGTCTTGGTGTAATAATCGCGATCCGGCAAGCCCAGCCCGCCCTGATCCGCACCGGCGATCACCTGGGTGCTGTTCTTCTCGTCCTGCGTTGACCCGAATTCGAACAGCACATCAACTCCGTAGCCCTGCAGGCGCGCCACCTCAGCTTGAAGGTCGTGAAGATTGCGGATGGCTTTGATGCGCTTGAACTCCGGCTCGAGCGGCTTAGCGCCTTCGGCCTCAATCGCCTGGGTATCCATGCAACTGGCATAAAAGTCGCCGATCTTTTGCAGGTTCGACCCCGCCGGAGCGTTGTCCGCGGCGGCCCTTTCCAGGATCTGGTGAAGGATTTCGCGGTTTCGTTCCTGGAGTTCGTTGAAGGTGCCCCAGCTCGGGTATTCAGGAGGAATGGGATTCTTGGCCAGCCATCCGCCGTCGGCGAATTGGAAGAGGTTGACGCAAACATTCGCGTTTCTGTCCAGCATGTTCACGTTGAACGATTTCATGGACGCTTGCGCGGCGTCGGGGGAAGGCCGTGCTTTAAAAAAGCATCCACGGGGATGAAATGCCAGAATACCAAGAGCAATCAGCAGCACAGCCACGAACCCGATCAGCCACTTTCCTAGATAGCTCATGAACGCTCCTTATCCATCGTTGGAGATTTCCTAGTCCGGGATGCCTTGCCGGCAACGGCCAGTATTATACGCAGAACTCGAGGACGCTTCATTATAATGCAGAGACTGATCTTTGGAGCTTTCGGTGTTTCTGTGGCACAAATCGGGGATTGTTACGCACGGAGGCAATTTTCTATACTATCCTCGGTTTGTTTGGGCGGCAAAGCTCGCATCGCAGCTTTTGGAGCCTTCGCTGATATGATGAGGGTTCCCTTGATGGTTTTGCAATCTCCACGCGGGCGGTCGCGACCTCGATGCGGATGGTGGCATATTTTCTTGACTTCGACCATTCTCTCCAGAACATCACCTTGGGCGAAACAGGCCAAGATAGTAGTCCACTCTATAAAGATGAGTTCGAGGCCTGGTATCATGGCCGGAGTTTTCCGATATTATCCAGCGACGAAGCTGATAGGAAAGGCGCGGCTTGCCGCCTGGCGCTTGAGCCTGCAGGCGCGAATTAAAGCCAGGCCGCGCAGTAAGGGGAAACTCGAAAGATGGATAAAATGACACGTCGCGAGGCAATTTTGGCATTGACTTCGGCGCTTGCAACCGGCGGCGCCACGGCCAAAGCTGCATTACAGACTGTTTCGGGGGCCGGACAGACGCCACCGGGCGCTCCGGCTCCTCCCGCGGGCGTCAAGCCGGCAAGCCAACCCGGTCCGCCTTCGCAGGCCGATCAGGCCTTTCGGGGCTTCGTTAGTCATTATTTCGACGGCTTTTTCCACTTCAACCCGGCACGAGCTACAAAGGCAGGGATCCACCAGTACGATGCCCAATTGCCGGCTTATTCCAGTGCGGATATTCGGGCCGAAATTGCGCGCAACCAGCGCGCCTTAACTGAGCTTGGCAAAATACCCAACGACGCGCTATCCGCTAACAATCAATTTGACGCCCGGTTGCTCGGAAGTCTGATTCAGGGACACCTCCTGGATCTCGCGAGTATCCGCATGTGGGCGAAAAACCCTAATTTTTATAACGACATTGCCAGCGAGTCCCTGTTTGCTCTCGTCGAGCGCGACTTCGCTCCTCTCGACGACCGCCTGAAGTCACTGATCTCGCGCGCCGAGCGTATCCCGGATGTCCTGAATAGTGCCCGCGCGAACGTTGTCAATCCTCCCAGCGTTTACACAGCGGTTGCCATCGAGCAAGTGCAAGCGCAGATCAGCTATATCCAGAACGCCCTGCCCCAGGTGGTAGCCGGCGCAACCAGCGGCTCTCTCAAAACAGAGTTTAATACCGTCAACCAGCAACTCGTCACGGCTTATAACCAGTTCCTGAATTACTTGAAAAATGTACTCACCCCCCAGTCCCAGGGTGCATTTGCCATCGGAGCAGGCAACTTCAGCAAGAAGCTCTTGTACGACGAGATGGTAGATACCCCCGCCGACCAGTTGCTTAAAATCGGCCAAAGCGAGTTGCAACGCAACCAATCCCTTTTTGCCCAGACCGCGCAGGTCATTGACAAAACAAAATCTCCCCAGGAGATCCTGCAAAGCATGGCGCAGGAACACCCTGCTGCTAATCAGGTCCTTAGCGATGCGCAATCGGTGGTCGACAGCCAGCGGCAGTTTGTTCTAACCCATGAAATTGTGACAGTTGCTCCCGCACCCATTCCCCAGGTGAAGGAAGCGCCGGCTTTTATGGAAGCGAAAACCCTGGCTTGCCTGGACACGCCCGGCCCGCTCGAACAACACTCGATTCAGTCTTTTTACTACTTGACTCTTCCAAATTCCGGCTGGAATCAGGCGCAGAAGGAGCAGTTGGTCCAGTTGTTGGACACTTATGCCACGCAGATCATTTCGCTTCGTGAGGCCTATCCGGGGCATTACGTTCAGTTCCTGTGGTTGAAGAGCGCGCCACCAAAGGCACGCAAGCTGGAGCCCTCCTTGAAAGTGGTCGAGACGAACTGGGAGGGTTGGGCGCATTACTGCGAAGAAATGATGCTGGAACAGGGCTACGGCGAGGGCGATCCCAAGCTGTTACTGGCTCAGTTGCAGGCCGCGCTTGTCCGGCTGTGCCGGTATATCGCGGCAATCCGCATGCACACGGGGGGCATGACGGTTGACGAGGCCGCCAGTCTCTTTCAAAGCCAAGCTTACCTGGATCCCGCCAGCGCCCAGCGTGAAGCGATACGTGGCGCCCTGGATCCTGGATACCTGAGCGCCGCGCTCGGGAAGCTCGAAATTATGAAGCTGCGCGAAGACTCTAACCAGAATTTAGGCGAGAAATTCAACTTGCGGCAATTCCACAATCAGTTTCTGGGCTTCGGCATCGCGCCGGTCAAGATGATTCGTGAACAGATCATGGGGGACAACAGCCCTGTTCTGTAGCAGGTTGCTAAAAAGGCCAGCCATCATAACGAGACCTTCGTTTTCATTTTGAGCGAAGAGCATATTTCCTGGGCCGGTTGTGGGATAATCGGAGCCCGACCGGAAACAGAGTCCGATGACAGAACAATATTCGTCGTTCAACCGCAAACAAACACCCCTTCATCCGAGGTCCAAACCACTCTCCCATCTGATTATTTCGAGCCTCCTGCCATTATTGTGCCTCATCGCTGCGGGAATGCCGGTATGGGCTGAAGCTAGCGCGCAGGTTGCGGCTCAGCAGGCGGCGACGAATCAGCTTGACCTCTCGTATAACCTTGACCTGGCGCGTCCCACCACCCACTTGATGGAGGTTGAAATCACCGCAACCAGGGTGAAGGAATCTAGCCTCGAGTTTGCCATGCCAGCTTGGGCGCCGGGCCGGTATGCGATCTACGATTTTGCAAAAAACGTGCAGGAATTCACAGCGCAGGGAGCCAGCGGCCAGAATCTTCCCTGGATGCAGACGGACAAGCAGACCTGGCGGGTGGACACCAGGAACTGCGGCGGCAGCGTGCGGGTGCGTTACAAAGTTTTCGGGAACAACCTCAGTGGCTCGTTTTCACAGTTTGATGCCTCTCATGCAAACATCAACGGGGCTTCGGTCTTCATGTATCTCGTGGGACATAAGCCAAATCCCCTGCACTTGAGCATTCAGGCTCCGCCGGGATGGAAAATTATCAGTGGGTTTTCGCTTTCACTCGCGCAGAATAGCTTCCAGATCCCCAACTACGACATTCTCGTCGATACGCCGCTGGAAATCTCAGCGAATTGCTCGGTGACGAGCTTTGAGGAAGACGGCAAAACCTTCCGCGTGGCTATCCACAGCTATGACAACGAGGACAAAAATCGGTCCGCCTTGATTGATGGTCTGAAGAAGATCGTGCATTCGGAAATGGCGATGATGCCCCTCCCGGACTTCAGCCAGTATACCTTCATCTTCCACTTTGCTCCGGACGCAGGAATGGGCGACGGGATGGAGCATCTGAACTCGACGCAAATTATTGTCCCCGGGAGCCTGTCCGGTGGGGGGCTTAGCGAGGCTCTCGAAATCGCCGCCCACGAATTTTTTCACCTTTGGAACGTCAAGCGCCTGCGGCCGGCCGTGCTTGGGCCTTTCGATTACAGCAAAGAGGTGTATACGAAGTCCCTGTGGTTTGTCGAGGGCGTCACAACGTACTATGCGTATCTGAATTTGCTCCGCTGTGGCCTGTGGACCCGGCAGGACTTCCTGAGGCGCATGGCGAGTGAAATCCAAACCATCCGGTACGATCCGGGGCGCAAGCTCATGTCAGCGGAAAGCTCAAGCTTCCATGCCTGGTTTTTTGACCGGTCGCCTCAGATGCAGGAAACAAACTTTGCCAACACTACGATTTCTTACTACGACAAAGGAGCGTTGCTTGGCATGCTCCTGGACCTTGCCATCCGCTCCCGGACCGATGGCAAAAAGTCGCTTGCCGACGTGCTCCGCCTGATGTACCAGGAATTTTACGAAAGCCCTCCGGCAAGCTATTACTTGCGTGGGCGCGGCTATAAGGGAAGAGACATTCTGGACGCCATCGACCAGGTTGCGGGTAGCAACTTCACAAGATTCTTTCAGTGTTATGTGGCGGGGACAACCCCACTCCCTTACGATAAAATCTTCTTGAAAGCGGGCCTGACGCTTCACGTCGGCGTCTCGCCGGGGACGCCGCCAAGCCTGGGAGTGTACACTCAACCGGCCAATACCGGAGTGAAAATTGTTGACGTGGTGCCGGGAAGCCCGGCAGACCGGGCGGGCTTGAGCCGCGACGATATTCTAATCGCTGTGGATGACCGGTCGCTGGCAACCGAAGGGCTTGGCGATCGCCTGAGCATCTATCCGGTGGGCGCCGACGTTCCCTTCGAGGTTGAACGTCACCAGCACCGGCAGATCATCTTCGTAAAGTTGGGTCCTCCGATCCCCAACGTGTTCTCCATCGATCGTTTGCGCGGTGCGACGAAGGAAGAGATCGAAATTCGCCGAGAGTGGTTAAGAAGAAACTAGCGGCCGTGAAATGAATGGACATCTCCATACCCGGGACCAAATCCTGCTTTATCCGGAGTTTTGGAACAAAAAAATGGATGACGTCCTTTAAGCGAAAAAAGAGTTCAAGCGGGCGGACCACCGGAATTTCCAGCGTTCCGGTGATGATGAGGACCACTACACACTGATGCTCGATGGCAGAGCGAAAGGTGGAATAATTATGAATGGTGCAATTATGCAAATAGTATACACATATATATGTAAGCGTTATAATCATAGTTAATATGACTTTGACTCGAAATTTTGCCGCCAGATTATGACAGAAGTGCGTTGCCGCAACATCCGCTTCCGGGATGTTTCACGTGAAACATCCCCGTCGGCCGATCACGGGGGCAGCTGCCGGCTTTTCCCCGGCTTCCCATTGCTTCTTCATGCACCGGAATCTAAAATATCGCTCCATGCTGTCCCGTCGCTCAGTGCGCGAGTTGCTTGAACCGTTTGCGGTTGATCTTTCTGATCATCAGGTTGAGCAGATCCTCACCTATCTCAATCTTCTGCTGCGCTGGAACCAGAAAATCAACTTGACGGCAATCCGCACGCCGGAGGAGTGTGTAACCAGACATTTCGGCGAAAGCTTCCTTCTTACCAGAATCATCCCTTTGGCTGGCACTTTGTTGGACGTGGGAAGCGGTGCTGGATTTCCGGGATTAGCCCTCAAGATCCCTTGTCCGGAAATCACGGCGTTGTTGCTTGAGCCCGTCGCGAAAAAGCGAGCCTTCCTGAAAGAAGTCGCCAACGTCTGCCGCCTGGGCTCGGTTAAAGTCAGCGGCGCGAGAATCGAGGAACTCTCTTGGCAGGCGGCCCGGGAGATGTTTGACCTTGTTACAATCAGGGCGGTAGGAAGACTAAGTGATCTTATACCTCACGCTCTCGGCTGTCTTAAGGTTTCCGGGCACCTGTGCCTTTGGATCGGAAGTGATCAGGTGGAGGCGGTTCTCGGTGGGAAATCCGACGTCGATTGGATGCAGCCTTTTCCTATTCCACTGAGCCACCAGAGGCAGATTTTAGTTGGAACAAAGCTTTATGTTTCATAGTCTTATAGCCGTTTATGGTATGGTGGCCCTGCTCCTCTAGGCAGGTTTCCCGCTGATGTTTCACGTGGAACAATCCTTTTTCAGCTTGCCTAAACCGTCGCGGTCTGATAGTTTCTGTTCCTCATAGGAAGGAATCGCAAAGATGGGACGTGTTATTGCCATTGCTAACCAGAAAGGAGGGGTCGGGAAGACAACGACCACTATTAACCTCGGTGCCGCTCTTGCCAGCCAGGACATGCGGACGTTGGTCATCGACTGTGACCCCCAAGGCAACACCACCAGTGGCTTTGGTTTCCGAAAGGACCCCTCCCGCCGTTCGCTCTATAACGCCCTCATTCTCGATGCTTCCCTCGAAGAGCTTACTCTCGAAGGTCCACTCGAGGGGCTTCGCCTGATTCCCTCCGACAAAAACCTAGTGGGCGCTAACGTTGAACTGGTCTCCCGAAACGACAGAGAGCAAATCCTCAGAAACAAGCTGGCTTCCCTTCGCGATAAGTTCAATTACATTGTCCTCGACTGCCCACCCGCTCTCGATTTGCTTACTCTAAATGCCCTTGTGGCTGCGGACTCGGTCCTCGTTCCTATCCAGTGTGAGTATTTCGCCCTCGAAGGAGTCTCGGAGCTATTGGATACGCTCATCCGCATTCGCCGCACGCACAATCCTAAATTGGCGATTGAGGGCATTCTCCTTACCATGTTTGATGAGCGCACGAACCTGTCTCACCAAGTCCGCGACGACCTTAAGGACTTTTTTGGCGACCAAGTCTTCGAAACCATGATTCCCAGAAATGTTCGCTTGGCTGAGGCTCCAAGCCACGGCAAGCCTGTCATTCTTTATGACCCTGAATGCCGCGGGGCAGTAAGTTATCTACAACTTTCCAAGGAGGTTATCATCCATGACCAGAAAGGCATTGGGACGCGGGCTTAATGCCTTGATTCGGGAAGCGGATCCCACGCCCGCCGCGCACGGACTTGAGCAGGTCCCGATTACCCTCATCGATCCCAACCCTTTCCAGCCTCGGACCGAGCTTTCCGAACAGGGCCTGGACGAACTGGCCAACTCCATCCGCGCAAGCGGCATCCTCCAGCCGATCCTTATTCGCCCAGCTGGTGATCGCTACCAATTAGTAGCCGGGGAGCGACGATGGCGCGCTGCCGGCCGAGCCGGTATTGAAAGCGTTCCGGCGGTGGTTCGAGATATCGCAGACGACGAGGCGCTTGAGCTGGCTCTCACTGAAAACTTGATGAGGGAGCAGCTTAACCCGCTGGAAGTCGCGCATGCTTACGATCAGCTCCAGAAAAAGTTTAACCTTACTCACGAGCAGATCGCCGAGCGCCTGGGCATCAATCGCTCCACTGTGACCAATACGTTGCGTCTGCTGGGCCTCGCGCCGGAAGTTCAGAAGCTCCTTGCGGAAGGCAAGATTTCCGGCGGCCACGCCCGCGCGCTCGTGGCCGTAAGCCCGCTTGATGCCCAGAAAAAGCTCGCACGCCTCGTGGTAGAAAAAGAGCTCTCCGTGCGCAAGCTGGAGAGCCTGATTGCCAGCCGTACAGATCCCAAAGAAGCGGAAGCCCCCAAGCCCGATCCCAAGGTTGACCCCAATATTCGCGCGGCGGTGCTGGAGCTGGAGCGCGCCTTGGGCACGCGCGTGCGCGTGGTGGGCAGCGAAACGCGAGGCAGGATTGAAATCAGTTACTTTTCGGCCGAAGACCTGAATCGCATTTATGAACAGCTACTAGGATGACTCATATCACATGCTCAGCAGTTACTACTGCATCATTATCGACAGCGTCATAAACCGGCAGTATCTTGGGAGGCCTCATGGCGTTTACGTTTCGCGACTTGCTGCGCAGGCGGCAGCCCGACAACCTTGGGGATCAGGAACTGGTGGGATTGCTTGAACCGGGGGTTGTGTTCGACGGCAGAATGAACATCTCTTCCGGCATGGTCCGCCTGAATACACATCTGAAAGGTGAAATCCGCTCGGAAGGAGTTCTGGTTCTTGCCGAACTGTGCGAAGTGGAAGGTGAAATCCACTCCCGGCTGGTCAGTGTGGCCGGCAAGGTCAAAGGAGCCATCCACGCCGCCGAAAAGATTGAAATCAAGGCCCACGGCGTAGTGCTCGGGGATATTTACACGGCTGCGTTGATCGTTGAGCCGGGCGGCTATTTTGACGGTCAGTGCCATATGCCCGCTCCCGAGCCCGCCAACCAGGTTGCGGAGCCGGCAGAAAAGAAATAGCTGCCGACCTCAAGTCCGGTTCCGGGCCGTTTCCAACCGAGCCTTGCGGGAATCAGATCGGAGGTTCGGGCCTACAATCAACCCAGGGCGTCTTAAGACATGAAAATCGTCGTGGTCGGCGGGCATTGCAGGAACATTGGCAAGACCTCGGTGATGGCCGAGTTGATTCGCGGCCTAACCCCGCCCCGCTGGGTTGCGGTGAAGATCACGCAGTACGGTCACGGCATCTGCTCTCATCACGGGCAGCCGTGCACGTGCGAGGCCCAGGAGCACCTGTTTGTTCTCACCGAGGAGAAAGACCCCGACGGCCGCGCGGACACTTGCCGCTTCCTCGCAGCGGGCGCCAAGCGTTCTCTCTGGCTGCGGGTTCGCCAGGGGGAACTGGCCGCGGCCTTGCCTGCGCTCCAGCGCGCCTTGCACGGCGAAGTCTGGGTGATGATGGAGAGTAACAGCATCCTCGGATTCCTCAAGCCGTCGCTTTATCTCTTCGTTCTCGACCCTTCCCGGCAGGATTTCAAGGCGTCAGCCCGGAAATACTTGAAACAAGCCGATGCGCTGGTATCTTTGGGCTCTCTTGCTGACGCGAACCCATGGCCCGCCATCTCGAATATACTCCTTACGGCGAGGCCGACCTTTGCGGTTTCCCGGCAGGATTATCGGAGCTGCCAACTCAGCGCTTTTGTCCGGGAGAGGCTGGGCCTTCCGGCCAGGCCGCCAGATAGAATGGATGCTGCCGCCGCACGCGATTCAAGGTGAAAGCGGGTAGCAGACTCTCGTTGTCCAGAGGTTCTGCGGTTTATA
Source organism: Acidobacteriota bacterium (assembly GCA_023474345.1). Lineage (GTDB taxonomy): Bacteria > Acidobacteriota > Terriglobia > UBA7540 > UBA7540 > JAMCXS01. Next base: position 136,225 of record JAMCXS010000032.1, on the reverse strand, counting down.
CACTTGGAAATAATATGTAATCAAGAAATACTTTTCATGCGACGTATGCACACAAAGGCAACGGCAGCCGATGGGCTCGGCGGAAAGGCCGCAGAGTTTCAAAAACCCGAAACTTTGCGCTACCAGCTTTTCGTCGGCGAGGGCAACGTGCGCTGAAACGTAGCCTCGATGGCTGGCTGTGGGCGAAGAACCGTTGCCCTCACTGCAGCCTTCCCCCGGCGGGAGAGGGGGAACCGCGGAGCGGCGGCCAGGGGTTCGCATTCCCCAGGCTCACGCCCGGGGCCAACCTGTAGCGCTCCTCCGGAGTTGCCACAGGGGGAGCGGGGCAGCCAGGGCGCCGGTTTGTGCCGCGGGGCTTTTGCCGGCGAAGAGATAACGGGCTGACCCTTGCGAGCCGCTCAGCGGTAGAGAACCGCGAGGAGCGCGAGGTAGTTATCAATGAGCAGGCCCTCGTAGCCGTGGGGCGTACCGTCCCATGCCTTCCAGTCTTTGGTCATGCCGTTCGGGCCTTTGCCCTGGAAGCCGCCGGCTTCGTAGGCGCGCAGCAGGGGAAACAGCATGGCGTCGGCCTGTTTGCGCCGCCCGAGTTTGTACAGGGCGCGGAGAGTAAAATACTCAAAGTCAGCCGTGGCGCCGCCGTTTTCGTAAACCTGGAAGGCGTTATAGCCGAACCGCGGGCTGTGATCGACGTAGTCCTCGGGGCGAACCGGAATCAGATTGCCCGGCAAGCCGTACTGAAAGTGCGTGTACCCGACCGCCTTCATCTTGGCCAGCATGTGATCCATGATGCGGTTGGCCAGGCGACCCGGCACCAAGCCGTAGGTGATGGCCACACCGCTGACAAAAGTGAAGTAGTAGTCGTGCAGCTTGCCGTCGGCGCTTTTCCAGCCCGCCAGAACGCCGGTTGCGGGATCGTAGAAAGTCTTCACGTAGACGGAACGTATCGCCCGGGCTTTTGAGGCATAAAGCCGCACGTCCTCCGGCCGGTTCATGCGGCGGGCCAGCTCCGCCATGCCGCGCAGGGCGTGATAGGCGAGCGCGTTGGAATAAGCGTCCTCATGGCCAAAACCGATGGTATCCCACCAGTTGGCCGGCCGGATCACGATTTTTTCGGGCCAGGAGCCGGAGTTGCCGCTGGCCGGGTAGGAGAGCAGACCATTTTTATCCATCATCGCCAACACCTTCGCAGTCCACTCCTTGAGCGCCGGATAATTCTTCCTGAGCCACTCCAGGTCGTTTGAGCCGCTGACGTAATCCGAAGCGGCCGTCAGCAGGGAAGGATAAGAATCAAGGAAATCGTATTTGACCTGGGGATTGTCCCGGTATCCCACCTGTCCGCACCCTTTCTTCCCGCTGAGGTACTGGTCAAGCGTCTCGCGGACAAGATCGAGCGCAGTGAGGCCTTTGGCAAGCGGGGGCGTGTGCACCGCCACCGCCGAAGGAAAGTACAGATTGAGCGCGCAGGGATCGCTCGCCGCATTGTTGGCCAGCATGCGGTGGCGGGGATTCAACTGGAAAATATTGAGGAAATTGCGCCGGAAGCCGTCAAAGCGAGGATCGCCTGCCAGCCCGGGCCCGCCTGGATAGATGTCCACTACCTTGAGCGTATATTCCACCACCGGCATGGCCGGAGACGCCGCCGGGAACGTCACGCGCACGTAATCCTTGTCAGGGTAGCGGCCGAAGCGCGCGGCGTCATAACCAAGCGCCACGTGGCTTCCTTCGCTGAGGGTGATGCGGAACGTCCCCTGGTCAGGAAAGTGCAGGACCGCAGGCAGCCGAACGCTCGCGTCCCGGTTCATCATCCCAAGTAGCGTGGCATGGGAAACCCACGGATTGAAAACGGCGACGAGCGGCTCGGGCGGGCTCGCGGCATTGTAGCTTGAGCGGATGCGCAGCTCGCGCCTGGAAAACTCGAAGGCCCAGGAGGGCGGCGCGTCGGGCGACTCACCTGCGGAGCGATATTCAACGCTCTGCGCGCTTGAGCGAACCCGGAACGCGCGGCTTGCAGGCACGGGAGGACGGACCAGATTCGCCTGCAGCCGGCCGTTGCCCAAAGAGTCCACCGCCAGCGCGACGAAAGCCGGGTGATCGCCGGCCAGCGCAACTTTGAAGTAAGGAGATTCGTAATTGAGAGCCGCGGGCGGATTTTGTGCCGCCGCGGCATGGACAAGCACGAGCGAGATGAGAGCAAGCATCCATACTTTTGCCGGGTTATAACTCATCGAGCCTTCCTCTGTCTTCGCCTGAATTTGCCGGGGATGCCACGACGCCTCCACCGGGCGTTCGTCACGCGGTGGCCGGATGGAATCATCCGCGACCGCCGGTCCGGCTGCCATGCAAAAAGCGAGTTTACTCTACCACAATTGCGGCGGCGGGCGAGGATCGCGCTATTAATCAACGTGCAGAACCGGTGATGACGCGGGGGCCTTCCGGGAGGAGGCTTGAGCGGCAACGGGTTATCTGCTGAACCTGAAGCTAAACAAAAATTAATTCAGATTTCAGGTTCCAATCCGGCCAAGTCGGATATTGTTAAGACGCGGCCCGTTGACGCGAGGGGCCACGAAGCCGGTTTAAGATGCAATCAAGCCGGCGACAGGAATTTGCCACAGTGCACGGCAGCTTCAGTAGAATCATATATCAGGCTTCCGCGTGACCATTTGGAGGGGCGATTAACACGCAGGACGTTCGGCGGCTGCCAGCAGTTCCCCGGCGCCGCATCAAATAGAAGGCAACAGAGGCTAGACTCACACGTCTAAAGAAATCCAATGAGCAGGAGGTGGCCGTGCCAAGCGACCGAAGTAGGTTTGACCGATTGAAACTAATAGCCCAAGCTGACCGGCGCAAACGCGACGGGTCTGTTTGCCGGACTCAGGCACCGGACCATCGCGGAATCCTGGTAGCTCTCAACCTGATCGTGATGTTCTGCATCGCCGGCCTGACGGCGGCAGGGCAGTCCGGCCCAGCCGGAACTTCGGTGGCCCGGCTCGCCCGGTTGCCGCAGCCTGCCACATCCAATTCCAACCCGGATGCGCCACTCACACTGACGCTGCAGGATGCGCTGAAGCGTGCGAAGGCTTACAGCCCTCAATTCCAGGCCGCCGTGACGGCTACAAAGATGGCGCGACAAAACGTGGTACAAGCCCGGGCCACGCTGCTGCCTTCGGCCGACGCCACGACGCAGGAACTCCTGACTCAAGGGAACGGCGGCAGGACGGCGGTCGGCCGGTTTGTTACCAATGATGGTGTTCACGTTTATCGCGCCTGGGGAGTTTTCCACCAGGCCTTCACCGCCAACACCTTCACGCTGGCCGGATACCGGCAAGCCACGGCGGCTGAGGCGATGGCGCGAGCGCAGCAGGAGATTGCGAAGCGCGGGCTGAACGTCGTCGTAACGCAGGCCTATTACGCGCTGGTGGTGGCCGAGCGGCAGTACTCCACCGCGCAGCAAGGCCTTGACCAGGCCGCGCGCTCTCTGAAGATCAGCCAGGAACTGGAGAAGGGCGGCGAGGTTGCTTACAGCGACGTAATCACTTTCCAAATCCAATATAACCAGCAGAAGCAGGCGTTCCAGCAGGCAAAACTGGCCATGAAAAATGCCCGTCTCAGCCTGGCCGTGCTGCTGTTCCCCAATTTCAATCAGGATTTCAATGTTGTGGACGACTTGGGCATTTCTCCGCCGCTGCCTCCGCTTGCGGACGCATTGAAAATGGCGGAGGTAAGCAATCCTGAAATTCGTGCGGCGATGGCCGACGTGCGCCAGACGAGATATGGGGTTTCAGTAGCGCGAGCGGCTTTTCTGCCGACGCTATCTTTTGACCTTGATTACGGCATCGAGGCGAACTACTTCGCGCTGCGTAGCATTAACGTAGAGCAGCCGGAAGCGGGCAGGCTTCCCAACCTTGGCTTCTTTTTAACGGCGACGCTCAACGTACCGGTGTGGGATTGGGGCGCCAGGTTGAGCAGATTGCGCCAGGCAAAATATCAGAGGGACCAGGCGCGCGTGCAGCTCACCTACACCCAGCGCCAGGTGCTGGCGAACCTTTATTCCTATTATAATGAAGCGCGCACGGCTCGAGCTGAACTCGGCACTTTGAGGAGTTCGGCGAATCTTGCGGCGGAGAGTCTGAGGTTGAACACGCTGCGTTACAAGGCTGGAGACGCCACGGTGCTTGAGGTGCTGAACGCTGAGAACACTTTGACGCAGGCTCGCGACAGTTACGCAACGGGGCTGGCCCGCTACCGGGTGGCTTTGGCCTATCTTCAGACGCTCACGGGGAGCTTCTAATCCATGCTGAATAAACCACCGTCGCTGTTCCAGAGGCCTAGAGACGCCGGGAATGAGACTCCCCCCGACGCCGCTCTCGCATCCGGGAAGCATCGGTCGCAATACCGGGCGCTGGCTGTGCTGGCGCTGGGCGCTTCGATTGTTATGGCGGGGTGTGGAAGGAAGCGGGCAGAAGAAATTGAGCCGGTGGTTACGGTTGAGGCAGTTCACGTTGTCCGTTCAGAAATCCGGCAGCAGGTGATCACACAAGCAGTCCTGTACCCGCTCCACCAGGCGACGATTGTGCCCAAAATCAGCGCCCCGGTCCAAAAGTTCTATGTTAATCGTGGAGATTCCGTGCGCGCCGGGCAACTGCTTGCCGTGCTGGAGAACAGCGATCTGGCCGCAGCCGTTGCGGAGACTAAAGGCGCCTACGAACAGGCCGAGGCGAATTACGAAACCACTGCCGCCAATCTTCCGGAGCAAATTCAGAAGGCGGAGGCCGCCGAGAAGAGCGCGAAGGCATCGTTCAAGGCCGCCCGGACGTTGTACGAAAGCAGCAAGAAACTGTATCAGCAAGGGGCTCTCGCGGGAAAACAATTGAACCAGGCGGAGGTTGGACTGATCCAGTGGCAGACGCAGTTGCAGACAGCCGAACAACAACTCGAAAAGCTGCGATCCGTGGGCAAAAAAGCGCTGTTAAAAGCGGCCCAGGGACAGCTTGCGGCGGCAAAAGGAAGGTACGAGGCCGCGCTGGCGCAACTTGCCTATTCGGAGATACGGAGTCCGATCGGCGGCGTTGTCACTGACCGGCCGCTTTATGAGGGCGAGATGGCAACTTCCGGAACACCTCTGATGACGGTGATGAATCTGTCCTGGGTGGTTGCGCGCGCGCATATCCCCGCCACAGAGGCCGCGATGCTGAAAGTGGGCGACCCGGCAGAGATTTCCGTGCCGGAGGACGAGAGCAAACCGGTTCCGGGAAAAGTCACGGTGGTGAGCCCCGCCCTTGACCCTAGTAGCACGACGGTTCAGGTCTGGGTTCAGGCTGCGAACCCCAAAGATGAACTGAAGCCGGGCTTGACCACGAGCGTGACCATCACGGCGAAAAGCGTACCCGATGCGCTCGTCATTCCGCGCTCAGCCCTGGTGGTAAATTCCGGGGAAACCTATGTGATGGTAATCGGCCCCGGCGACCACGCTCATCAGACGAAGGTTCAAACCGGCATCGAACAGGACGGCAAAGTGCAGATCGTCAGCGGGCTGAAGGCTGGTGAACTGATTGTGGGCCAGGGAGCTTACGGCCTGCCCGACGATACGAAGGTGATGTATCAGACGGCATCAAACGATTGATGGATAACGGCACAAAATCAAGTCCCGATATTCCCAGTCCTTCGCCGCCGGGCGAGAAGGACGCTTCCTCGTACTGGTTTGCGCGGGAGACCAAGCCGATCATTTTTCTGATCATCGCCCTGGCGCTGGTGGGCGGCTATCTCGCCTTCACGATCCCGATTGCGGTTTTCCCGACCACGGATTTCCCCCGCATCATCATCGGGATCGACAACGGCGTGATGCCCATTGACCAGATGATGGTGACTATTACCCGGCCGGTCGAAGAGGCGGTGGGCAGCGTCCTGGGGATCGAGGACGTGAAATCGATCACCAGCCGGGGGTCGGCGGAAATCGACCTGTTCTTCAACTGGCATGTGGATATGTTCCGGACGCTCGAGCGCGTCAACGCGGCGATTGCCCGCGTGCGTCCTGAACTGCCGCCGACGGCCACCATCCAGACACATCGCCTGGAATTTTCCAGCTTCCCCATCCTGGGCTACGGGTTGATCTCGAAGACGGTGCCGCAGACCGATCTCTATCAACTGGCTACCTATGGGATCAAGCCGCGGCTGACGGCCCTGCCGGGCGTGGGCAGCATTCTGATTCAGGGCATGGACGTGCCAGACTTCCAGATCACACCCGATCCGGCTAAGCTGCTGGTCACCCGCATCACCGTTTCGGACATCCTGAATGCAGTGGACCACGCTAACCTGATCCAGTCGCCGGGCCTGCTGACGCGCCAGCACCAGTTGTTTCTCGATCTGATCAGCGGCCAAGTCCACAATCCGCCGGAAATCGCCAATATCTTTATCAAGGATGCTCCTGACGGCACCCCTATCTATGTACGGAACGTTGCGACCGTGTCCTCTGGGGTTGCGCCTAACTACACCATCACTACGACGAACCAGATGCCCGCGGTGCTGGTGAACATCAACCGGCAGCGCGAGAGCAACACCATGCAGGTTGCCACTGAAGTCAAGGCGGAGATGCTGAAGATCGAAGCCACCCTGCCGCCGGGTGTCGAGGTCCGCAACTGGTACGACCAGTCGTGGATTGTGGGGGAATCGATCAAGAGCGTGCGCGACGCCATCCTGATCGGGATCATCCTGGCTTCGGCGGTGCTGGTGCTCTTCTTGCGCGATTGGGGCTCGTCGTTCATCGCCGGCATGGTGATTCCGATCAGCATTCTGATGACCTTCATCGCGCTGAAGGTGCTGGGCGAGAGTTTCAACCTGATGTCACTTGGGGGCTTGGCGGCGGCGGTGGGGCTGATTATCGATGACGCCATCGTGGTGGTGGAGAATACTGTCTTGCGACGCGAGGCGGGGGAAGGCCGCTATGAAGCCGTCTCACATTCGCTGAGCGAACTCACCAAGCCTTTGATTGGTTCGACGCTGACGCCTATCGTCGTCTTTGTGCCCCTGATCGCCATCACCGGCGTGACCGGAGTCTTCTTCCGCGCTCTCGCCGTCACCGTGGGCGTGGCGCTTTTCTGCTCTCTCACGCTGGCTCTCACCTGGACGCCTAACCTTTGCCTCTACCTGTTGCGGCAAGAGCCCAGGCCCGAAGCGGATTTAAAGAGCGGTGACGAGGGCGGCGCGGCGCCCGTTAATGCTTCGTCCGATGCGGTGGAGGACGATCCTCCCGGCGCTCCGGCAGAAGTGGAGCCCGGGCAGGCGGATATGCGGAGGATGATGGAGCTGGAAGAGCGCTCGATGGGAAAAACCATCAGCCGGGTCATCGGCTTTTACGACCATTGGTTTCGCCGCATCCTGGAACGTCCGTGGCTGCTGGCGATACTGGGCGTAGTCCTTGTTTTCACTTCGTATTATTGTTACAAGCGCATCGGCTCTGACCTGCTGCCGAAAATGGACGAAGGAAGCTTTATCCTCGATTACGTCACGCCGCCCGGCGCCTCGCTCCAGGAAACGAACCGCATGATCCAGCACATTCTAAAGATCGTTCATTCGGTTCCGGAAGTCACAAATACCTCGCGGCGCACCGGGCTGCAATTGGGGCTGGCGGCGGTGACTGAGGCGAACACGGGCGATATTTCCGTTAAGCTCACGACCCATCGCAGCCGCACCGTCTGGCAGATCATGGACGAGATTCGGCGCAAGGTTAACCAGCAGGAACCCGCCGTAGAGGTCGACTTCACCCAGAAGCTCCAAGACATGATTGGCGACCTGACCAGCGCCCCGCAACCGATCTACATTGAACTTTTCAATCCCAGCGAGCCGTTGCTGAAGAAATGGGCTATTCGAGTGTCCGATGCCATCGCCAAGATTGAGGTGAATGGCAAGCATCCCATTGTGGACATCGATAATGGGATTGCTTCCACCACCAGCGGTCCGGCCATTGTTTTCCACGTGAACACGGCGAAGGCAGCCGAAGCAGGATTCACGCCGCAGAGCGTGGTGACCGAGGCCGACGTCATGCTGGACGGCGTCGCGGCAACGCAACCGGTGGTGGTGAATGACCGTCCTTATGCGCTCCGCATTCGTTTCCCGCGGACGTACCGTTCATCGCTCAACTCGATGAGCAACACCCTGCTGATCAGCCCCACAGGAAAGCTGGCCACCCTGGGGACGCTGGCCTCGATGAGAGAGCTTCCCGGCCAGATCGAAATCCTGCAGGACCACCAGTTGCGCTACGTGGCCGTCACGGCACGCCTGGAAGGCTTGGACATGGGGCACGGTATCGCCGCGGTCAAAAAAGTGATGGCCAGCCTTCACCTGCCGTCCTCCATTCGCGTGGCATACGGCGGCCTCTATGAGACGCAGCAGAAATCATTCCGCGACCTGGTGATGGTTCTGTTTCTGGCGGTCGTCTTTGTTTTCCTGGTTCTGCTTTTTGAGTTCAAGAGCTTTTCCGCGCCCATCTCCATTCTCGCTTCGGCGGCCCTATCCACCGCGGGAGTGCTGCTTGCCCTGTTCATTACCGGGACCACCTTCAATCTGTCGTCCTTCATGGGGCTGATCATGGTGATCGGCATTGTGGCCAAGAACGGAATTCTGATTCTGGATGCGGACGGGAAGTTTCGCGCGGCCGGTTTCAGCGCCAAAGAAGCGATTGTGCAGGCGGGGCGTCGCCGGCTGCGGCCCATCGTGATGACGGCGCTCGCCGCCGCACTTGGATTCCTTCCGTTGGCGCTGGCGATGGGAGCGGGATCACAGATGCTGCAGCCGCTGGCCATCGCCGTGATCGGCGGCATCCTCATCGCCATCGTCCTTTCACTCCTGGTGACCCCGGTCCTCTACTATTACCTGAGTAGAAAGCCGGCGTAAGACAGGGCACGAGCCACCGCGGACTTGTGGTTGCAGAATTGGCAGGGCTGCCTGTCTGCAAAGTGGTTATATGGCCTTCTTGGTCCGGGCTCTGTGGATTCTTCCCCGCGAGGGCTCTGTTGAAAAGAAATTTCGGTATTAATGCGCAGCGAGCTATAATGGGAATCGGCGTGAAGAGAATTTGGCGCCGGGAGGTAATGTAATGGATGGGCTACTCGAACCAACCCACCTCTTCTTCATTCTGATTATCGTACTGATCATATTTGGACCTGGAAAATTGCCGGAACTCGGCAGGGGCTTGGGAAAAGGCATTCGTGAATTTAAGGGCGCACTTCGCGGGGTTACGGAAGAGTCCAAGGACTCCGATAAGAAAGTGGCCTGACGTACCGTGGGTTTCTGACCAAGTCTCTGGAGAAGAATCGTCTCGCCAGCATTGCGCTGCGGTTTGCCGGATTTTACCAGGCCAAACCTTACAGCCAACCTGCTGAGCTTACAAGTTGTGGGCCCGAAATGTGCCCGATCATTCCGGGTAAGCGTGGTTGTGTTGCTAGACCAGTGACGCCACAACACCTTACTGGAGTCCTCGAAGCGAAGGAAAGAATGAACTTCTCCGAGCGTCGCCCCTGCGGTCAGAAACGAAACTACCACAAACTCGTTCAAAGGGAATTCCGAAGTTGAAGCCTGAATCTGTCCGGAATAGGTGTTTCAGCATAGCGAATCTCAGCTCAGGTTATGGGTTCCGGGTTCAACTTCGGCGAAGCTGAAAGAAAGCAGGATAAGAGTCTGTCGAACAAGGCGTTGCGGGCTCTCTCAAGCAGGGATCAGCAAATTTTGCGCGAAAGGCCATTCATAATCGAACCACTGCCCGACACACTCGAAACCGGCCCGCCCGGCCATTTCAATGACTTCTTGGGGAGAGTATTTGTGTGAGCTTTCTGTCCAAATCGTCTCACCCTCTTGGATTGCGACCGTAAGTCCAGCTTTGCGAATCGTCACTTTCTGGGCAAGCGTGGAGCGCAGGTGCATCTCGATCCGGCGCTCCTGAGCGTTATACCGGGCGGCGTGACGGAAGCACGATAAATCAAAGTTCGCGTCAAGCTCGCGGTTAATCCTGGCGAGTACGTTGAGATTGAATGCTGCGGTGACACCGAGAGGATCATCGTAAGCGCGGAGGAGTTGTGAGACCGGCTTTTCAAGGTCAGTCGCCAGCAGAAATGCGTCGCCGGGTCTTAACACCCGCCGCACTCTGCGGAGAAACTGTTCCCCTTGTTTGCGGTCGAAATTTCCGATAGAGCTTCCCAGGAAAAGCACGAGTAAGTGCTGGCCTTCCTGGCGGCGGGCTGCAACTTTGCGTAAACCATCGAGATAACCGGCCTCGAAACCCAGAACCCGGACCGAATCCAGATGCTCCAACTCCCGCCGGCACATGGTCAGCGCCGAATGCGAGATTTCAATCGGGTGGTAATCGGTGGGCTGGCGGCGCGCTATGGCTTCCAGAATCCACCGAGTCTTTTTCCCGCTGCCGCTGCCAAGCTCCGCCACAATGACCGGTGAGAGGATCCGGGCGGTAATCTCTTCCGCGTATTTCCGCAGGATCCGTTCGCCGGCGCGAGTAAGGCCGTACTCCGGCAGCAGACTGATGACTTCAAAAAGCGCGGAGCCCACGGCATCGTAAAGGTATTTGAAAGGGACTTCCTTCTGCCCCCATTTCCCGAGGCCGGTGCGGACGTCTTCGGCGAACTCGGTTACAGGTCCGGCGGTGACGGCTTGTGGCAAGTTGCTCCTCCCACTTGAAACTTCAATTGCTCGCCAAGCGGAACCCGGAATAGACATACTGGTAGTGCGGTTGGAACCAGTTGCGGAACGAGCGCCGCAGCATGCAGGCGGCCGTGTGCGCCGCCCCGCCCTTCATGACGTAATGCTTGCCGTCAAAAAAATTGGCCGAATAGCCCGGGTAGAAAGGAAACGGTTCAAAGCCAGGAAAAGGCTGGAAAAGCGTCGAGGTCCATTCCCAGCCGTTGCCGATCAGGTCGGCCACGCCGAAGGCGCTCCGGCCAGCAGGATGCGCGCTGACGGAAGACGGATTCCAGCGGGCAAAATCAAAGTTCCCGTATGTTTCCGCCGGGGCGTCGTCACCCCAAGGATAGGGTCTTTCAGGACCCTCCGGAGTTCCGTAAGCAGCACGGTGGAACTGCTCTTCGGTGGGCAACTGCTTGCCTGCCCAGCGCGCGTAGGCCGCGGCTTCCGCATGACTCACGTAAACCGGCCAATCAAGCGGCAGCGGGACCTCGGCAAACATAGTTCGATAAAACCATGAATCGCCGCGCCGTATCCAGAACTTGGGTTGCCGAATCCCTTCGTGCTCGATCCACTCCCAGTCCTCCTTGCTCCACGGGCCGGGATCTTCGTAGCCGCCCTCAAGAACAAACTTCAAAAACTCTGCGTTTGTGACTTTGTACTCATCGATGGCAAAGGCGGGAACTTCCACGGAGTGAATTTCAAATTCGTTGTCCCACCCAAATACTCTGCCTTCCCTCTCAAGGCCTAAACTGGCTGTTCCAGCGGGGATCTCAATCATTCTTTTTTGCTGAGCCTGAGACGCAGCGGGCTCGCTTGAGGACGGGTGACGAACTTTGCGCTCAAAGGGCAGTTGGTGCAGCATGTAGGCGAACGTTTCGGCATGCATCAATCGGTGTTCGATGGCAACGTTGAGATAGACGCCCGTTGCAAATAGAGTGCCGTCAGCGTCACCAAAAGATTCGTCTTCAAGGCGCTGGTCAAGCTCTCGCCGTACGCGTTGGTTATATTCGCGAACTTCCGCCACCGACGGCCAATCGGAAGGCTGGTCGCTCGGGAGACCTCCCTCGACAGGATCAATTCCGAAGGCAAACAGGGTGTCAAACGTGGGATTAAATGGTTCTAGCTCAAGGGCGTGATGTGCCAAGAGATTCCAATCGAAAGCCTCAAGGTGTCCCAGGTAGAATACGATCCGGTGCCTCTCAGGAATGGGACGGTCGTAAAGCGCCTCGGGCTTGACCATCTCAAAAAGCTTATCGGTGTTCACCCGAGCGCCCGCCAGACGGGAAAGAATGCTTTGCCGAGTGGATATATCGTTTTGCATCTCTGTCATTTCCCCTCTCCCTTTTGGGAAAGATAATTCGTGGATAACAGAATTGCAGCTTCGCAGTGTTGTTCCGAAAGAAGCCCCAAAAGAAAGGATAACAAATCGAATTCGAAGATCAAAATGCAGAAGAGCGAAAGATCGTCGGCAAAGTAATGCCTCGCATGCGGTCCAGGCGACAGCGAAAGGTCGCATAAGCGCAAGAGATTATGGTGAATAGCCTTGGGGGTTGTGTGCGTTCAAAGTACAGGCAACGGCTTGGCACGGGGAACGCGGCACAGAGCGCTCCGCGCTATCAGTGGCACTTGGGCCAGCCGCGAATCGAAGGGCATCGCAGAGTTTGGGAGGCAACTTTACGCGGCTTGCCGCGGTCTTGCCGGCGTCGAAAACGTGGCAACTTGAGGCATCGCGAGCCTTAAGTAATCGGCGTATCTCATTCGGACGGCATCGCGGTGGGTTCCGGCGTTGAACACGATTTCTTCCGATTTGCCCAACGAGCGGTCTACCCACGTCTCCATCCCGTAAAAGTTTCCGAACGGAGGGAAGGCGCCCAACTCGGAATCGGAGCGAAGGTCGTTCAGTTCACTTTCGGACACGACTTCCAGTCGTTTCGCTTCGAGCGACACCTTCAGCTTATGGAGATTTAAACGGTGTGAAGCCGGCAAAACTGCCATCAGCAAGTGGTCGTCGGCACGAAGGATAATCGACTTGGCAAAATGTTTGCCGGAGGCGTCCAACTCTTCAGCAATATTCCGGGTAGGATAAGCCTGAGTGTGGGGAAGCGCCGTATAGTTAACATGGTGCGAATCGAGATAGTCGCGAACACGTTGACCTATGGACATTGCATCCTCCTCGCATTCTTCGTGTAATCAGATTTATTCCCAGCTCTTATTACGGCTTACCCCCTGTGAAAGATGGCTTCCTTTCCAAAGACCTCAGAGTCTGTTTCGGGATCACCTTCTTGGACGGTGACAAAGCCACTGAACCCCGCCCGTGACCTGCTCCGTGCCATTTGCTCGCGGAAAGGCCAACTGGCTTCCACGTTGGTTTGCCTTTCATAAAAACCTCCTTCCGCCTTTGGCCCTCTTGGCTTGTGCGGGCAGGAAGTTAACATCAGAAGGTTTCCTTCTTATTGCCCGCTTCTCACAAAGTGTGATGCAGCCTTTCGTCCGGTGCGGACCTTTTTGGCAGGAATGGCCTTGGGAATATTAAAATCAAGAATTCCGTCCTTCAGTGTCGCCGTGGCCTTTGCCGGGTCCACCTCGGCGGGCAAGTCAATCACGCGCAGGATCTGGTTCGCGCACCGCTCAGAATAGATCGTTTTGCCTTTTTCATGTTTTCCTTTGGTTTCACGCTGGCCGGTGATGGTTAGGCGGCGGGGTTCAACGCTGGCCTCGAGTTCTTTGGCACTGAAGCCCGGAACTTCAGCCTGCACCTTGAATCCTTTTTCCGATTCGTTGATTGTGATATGAATAGGATGTAGCAATTCCGATTCCGCCCGCAGCCAGTCTTCAAGATCATGGCCAGAGATTCTTCCCTTTCCCTCGAACAACTCGAAAGCCCGGCGTGCAATGGAACGGTACGTTTCCTGCGTGCGGTCGAACAGCTTATCAATCTCGGTGAACTTGATAGGGGCAAGCTCCTTCGCAGGTTTTGCAATCAATTTCCCTGCCATGGGTCTGCTCCTTTCAGGTGAGAGTCGTAGCGCTGACGGGTTCTTTCTATGCCCAGTCTCTTTGCAAACGATACTACGCTTCTGCCCTGGCCAGGGCCCACCGACATAATGAAGCTAGCTTATATCCAGGAAACACACAGTGAGCCGACTCACCTTCCTGGGTGATTGCCGTCACAGGGGCATGTGGCAAAGCACGGGCGCTGGTAGTTGGAATAGGACGGGGGACAAATCGTGGGTAAATAGGGCCCGAAACCACTTAGGCTTTCAATGGCTTCGTTTGCTGGCGGGGCGATGCCGTTCCAAGTGCTCCGCAAGCTCCTCGTCCGAAAGGACGGAACGGCGAGGGAGAGGTTCTTCCGGGGTTTCGAGCCCCAGGGCCTTTTGTAATTTCTGATAACAGATGCCTGCCGCATCCTGATAGGGAACGTGATGTTCAGCGAAAGCCCGATTCGAGATGGTCAGCGTAAACTCCCGATCGCCACTTTTTGGGTTGATCACGCGGTAGGTGTAATCTCTCCCATTAGCTTTGGCTTGAAAACCTAGATATTGGATTTGTGTCTGCGTTGGTTGTCCCTCACGGTTTAGATCGCTCCTGCCCGCGTCACGGCATGAGGCCAAGACACGGGCGGGAGCATAATTCGGTTTAAAGTTTTGTTACGTTTTCTGCCTGGAATCCCTTTGGACCTTTAGTGACCGTAAATTCCACGGCGTCGCCTTCAGTGAGGGATTTGAATCCTTCCGCCTGAATGGCTGAGTGGTGCACGAAAACGTCCTCTCCGGTGGCTCGCTGAATGAATCCATAGCCTTTGGAGTCGTTAAACCATTTTACCGTACCTTGTTCCTTGTACATGTAGCTGTTTCTGTTCCTTTTGTTGTTTTAAAATTAACTCGCTCTGCTCTCGCAACCACTCGCCAAAATGCAAAAGGCCACAAAACCCATGATTCTGTGGCCTCCGAAGTCTGTGATATTTGGTCACAAAAACTGATCAAGCATAACTAGTATACACTTTTAGTAACAATTTTGCCAGCACATGATTCGTGCGGGTTGCACTTTCCGAAAAGGTCTTCCGATTTCGATGACGTGTTGGTTCTTGATCAGAGAAACGGCGGTGCGCTGGATGCCCTTCAGGCGGATCTTGATCCTCCCGAAAAGGCCGCTAAAAGCCACCCCAAATATGGACCTTTGGTTACCCCCGCCCCGGTGCTGACACGTAACACCTTGCGCAATGTTTCGCTCCTCGTGTACGCAAAGTCTGATTTGATATTAGGAGCAGACCCTCACAGGCTACGGACAAGGTGGCGGCCCCGCGATACGGTTTGTGATAAGGTTTTGCCTGGCAGACTGCAGCGCCCTATAATAGCGGTGTGACCTTGTTGGAGCGGGTAAACTACTGTAAAGCCTCAAGGGTAGATTTCAGTTGACATTCGTAAGGGTAGAGCTCCCGCCTGTTTGGATCGCATGTATAGCCTATCAGAACTGAGCTGTGAGGCTTTTTGACGCGAGGTCAAAGCCGGTCTTGTGCTGTAGGAGGTTATCGCCGGCCGTTGCTGTGATAATTGGGATAAGAATAGGAATCAGGATTCTGCATCGTGGTGAGTGCAAAGTTACGGCAAATCAATGGTAAACTGTAAGCGAAGACTTGAATCTGTTCTTGCACATGCAATAGTAAAGAACAGGAGGCGCAGGTAAGGCGTAAGGCATCACGCGGAACGGGCATATAAAGATTTTGCTTGCAAAGTTTTCCGAGTCTTGGTATTTGGAAAGCTGCTCCGACTTGATGGCGCCTAGCCGACCAGGTAATTAATCACAAGGGTCGGAAGTCTTCCGCGGCGGGCCGGGGCCGGGAACCGAAAACGCCTGAATGCCCGGTACAAATACCTTAGAATCAGAGGTAGCTTCTCAATGAAGAAAATGACTGTGCTTTTTAGCATCATATTGCTTGCTGGCTTGACCAGCCCGCCCACTGTTGCACTCGCGACAGGCGAGTTTGGAATGAATCCTGCTTTTTCGTCGTCAAGCGCATCCCCAGCGCCTGTTCCTGCTGCTGCGGACCAGAAAAAACCGCAATGGAAAAGCCGGGCCGAGTACGATGCTTTTGAGGCTTTTGTGAATGAGAAGGATCCAAACAAGAGGCTGCCGTTGATCCAGGCTTTTCTTCAGAAGTTTCCCGATTCTGATTTCAAAGCTAATGCTTATGTTGCTGAGATGCAGACTTACCAGCAGCTAAACCAATCCGATAAAGCGATCCAGGCGGCCAAGGACGCGCTCAAAGCAGATCCCGATAACCTTGCCGCGCTCTACTATTTGAGCTTTACATTTCCTTACACGTACAAGGCTTCGGACCCTGATAGCCAAACCCAACTTTCGAAGGCTCAAAGTGACGCCCAGCACGGTCTGCAGCTTCTGCAGAATTTAAAAAAACCTGCCACGGTGAGCGACGACCAGTTCAATACATACGTAAAGACCAACCGGGCCGTTTTTAACACTACGATAGGGTTTGTTGCGATTCAGCAAAAGAACTACGCTCAAGCAATCACATCGCTGGAGGCTGCTGGACAAGACAACCCTGAGAACGTTCTGGTCTTTTCGCTTTTGGGACAGGCGTATTACGAGGAGCAGCCCCGAGATGTCAATAAGGCCATCTGGAACCTGGCGCGATCAGTTGCTTTGGCTCAGAAATCCAACAGCCCAAACCTGGCGCAACTACAGAAGTTCTACAGCCAAGTTTATGAGGCTCAGCACGGGTCGAACGCCGGTGAAGAAAAGGTCCTGGCGGACGCGGGATCTTCGGCTACTCCTCCGCCAGATTTTAGCGTAGCTCCTCCTCCCCACCACGCATCGACCGGCAACCCGAACCTCGATGCATTTTATAAGATCGAGGATGCTCTCTTGGTGGGCGGGGACACGGCTCAGCAAAACTGGAGCCAGTTGAAAGGGCAACCGTTGGGCCTTGTCGGCCATGTTGCCGGCGTCGTGAAGGGAGGCACGCCGGGCACATATGATGTGCGTGTAGGAATAACGCCTTCGTCGCAAAGTCAGGAAGGCAGTTACGATATTGTGCTCCAGGACTCGCAGCCAGACGCCCGATATCTCCAGCCGGGTGATCCGATTCGTTTCCAGGGCACGATCAACGCCTACACGACCGATCCAAATTTTATTCTGACCTTGAGTGACAGCAAAATCGATGAAACCGTTTTGAAGGCCGCAGCGGAGAAGGCCAAGGCGAACGCGCAAAAGAAAGCTCCGAAACGCCGTCCGTAACGTTAGGGAGGTCAGCCTTTTATCTCAGTAGAACCTTCTTGAGAATTCGGAACTTGGAACGAGCGGTCGGTCGATCCCGGGCGCAGGGTTGCTGTTGTCAGGGATTGCGCTTACCGCGCCGGGTTTAGGAAGGGAATTTTAGCTCTTCACGTATTGGTGAGCGCGGACGCGGCGATTTGGGCTATCGTCAAGCCCTAGGGTAACGATCTTGCGGCTCAACGTGTTCCGATGAATGCCCAAAGTCTTCGCGGCTTTCGATAAGTTCCCGTTGCTCTTTTCCAGCACCTTCTTGATAAATCGCCTCTGGAATTCGCTGAGCGCTTCCTCGAAATAGATGTCTTTTTCGATCATTTGATTAATCAGGCTGTCAAGCTGGTCTTTCACCGTACTTCTCCGCATCCTCAAAAGGTCGTGTGGTTCAACGGCTGGTTTCCTACCGTTTTCTTGTCTGCTTGAGTCATGGTTAGTCTGAATTTTTCAAAACTTGCCCGAAAATCCATCTTGACTTTGCGCGGCATAAAAACTGCGACCAGTCGAGAGCCGGAAGTAATGTAGGTCGCCAGCACCGACTTTTGGACTGCTCTCTCTTTGATCGTAAAGGCCATCAGAATCAAAAGCACAATGCAATCGACCAGAACCCCCCGCACTAGTCCGAAGATGCCTCCCAGAAAACGGTCAAACCATTGAAGCTCCGCCCTTTGAATCAATTTTCTGGCGAGCGCAGCAACCACCGCTCCTAGTACCAGCGTTCCAACGAATAATATAAGGAAACTAATCCCCAGTGCGATCTCGTGTGATCGAGTAAGATCCTCGAACCAAGGGGCAACGCGTCCGTAATCCAGGACGGCCACCACTACGCCAGCCACTACCGAGGCCAAAGAAATCAGCTCGCCCACAAGGCCTTTAGAGATGGCGGTTATTACAGAAACGAGAATGATCGCTGTTAAGACCCAGTCAAGCCAATTCCAATTTGCCATTCCGCTTCCGGGCCGGTCTGTTTCAAAAGTTCAGCGTTTGTCCGGTTAATAGCTGATACGCTTCCCGATATTTCTTACTGGTCCTTTCAACGATCTCGGGGGGAAGAGGCGGCGGGGGAGGTTGCTTATTCCAGTGAATTGATTCCAGGTAATCCCGTACGAACTGTTTGTCAAAAGAAGGCTGGGATTTCCCGGGTGTGTAGGTGTCCTTGGGCCAAAAGCGTGAGGAGTCGGGAGTGAGGACTTCATCAATCAGAAGCATTTCACTTCCGATTTGACCCCATTCAAATTTTGTATCCGCGATTAGGATTCCCCTGTCTTCTGCGTACTTCCGCGCCTCGGTGTAAAGCCTGAGGCTCTGATCGCGTAGCTTCTCAGCAACGGATTTTCCGACTCTCGCGATCGTTTCCTCAAAGGAAATATTTTCATCATGCCCGGTTTGGCTCTTTGTGGCCGGCGTAAAAATCGGCTGATCGAGACGAGATGACTCAACAAGACCCGCAGGCAGCTTAATCCCGCATACCGTGCCGTCGGCACGATATTCTTTCCACCCCGAACCAGCTAAATACCCCCGCACAACGCATTCGATGGGAAACGGTTGTGCTTTTCTTACCAGCATGGACCTCCCTGCCAACTGGCCGGCGAAAGGTTGAAGCTGCTCCGGATACTCCGAAAGGTTTGCCGTCAGAAAGTGGGTCGGGACCAGATCCCGGAAGCGTTCAAACCAAAAGCACGAGAGCTCGGTGAGCACTCGTCCTTTCCCGGGTATGCCAGCGCCCAAGACCACATCGAAAGCTGAGATGCGGTCCGTTGCCACAATAAGGAGCTTATCGCCCGCGAGTTCGTAGATGTCGCGAACCTTCCCGCGGGAAATAGGTGTCATCCCCGGCAATTTGGTCTCAAGAAGGACTGATGTGTGCGTTGTTTGCATATCGAAGAGTTGATCAGCGCTCATTTTAAATCATCAGAGGATGTTGTCAACGAAAAAAGCGGAAGTCTGACGACTATACAACACAGTACACCGCCGAAGTAACAGCCATCCAGCGAGAAAAATTGAAGATTTAAGAAGCAATCGGGCCTACCGACATCACAAACGGAAAAACCGAAAACTTTTGCCAAGAACTGCTCAGGCTGGGACTCCTACGGGTTCCGGGACTTCTTCGAACTTGACTGATACCAATTTGGAGACGCCCGGGGTTTCCATCGTTACGCCGTAGATTGCAGTGGCGATTTCCATCGTCCGTTTGTTGTGTGTGATCAGAATGAATTGCGAAGTTCCGCTCATCTGGTGGATCAACCGGGTGAATCTGCCCACGTTCGTATCATCAAGCGGAGCATCGACTTCATCCAACACGCAGAAGGGGCTTGGCGTGTAACGGAAAATGGCAATCAGGAGCGCAATTGCCGCCAGCGCCTTCTCGCCGCCGGAGAGCAGCAGGACGTTCTGGAGGCGTTTGCCCGGCGGTTGTGCAACAATGTCAAGGCCGCTGTCGGCATCCTCCTCATCGGTCAGACGCAGTTGCCCCATTCCACCGCCAAAGAGCGTCCGAAAAGACTCTGCGAAGAATTCATTAATGGCTTTATAAGCCTCAAGGAATTGTTGCCGCGAGAGGCGGTCGATTTCCTTGATCGCCTGGGTCGTATCCTCGATGGAGGAGAGCAAGTCCTGCCGCTGAGACTCCAAAAAGTCGTAGCGCTCTTCCGCTTCCCGCAATTCTTCGAGCGCCATCATATTGAGGGGGCCGAGATTGTCAATCCGCTTCTTAAGTTCACGGACCTGCTCCTCGGCAGTCTCCAGAGCCTCGCCGGATAGGGTTTCCGCGTCGGTAACCTCAGCCAGCAGGGCCTCGGGCTCGCGATCAAGAGCCTCACGGCACTGTAACGCATGGTGATTCCGGTCAGATTCCGCACGTGCCATGGCCACCTCGACCTCCGAGCGCATCGCGCGATCCGCCTCATATTGGGCTCGTGCCGTTTCAACTTGGGGGCGAAGTCCATCCCGCCGGGCGCGGATAATTTGCAGATCATCGGCTACGCGCAGCGATCTTTCCTTGAGGTCGGTTAGTTTCACTTCCAGCTCAGCGCGGCGTGTCTGCAGGGTTTCGGCTTCATGAACTAATTGCCCTTGCTGCTCACTCCAGCGGCCAATCTGCAGGGTTAGGTGGTCGAGGCGTTCCGAAGTTTCCCGAACTTGAGCAGCCAACCGCGATCGTTCTGACTGGAGAGAGCGGGCGCGCTCCTGGAGCGTGCTGAAGTGCGCTTGAGCCCGCGCTAAATTCTGGCTACCCTGGTCAAATTGCAGACGCAGGTCACTGACGCCCTGTGTGCTTCCGGCGATTTCCTGCTCCAAGCGCGATTTCTCGATTCCTTCGGCTTCAATTCGAGCCTTGAGGTTCGTTTGGCGCATCTGGAGTGTTTCCCGTTCTCTGGTGAGCTTGGCGCTCTCCTCCGAGAGCAGGCGTAGCCGTTCAAGCGTGCGTTTAAGAGCATCCTGGGCCTGCCGCAATCGCTCAGCCCCAACAACAAGGTTCTTCTCACAGTCCAGCTTGGCGGCGGTCAGTAGATTCAGATCCTCTTTGGTCTTGACGGCAACGTCCTCGATTTCAGCGAGTTGCGCCTGTCCGACCTGGATGGCCGATTCAACTTCAGTGGTGCGGCGTTCCAACTCACGGAAGTCACGCCGCAGGGCCAGCGGCCCCGCGCTTGATCCCCGGCCGCCCGAGACAAGGCGATGGTGGTAGTGCTCACCAGACGGGGTCAAGAAATGGTATTCAGGATAATCCACCGCCAGTCGCTCGGCAGCCGACGCATTCTCCACCAGGTAAGCCTTTCCCAGTGAGGGCAGTGGTGGATCGCCGTTCAGCCCCAATCGCGGTTCGAACTGCACCAGGTCTTTGAGCCGGGCCACGACACCTGATTCCTGTGTAACTTGAAGCGCCCCGTTGCCGTCCGAATGTGCTCCCGTGGACATCCGGGTTACAAAAAATGTTGATCGGCCCGTGCCCTCCGCCTGGAGGAGCGATATCCCGGAGCGCGCTTCCGCATGCTGCTCGACCACCACGCAATCAAGCTCTGATTTTAAAAATTCTTCCACAATCTCTTCATAACCCGGCGAAACTTCCACAAAGTCGGCGAGGACACCAAGCGGCCGGAAATGATGGCCGTTAGTGGGAATTTCCCCGTTCAGCAGACGGCGAACGCTCTCTGTCGAGTAAGCATGGCGAGCCAGAGATTCTTCCAGCGTTTGCTTACGTGCCTCCATGCCCGACAATTCACGGCGGCGATCCTCGAGTTCTCTGCGCTTGGCGACCGCTTCTTTCTGAGTTCGATCGAGCGTGGCGGAGGTTTGTGACACGGACTCGGCAAGTTGCGCCACCTCGTTCTGTGAACGCTCGTTGGCGGAAGTCAGGCTTTCAAGCTCCGCTGCAAAGCGCTGGCGTTCACTTTCCACGGCGGCTTGTTCGGAGTCGGCGCGCGCTTCCTGGCGATCGAGTGCGAGGGCCATCTCTTCCGCCTGGACAAGCTGATTGCGCAGATCAGAGGCACGGCTGATGGCCGCCAAGAGCGCTTGGCGTGACTGCTCGATGGCTCGCTCGCGTTCTCGGATACGGATTCCCAGTTCTTCCTGCTGTTCCTGCAGTTTAGTGCCCGCTTCCTCGGCTGCGGTCCGCTCCTCGATGAGCTGTTCATTTTCCTGCGCCCGCTGGCGCGCTTCCTGCTCAAGCGCCTCCAGGCGTATGCGAAGCTGCTCGCTTTCCTGCTTTGCTTCTATGCTTCGGGAATCAAGTGCCCCAACCTGCTGCTGGATTTGTTCAAGCCGCGATTGTAGGCGCTGCCGCTCAAGTTCGTTTTCGGACAAAGCTTGGCGGAGCGAAGTCAGTTCATTCTCGGTTTCCTCGCAGCGCGTCGTCGTGGAGATCTGCTCTTGCTCCATTTGCTCAAGCTGCCGCCCAGCCTCGGAGCAAACCGTATGCAGTTTTTCGAATTCCTGGCGAAGTTGCGTGCACTGGGCTTCCAACATCCTCAGCCGGGAGGCAACCACAACCTTCTGACGACCCAGCATCTCTTCGTGCAGTTCCCGAAACCGGCGCGCTTTGGAAGCTTGGCGTTTGAGGGAGTTCACCTGCTTGGTAACTTCTTCCAAAATGTCCGTAATGCGCGACAGATTGCCGCGTGAGGATTCCAGTTTCAGTTCGGCCGCTCGCTTACGGGTTTTAAACTTTGAAATTCCGGCGGCTTCTTCCAGGATCAGACGCCGGTCCGAAGGCTTGGAACTCAAAATTTGACCAATACGTCCCTGCTCGATGATCGCGTACGATTCCGGGCCCAGGCCGGTTCCCAGGAAAAGGTCCTGAATGTCGCGCAAGCGACTGGCCCGGCCGTTGATCAGGTATTCGCTTTCCCCGGAGCGGAAAAGCCGCCGGGTTACCGTAACTTGGCCTGAATCGGCTTTGAGGCAGGCTTTATGGGAAGAACCATTCTCACCTGCTGCCGCAGGGTCCTCCGGCATGTCTGCGTAAGAATATTCTTGCTTATTTTCCTCTGCGGCGTTGGGTGTGCCGGTGTATTCGGGATCTTCCAGGGTCAGGCTTACTTCCGCCATGCCGGTAGGGGGGCGAGTCCCGGTGCCGTTAAAGATCACATCCGTCATCCGTTCGCCGCGCAGCAATCGGGCGCTCTGTTCGCCCAGGACCCAGTTGATGGCGTCGGAGAGATTTGACTTCCCGCAACCATTCGGCCCGACCACGCCGACCGTGCCGTCGGGAAATTCCAGACGTGTTCGGTCTGCAAAGGATTTAAAGCCGAGAATTTCCAACCTTTTTAGTTTCAGCAAGATAATTGCCTCCATGCTCCATCTGAAGCCCCTTGCGCAGCCGGGCCATCAAAAAAGTCGTGAGCGAGTCATCTATCGAAGTCTGCTGTAAGCGCGCCGCGCAGACAGGAAGGTATCCTGGCTGGCTTTTTTGAAAGAAGAACCGTTCTACAATCAATGTGCTCGCCTCATTGACTCCTTTGGCGCGCAATAAAAGGCTTACGCGAGCATCCCCTAACCTCAGTTGAAGCTAACATGAAAAAATGGATGTGTAAAGAAAAAAACTCAAGATAATGTGGTGGAATTTCATCAGACGCTACATATTGTGGTCTAAAATAGCCTTGGGGCCTTGGCTGGTGAGGTACTGATACATCCAAGCAAGTACCAATTCTCGCATCGCTGGCAATTCTTGATGGGCGCATTCAAACAACTCAATTCGGCAATCCTCGGCCCGCCCGAACTTCCTATACAAGGGATAAAGACGATCCCGAATATGTTCCACCCCGCGTGGAGGGGTAAGAGGATCTTCACGTCCGCTCAGGCTGAGGCGAGGCCGGGGCACAATCAGTTCGTTGATATCTGCCGATTCGAAATGCTTGAGCAGAGACGGAACATAATAGTAAATTCCATGGCCTTTCAGGTAATGAGTCCTGATCAGTTCCTCGAAGTCCGTAAGGCAGCAAAGGTCGATGCAGACGTTGATTCGGGGATCGAGCGCTGCCAGCCACCAGGATTTGGTGGCTCCCATGGACATACCAAACGCTCCCAGCCGATTGGCGTCGACTTCCGGTCTGCTGGCCAGGTAGTCCAGAGCGCGCCATTCGTCGAACATCATCATGCCCCATAGTACCCGGCCGCGCCAAAGCATCAGTTTGAAGGTGTCCTCTTCGCCGGTTCGACCGTCCTCTGCGTGCTTTCGTTCCCCAAAGCACCAGCTATCAATGGCCAGAGTCACCAATCCCTTTTCCACGCATACAGGGGCATAAGCCGGTTGCACATCGGTCCCCCGCAGCAACTGCTCCTTTCCGAGATCGTACATGCCGCCATGCCAGTGGATGAAAAGCAGCCCGGGGGCCGGATCTTCCCTTTTATCCGGAATAAGCAGCAACGCGGGAACGGCTTCCAAGCCGTTCAGATCAAGCTTCAGCCGTTCCAGGCGATATCCGGGATGATGTTCGACCCTAACGAGCCGGGGAGGGATCGGCTGGTAGTCCCACGGCAGATCGCCCAAAAGACTCCAGAGTTCTTTCCGGCGCTCTGTCTGAAACACCTGGAACTCTCCTCGGGTTAAGTCTTCTGGTGCTCGGGTTGCCATCCTGAGCCTCATCCCAAAGGCTAACACGACTGTAAAAGATTTCAAAAAATCGTCATGATATGCCACGGTCGGCGATCGCCTCTTCGTGCCCGTGAGAACTTCCTCAAGCGACGCAGTTCAGCAGGCTTTGCCGACCCTGGAATGCCGGAGTGCTGCGAACAATTTGACTGGGTTTCAGGGGACGCCTAACATGGGAGTTATCTCTTGGGGAAGATACAAAAATTGGAGGGTCGCCATGGCTGTGGTCACTGAAATTGCCCCGGACCTTTACAGGATATGCGTCTACGTCTCGCCATTTCAATTGCAGTTCAATCACTTTCTTGTCGTGGACGACGAACCCTTGCTGTTTCACACGGGTCTCAAAGGAATGTTCCCTGAGGTTCGTGATAGCCTGGCTAAAGTGATTGATCCGGCTCGCCTCCGATGGATTAGCTTCAGCCACTTCGAGTCAGACGAATGTGGCGCGTTGCATAAATGGCTGGCGCTGGCTCCAAACGCTCAGGTAGCATGCAGCGACTTGGGCGCAATGGTTTCGGTCAACGACTTTGCGGAGCGGGAGGCTCGCGGTCTCGCGGAAGGCGAGACTTTCGATACCGGGGAATATCGCTTTCGTTTTTGCCGCACGCCGCATTTGCCCCACGGGTGGGACGCAGGACTCCTGTTTGAGGAGACGCAGAAAACCCTGCTGTGCTCCGATCTGTTTCACCAACTCGGGGACGTTGAGCCGCTGACGGAGAAAGATGTGGTGGGGCGCACGCGCGCCGCGCTCAAGGAATACCAGGCTGGTATTCTGGCCGAATACGCGCCTTATACCCCGCTTACTTCAGCCCTCTTCAAAAAGCTGGCGGAGCTTCAGCCGAGGACGTTTGCGATCATGCATGGGTCGAGTTTTTCTGGCGATGGCGCCCACGCTCTGCACGATCTGGACGAAGCTTTCGCAGAGGTGTTTGGAAGAAAAGAGCGCCGTTGAGCAAGACTCTTCGGAAGCGTTGATTATTTCTTCCAGCGCAGGATCGGCTTGCGGGCGGCC
Source organism: Acidobacteriota bacterium (assembly GCA_023474345.1). Lineage (GTDB taxonomy): Bacteria > Acidobacteriota > Terriglobia > UBA7540 > UBA7540 > JAMCXS01. The sequence goes on along the minus strand of JAMCXS010000032.1, from coordinate 111,146 downwards.
GTGGCTTCGTCAAGGCGACTGACGCGCGTTGTGTGGGGAGCTTTCAGGACAAACTCAGGGTCTTCCTCAATTTCTTCTGCGATGGCCCGCATGGCTTCGATGAACTCATCAAGTTCGTCCATGCTGGCGCTTTCAGTGGGCTCAATCATCAAAGCCCCTTGCACGATCAGCGGGAAAGAAGTTGTGTAGGGGTGAAAGCCGTAATCGATCAGCCGCTTGGCGATATCGCCTGTGCGCACGCCGCGGGCGGCCTGACGGTGATCGGAAAGGACGCATTCGTGCAGGCACGGCCCGTTATAGGGGAGGTCGTAAACATCCTGCAACCGGCGCATCACATAGTTGGCGTTGAGCACGGCGTCCTGAGTGGTTTGGAGGAGGCCTTCGCCTCCGTTCGCTGCAATGTAAGCCAGCGCACGCACGGCCATTCCAAAATTTCCATAGAAGGCGCGGACGCGGCCGATGCTTTTGGGCCGATTGTAATTTAGTCGATAGGTGCCGTCTGCCGCACGTTCCACGGTTGGGGAGGGAAGGTAAGGCTCAAGAAACTTCTTTACAGCCACGGGCCCGGACCCAGGCCCTCCGCCTCCGTGCGGAGTCGTGAATGTTTTGTGGAGGTTCAGGTGCATCACGTCCGCACCAAAGTCGGCCGGCCGCGCGATGCCCAGCAGTGCATTCATGTTGGCCCCGTCCATGTAGACAAGGCCTCCCTTCTGATGAACCAAGTTGCATATCTCGCGAATCTGCACTTCGAAGATTCCGAGCGTGTTTGGATTGGTCAGCATCAACCCTGCAACTTCCTCAGTCATGGCCCGGTCGACCTCAGCAAGGTCGATTGTGCCACGGGCACCTGACTTTAAGGGCCGGACCTCGTAGCCGGAAGTAGCGACGCTCGCCGGGTTTGTGCCGTGGGCGGAATCAGGAATCAGAATGTACCTTCGAGGGTTGCCACGCTCTGCAAGGAAGGCCCGAATCATCAGGATTCCGGACAACTCGCCCTGGGCGCCGGCTGCCGGTTGCAGTGAGACGGCGTCCATGCCTGTAATCTCAGCTAAACATCGTGCAGTTTCGTCCAGGATTCTCAGGCAGCCTTGCGCAAGCTCGGGAGGCGTGTAAGGGTGGTCGGTTGCCAAGCCCTCTAGGCGTGCCACGACTTCATTAATGCGGGGATTGTACTTCATCGTACACGAGCCCAGGGGATAAAGCCCCGTATCGACGCCGTAATTCCAGGTCGAGAGGCGGGTAAAGTGACGAATGACTTCCAACTCCGACACTTCCGGGAAACCGTGGATCTCCGCGCGATGAAATTCTTTGCCGAGAAGCTCCGACGCAGAAACTGAGGGCACTTCCAATGGGAGCGGATCGACGCCACACTTGCCGGGCGCACTCCTTTCAAAGATCAGGTCTTCGTCGCGGCTGATGTGTGGCCTGGCGTGTCGGATATGGTCTTTCATACATTTTCCTGACCCAAAGCATGAGACGCCGTTGCTTTCCTGGCGTTGCCTGATTTCTTGCGTTTTGCATAGTCGTTGTACACCCGCGCCATGTGGTCAATAGTGGCCTTATTCACGGTCTCAGTAACGCAAACCAGAATGTGATCCTTAAGCTCAGGATAGAATCGCCCGAGACTTACTCCGCCAAGGATCTTTTCCCGGCGCAGTATGCGCAGCAGGCCTTCTGCCCCGCCTGGAACCTTGACCACGAACTCATTGAAATATGGCCCCTGAAAGGGAATCGTGATGTCTGGGACGTCCAGGAGCTGGTGAGCCGCGTAGTGGGCTTTGGCCAGGTTGTGCTCGGCAAGGGCCTTCAGTCCTTCCTTCCCAAGCAAGCAGAGATAAATCGTGGCAGCCAGCGCGCACAAAGATTGGTTGGTGCAAATGTTAGAGGTGGCTTTTTCTCGGCGGATGTGCTGTTCGCGAGTGGCGAGCGTCAAGACAAATCCGCGACGGCCTTCAGTGTCAACGGTCTGTCCTACCAGCCGCCCCGGCATTTGGCGCATAAACTTCTCACGCGTTGCAAGGAAGCCGAGGTACGGTCCTCCGAAGGCTACCGGAACGCCGAATGATTGTGCTTCGCCAGCAACAATGTCGGCCTCGCTAGGCGGATTAATAACCGCAAGCGAAAGCGGCTCGGTTACGGAAACGATCAGCAAGGCGCCCTTTTGGTGAACGAGTTCGGCGACTTTTCTGCAGTGCTCGACCACGCCAAAAAAGTTCGGCGACTGGACCACGACGGCGGCGGTTTCCGGTTTGAGAGCCAGCTCCAATTCTCCCATGTTCAGTTGCCCGGCAGCCGAATAGGGCACATTTACCATTTCGGTTCCCTGATGGCGAACATAAGTCGTCATGACTTCCCGGTACTCAGGATGAAGGCTTCTTGCAACGAGCACCCGGTTACGTCGCGTCAACCGAAGTGCCATCAAGACTGCTTCGGTGGTCGCCGTGGACCCATCGTAGAGGGAGGCGTTCGAGACCTCCATCCCCGTGAGCTGGGTCATCAAAGTTTGAAACTCAAACATCGCCTGCAAGGTTCCCTGCGCAAGCTCTCCTTGGTATGGCGTGTAAGCAGTAAAAAACTCGCCCCGGGAGAGCATGGCATCGACGGCAACCGGCCGGAAATGCGAGTATGCTCCTGCGCCAAGGAAAGAAGCGTACTCGCGACTGGTTTGGCTGGCAGCCTCCCGGAAAAAATCCAGGATTTCCTGCTCTGAGAGCGGACCGGGCAGATTTAACCGCCCCTGAAACCGGATTTCTTGAGGAATCTGGGAAAAGAGCTCTTCAACAGACCCGTAACCGATGGTGCGAAGCATTTCAGCTCGGTCACTGGGTGAGTTCGGGAGGTAACGCATTAGTGGGCCTTATCCTCCCGAACATACGCCTCGTATTCCTCAGCGGACATCAACTTCTCAATTTCCTTCGGATCGGAGAGGCGTATCTGAACCAGCCAGGCAGACCCGTGGGGGTCGGAATTCAAGAGCTCAGGATGGTTTTGGAGCTTGTCGTTAACGGCAAGCACTTCTCCCGTCACCGGCGAGTAAACTTCCGAAACTGCTTTAACAGACTCGACGGTCCCGAGGGTCTCCGACGCCGTCACCGGATCCCCTACCTTCGGGAGTTCAACATAGACGACGTCGCCCAATTCCTTCTGGGCATGCTCGGTAATCCCGAGGGTTCCGATACCTTCGTCTACTCGAAGCCATTCATGGTCTTTGGTGTATTGAAATTCTTCAGGGTACATGGAAATTACGCTCCCATAGGATAAATTGTCTGGAACCCACTGACTTGGCCTTGCCGGGTTCCGTAAGCCATATTCCCATCCTACTTAGGTCGTTTGTAAAAAGGTAGAGGCACTTGGCGCGCCCGCACCTGCCTGGCTCGTATTTCGATGGTCATTTCTCGTCCTGTTTCGGCTGCGGCCGGGGAGACGAAAGCCAGCCCGATATTCTTTTTCAGGAAGGGAGCGGGAGAGCCGCTTGTGACCCGTCCCACCTTTTTGCCTTCTACCCACACTGGGTAGCCATCACGCGCGATTCCGGGATCCAGCATTTCAAAACCCACCAGTTTTTTGCGAACCCCAAGCTGGCGCTGTTTCTCGAGGGCGCTTCTTCCTACAAACTCGCCTTTGTCCAGTTTGCAAATCCACCCCAGATTCGCCTCAAGGAGCGTTGTATCTTCATCCAGTTCATGTCCGTAGAGAGGATACCCCGCCTCCAGACGCAACGTGTTACGCGCTCCCAGCCCGGCGGGTTGGAGCTTTTCTTTCCGGCCGGCCTCGAGCAAAGCGTTCCATACTCGGGCGGAGCCCTGGGGCGGGAAGTAGAACTCAAAACCATCCTCGCCCGTGTAACCTGTTCTTGCCAAAAGACCTTGGACTCCGCAGCATTGGGCGTAGCCGCACCAGTAATACCGGAGCGAAGCGAGGTTAAAGTCGGTCACATTAGCCAAAATCGCCATCGCGCGCGGGCCCTGCAAGGCAAGCTGGGAGTATTCAGAAGAGACGTCCCGGACTTCCGCCCCGACGGCATTGTGCTCCACAATCCAATCGTAATCTTTTTGGGTGTTTGCCGCATTCACGCAGATGAAATATTTGTCTTCATCCAGCCGATGAACAACGCAATCGTCTACCGCGCTTCCCTGGGGATACGTCAGGGCAGTGTACTGAGCCTGGAATATCTTCAGCCGCGCCACGTCGTTTGATGTAAGCCCTTGCAGCAAGGCAAGCGCTCGGGGGCCACACACGGAGATTTCACCCATATGGCTGACGTCGAAGAGGGCAGCCGAGTTTCGGACCGCCAGATGCTCCTGAGTGATGCCCGCATATTCGATGGGCATCTCCCATGCGCCAAATTCGGCCATCTTCGCGCCCGCTGCCTTATGAACAGCGTAAAGTGTCGTACGTTTTGCCCCGTGTTCTTCCAGGGTGGCCAAGCCTGACCCTCCTGACCCCAACTCATCCGTAAGGACGAATTATCGAGCCTAGCATACACCAAGAGAAAGGGTCAAGGCAGCCTCGCTCATACCAGCCTCATCACCCCATGAAAATGCGTGTGGTGGAATGGAGTGCAGACATCGCGGCCCTCCGGGCTACTACGTGGCATGTAGATAACCTAATCGGAATAAACCCTGTGTGTTCAATAAGGTGTTGCCATATTTTCAGGAGGGCGAGCGCGTCAAGTCTTTCCAGGTGCTGGAGAGACAGCCCTTCGCGGTGCGTTGACGCCCCAGCCTGACAACCTGCCCCATTACGCCTCGCGGATAGCCTCATGCCAGAGCGTTTGTCCCATGCTGGGCAGAACTTCGGGAAGCAATATGCATCCATTGCCCACTTGGCGCCTTTGCGCTTGTTCTTCCCAGCGGGCAAGGTGGCCGATGGTCTGCGGCTTCCAGCAACACCAAGAACGACGAGGGTTGGGGCAGGTCGCGAGAAAGTAAGGCTAAGCAAAACGTAGAAATGGCCGAAAAAGAATAGTGAATGAGGCTGGAGGTATATTGTGATAGTTGACGGGTCGAATCTATCGCCAGGATGTGGGTTATCCATGACACAACGGGACGACGAGATTGCTGAACTCAGGCGGCAACTCGAACGCCTCTCGCTTTTCCACGAAGTTGGCAAAGCCCTTGCGTCGACTCTCGATCTGCAGAAAATTCTACAAACCATTATGGAGAAGATTAGCGACTTTCTTCAGCCTGATACCTGGTCGCTGCTGATGCTCGACGACAAGGCCGACGAGCTTTATTACGAAATGGCAATCGGGACGAACGCGAACCAGCTAAAAGACGTTCGCGTCAAAATGGGAGAGGGCATAGTCGGCTGGGTTGCCGAGCACGGGGAGCCGGTGTTAGTCGAAGATATCAAAACGGATCCGCGCCGGGTTGTGAGAAGGAATGGATCCTGGCACCCCGAAGCGCAGTCCATCATCTGCGTGCCGGTCAAGGGGCGGGAAAACGTTCTGGGAGTGATCGAGTTGGTCAACACTTCAGGCAAGGAACGTTTCCATGAGGAAGACATTCCCATTCTAAAGAACCTTGCGGATTATGCGGCCATAGCGCTCGAAAACGCCCGCTATGTCAAGCGGATCCACGAACTGACAATCACCGACGACTGCACAGCCCTCTATAACGCGCGCCACCTCAACTTTGTCCTGGATGCGGAGATTTACCGCTCCACTCGATATGGCTATGAGTTTTCCGTCATTTTTATTGACCTTGACCATTTCAAGCAGGTCAACGATACCCATGGCCACCTCCTAGGCTCCAAACTCCTCTGGCTTGTCGGAGATCTGATCAAGAGTCATCTTCGCATGATTGACTATGCCTTTCGCTATGGTGGCGACGAATTTGTTGTGCTCCTGCCGCAGACTTCTAAACACAACGCTCTCACGGTCGTGCGGCGTCTTCGGGAATTATTGAACTCCCGGATATTTTTCGTCGAGGAAGGGCTCAACGTTAGGGTGACGGCGAGCTTCGGGATATCCGGTTTCCCGGAGGATGCTCGCACCAGACGGGAACTTCTACACCTTGCTGACGAGGCGATGTACCTGGTCAAAAATGCTAAACGCGACAACATCGCGCTCGCGGGCGAAGGCATTGTCAGTTAGCTTTTCGCCCGGGCTGCCTTTGTGCAAAGCGCCCCATTCATGATTTGTCTTTGTGCCTACGTGTGCGCCTATTTCCCACGGAACTAGGCATCAATACGGCATTACCGACGACAAGACACATCTATCAAATGATCTTGCAACCGGAAAGTGAACCTGTCACGATGATGCGAAAGTCATGCGTTGGCAACTGGCATCGGTGGCGGCAGATCAGGCCGGAAGACTGGCTCGCGAGTTGGGAGTCTCGCCGCTCGTCGCCCGCTTGCTGGTTCTTCGCGGGATTACGGAGCCCGAACCTGCGCATGAATTTCTAAATCCCAGCCTAGCCCAGCTACATAATCCTTTCCTGATGGCAGGCATGGACGCCGCTGTGGAACGTCTGCGCCGCGCCATTGCGCAAAAAGAAAAAATCCTGATCTACGGTGATTATGACGTCGATGGGACAACCGCCGCGGTGGTCCTGCTGACAGCTCTCGGATCGCTTGGTGCCCGCGCGGAGGCCCATATTCCCCACCGGCTGCAAGAAGGCTATGGAATGCGTTTGCCGGTGGTGGAACGGGCTGCCGCGGAAGGTTACAGAGTTTTACTCAGTGTTGATACAGGAATCCGCGAGCACGAAGTATTGGCGCGAGGGCGAGCGTTGGGGATTGACTGCATCGTCACCGACCACCACCTGCCGAAAAATTCGCTTCCTCCCGCGTACGCCATTCTAAATCCACGTCGCCCCGACTGCTCCTACCCCGGTAAGAACCTTTCGGGCGTGGGCGTGGCTTTCAAGCTGACGCAGGCGCTCATTGGCCCCCGAATGTCTGAAGCCCTGCTCAGGTCCTATTTGAAGGTCGTTGCGATCGGAACCATTGCGGACGTAGTTCCGCTGACCGGCGAAAACCGGATCATTGCGAAGTTTGGGCTCCAAGGCCTCGGGCGGCCGGTGCAGTCGGGGCTTAGCGCACTTCTGGAGGTGGCGGGGCTGAGTGGACGGGCGCCCACCGCCGCGGATGTAGCTTTCCGAATCGCGCCACGCTTGAATGCGGCGGGGCGGATAAAAGACGCTCGCGCCGTTATTGAACTCCTCAGAACAACGAACCCCGCGAAGGCCCGCGAAATCGCACTCTTGCTTGATGAGCTTAACGGCGAGCGCCAGCGGGTGGAGGATTCCATCCTGAATGAAATTGATGAAACCCTGAAGTGTCAACCGGAACTCTCTGCGCGCTATACACAGGTGTTTGCGGGCCAGGGTTGGCACCGGGGGGTGCTGGGGATCGTGGCTCAGCGAGTTGTGGAGCGCTTGAACCGACCCACGCTGGTGATTGGCGTGGAAGATGGCACGGGGCAGGGATCGGGGAGATCGATTCCAAACTTTCACCTGTTGAATGCCCTCACTGCCTCGCAGGACATTTTTGAGCGTTTCGGCGGACATCGCGCGGCGGCCGGATTCACCCTGCCATCCGAGCGGATCGGCGAGTTGAGTAGCCGTTTCGAGGAATATGCGCGTTCAGTCCTATCTGTTGAGGATCTGGAACCTCTCTTGCGCGTAGACACCGAGGTCGATCTGGATCAGATGGGTTGGCCGGTCTATGAGGAGTTGAAAAGGCTGGAGCCGTTCGGGCTGGGCAATCCAACCCCCGTGTTCCTTGCCCGCAACCTGCGCCTGGCGTTTGCGCCGCGAGTCGTCGGGGAAAAGCATCTAAAACTGAAGGTGGGGAAAGGTGCAAAGCTTTTCGATGCTGTCGGTTGGAATCAAGGCGAGCAGGCAAGGCTGCTCGAGTCCGGGGACTCATTGGATTTGGCTTTTACACTCAGCGAAAACACGTACCAGGGAATCGCCTCGCTCCAAATGATCATCAAAGATCTGCATTCGAGCCTTAAAGGATCGACTTAAAGAAGGCGCGGAAAAGACTGCGCACCGGGGTATAAAATTATAAACGTGGAGAAAAAGCGGGACATCCTGGAACGAAAAGTCCGGCAGCAAGCCCGGCGCGGTATATGGATCAGGTGTTTGATCGTTGGAGGGTTGCTTGTAACCCTAGGGATCGTCGTACTGACTTATTGGCGGAACGCAAACAGGCAAAAATCTTTGCCGCCACCGCCAGAAGTGCCGAAAAACGTCAATCAACAACTTTCTGGGTTCACATTTACCCGTTCTGAGGGAGGGCAGGAAGTTTTTAGCATTCATGCTGCGCGTACCCTTGCTATGAAACAAGGTGGCGCAACACTGTTGAAGGACGTTTACGTTAAGTTCTACGGCCGCTCAGGAAATCGCTATGATATCCTGCGAACCGCGGAAGGAGAATACAACCGCGCAACGAACAATCTTTCCACTCCCGGCGCCGTAGAATTGATTTTGAACGCCCCCAAACTACCATCCCAACGGAACGGCACGCTGGGCGGAAGTGAAGAGAAATTTTTATCCCCAGCCATCAACGGACAATCGGTCGTTATTAAAACCTCCAGAGTATCTTCCCGGGACCATTCAAAGTTTGTCGAAAGTGACAACGCAGTCCGTTTCCGATTGGGCGACGTGTCCGGATCAGCTCGCGGGCTGAGCTACACCGCCGGGGAAGGCGAAATTGTGCTAAAGAAGGATGTGAAGGCAGTTTTTCAGTCTTCACAAAACCGGCATGGTACCCTGCCCATACAGCTTTCCGCCAGCCGACTACGCTATGACAACAACGGGAAGAAAGTGCAGTTGTGGGGGCCGGTCGAGGTCCGCCAGCGCAATCGCACCGTCACCGCCGAGCAGGGTGTGCTCTCTCTCAATTCCCATAACCGCATCACGGCGATTCTTTTAAGAGGGAAGGTGCACGCCTCCGACCAAACCCCTAAACAGCAGTTGAGTCTGCGGGCAGAGGTCTTGAGAGCCCGCCTGGATCCCGAAAACGGTCAACTGCGCAGGTTGGTCGCGGACGGTCGCGTCCGAGGGGAATTCGTCCAGGGTGGCACTCGCACTCGCTTCGAGGCGCATGAAACACAATTAGACTTCTCGGGACCGGGTCAGGTCCCGGCAAACGGGAAAGCAATGGGACAGGTCCGCCTGACGATATTTCAACCTAAACGCGCGGAAACCCCGCCTTCGGAGTCAGAGGCCTTCGGCGGAAGGGTTTCTCGGGAGGAACTTACGACTCAGGCGGTTCGATTCGCTTTTCGCCCTGGAGGGAAGAGCCTCCGGGAAGCTGAGACATTGGACTCCGGCACCCTGGTGCTCTTTCCTGAAAACTCCAAGGGAGGTCGGAGGATTGTGACGGCGCACAAGTTCTTGATGGCTTTTGACTCAGCGAGCCGCCTCAAAACACTTCGCGGAACCGGGGGGACGCATATCGTCTTTCAACCTTCACCAACGGCATCGGGTGAAGGTCCGTCGATAACTTCTGCCAAGCAGTTGCTGGCCGTCTTTGATCCGGCTAACGAAATGCTTCGATCCGTAACCCAATGGGGAGATTTTCGCTTTCGGCACAACAACCTGGAAGCCGCGGCTGGGCAAGCTCGCGATTTGGTGCAGAAACAATTACTGGTTCTGTCAGGCCATCCACAGATTTGGGACCGGACAACCAGGGCGCAGGCCGATCAGTTTGTCCTTCATATTGAATCCGGCACGGCGGAAGGCATCGGTCATGTCCAGGCAGTTCACTACGATCCTCAAAAGGGTTCATCGTTGCCCACCAATGTGGTGGCGGACCGCATGGTGGCCGACCGCAACAGTCAGGTGGTCGTTTATGAAGGTCACGTCCGGGCCTGGCAAGGGACGGACGTGGTGGAATCTTCGCGACTCGAGGTGTACAAAAATCAGCGACGAGTAAGTTCGGGGTCACCCGTCATAACCTCCCTCCTGCAACCCGCGAGCGCCCCTTTAGCGGCTGTCGGGGGAAAGCAAGCGGAACCGGGCTCTCGCCCTGCAACCATCTGTGCCGACCGGCTTAATTACTTTGACGAAGGGCACAAAGCTCTTTATTCCGGCCATGTGGTACTCAAAACTCAGGGCACGAAGCTTCGAGCAGATCGGTTGGAGGTCTACTTTTCAAGAAACACGGGGCTAAATGATTCCCAGATCGAGCGCGCGGTGGCTGAAGGGCATGTGCTGGTTACCCAGCCTGAGCGATACGTGAAGGGTAACCGCGCCATCTACGATGCAAAAGAGGGAGAGATTGTTGTGACAGGGGGCCCACCGGCAATTTACGATGCGGAGAAGGGCTATTCGAGCGGCCAGCGATTGACTTTCTACATCCACAATGATAGGGTGCTAGTTGACGGAGGGCCCAACTCACCAACGGTAACCGAACACCGTGTCGCGCAATGAGCGACCATGCATATTCTCTCTACTGTTGACCTGACAAAAGCGTATAAAGGCCGCAAGGTTGTCGATAACATCAGTCTGAGCATCTCGCAAGGGGAGGTGGTGGGCCTGCTTGGCCCAAACGGCGCCGGTAAGACTACTTCCTTCTACATCATCGTAGGTTTAATCAATCCCGATTCGGGCCAAGTTCTTCTCGACGAGGCGGACATCAGTAATTTGCCCATGTACCTTCGGGCGAGAAGCGGGATCAGTTACCTTCCTCAGGAGCCCTCTATCTTCCGGAAACTCACGGTAGAAGAAAACATCATGGCGGTTCTTGAGACTCTGCCTTTAACCGCACACCAACGCCGCGAGCGCCTTGAAGAACTGATCGAGGAACTTGGGCTGCAGCAAGTCCGGCGCAGCCACGGCTACCTGCTATCAGGAGGAGAACGGCGCCGGGTTGAAATTGCACGTTCCCTCGTAATCATGCCATCGTTTATACTTTTAGATGAACCCTTTTCCGGAATCGATCCGCTGACTGTGTTGGACATCCAAGAGATCATCGTTCGTCTCAAGGAAAGGGGCATCGGCATTTTGGTGACGGATCATAACGTGCGGGAGACGTTGCGGGTGACTGATCGGGCGTACATTATCAACAACGGCCGCATCTTCCGTTCCGGATCCCCGGAGGAACTCGGAAACGACACCGAAGTGAAGAGAATCTATTTGGGCGATAATTTTCGATTGGTGGTCTGATGGGCGGGTCTCAACCAAGAATCGGTTTGAACCTCAAGGTGGCGCAGAAGCAAATTCTGACGCCCGGCCTTGTCCAGATGGTTAGCGTGCTGGCGCTGAATAAGCTGGAATTGCGCGACATGATCAACCAGGAAATGGTCGCGAATCCCGTGCTCGAAGAAGTCCCGGAAGATGTTCCTTCAATTGAGGAAGTTACCCAAAAGATCGAGACCGATAACCCCCCTGAATCGTCCCCCGATGAGAATCACTCGGAAAACGGCAACCGTGACTCGTTCGAAGAGATTGATTACGGTTCTTTCTTTCGTGATTACTTGGACCCTGGGTTTAAAGCACCCGCCAGCGAGATCTACGAGAAGCCCTCGTTCGAAAATTTTCTTGCTCAAGCGTCATCGCTGGCGGATCACCTGGAATGGCAACTAAGCCTTACGATCTGCTCCGAGGAAGTCAGGGAGGCGGCACATTCGATTATTGGCAATCTCAATGAGGATGGTTACTTAACTGCCGGGCTGGAGGAAATCGCCGGAACTGGCGGCCATGCTCTCGTGGATGTCGAGGCTGCACTAGCCCTAATTCAGGAATTCGATCCCCTGGGAGTTGCGGCCAGGGACGTTCGTGAGTGTCTGCTTATTCAGCTTCATAATCTCGCTCCTGAAAACACGCTTGCCGCGCAGATTGTCTCAGAGCATTTGAAATTGCTCCAGAATAAGCGCCAACGTGATATCGCGCGGGCCCTTGACCGTCCGCTGCAAGCGGTCGAACGGGCCATTGAAGTGATTCGGAAGCTTGACCCTCGTCCGGGCCAGCGTTATAACAAGACCCAACCGCGCTTGATTGAGCCAGATGTTTTCATTGCCAAGACGAGCGAAGGCTATGAGGTGCGTTTAAACGAGGATGGTTTGCCCCAATTGCGGCTCAGCCACCACTACCGGCGCCTGCTCACGGATAAAGCCGCGACTCGCGAGGTGCGCAGCTATGTCAAGGAGCGTTGCAACTCTGCCCTGCAACTGATCAAGAACATCGAGCAGCGGAAGCATACTATTGTCCGAGTCTGTGAAGCCATTATTCGCCGCCAGGAGGAATTTCTTGAAAAGGGAATCGATTACCTGCGGCCGATGATGATCAAAGAGGTCGCCGAAGAAGTGGGGGTTCACCCTTCGACGGTCAGCCGCGCCGTCTCGAATAAGTACGCGCACACTCCTCAGGGCGTTTACGAATTGCGTTATTTCTTTTCCGAGTCTGTTCAGGGGCCCTCTGGCGGCAATACCTCACTGATTCGCTTGAAGCGAATCGTGAAGAAGATGATTGAAGCAGAGGATTCTGCGCACCCTCTGACTGACGAGCAGATCATGCACCATCTCCATGCGATGGGCTACGACGTGACTCGCCGTACTGTCGCGAAATACCGCGAAGACATGAGAATTCCCAGTACTCACCAGCGCCGAGTAAAAGAATGACGATTCCTCCCGCAATGCCGATTCCCGAGGACGCTCAAGGAGGTACCGCAATGGAAGTTGACTTTACCGGCCGCCAGATGGAGATCACACCCGACTTGCAGCAGTACACTCGCCAGCATCTCCGGAAGTTGGAACGGCTGTTCCCGGAAAGCCCTAAGTTGCATGTTATCCTCACCCGAGAGAAACATCGACGTATCGCCGAGATGACCATTAAGCTCCGTGACCAAACCCTGATCGGCATCATGGAAACGGCGGATACCCGAAGCGCCATCAAAGGCGCTCTTGACAAGCTGGAACGTCAGGCAGTCCGCTGGTTCCAGCGGCGCCGCACCAAGAAGCGCCGTCCCAAACCCACTTCCGCAATTCTTGTGAACGTTATCGGGAGCTCTCGCGTTGATCACGAAGAAGCCCGAGTTGTTGAGTCTGAAAGGGTTCCGGTAAAACCTTTGACACTTGATGAGGCTATTGAGGCCTTAGACGCGTCGGCGAGTGGCGTCGTCGTATTTCGCAATGCCGAGACCGAACGGGTGAATGTTGTTTACCGGCGGCCGGATGGCAACCTTGGCTTAATCGAACCGGAACCGTAAGACCCAAAGCAGACAAGAGAAAGACGAAAGGGCCACAAGCAAACCTGAGTTAAGTGCGGCTCGGTTTCAGCTCGGCAATTCAGCTCACACGGTCCCCATGAAAAAGGCCCACGCCAAGCCAACAACCCACCGTCTTGTAGTCATAACGGGCCTTAGCGGCTCAGGGAAGGGTTCGGCGCTAAAGGCCTTCGAGGATCTGGGTTACCATTGCGTTGATAATCTCCCAATTGATCTGATCTTTAAGTTCGCCGACCTCTGCTCGGCGCCGGGAAGCCGGATCAAACGTGCTGCTGTCGTCGTTGACATTCGTGAAGGGGAAGCCTTGAGCGAGCTTCCGGTAACCTATCAAAAGTTGAATCGGAAAGGCCTCAAGCTGTCCCTTCTGTTCCTCGAAGCAGCCGACAGAACCTTGATCCAGCGGTTTGAAGAAACCCGGCGTCCGCATCCCCTAGGGGCAAATCTGCCGGTTCGGGAAGGTATTCGACTTGAACGCGCCTTGCTCAAGCCTATGCGGCAGCTCGCTGAGGCTATCGTCGACACCTCCCAAATGAATGTCCATGAGCTTCGTTCCTTGATTCAGGATCGGTTTGGTGACCAGCGGCACAAGACGATGCTGATTTCTGTGGTATCTTTCGGCTTTCGTTACGGAGTGCCACAAGATGCGGACTTGGTCTTTGACGTCCGGTTTCTCCCAAATCCCAACTATGTTCCTCACTTGCGTCATAAGACCGGGCGCGACCCGGATGTGAAGCGGTTTATCGATTCCCACAGTCAGACCCGGGAGTTTGTTTCTCGGCTTTCTGACCTTCTTCTCTATCTGCTGCCCCACTATGTCCGCGAGGGAAAGAGTTATTTGACCATTGCAATAGGATGCACGGGAGGTCGGCATCGGTCCGTAGCGCTCGCTGAACGCGTTGCAGATATCCTGCAGGACGAGGGTTATGAAATCAAGACGCTGCATCGCGACATGAGACGCAACTCCAGTTAAGTTCAGAGATCCGCTGGAAGGAGCTTGGACGCGTGATGGAGAAGAATTGAGGTGCAGAAGGAAAATGGCCGGTGTGCTCGGGATTGACGTCGGCGGCAGCAATTTTCGCATCGGGCTCTTTGACCAGGAAGGCCACCGCCTTGATCTTTCGGAAGGCAAGACAGACTCATCCGGTGGACGCGACTGGATGCTGAGCGAGATTCGCCAACGCTCCCTTAGCTTGATTGAGAAGGCTGAACTCCAAGTGAAAGCATGTGGCATCAGTTTTGGCGGCCCTGTCGATTACGACCAGCAACAGGTTAGCTCGATGCATGTCTCCGGTTGGCAGGGCTTTAAGCTGGCGCGCTGGGTTAAAGAGCATCTCAACCTGGACTGCCTGGTGGACAACGATGCGAACGCGGGCGCTCTGGGGGAATTTCGGTACGGTGCCGGCCGTGGCACACATTCGATCGTATACATCACCATCAGTACGGGCATCGGTGGCGGAGTCGTGTGCGAGGGCAAGTTGCTTCATGGCCGGGACAGCTTGGCGGGCGAATTAGGACATATTCCCATGTCAGTTGCGGGCGCGGTCTGCTCTTGTGGTGGCCAAGGATGCCTTGAAACCTTTTGCTCGGGAACAGCAATCGCGCTCCGTGGCCGCGGACTGGCAAAAAGAAAACCTGCAGTCTTGGCACGCACTATTGAGCTTTCCTCCGGTGACCCTGATAAGATCACGGCGGAGACGCTTTTCCAGGCAGCCACCGAGGGCGAAAAGGGCGCCGTGTTCATTGTCCGCGAAGCCGCTCAATGGCTTGCGCGAGGACTACTGATGGTGATCCGCATCCTGAATCCAGACAGGATCATCCTGGGAGGGGGTGTGGCACTCGCAGGTAAACGGTTGCTCGACCCCTTACATGAATACCTCGATATCCTTAGTATCCCAATGCTCCAATATTCTACTGAAATCGCGCTCGCGGAATTGGGGAACTACTCCCCATTGTACGGCGCCGCGGCGTTGGGATGGGAATTGGTTTGAGGGATTCAATGCCAAGTGGGTCCCGTTGACCGGATAAATACGGCTACTTACGCGTCGCCAATCGTAGCTGGCACAAGACAAAGGAGGCAGTGTAGCCGCAATAGGCCGAAATCCGAACGGTTAGTAAAGTGCTGACGAGAGTTTTGATTGTGTTCTGGGGCTCAGAATGGCGCCCTGAGAGTTTGCCTCTTACTTCTTTAGGGCGTAGTTTGGGTCACCAAGCGGTTTCGTAATGCTTTGGTTCCAGAGGTATTTTTCTTATTGCCGCACATACTGGTTGTACTCTTGCAAGCTATCGTGAAAGATGAAAATTGCCATCAGCAGCGAGCTGAAGCTCTTAGATATTCTTCGCGGGGCCGTAAGGTGGCAAACGCGAGAACACGGATTCTCTGAAGCAGACGCTGATTGCCTTGTCCAGGCGATTGACGAAGCTGCCAGCAACGTGATCCTCCAGACGTATGCCGGCCGCCCGGGGAACATGCTGTCCCTGGAGCTTGTTGCCTGCGCCGACCGAATGGAGTTCATTCTGGAAGACGCGGGTCCGAAAGTGAATAGAGAGTCTACCCGGCCGCGCTCGTCTGACGATATGCGACTCGAAGGGCTGGCACCGCACTTTATTCAGACTTATATGGATACAAGTTGTTACGACGCAAGTTATGGCGAAGGGAATCGCCTAAAGTTGGTGAAGTTCCTTCCAGGGAAGTTTCCGGAAACGAAATGACCGTTGGGCTCAGAAGCGCGAGCGGGCGGCGACCATTGATTGCAAGTGAGGGGTCGATCTCTTTTTCTTCAGTTCGACTGTGTGAACTATTGCTGAAACAAGTCCGTGCAGGCTGACTACGCGTTCTTCCGAATATGAGCGATATGAGTTAGGTGGATAGCACCTGAGCCTCGCGGCTTGTGGGGCGCTTCTATTGTTTTGATATATCGTCCTGAGACTTGCGCCTTACTTTGCCGCGGGCAGAGATCAGGTCCAACCCTACGGTATGAAGATGATCAAGCATCGCCCGTTCGGCAAGATCTGACTGGCCCTGCGCAATAGCATCGAAGATCCTCCAGTGCTCCCGTATCATCTGGGTCATATCCGGCGCTGTAAAGGCGGTAATCGAGCGGCTCTTAAGGAGCTGTGGCCCCAAAATATGGTTCAGATAGGCTAAGACATGATTGTCGGCCGCGTTGATGATGGCATCATGGAAGCGAAAGTCGTGCCGCGCCATGAGCTGACGGTTGTCGTGATGTTTCTCCTGTGCCAGGATTTCCTTCCTGATCTCATCGATCTGGCGAGGCGAGGCTCGAACCGCTGTAAGGCCTGCGGCCTTGGGCTCAATCATCTTGCGAACTTCAAGTAATTCAACCATGTCAAAGTTCGCACCCAACTCCCCAACTCTTGCGGCCCAGCCGATGGAAAGACCGCTCAAAGATTTCACATAGGTGCCGGCGCCCCGGCGACTTTCGAGAACGTCCAGCATCGTGAGCGCCTTGATCGCCTCGCGGACGGCCGGACGCCCAACCCTCCATTTTTGGGCAAGCAGACGCTCAGGGGGCAGCTTCATTCCGGGCTGATATGGATGTTCGGTGATAAGAACCCGCAACTGTGAAAGAACCTGTGAAGCCCTTTTGCCCTCTGGAGTCTTGGACGCATGGCCCGGATTATGTGGACGAGCTGGCCGCTTAACAACCGCGTTCATTGCAGGCTCACGACACCGGAATGCTTAGTCTTGCCAATGCCTGGAAGCGGTATCAACGCGACTACATTATAGCCTGTGCTTTCGTTCGTGCAAATGTAAAATCAGCTCGCGCTATTGAAGAATGCACTTGACAACAGCCAAAGTATAAGGTATTACCAATATCATAAGCAGGTAGTGCCATATTCAGACAGCGTACCCGGGAGGAGGGGGTAACAGCGGGAAGCTGGAGCGGCAAAGATAGAACCCACCCTTTCCCTAAGGTACACGCAAAGAGGCATCGACAGGTGCGAGGCTGTGGTCGATGTTGGGTGCGAAGCTGTCTATAGCGTCGGGGTCCTCTGGGTCACAAGAGCCTGAATGATCGGGCAGAAGTCTTCAGGAGAAGATTTCGAGATAGGAGGATACGCCGATGTCCCGCAACAGAATTGCGACCTTTGCCGTGACAACGTTCGCGGCGGGCTTGCTAACGATTGCAGGCGCTTCAGTCGGCCAATGCCAAACGGCCTCCGGCAGCATCGTTGGAACTGTCAAGGACAGCTCGGGGGCTGTGATACCAAACGCTAATGTGACCATAGTCAACCAGGCCACCAATATCAGCCAGGCGACCGTTACCGACGGCTCAGGGGAGTATAGTGTGCCCTTTCTCCCCGTCGGCGTGTACACGGTGCGCATCGTCATGACAGGTTTCGAGACGATGGTTCGGGCGGGCGTCGTCTTGCGGCTGGGTGAATCTGTGCGCGTGGACGTCCTGTTGCATCCCGGCAGGGTGGGGCAAGAAATAACGGTTTCAGGCTTGGCCCCCTTGCTGCAAACCGAAAACGCCTCCACCGGGCAAGTGATTGATAACGCGCGCATTCTCAACCTCCCTCTCAGCGGCCGGAATTTCCTGCAACTGGCTCAGCTAACCGCAGACGTCAACGAGGGGGCGTACGGAACTTACAACAAGTTGGAAAACGTCACCCTTGCCCAGAAGGGGATCTCGCTTTCGGCGCAGGGCCAGCGGGATGACTCCACCTCCTTCATGCTGGACGGGTCGAACGTCCGGGGATCCTACCTCGGCGCCATCACTCTCGTGCCCTCGATTGACTCGATTCAAGAATTTAAGATACAAACGACGGGTTATTCAGCGCGCTACGGTACCAGTCCCGTGCAGTTGAACGTTGTCAGCAAAGCCGGGACCAATGATTTCCACGGCAGCGCTTATGACTTCGTCCGTAACACCGCTTTTAACGCCCGTGATGTCTTTGCCGCAGAAAGACTTCCGTACCACATGAACCAGTTCGGAGGGACCATCGGCGGGCCGGTTATCCTCCCCAAGCTTTACAACGGCAGGGACCGGACGTTTTTCTTTTTCTCCTATGAAGGCACGCGAAATCCTGTAAAATCCGGCGCGCTTCCGTCGATGCCTCCGGTGGCTATGCGGAACGGGGATTTCTCAAGCCTTCTGCCGGACACGATCATCTACGACCCCAACACGGGGCTGCCCTTTACGGGAAACATTATCCCAAAGGAGCGGCTCGACCCCAGCATGCAGGCGTTGCTGCAGAAACTGCCAGAGCCCACGCGGCCTGGTCTGGTAAACAACTACGACGGCTACTCCCCGGCGAATTTTGATAGCAACGATTACATGGCCCGGCTCGACCACCGGATCACCGACAGGGACAATGTTTCCGCGCGTTACGCCCGCACCGGCCCTTCGCTTCTGGGTGAAGTCCCCGGCGCCGGAGGCAACCCGCTCCAGGTTTCCGAGACCACCCAAGGGGGATACAATCTTCTGGTAAGCGAGATCCACAACTTTAGCCCTAGCGTTTTCAACGAGTTCCGTTACGCCTACAACACCTCGCTTTACCTGATTGGACCTCAAAACGCCCAGGACTGGGGACCCACCCTTAACTGGCAAGGTTTGCCCCATACGATTGGGGTTCCTTTGGTCACCACGGGATTTGGTATCGTGCGCGATCAAACTCCCGGCGGATACAACCAAAAAATCAATCAGTTTACGGATAACGTGTTCATTCACAAAGGGGCGCACAGCATGACGGCAGGCCTCGATATCTTTCACAAGGTAACCAGTCCCATGCTCCCGCTCGGGTACACTTCGACGCTGCCTTACGTTTGGGTTGTGAATAGCGGCGCCTATACGGGATATGCCTTTGCTGATTACCTGCTGGGCCTTCCCGCCCTCGGAGCTTATTTCGACCAGAAGTCTGGTTACCTCTCGCCTCCCATGGAGATCAGGTACCCGGATTTCAACTTCTACTTCCAGGACGATTGGAAGGTCTCGCCAAAGTTCACACTCAATTTAGGAGTTCGCTACGACCTGGTTCCGGTGCTGGCAGACACCAAAGGCGAAATGCGCAACTTTGATTTCCAAACCATGCAGCTCACTCCCGAGGGGCAGGTGGGCAACAAGTACTTCCAGGGGGCGCATAAAAACTTCGCGCCCAGGGTCGGTTTTGCCTACCAGTTGACGGATAAGACGGTGATCAGAGGAGGCTATGGTTGGTTCTACGGCCGCATCGTGGATGTTGGTCCGACATCGCTCTCTATGAATCCGCCGAATGCGTTCAGCGCCATCATCAACAACACGACGCCGGTACCGATCTATACCGTCGAGAACATGTTTGCCAACGTTCAACCAACCTCAACAACCACGACCATACAAGCAATCAGCCCCACCTACACCATGACCCCCAGCACCCAGAGCTGGACTTTTGATCTTGAGCACCAATTGACCCCCACCACCTTGCTGACTCTGGAATATAAGGGTTCGCTCAGCACTCACCTGGACGGCTACGTGGACGTCAACACGCCCACCCCGGGACCCGGCCCTCTGGATCCACGACGGCCCTATCCAGGCTTTCAATCAATTATTACCCAGATGTCTGCTTTCAACGCCACCTACCATGGAGCTATGGTCAAGCTGGAAAAGCGCATGAGCCACGGAGTGACGTTCCTGGGCTCCTACGCCTGGAGTAAGGCTCTTGACCAGACCTACGGCGTGGCCAGCGATGGTGGCGAGGCCGGGGCCGTTGCCACCGTTATGGACCGGACCAATTTCGCTCGCGAGAAGGGTCCGTCAGGCATGGACATCCGTAACCGAGCGGTGTTCAGTTTTATCTATGAATTGCCCTTCGGTCCGGGTAAGGCGTTCGCCAGCTCCACAAGCAGCCTGGTAGCCCGCCTGATCGAAGGCTGGCAGTTCTCCGGCATCACCACCTTCCAGAGCGGGCCGCCAATTACCATCCGGACTGCCCTTGACCCAGCCAACACGGGCCAGACGCAGCAGGTTCCGGATGTGGTTTGCAACCCCAACAATGTTCCGGGCGGGCAAAGCGCCTCCATGTGGTTCAATACCGCCTGCTACCAAGATCCCACCACGTATCGATATGGTGACGCCGGGCGAGGCTTGGTGACCAGCCCGGGAATCAACAACTGGGACATGGCCCTGATGAAGAACTTCAAGATCGGCGAGAGAGTGGCGCTTCAACTGCGAGGGGAGTTCTTCAACATCTTCAATCACACCCAGTTGGGAGTTCCCGCTTTTGACATGCAGGAAGCGGACTTCGGTGTAATCTCGACTGCCCGTTCGCCTCGGCTCGGTCAGGTGGCGTTGAAACTGCTTTGGTAGCCCTGATGGGCGGCCCCGGTTTAATACGAACCGGGGCCGCTTTTGGGCTTGCTCCAGCGCGCGGAAAAAGGCAAACTCAACTTCTGATTCTGAATGCGGAGATACTACCCGAATGCGCCTTAGGCCGCGGAATTCTAATTGCCCACAATTTGCTTTGAGCGAGTTGCCTCGCCAGTCATCGAGGAGGATAAGTCCTTCTTGCGCTGTCGGGTCCCGGATGAAGATCATCGGGGCAGCGCTCCTATGGTTAACACTTCCTTTTCTGAACTCGTACGGACAAGCACTATACCAAAGCGACTTTATTTTTCCTCCCGCCAGCCGGGGTCACACGCACGCGTCGTGCCTGGTTGAGTGCCCGAACGGAGATCTGCTGGCGGTGTGGTATGAAAACGGTCCGAAATTGAGTTCGTACGAATATGAGAAAGATGCTGACAAGAGCGATGATGTCCGGATTGCAGGTGCGCGCTGGCGGCTTGGCGCCCACGCGTGGGGCAAGCCCTTCGTCATGTCGGACACTTTCGGGCTCTCGGATAACAATCCGGCCCTGATTATCGACCACCAGCACCGCCTATGGTTAATTCACTCCACCCTCCTCGATGTTCCGCAATGGACCTGGGGAAGTAGCCTGCTTTGGTACAAGATTTCTTCCGACTACCAACAAGCAGGCCCCCCGCATTGGGATAAGGTAAGCATCCTGGTGCCGCACATACAGGGCCTGGCGGAAGTTGTCCGGAAGTACGCCCGCGGCGAGGAAGCCGCACAACTCGAGCAGCGGTTGAAGGACCAGATGGCGAGACGGCTCGGTTGGATGCTACGCCCGCACCCGCTGATTCTGAAAGATGGCACCCTGCTGGTACCGCTTGGCAATGAAAACTTCGGCGTTGCCGCCATGGCGCTGACCCATAACGATGGAAAGACCTGGGTCATGAGCCGCCCGGTACCCGGCATTGGCATCAGCCAGCCCTCCGTGGTGCAGTTGCCAAGCGGCAAACTGGTGGCATTCTTCCGCGACGGAAGTTCTGACCGGCGGATTAAACGCAGCGAATCCGATGATGGCGGACTGACATGGTCGGAGGTACGTGCGACCGGGCTGCCGAATCCCGACAGCGGGATTGAGGCGCTTGTGCTCCGCGATGGCCACTTGCTGATGATTTACAACGACCAAGCCAAGGGACGTGACCGTTTGGCGGTCTCGATCTCGACCGACGCAGGGAAGACCTGGAAATGGACACGGCACCTGGAAAACAGCCCGGGTGGACGCTTCGACTACCCATCGGTCATCCAGGCTCGGGACGGTTCCTTGCACGCTACCTACAGCTACAACGTGCAAACCATTAAATACGTGCACTTCAACGAGGCGTGGGTCCGCCAAGGAGACAGCCAATCCACCAAGGTCGGTCGATAGCGTTCGGGCCGGAATTCACACGATGTCTTAAAGTGAACAACGCGAGGAGGGCAGATGTCAGGCGTCTTCAGAAACCGTTGCATTTTTGCACTAAGCGCGATTCTGCTTTCGACGGAAGTGTCGTTGGGCCAGGAAGTATGGCGAACCACCGTTCCGTTTACCTATCTGATTGATTACAGCCAGGGGCACGTCAATAACCCCGCATATCTGAAGAAAATCGCGGCCGCGCCGCCCACCTTGATGCATGTGGGCGAGGATGACCCATTTAGCAGTGTATTTGGAACTAAAGACATCTATGGCGGACCGCAAGGAACGCGAACGACCCTGATTACTGCCCAGCAAGCCCAAGAGAGAATCGATACCTTACAGCATTACGTCGCGGCCATGCACCAGGCCGGCGTCAAATGGATCATCCCCTACATTAATAACCTGGCGGTGCTGGGTGACGCCAACAAGCGGACAGGCTTCTGGGAGTTCTTCGACCACTGGAACCGTTTTCGGGAATTTGGATTCGGGCCGCGTCCTCCGGAAGACATGGTGACAGCCCAGATGTTTCCCAACTGGCCGCGACCGAAGTATTTAAGTAAGAATGATCCGAACTATCCCTACAAGCGGTACGAGATGTGCGTGAACAACCCCATGTGGCGCAACTATCTTCTGGCGGTGACGCTCAATATTGCACGGACCGGTATGGACGGAGTTTTTGTCGATGAGATGGACTTGCATGATTACGGCCGCTATGATCAGGAAGATTTTCGAAAGTACATTGCGAAAAAGTACACTCCAGCAGAGCGCCTCAAGCGATTTGGGACAAGCGATTTGTCGTCGTTCCATCTGGGATACCCGGGGGATGGGGCGCTCTGGTATGACACCCAGGCTTTTTGGGCTTACAGCCTTGGGCAATTCCTGAAGGCGGTTCGGGACGAAGGACGTAAGATTAATCCCAATTTTTTTGTGATGACGAATGAAGGCCCTTTTGCTCATCTCGCCGGCGTGGCGTCGCGCGTCCAAGGCGGAAAAGACCCGGCCGACTGGGCGCCCTATACTCGCCTGATCATGTTCGAGGAGATGCAGCGCCCCGGCGAACTGGGGCCTCATCACTTTTTGGACAATATTCTGCAATACAAAATTGCTTTCGGTCTCGGATTCACTGCCGGGACGCTACTTTACTATGCGCAAGATCCTCCCGGGATTGAATTGGGTATGGCTGAGGCCGCCGCAGGGGGCGGAGGCGCGCTTATCCAGGGCGGCTACCGCGAGCCAGGATCCCGAATGAAGTACCGGAGGTTCTTTGAAGCGCATCCGGAGCTGTTCAAGGGGTATCGAAGTCTCGCTGATGTGGCGCTGGTTTTTGACTACGATCAGATGTACTGGAGTAACTTCAAGAACTTGTTCGATACCTATGTTCTCTCTCAATACTTGTCCGACCACCATATCCCTTACGATGTGATTCCAGCCTCGCAGATTGTCGCCCCGCAATTGCGGTCGCGATATCGGGCGGTCATCACACCCGATCTTGCGTATTTATCGCAAAAGGCCCTTGCCCAGCTTCACGAATTCGCTCAGGGCGGAGGCGTATGGATTGACATCGGGAAATCAGGGCAGTATGACGACGCGGGAGTTGTGCGCCCGCTCTCTCCCGAGTCATTTCTTGATGAAAGCACCGGCAAGGGCTCAATGATAAGGGTTCGGCGAATCGAGAATGTGGCTCATGTTCCGCGTTTTGCCTTGTATCTGTTGAGAGAGAGCCAAGCCAACGACCTCCAGGAAATCGTCAAGCTGTACAAATCAACGCGTATCCCCGAATATCCGTACCCTCCCCCGCCCAAACACTATAGCGACCTGCAAGGGCTGATAAAGCAAAAAACCGGGCAATCTTTCTCGGTTATCTCTGACCCGCACCTGGAAGGCCTTAGGTGCAATGTCTGGCAAAAGACGGCTGACGGGACCAGAGTGGTTACATTGCATTTCGTAAACTATTACACGCCCATCCCGACACAGGCGCGGTTCGTAGGGCAAAACTACGAACTCGGCGGGCCTCCCAGCGACTATGCTTCCAGGATACTTAAGGATGTGCACGCTCAATTGCGCCTGCCATCCGGAACCGTGAAGTCGGTCACAGCTTTCAGCCCGGACTCTCCCAAGGCTCCTCCTGTCCGCTACACTGTATCGAACAATGAGATGCGCCTCACACTGCCGCCAATCCGAACGTACGAGATTGTGCGGATTGAACTCCAGTAATGGCCACACGGCTGCCTTACAGAGCACTCGATTCGAAAGGACCGAGTTTATGAATGTTAGGGTCAATCGATTTCGTATGGGACTCTTTCTTGTGCTTGTTATGGCTGTTTCTGGAAGCGCAAGGGCTGCTCGCGTTTGGGAAGGCACAGTCCAAATTCCTACGTATGTCATCGGAGCGCCGGACCCAGACCCGCCTTTCGCGCTCGTTACCCCACGGCGTGTTTACCCCTACCCTCTGCTCGACAATGTTACGCGCCGCCGGGAATTGAAATCATATCGGGCGATTTTTCTGGAGAACTCCTATCTGAAGGCTACGATCCTGCCCGACGTTGGGGGCCGGCTGATTTCGTTGTATGACAAGATCGGGCACCGGGAAGTTTTTTACCACAACCACGTCATAAAACCTCTTCCCGCCGGGGTACGTGGCGCGTGGATATCTGGTGGGCTGGAATTCAATTTTCCCGACTCGCATTCGACGGACACCGTCTCTCCGGTATCATATGAAATTTCCAACCGTTCGGATGGAAGCGCCGCAGTCTCGCTGGGTGATTTGGATCAAGTTACGGGAATGCTCTGGGAAGAGGACCTCATTCTCCGCCCTCAGTGTGCGCGCTTGGAACTCTATGTGCGATTGTTGAACGCTTCGCCCCTCCCCCATCTTTACTGGTATTGGGGCGTCGGCGCGATTTACGCCACGCAAGACTTGCAACTTATCTTCCCCATGCGCGAAGCCAATACCGATGTCGGACTGTTCACCTATCCAGTGAACCGCGGGGTTGATTGGAGCTGGTACAAAAACGCCTATGAAGGCAATTCTTTGTTTGCCTGCCAGGTACGCCGAAACTTTTTCGGTGCGTATTATCACGATTCCGACCATGGCATTGTGCATGTGGCGGACTTTCGCGATCTGCCCGGGAAGAAGATCTGGACCTGGGGGCACGCCCAGGCGGGCAAGGTCTGGGAAAGCGCGCTGACGGACAATGACGGTTCCTATGACGAGATCCAAACCGGGCGGACCGAAACGCAGCTTAAATATGAGTTCATACCGCCGCACCGAGCGGAATCGTTCCGGGAGTATTGGTACCCCATACGTGGCCTTCACGGAGGGTTTCAGCAAGCGAGTAGCAAATTGGCGCTCAACGTGACGCTTCACCCCGCCTCTAAAGGTAACCAACCCCACGTTACGGTTCTTGTCTTTCCCACCGTTCCAATCGAGGGTGCAGGAGTCTCAGTTAAACTTGGCTCCTCAGAGCTGCGGCAATTCGCTTCTGTGGTGTTTACGCCGGGTGTCACAAAAACATTCGTTGTTCCTGTCGCAAACGTTTTTGCTGCAAAGCACGAACTTGTGGTTGAAATTGCATCGAAGGACGGCCGCAGCTTGTTGCACTGGTCGGCAGCCGAACCTGTTGATGGAAACCCCGATTTTTCTTCCCGTAGTTGTACTCTCGAGTCTCCCGGCAGCCCTTCGCCGAAAATGACCGCGCAGGAGCTTTATGATCTGGGTGTCGAAAAAGAGAAGCGGTACGGCCTGGAGGCAGGGAGCGTTGGCGGGGAGTGCCCCATCTACGAGATCTATCAACAAGCGGTACGCCGGGACCCTCACTTTACGCCCGCACTTCTAAAGTTGGCGTGGAGGGAGTATCGCGGTGCGGATTTTGCCGGCGCGCAAAAGCTGCTTGCCTCTGCCGGCGGGCAGAGTGATCCATATGTTGACTATACTTATGGCCTTATTTATAGATCTTTAGGACGTCTGGATATGGCGGCCAACTATTTTTGGTCTTCATTCCATTTCGGGATCCCCTTGCCGGCCGCATACGTTGAATTGGGAGAAACGCTAATCCAGAAATGCGAGTATCCAGCGGCCATCAAGTGGCTTAATCGAGCCCTCGATCACAATTCTCAGGACGCAATGGCTCTCACTGATTTGGCCGCTGCGTTCCGTTTGGCCGGAAAACAGAAAGAAGCAGCCGCAACGATCAAGCGGGCGTTGACGGCGATGCCGCTTTCTCCCTTTGTTCAAGCGGAGAGGTCAAGAATTTTCGGCGCCAGAGGCGTTGCATCAACGCCAAACACTGCCCATACAAAGCTTCTTAAGGCCCCGTATATCCATGACTACTTGCAGGTGGCCGCGTGGTATCGTCAATTGGGTGATCTGCCCTCGTCTGACGCAGTATTGAAAGCGGCGCTGGCGGAGTATCCGCCCTCCGAGGTCTCGCCTCTCGTATATTATTACTTGGCTTCCAATGCCTTCGAAGAGGGCCAAGGTGCGGAAGGAACCCGCTTTTCTGAAAAGGCCGCCCAAACGCCATACCAATACGTGTTTCCCAGCCGGATTACTGACGCTCAAGTCCTGGCTGAGGCAGTCAGACGAACCCCCCATGATGCGCACGCCAAGTACTTCTTGGGAAATTTTTACTTTGCGCATGACAGGTATGATGGGGCCGCCGCGCTGTGGCGCGAAGCCGAACAGGAAGGTTTCAGCTACTCAGTGCTGCAAAGAAACTTAGGGGTATACGAGTGGGAGGTTAAGGGCGACTTGCCAAAAGCCACAGCTTACTATGAGAAGGCAATTCAGCTTGCCCCGGACCAATACCGGCTTTACGCGTCGCTTGATGACCTGTACATGGCGGAAGACGACATGGTTCGCCGAGAAAGGATGTTTCGAGAAGCGCCCCGTGATGTCCTTGAGCATGACCGGTTGGCCATCCGGTTGGCCCGGCTGTATATTCAACAGAAGCGTTACGATGACGCCCTCAGCCTGCTGCTCACCCATCAATTCAGGCCCGGGCACATCATCAATCGGCAAGTTTATCTGTGTGCGACGATCGGAAAGGGAATAAGAAACCTTCGAAGCGGGAAACCGGATCTGGCGGTGAAAGATTTTTCGCAGGCGGCTGACTACCCTGTCAATCTCGGTGTTGGAAAACTTGCCAAGCCTGACGACTCCGAAGCCTACTATTGGCTGGGTCAAGCGTATAGGGCTGCGGGAAACGTTAGTGCGGCGCATAAGGCGTGGCTTACCGCGGTGAAAGAAGGAAGCCGAGAACAGGGCATTGCGGGCTACAATTTGGAAGGAATACCGACGCTCTTTGCTGCCTTGGCACAGTCGCAGCTTGGGGACGTTGAGCAGGCCAATAAAGTAATCGCCGGATTAGCCCAGGTCCCGAAGCAGCGAAAGGCCACCGCCCGCGAACTGTACGTTGCCGGCCTGGCGGAACATTTTCTGGGGCATGAACCGGAAGCGCGTGCTCTGCTGCATCAAGCGCTTCAAGTGGACCCGCTCTTTTGGCAGGCACAGATTGCGCTGAGCAGGGATTCGAATTAGAGGGCGGCCGGCGGTCACATGAACGCTGCAAAGCCGCCGGCAATTTGGCGATAGCTGGAATACGGAGCGAATACACTCATGTTGTCTCGACGGAAATTTCTTAAGACCGCGGCCCTTGCCGCAGCGGTGGAGTCAGGATTCGGCACGCCTGGCCAGAGCCAGGAACCGGCACAAGTGCAACCTGTGAATTTAACGGTCGAGTACTTGACCAATCCCCTGGGGATTGACGTACGACGCCCCAGGCTGGGGTGGCTGCTGGAAGGCGACCAGCGAAGCTCGAAGCAGGAGGCATACCAGATCGTCGCCGCCAGCCGTCGCGACAAATTACTTGCCGGAGACGCCGACCTTTGGAATTCGGGAAAAGTCCTGAGCGAAGATTGCGTCCATGTTGTCTATGCCGGCCAGGAGTTGCGATCACGAATGGCTGTCCATTGGAGGCTGCGCACATGGGACCAAAAGGGCAGGGCATCGGGGTGGAGTGCTCCCGCTTTCTGGGAGATGGGGCTACTGGAAAAAAGCGACTGGCAGGCGAAGTGGATTGCTGATTTGGCGGATCGAGACCGGGAACACACGTACACGGGCCCTGCCCCCTTTTTCCGCAAAGTATTTGAACTTTCAGGCCCAGCGACCTCGGCCCGCGCTTATATTTGCGGCTTGGGTTTTTACGAACTCTACTTGAACGGAAGGAAAGTCGGGAATCATGTCTTGTCTCCAAACCAAACGGATTATGATTCACGAGCGCTGCGAAATTTGCTCTATCCTTTCCGCGACAAGACCCGCAAGAGGGTCCTTTATTTGACCTACGACGTCACCAGCTACCTCCGGCCGGGACGCAACGTGGCCGGGATCATTCTAGGTAACGGTTGGTATAACCAGAGGGATCGGCTGGCGGAGGGCTACCTGTGGTACCACTCGCCGAGGGTGATTTTCCAGATGGAGAGCAAGTCTTCCCACGGAAGCAACGCGACCGTGGTGAGCGACGAGACATGGAAAGTTTCGACGTCGGGCCCCATGATCCATGACGGAATTTTTACCGGCGAAGACTACGACGCCCGGCTTGAAATGAACCAATGGCTCGAACCCGACTTCGATGATTCCGGGTGGATACAGGCGGAAGCGGTCCAGCCGCCGAAGGGAACGTTAGAAGCTCAACTCTCCGTTCCCGACAGGATCATCAAAACGATTCAGCCCATTTCGGTAACAAGCCCGAAGCCTGGAACTTACCGGTTTGATCTGGGGCAAAACCTGACGGGCTGGGCGCGATTAAAAGTCCAGGGCCCTCGCGGAAGAAGAGTCACGATGCGGTTTTTTGAGGAAATGGGACCGGATTATGGCCAAACAGACAGCTACGTGTTAAAGGGGGCAGGGTTGGAGGTCTACGAACCGCGTTTCACGTGGCACGGTTTCCGGGAGGTGGAAGTTAATAGCGCTCCGGGGCCGATGACGCGAGCCACCTTGGAAGGGCGTGTTGTGCATTCGGACGTTGAACCGGCAGGCAAGTTTGAGTGCTCGAATGACCTCTTCAACCGCATCCTGCACAACGCGCGCTGGAGCCAGCTCAGCAACATGCACTGCGGCGTACCGAGTGACTGCCCGCATCGGGAACGGTTGGGGTATACGGGCGACGGGCAAGTTGACGCCGAGTCTGCAATGCTGAACTTCGATATGGCGCCGTTCTATACGAAGTGGGTTAAGGATATGCGCGACGCCCAAAACTCTGCAACCGGATTTGTGCCGCACACGGTGCCATTTGAGGGCGGAGGCGGAGGGCCGCCGTGGGGGTGTGCCTACGTGATTGTCCCTTGGCTTATGTACCTTTATTACGGTGACCGCCGTCTTCTGCAAGAGACTTACTCCGGCATGCAGCGCTGGGTCGAGTACCTCAAGCAAAGCACGGACGAAAGTGGCCTGGTGGTGCGGGAAGAGCCTGGAAGTTGGTGCCTGGGCGAATGGGCAACTCCCTCGGCAGTCAAGATTCCAAAACCGCTGGTCAACACCTGCTACTACGCGTACGTCTCTCAATTGATGGCCCGAATTGCCCACGTGCTGAAGCGCGCTGAGGACGCGCAGCACTTTGCCGCGTTGGCGCACTCGGCCAAGACCGCGGTCAATAGGGAGTTCTTCAAGGAGCCTCTTAGCCAATATCACGACGGGCGGCAGGGGGCAAATGTTTTCCCGCTGGCTTTTGGCTTGGTGCCGCAAGAACACGTCAAAGCTGTATTCAACCGCCTGGTTGAAATCAATCTCCGCGACAACAAAGGACACTTTGATACGGGCATCTATGGAACTCCGCTTACTCTTGAGGTGCTCACTTCCGGCAGGCGAGCGGATGTAGCCTATACTCTCATGAACCAAACATCGTTTCCAAGCTTTGGATTCGAGATCTCCCAAGGGGCGACGACATTGTGGGAAGACTGGGACGGACGCGGTTCCCATAACCACGCCATGTACGCCAGCGTCATTCGCTGGTTTTATAAGGCTCTGGCAGGGATTGCCCCGGACCCCGAACAACCGGGCTTTAAGAACGTCCTTGTTCGTCCCTATCCGCTTGCGGACCTGAGCTATGCGCAAGCCGAATACAGGTCCATCCGTGGAAGAATTGCCAGCCATTGGCGAAGGAAGGGTGGGAAGTTAGTCCTTAACCTTGAAATTCCGGCAGCCAGCACAGCGACGGTGTTTCTTCCCGCTGACAATCCAAATAAGGTCAGGGAAAGCGGAACCTCATTGCAGGAATCACGCGGGCTAAGGTTAATGGGTGTCAAGGAGGCGCGCGTCGTTTGCGCCATCGGATCAGGCCATTATGAATTCGAGGTTCAGGATTTTAACGGACTAACCTGATTGTTAATATGGGGATTGTTCTGTCTGCTGCGGCACGAATGGATGGTTGCATGCGGGCGACGCCATCGCTCTTACGTAGTTCGCTGCCGCTCGCGTTTATCCCCATTGATTAAAACCCGGGCGGATGACACAGGCCCATGTGATGATCGCAGCCAGGATGCAATGACCTTCACGTGAAGCAGGTTCAATTCTTTTTCGCTTGAGTTCTCCAGTTCCCAGTCGAGGCGCAGACCCGGAAACTGATTGTAGACTTTGATAGCAAACGGCCATCTCCGTTTGGACTGAGGGTCTGCAACCGACAGCGTCACTTGTTTCCCGGCGTCGATCGCGTCTTGAAATACGGTCACACTTACGCTTCGTTTCACATTCGGGTCGGTTGTTTCCATGCTTCGAGTTGCAGTCGTGACCGTAGCCTTCGCGTTATCCAGAAACGTCTCCCCATTTTCATTGGTTTGATCACAATAAATCCTTGATGACCCTGATACCCCCAAGGGCGGAAACGGCGGGCCGAATTGATGACACGCAGTGGCCCAAACACAACGAAGATACGTAGCTGAGATAAAGTCGCGTTTGTAGCTTACTCTTTGGTCGTGTAAGTTGATGAACTTATTCTCGATTGACTTTATGGTTGTTCGGTCCTATTGTACAGCCCCATGGAAAGCCTGCTGCAAGGCTCATAAGAAAAAGCGGCGGGCAAATCCATGAAAGGTCATTTCGCGCTAAGCAGGTCGTGTTCCAGTGGAATGATAAACCAGCTTGAATTCCTTCCACGCACGGGGCGCGGAGATATGAAGTTGTTCGGCGCATCTGGGTGCAGGGAAATACTCTGATCTCATACTTTTTTTCGTGGGGTGCAGCATGAAACGAATTTCAGCGTGCTTGTATGGAACTCTTGTGGCAATAGTGCTGGTGGCTGCTCCGGTTTGTGCCGCTGAGCGCTACCAGGTGATCATCGAACGTAACGTGCCTGCCAGGATGCGAGACGGCGTGGTGCTGCACGCAGACGTTTACCGGCCCGATGCGCCGGGCAAGTTTCCGGTCCTTCTTGAGCGGACTCCTTATAACAAGGATGGCGATCTCGGGTTTGGCGTCAAGGCAGCCGAGCGCGGCTACGTGGCCATCATTCAGGACGTCCGCGGGCGTTCCACCTCTCAGGGCGAGTGGTACCCCTTCAAGTATGAATCTCAGGACGGCTACGATACCGTAGAGTGGGCGGCAAAACTACCGTATTCAAACGGCAAAGTCGGCATGGTCGGCGGTTCCTACGTCGGCGCCACGCAGATGCTCGCAGCCATTGCTCATCCGCCACACCTGGCGGGCATTTTCCCCATTGTGACCGCATCCAATTATCATAACGGCTGGACCTACCAAGGCGGCGCATTCGAACAGTGGTTTAACGAGTCGTGGACTTCAGGACTTGCTCTGAATACTCTCCGGCGGCGCGTTGGCGCTGGGACAAACGCCAAGAAAGGCATCTGGGCGATTCCGCTCAGCCAATTTTCCCTTTTTAACCTTCCGGGCAACGCCGCATGGCCTGCCGATCTTCAGACGCTCGCACCGTACTTCCTCGACTGGCTCAAGCACCCAAGCTTTGACGACTATTGGAAACGGTGGTCGATTGAGGACCACTACCCCGACATCACGGTTCCCGCTTATACCGTCGCCGGCTGGTACGACATTTTCCAGGGTGGAGCGCTCAAGAACTATGTGGGTATTAAAGCCCGCGGCGGCAGTGAAGCCGCGCGCAACGGCCAGCGCCTGCTCGTTATCGTGGGCGGCCACGCCGGCATGGGCGAAAAGGTAGGTGACCTCGATTTTGGGCCGCAGTCGGTGGTCAATTTTGAGGACCTTGAGTTCCGCTGGTACGACTACCTGTTGAAGGGTATTGATAACGGGATTGAAAACGAAAAGCCGGTGAAGATTTTTGTGATGGGGATCAACAAATGGCGCGAGGAAGATAGTTGGCCGCTCGAGCGTGCTCGGAGCACCGAATACTACCTCCATTCCGGCGGCAAAGCGAACTCGCTCACTGGCGACGGCAGCCTTTCCACCACCCCGCCAAACTCCGAGCTCTCTGATCGCTTTACCTACGATCCGGCCAATCCTGTGCTCACTCTCGGCGGCCCGCTCTGCTGCAATTCCTCCGAGTTAATGGCGGGACCCGTCGACCAGCGCCCCGATGAGGCTCGGCCCGACGTTTTGGTCTATACCACCCCGGCATTCAAACACGATTCTGAGGTGACGGGCCACGTGAAGCTGATCCTTTATGCCAGCTCCTCGGCGGTGGATACGGACTTTACGGGGAAGCTGGTGGACGTCTGGCCCAATGGGTTTGCGCAAAACCTTACGGAAGGCATCATCCGCGCCCGCTACCGGAATTCACAGGCAAAGCCGGAGTTTATGAATCCCGGCCAAATCTACAAATTCACGATTGACCTGTGGTCAACCAGCAATGTGTTCCTGGCAGGGCACAAATTACGGCTTGATATTTCCAGCAGCAATTTCCCTCGCTTTGACCGCAATCCCAACACGGGCGAGGAACCGGAATCTGCAACGCGCTGGGTGAAGGCGACAAACACGATTTACCACGACAGCGCACATCCTTCAGCGTTGGTGCTGCCGGTAGTGCCGCGGTGAGGGGGGTGGCCCGTCGTATAATGGCGAGCAAAGTGAAATAAAATTCAATTCGATGCGGGAAGGGTATTATGCGAGCGCGTGCCGGACTTTTCCTCTTTTCTCTTCTTGTTGGAGCCGGTTTAATCTATGGAGCAGAAGCGTCCGGGATGGGCGCGTTGCCGCTTCGCGTTACGCTGGCGCATGGCTGGAAGCTGCAATCTTCCGCGCGTGTGCCCCAGCAGGGAAGCGCAATTTCGCAGAATGGTTTCAGCGCGTCCGGATGGTACAAGACGGATGTCCCTTCCACGGTTCTCGCCACACTGGTTAAAGATAGGGTCTACGCCAATCCCTACTTCGGAATGAATCTCCGCGACATTCCCGGCACCAGCTACCCGATTGGCGCTAATTTTTCAAATCTTCACATGCCGGCCGACAGCCCGTTCAAAGCGCCATGGTGGTACAGGACCAGCTTCCCGTTACCCGCAAGCTTTGAGGGCAAGCAGATCTGGTTGCACTTTGGAGGCATAAATTATCGCGCGACCATCTGGCTGAACGGACACAAGATTGCCGGGCCCGGGCAGGTGGTGGGTATGTGGCGAACCTACGACTTCAAGGTGACGTCCACGGCCCGGGCGGGCAGGATGAATTCACTTGCCATTGAGGTTTCCGCGCCTCATGCCGACGATCTGGGCATCACCTGGGTGGATTGGAATCCAGCGCCTCCTGATAAAGATATGGGCTTGTGGCGATCGGTCTATGTGACGGCCACAGGTCCGGTAACCCTGAGGCATCCGCAAGTGGTGACTAAATTCGACCTGCCGAATCTGGATGTTGCGCATCTTACCGTTCGCGCGGCGCTCCAGAACGTCACCGGCCGTACCGTTCGTGGCGTGCTGAAAGGCAACATTGGAGAAGTGGAGTTCCAGCAGGAAGTGGAACTCAAACCGCATGAGACGCGCGACGTCGCTTTTGCGCCGGGCCATTTCTCGCAACTGAATTTCCATAATCCCCGCTTGTGGTGGCCCTGGCAGTGGGGTCGGCAGAATCTCGATCGCCTGCAACTGCGGTTTGAGATTGACGACGAAGTCTCCGATAGCCGTGAAGTGCAGTTCGGGATTCGCGAAATCACCTCAAAATTCAATGCACAGGGCTATCGCCAATTTATGGTGAACGGCAAACCCATTCTGGTTCTCGGCGCGGGATGGGCTCCCGACATGATGCTGCGCTTCAATCCGAAAAAGACGGAAGAGGAAATCCAATACGTCAGGAACATGCACCTGAATACGATCCGCCTGGAGGGGAAGATCGTCGACAACCACTTCTTCAACCTTTGCGACCGCTACGGAATTCTGGTGCTGGCGGGCTGGTGCTGTTGCGACCATTGGGAAAGATGGAAGACTTGGAAACCGGAGGATTACACGGTTGCGACGGATTCGCTCCGCGACCAGATCCGCCGCCTGCAGAACCATCCGTGCATGCTCGACTGGCTTTACGGAAGCGACAACCCGCCACCGCCGCGCGTGGAGCGTATGTACTTGAAAGTTCTGGTGGAGTGCCATTGGCCGAATCCCCACCAATCGTCGGCATCTGCGAAGGTGACGACAGTGACCGGCCCGACCGGATTGAAGATGACCGGCCCTTACAACTGGGTCCCTCCGAACTACTGGCTGCTGGATACCAAGCATGGAGGAGCGTTTGGATTCAACACGGAGACCAGCCCCGGCCCGGCAGTGCCTCCGGTATCCTCGCTCAAAATGATGATTCCGGCAAAAGACCTCTGGCCGATTAACTCAGTCTGGGATTTCCACGCCGGCGGCGGCGGGTACACGAACCTGGACATTTTTACAAGAGCTCTGGACGCGCGCTACGGCTCGGCAACCGGCGTCGAGGACTACGCCGAAAAGTCGCAACTGATGACCTACGAAGGCGAGCGAGCGATGTTTGAGGCCTTCCGCCGGAACAAGTTTGTTTCCACCGGGGTAATTCAGTGGATGCTCAATAATGCATGGCCAGGAGTGATTTGGCATCTCTACGACTACTATCTGCGGCCGGCGGGCGGCTACTTCGGAGCCAAGAAAGCCTGCGAGCCGCTTCACGTGCAGTATTCATATGACGATCGTTCCGTGGTGGTGGTGAATTCACTCTTGCGCCCATACCAGAAGCTCGAAGTGAGCGCCGCGGTTTACAGCATCGATCTCAAGAAGGAATTCTCGAGGGAAGAAACAGTCAGCATCGGCTCGAACAGCAGCACGCGCGTTTTTACTGTGCCCAAGCTGGATGGGCTTTCCACGACATACTTTCTGCGCCTGACCTTGAGGGATTCGGCGGGAAAATTGGAGAGCACAAACTTCTACTGGCTTTCCACCAAGCCGGACGTTCTGGAATGGCAGGGCTCCAAGTCTAATTACACGCCGGCTAGTGGCTATGCGGACTTCACGGAGTTGAAGAACCTTCCCCAGGTGCGGTTGAACGTTCATGCCGCGACGCGTGAGGACGGCGCCCGGGACGTGACACGGGTGACGGTCATGAATCCGTCATCGCGGCTTGCCTTTTTCGTTCACCTTCGCGTCGACAAGAACGAATTTGGGCCGGAGATTCTTCCGGTGCTGTGGCAGGACAACTACTTTGAACTGATGCCGGGAGAAGCGCGGGAAGTCACCGCGAGCTACGCGAAAGACGCCCTGCAGGATGCTACGCCTTACGTGGTCGTCAACGGATGGAATGTCGCTGCGGCTACCGTGCCCGCGCGGAGCCAGCGCGGCGCAATGCGCGTTCGGAACGTAAGTGTAAAATCTACCCGGTGTGCATTTTAGAAACGATTTTCGCTGAAAAAGCGTTTCCGTGCCGCGCAGAATTAAAGCAAGTCACGTGTTTTCATATAGTTGCTAAAATGTGATTTTGGCGTCCCGAGAATCCCAGAAATCCCATCGCAGGGCTTTCGTGGGCGTCATGGTGTTATGTAGCCTAGTTAACGAGTGGATACGGCCCGGCGGCGCCGGCCGCTGCGAGCACTGATCTTGTGTTGTCGGTTCGCGGACCAGCGCTCCCCAACCCCGCGGCGGACAGGACAGCGTGACGGCTTCGCTCGCCTCATAATCCCTTCAGGAAATCACAGACTCCACAAGCCGTGCGCCGGACAGGAAGAATCTCAGATTTGAGATTTCAGATTTCAGACCCGATTTTGGACGGGCCCACGGTCAAGCGAAACGCTGGTTGACCGTGGCCTCCATTCTCGTCCTTTCTTTGCCGCAGGCGAAATGAGCCACTACTCTTTCATAAAAAGTTTTGACAGGCAGGCGGTTTCGTGTTAACTTCGATTTTGAATTTGGGTTTAACCTGGATCTCATCCAGAGTGGCCGAGGGACGGGCCCGAAGACGCCACAGCAACCGCCCGTAGGATTAATACGGGGTCAGGTGCTAACTCCCGCCCGTTAAATGGGGGAGATGAGACGGAGGACAAGCGAGCTTATTTGAGCCTCCCCGATGAGATCGGGGGGGCTTTTCAGTTTTGGGGCCTCCTTCGATAAAATCATTAACCCCTCCCGACCTGGGTGCGAGATCGCCTATGGAGGAGACGTGAGTTACATAGCGCATTTGAAGTGTCGGCAATGCGGCCGGACTTACAAAATTGAGCCCATCGCGGCGTGTGAAGAGTGCTGGGCTCCTCTCGAAGTTGTCTACGATTACGATCGGATCCGCGCCGAGGTGCCGCGCCAGACCGTGGAATCCCGCCCACCCACCATGTGGAGATATCGCGAGTTATTGCCCCTGGCCAATGCGCCCTGGGTGGGGCGTTCAACAGGCTTCACGCCTCTCCTGCCTGCCCCGCGACTTGCCAGCGCCCTCGGCGCCCGCGAGGTTTACCTGAAGAACGATGCGGTAAATTATCCCACGCTCTCGTTTAAGGATCGGGTGGTTGCTGTCGCACTCAGCAAAGCGCGGGAGTTCGGGTTTGAGACGGTCGGATGTTCGTCCACCGGGAACCTGGCCAACTCCGTGGCGGCCCAGGCGGCCGCAGGCGGTTTCAAGACGTTCATTTTTGTTCCAGCGGATCTCGAGCCCGAAAAGCTGATCAATACCCGCATTTACGGTGCGACGCTGGTCAAGGTGCGCGGCAATTACGATCAGGTCAATCGACTTTGTTCGGAAGTCTCCCAGAAATATGCCTGGGGAATGGTGAACGTCAACCTGCGATCTTACTATTCCGAAGGCTCCAAGACATTCGGCTACGAAATCGCCGAACAGCTCGGCTGGCGCGTGCCCCAGAATATCGTTGTGCCTATGGCGGGAGGATCGCTGATCACCAAGATAAATAAGGCCTTCGGGGAGTTGCAGAAGCTCGGCTGGATCGAACTTGCCGCCACGAAGTTTTTCGGAGCGCAAGCCACGGGATGCTCACCGATCACGACGGCTGCCAGGAATGGGACATACGAAATTACTCCCCAGAAGCCAAACACCCTTGTGAAATCCCTGGCGATCGGAAACCCGGCGGATGGCTTTTATGCCGCGAAGATGATTCTGGAAAGCGGTGGAACGGGCGACGACGTTTCCGACGCCGAGGTGGTGGAAGGAATCCGCCTGCTGGCTGAAACGGAGGGTTTGTTCGCGGAAACGGCCGGCGGCGTCACCGTTGCCGTGGCCCGCAAGCTGATACGGCTTGGCCGTCTGAATCCGAAGGAATCGATTGTTTTGGCCATTACGGGGAACGGCTTGAAAACCGTGGGCGCTGTGAGCGGCGAGCTTAAGGAAGCTGAGGTGATCCGGCCGCGGCTTGCCGAGTTCGAGGAGCTGTACTTGAATGTTCCCGCGGCGGCAGGCGCCTGGCCTGCTACCTCGCTGACGGATCCCATCAGCCGGGCTCGGGCCCTGTAATAAGGCTTAATCACGAACAAAGGGAGACTGTTTTGCCAATCACCATTCACATTCCTCCGCCATTGCGGAAATATACCAACGGAGCTGACGCCGTTGAGACGACAGCCGGCAACCTTAATGAACTCTTCGGGGAACTTGACCAGAAATTCCCCGGGATTAAGAAGGTGCTTTGCACTGAGGACGGCACTCCGCTGCGTTTTCTGAACAT
The DNA here is from genome assembly GCA_023474345.1 of Acidobacteriota bacterium. Classification (GTDB taxonomy): domain Bacteria; phylum Acidobacteriota; class Terriglobia; order UBA7540; family UBA7540; genus JAMCXS01. The sequence continues at coordinate 73,152 of JAMCXS010000032.1, read as the reverse complement.
CTACGTCAACGACGAGGACATTCGTTTCCTCGGAGGCGCGCAGTACAATTTCCAGGACGGTGACGAGGTCCTGTTGATACCCGCCATTGCCGGCGGGGTTTCGCAGAGAGCCAGCCAGCCTCCCGGGGACGGAAACCGCTAATCGCCATGCCGGGACGAGTTTCGGTGCGGGTTCCCGCAACCAGCGCCAATTTGGGATGCGCATTCGACTGTGCGGCGATTGCACTGGGCCTCTACCTTGATATCCACGTCACGCTGCGGGCCGATCTTGAGATCAAGGTCAGCTACAAGGGAGTTAATCCTGACCGGATACCAGAGGACGAGACCAACCTGATCGCCCGCACCATGCGGAACACTCTGCGCCGCTGGGGAAAAGAGCGCGGGTTCGACCTGGAAATTGACAATCAAATTCCCGTCGGGGTGGGGCTGGGTTCGAGCGCGGCGGCCATTGTGGGTTCCGTAGCCGCTTGCCACTGGCTGGTGGACCGAACTCTGTACGACGACGAACTGGTTTCCCTGGCCACGGAATTGGAAGGCCACCCGGATAATGTCGCGGCGGCCTGGCACGGCGGTTTCACGGTGACGATCCAGCAGGCAGATCACGTTCTGGCTTATTCGTCGCCGGTTCCAGACCTGTTCCGCGTTGTTCTGGTGATTCCGGCTTATGCTGTCTCCACCGAAAAGGCGCGATCCGTGCTTCCCGCGCAATATTCCCGCGCGGATGTTGTCCATAATCTTCAAAGGACCGCGGTCCTGTCCGCACAGTTATTCTCCGGCAAAGTAGATTTTCATCCCAGCTTCTTTGACGATCGCTTGCATCAGCCGTACCGGGCCCCGCTGATGCCGGGATTGAGCGAAGTCCTGGCCTTGAAACACCCGAACCTCCTGGGAGTTTGCTTGAGCGGCGCAGGGCCTTCAATCCTGGCGTTTACGCGACCCACATCTGCCGGCGTGGGCGAGGCGATTTCCCACATCCTTCGTGAAAAAGGCGTGGAGTCCCATTTCTCAGTCCTTAGCCCGGACAACCGAGGCGCCAAAGGCTGGAGCGTTCCGGCCTGAGGAAAGGCCGGGATACCCACCTGGCGAGCCTTCGTTTAATAAGAATTTTTCGAAGAAAGTCCCAATTTATCATCGCGAAGGGAAAGTGGCCACGAAGCGGGTATCCTACGGATTTACGAAAAGCTTTCTATCTGGTATTATTCTTCTCGGACAAGGGTATCATTGACTTCCAGGTTGGATTTGGTATCTAATGGATCTCCCGAGGCATCATACCTTTGGGGGTAAGTCGATGACGAAAAGAGTGAGAATTACAGAAATCAACGTCTTGGTTGAAGTTGAAAAGGATGGCGATTCATACCATGCTTTTGCGCCTGCGTTGAAGGGGTTACATGTAGAAGGAGCCACTAAGGAACAAGCCTTCAGGAACGCGGAAGAAGCGATCGATGTTTATCTGGACTCAATGTATAGGGAAAATGAACGGCTCCCGATAGGCCCGTACCTTTCGGTAAAATACGAGCCGATCAAGAAGAGCATTGGATCACGTTTCTTCCAAAATGTGACCGTGAAATGCCCTACCCAAAGAATGTTTGGAACCAGCTAAAGAACCTCACAAAGCAAGACCTAATCGACGCTCTCTTGAGAGACGGCTGGATCAAAGACCCAGCAAGCAAGGGAGCCACAATCGGCTACATCAAGCATGGAAATCCAGCAAATAAGCGTGTGGTCATCCATTACCATCCTGGCATGACCTGTGGTCCGGGCTTAATCAAGGGATTAATCGAAGATATAGGGTGGGAAATAGCCGACCTGAAACGACTTAAGCTGATAAGCAAGAAATAACCACCAACAGACAGTGCCCGTTGCTATTTGCCCCGTTCTTCAAATGCGAAAACGCCTTGCCCGGCATGAGGATGTCAGTTACGCGATAGCGTAATGAATCCCCAGGTCAATCGCCACTCAGAACCAGAAGTAATCGGGGCAACTTTCATCAAGCCGCCCGAGTTGTGCTCCTCAGCCAAACGCTGCGGAAAGAGTCTAGTAAAACTGGTGAAAGCCCAGGTGCAGGTGCAAGCGCATTCCGAAGACAACGACGGGCCCGCGAACCTGGTTGTAGCCCGGGTTCCGAACATATTGGATATCGGGCGCAATGGAAAAGCCGATGGGAAGCCTCAAGTTGTAATAAGCCTCTAAAATCTGTTCCCTTCCGTACGTCAGGGCTCCATCACCCAGCATAAATCCCAGGCCGCCGGCCGCGAGGTATGCCTGATGCTCGCGCGAAATACCGTTGGAGACAAAAGCCACGCCGACGTGATCCGCGGGCCTTCCCCAGAGCGCGCCGGGAGCCTCGAAGCCCCCTTCAAAGGTGTTGTTGACTTCGGTGTAAGAGTAGCTCTCGAATTTTCCGTTGTTCCAGCCGGCACGAGCGAAAAGGCCGAATCCGTGGGGCAATCCCTGCTCCCAGTTCAGGCCAAAACCATACTCATGCGCGCCCACCTGGCGAACAGCATTGACATCAGGGACGGGCGTCAGGCCGTCGCGCCAGGCGGCGAGGGCATTGGCGAAACTCCCCATGCGCGCCTGATCGACGTAGCCAAGCAGGCGCACCTTGCCGAAAGTGGAGGGACTGTAGGCCCAGTCGATCTGGGCATTTTCCGCCTTGGTGTGGCTGAGGTGCAGGCTCAGATAGCGCCCGTTGGGATTGTGCGTCATCAGGACTTCAGCGAAGCGAACGCTCCAGGCCTGGTCGTCGAATTCGAGATAAGCTCCGTAGGTGTAGCCGGCCGTGTCGGCGGCGTAGTCCCAGGCGCCGTTTTGATCGACAGTCCAGTTGAGAAACTGGGAGTGGTCGTCGTTGGCATAGGCGTTGTGGTCGAAGAAATCGGCTAGACTGAACTTCCCGAAATAGATTTCAAAGCGGCGCGCGGGCAGAGAGGAAGCGAGTTCGAGATAGGAAGGGGTGTTCGAGACCGGGTCGCCGCCGAGAGGCACTATATAATGCAGCAGAAGACGGGACATGTAAGTGTGCACCGCGCCCACCCCCGGCGAAGGCGCGCGCTGCGCGTCGAGGTCGGTGAACCCGGCAAGGCCGAGAACGCTGCTCAAGCCCTGGCCGCGCACGTCCTCCATATCAAAAAGCACTTCGAAGTTGTGGCTTACGCGAGCCCCGGTGAAAAGGTCTTCGATGCTGGTGACAGCTTGTCCCGGATAATTGTGAAAACTGTGGGGGCCCGAGTAGAGGGCATGAAAGGCCCCGTGGCCCTGCGCGATGACGTTCGCCTGGCCACCCAACCAGAAGCGGCCGGAAAGGCCCGGATAAGCCGTTAACTTTGGCGCGCCATCCTGACCCTGCGAGCCTGCGGGCGAAGCCGAGCTGCCCGACTCGGCAAGGCGCTCGTTGAAATCCCATCGCGGAAGTCCCGCGACCGTTTTGCGGGCGGAAGAAAGGCACGCTGAAACCTGCCGACGGGAGCGCTGCGGGCCAGAAGAAGCCAGCTTGTCTTTACACGGAGCGGCTTGGGCCGCAGGGTGAGGGCCGGAGTCCCCGGAGGCAAGATTGGTGAGGCTTTGGCCGGCCTGCCCGGTCGCCGGCGCCGCAAACATCAGGAGCGCGAGCACCGACAGAGTAAATCCGGAGCGCAGCACGCTTATACTTCCGTGAGCGTCCCGATGAGTGTGCTCAGCATCGAGCTTGCGTAGAAACATATTTAATTTATGTGACGGCGGCCCGCTTGAGTGAAAGCGTAACTACCGATAGGCCACTGGCGCGGCCAAGGCCGTGCCCGGCTGCCGCAAATTTAATGCAAGGCGGTCGCTGATGCGGGCTGCGGCCGCGCCGAATTCAGGCAGAATCAGCCCCTTGTCTGAAGGCCTACGCCCAAGAGCGTACAGGTCCTCTAAGCTCTGATGCTGTTTTTAACTCTAACTGATGCACCACCGCCTTGCGGGAGCGACAAGAAGACCGTCCTCAGCGGCGTCGAGCATGAAACGCTTCGCGGGTTCGACACCACGATGCAAAACCCCATTGCAATGTATGGAATGTTTGCGTTAGCATGTCGTGTTCACTACAAGCTTCGGTTGGAAGATGTAGCGCAAAGGGAGACGCACGTCATTATGGGAAAAATTTCAAAGTACTTTACGTATCGCGGGCATGAAGGCCAATGGGCCTGGCTTTTTCACCGCATCACAGGCATCGGGGTATTCGTCTTTCTCCTCGCGCACATTGTTGACACCGCGATGATCGGCTGGGGTCCCAAGGTCTATAACGAGACGATGGCCATTTACCGGCATCCTCTGTTCCGTGTGGGAGAGGTCATTCTGGCGGGCGCCGTGCTCTACCATGCGCTGAACGGCATTCGCATAATCATCATCGATTTCTGGCCGGAGTCGACCGTGGCGCAGAAGAAGCTTTTTTACGCTGCAGTAGTGGCTTTTGCAGTAATCTTTATACCCGCTGCCATCTACATGATGGCGTGGATGGTGAAGTAGGAGGAACAGATGAACGGAGCGGGACGGCCAAGGCCGCAGGGCGGCATCGATCTTTGGGCATGGATCTTCATGCGCGTATCAGGTGTGGTGTTGCTGGTCATGGTGCTGGTGCACCTGGTCATCATGCACATCATCAACAGCATCGAAGTCATTAATTACAACTTCGTCGCCCAACGCTATGCCACACCCTTCTGGAGAACCTACGATCTGGTGATGCTGTGGCTGGCGTTCATCCACGGGGTGAACGGCGTTCGGGTGATGATTGATGATTATGTAGGTTCAAGAGGCTGGCGGTTGCTTTCGTTAGCCTCGCTTTACGTGCTGGGATTCATCTTCCTGGCGCTGGGTTCGCTGGTGATTCTAACGTTTAATCCTGCCCGGCCTTTTTAAGGGCGCGGCGGGACGCAATGAATTGAGGTCGAAGGGATGCTCCAACGTTATGATGCTTTGGTAGTCGGCGCCGGAGGCGCCGGCTTGATGGCTGCACTTCAGCTTTCCAAACAAGGCCATGTTGCTGTCCTCAGTAAGCTTTACCCTACTCGCTCACACACGGGCGCTGCCCAGGGAGGCATCGGCGCTGCGCTGGGGAACATGGAAGAGGACCACTGGGAATGGCACATGTTCGACACGATCAAGGGCAGTGATTACCTTGCCGATCAGGACGCCGTGGAGATTCTGTGCCGGGAAGCCATCGAGACGGTTTACGATCTGGAACACTGGGGTTTGCCTTTCAGCCGTACGCCGGAAGGGAAGATCGCCCAGCGGCCTTTCGGCGGCCACACGCGGGAGTTCGGCAAGGCTCCGGTGCGACGATCGTGTTACGCGGCGGACCGCACGGGGCACATGATCCTGCAGACGATGTACCAGCAGTGCATCAAGGACGATGTCCAATTTTACAACGAGTACCATGTCATCGATCTCCTGGTCGAGCAGGGGCGGTGCGCGGGAGTGGTGGCCATCTGCCTGGAAACCGGAGAAATTCATACCTTTCAGGCTAAGGCCGTCATTTTCGCGACGGGAGGCTTCGGAAGAATTTTTCGCGTTACCTCGAATGCCCACGCACTGACGGGCGATGGGATGTCAGTAGTTTTACGCCGGGGGATACCGCTCGAAGATATAGAGTTTTTCCAGTTTCACCCGACGGGTATTTACAAGATGGGGATCTTGCTGAGCGAGGCCGCCCGGGGTGAAGGCGCTATCCTGAGGAATAGAAACGGCGAACGCTTCATGGAACGTTATGCCCCGAGCTTGCTGGACCTTGCCCCGCGCGACATGGTCTCCCGCGCGATCTATCGTGAAATTCAGGAAGGACGCGGGATTAACGGCGCTAATTACGTCCACCTGGACTTCACTCACCTGGGGCGCGACGTGCTGGACAAGAAATTACCGGACATCACCGACTTCGTGCGGACTTACATGGGCATTGAGCCTGCCAAGGAGTTGGTGCCGGTGCAACCAACCGCCCACTATGCCATGGGCGGTATCCCGACTGACAATGACGGGCGCGTCGTGATCGATGACAAGAACACCCCGGTGCCGGGACTTTATGCCGCCGGCGAAGCGGCTTGCGTTTCCGTTCATGGCGGCAACCGCCTGGGAACCAACTCGCTGGTGGATATCCTGGTCTTCGGGCGCCGCAGCGGCCGTCACGCTGCAGACTTTATCAAGAAGAACGAATTTGTCCCTCTGGGCGCAAATCCCGAAGAGCGCGCGCGAGAAATGGTCCAGCGCTTGACCACGAACAATGGGAAGGAGCGCGCCGGCGATGTTCGGGGTACCCTTCAGGACGAAATGATGGAAAAAGCCTCCGTCTTCCGCGATGCCAAAACGCTGAGTGCCATGCGCGAGAAGCTTCATGAAATCCGTGACCGTTACAACCACGTCAAAGTGGAAGATCGGGGAACTAAATACAACACGGAATTGCTGGAGGTTATCGAGCTTGGTTCTCTGATCGATGTCGCCCAGGTGCTGGTAGAAAGCGCGCTGGCCCGGCAGGAGAGCCGGGGAGCGCATTTCCGCGAAGATTTTCCGAAGCGCGATGACCCCAATTGGCTGAAGCACACTTTGGCTTACCTTGGCCCCAAGGGGATCGAATTCAAGTATAAGCCGGTGAAGATTACGAAGTTCGAGCCCAAGGAAAGGAAGTATTAATTCATGCAGGTGACCCTGAAAATCAGGCGCTTCAATCCGGAAAAGGATAAGGAGCCGTGGTGGGGAGAGTACAAGTTTGAAGCCGAGCCAACCGACCGGCTTCTCGATGCGTTGAACCACGTCAAATGGTACGTCGATGGGACATTGACCTACCGCCGTTCCTGCGCTCACGGAGTCTGCGGGTCTGATGCCATGCTGATCAACGGGCAGAACGGGCTGGCCTGTAAACTCCTGCTCAAGAATCTTGGCAGCAAGATCACTGTAGAACCCATGCGGGGTTTCCGCGTGATCAAGGATCTGCTGGTGGACATGGAAGCGTTTTTTGACAAGTACCGCCGCATGAAACCCTACTTCATCACGCACTCTCCGGTGCCGGAAAAGGAGAGGTTGCAATCTGTTGAAGAACGGCAAAGGTTTGATGACACCACGAAATGTATCCTTTGCGGAGCCTGCACCACCTCCTGCCCATCCTTCTGGGCCAATCCCGATTACGTGGGGCCTGCCGCGATCGTCAATGCTCATCGTTTCGTCTTTGACAGCCGCGACGAGGGGAAGGATGAACGGTTGAGCGTCCTGGCCCTGAACGAGGGCGTGTGGCGCTGCCGGACAATCTTCAATTGTGTTGAGGCTTGTCCCCGCGGCATCAACGTCACTCGCGCGATCGGTGAAATCAAGAAAGCTCTGTTGCTGCGAAAGATTTAAAACCCTTTGCATCCCCTGCCTGCTCGCCATTCGATCAGGAGGCTACCTGTGTCATCCAAGGGCTAGAACGTTTTTGTCCAGCGTGAGATGCCGGCAAGCGTCGGGGCCCCGCTGGCATCTTCCGGCTTGTCTTCAACGGCTGGGAACAATCTCCTTGATTTGTGAAACCGACCGCCTCAAACGGGGCGGAGGCTGACGCTGACGTTCTGGAGCGGCGTGCAGGGAATATCTTCGGTTTGTCCGGGAAGCCACCCGTAAGGCTGAGAACACCCGCTGCTTCTATTTCAGAATACTGTCAAGAAATGACAGAGTCCGAGCTTTCGCCTCGCGCGCGGCTTCGGGGCGGTAGCCGGCTTTATTATTAGGATTCTCGAAGGCGTGACCGGCGCCCTCATAAATCTTGGCATCAAAACGCTTGCCCTCGGACTTCATCGCTTTTTCGAAGGCATGCACGGCCGCGGGTGGAATGCTGCGATCCTCGGCGCCGAAATTCCCCAGGACCGGAGCGTGGATTTTGCGGATGGAATCAGGGTCCGTGGGCAGCGCGCCGTAGTTCACTACGCAGGCGGCGAGTCGAGGTTCGTGAATGGCGAGTTGCAACGAAAGCCCGCCTCCCATGCACCATCCGATGGAGCCGATCTTGCTGCTGTTGACGTCAGATCGTGCGGCGAGATAGTCGAAGGCGGCTTCCAGGTCGCGAAGCGCGCGCTCTTTGGGCATGCTCTCCTTCAACTTGCGCGCTTCCTCAGGCTCGGTGGTGACTTGGCCGTGATAGAGATCGGGCGCAAGCGCCACGTAACCCTGCCGGGCAAATTCCCGGGTTTGTTCTTTCACCCAGTCGTTTAGTCCCCACCATTCCTGAATTACCACCAGCGCCGGATGCCGCCCGGGCGAGGTGGGAAGCGCCAGATATCCTGCAGCGGTTTCGGGACCGCTTCCAAAATGCACCGTTTCGGTTTTGACGCCGCCTGCGGCTTCCGGAATGGGCATCACAATAAACCAGAAACAAAAAAATAATCCCCCCACCATCGGCCCCTCCTTGGGAAAGGATTCCCTCGGCGAATCTGATCGATTATACAACGTAAGGAATAGCGTTTTCGCTCGGGTCCTGTGTTCAGCCCTGTTCCACCGGGCGGGGCGTCCTGAACAAGAGAAGCCGGCGCCGCAACAAAACCTGCACAACCAGCAGCGGTGAACGTCGTCGGGCGAGCGTCCGCGGCACAGCGAATGCCGGGAACCTTCTTCAAAGGTTTGCCGTAGTATAATGTTTTTTCGATCAGAGTTGACCTGATGGCAATCCTCAAAAACCGCTATCGGGAGCGGGGCAGCGTTCGCCAAACCGGTAGTGTCCTGAGTTCCAGATGAAAATCTCTCACCGTGACATTGGGGGTACCGGCTTTACGCTATTGGGTTCCAAACTGCTGGAAGCGCTTGCCACGCCCACGTGGAGATGGATAAGCGCGCCCCTGCTCAGGGCGGTGCTGTTTTTCCCTGCGATACTCTTGTGTTTTGGGTTCGCAAGCGGCGGCTTGGCCACCGCCGCGACCCAGAATGCAGTTGCGCCGGATGCAACCCCGCATATCGCACAGGTTCAACCTTCAGAGGTCAAGCCAGGCAGCCGGTTGACGTTGACCATCGACGGAGAACGGTTTGCCGAGGGGGCCTATGTCTCTTTTTCCGACCCTGCGATTCGCGTCCTGTCTACGCGACGGCTTAGCGATACGCGGCTGGAGGTGGACGTGGCCGTTGGCGATAAGGCCCAGCCGGAATCGGTCCGCCTCTATGTTGCGAATCCGGCGGGTACCGCCGGGGAAAGCAGCTTTGCCATCGTTTTGAGCCCGGCCAGCCCTGTAGCGTCATCCTCCTCCGGAGCGAAGGCGCCCGAAATCTCAGCAATTGATCCCGCCCATGTTTCGCCCGGCAGCAAGGTGAACATCAAGGTGACGGGTAAGAGATTTGCCAAAGGCGCAAAAGTCGCCTTTGGGAATCCTGGGATACGTGTCCTTGGGACGGAGTTCAAGAAATCAACGCGGTTGGTGGCTCAGATTGAGGTCGCTCCGGATGCCCCAACGGGGGAGACCAGCCTCTTCGTTGTGAATCCTGACGAGAGCGAAGTTGAGGCCGGTTTTGAAGTCAGCGCAGGAAGCTCAAGCAAGTCCAAGAGCAATGACCAGACGGCAGCCACGGGGGCTACGACTCCCGCGGCGACCCAACGCTTTAGCGTGATTAACCTGGGAGACGCGATCAGCATTTTTCAAAATCCCAACAAGCCGAAAGGCGAACTGATCCTCTCGGGTGGCAAACTGACTTACCAGGAAGGCGGAAAGGATGTTTTTGTCGCCGGGCGGGGCGATATCAGGGAAATTGCCCCCAATCTCCTCTTCAGTATTAATACGGGTACTTTCCACATCATCCTGAATTCCGGCAAGACCTATAATTTTGTTGCCGCCTCGCTGATGCCGTCCGAAACCGCCTCCATTGTCACCGCACTGCAGCACGCATTTCAGTAACGGAGCGGGCCATCCGCATTATCCTCCGCACCGCCCCCCGATCGCCCGGGGCCGGAAGCTTAAGTTGCAGGGACCGGCGCCGAGGGGCGCAGAGCCGGCGCAGGGTTCACACTCTCCATTTCGACGCGGGTTTTGGGCAGGCTTTGGGGGTAGTGTTGCTGGAGGAAAGCAACCAGGTTCTCTCGAACGTAGCAGCGTAAATCCCAGGACTTTGGAGAGTCCGAAGCGCTCATCAACGCTCGCAACTCCATGGTGTGCTCATTGGCGTTGGTGACTTGCAGGCCCCAAACCTTTCCGTCCCACAGGTTGGTAGTTTTCAGGATGCGGTGCAACTCTTGCCGAACCTCTTCCACGCGAACCGTGTAATCGGTATAGATAAAGACGGTCCCTAAAAGGTCAGCCGTGTCCCGCGTCCAATTCTGGAAGGGGTTCTCGACGAAATAAGAAATCGGAACAACCAGCCTGCGCAAGTCCCAAATGCGTACTACGACATAGGTTGTGGTGATTTCCTCGATCCATCCCCATTCACCTTCGACGATCACCACATCTTCCAGGCGGATGGGCTCCGTCAAGGCAATCTGAACCCCGGCGACTAAGTTGGAAAGCGTGGGCCGCGCGGCCATGCCGATTACCAGTCCGGCGATCCCCGCTGAGGCAAACAGGCTTACGCCAAACTGCCGAATGCTGGGAAAGGTCATCAGCATGACCGAAAGAGCGATGAAGATCACGATAACCATGGCCGTCCGCCGAAGAACATGAATCTGCGTTCGAATCTTTCGAGCCCTCAGGTCATCTTGAATTCCGATTTTGTACCTATCCGCAGCCACATCCTCAAAGACGTCGATCAGGACGATGAAAACCCAGGCCGCCGTAGCAATCATTCCCAGACCAAGAATGTGTTGGAGCACTCTTGAGAGGCTCCGTGGAAGGGTTGTGGCGGGCAGCACCGCAAAGTAGACAAGCAGTGGAATGATCAACTTGGCTGGCGCACGCAAGTGCCGGACCAGCGATTTGTCAATAACGCTGCCTTCCCGTTCAGCAAACCGCTGCGCGAACCCAAACACGAGCTTGTAGATGACGTAGGTGGCGATCAACGCCCCAACCAGGATTCCGCCCGAAATTGCCCAAGCATGCCAATCTTTAAAGAAATGGCTCATGTTTTGTCACCTCCGGGGAATTTTAGGACTAGCTCAAAAGACATGCGAAAAAAATGAGTTCCCATTCAAGATTAGCTGTTTTCGCCCCATCAACTTTCCAGTTTACGGTCAGAATGCTCCGTGATGCTATCGAAGTCGGCGAGACCCCGGCTCGGATCGCTCGATGAGCGGGGCCAGGGCTCTGATCGACGGGTATCGGCAATGTCCCGTACTTGGCGAGCGTCCTCCCTTCAAGCCGCCAAGGACAGCGCTGCGATCTGTGTACTGGCGACCAGCCGCGGGGGCAGTTTTGAGGCCGAGTCTTGATGTGTTATAGTTAAGAGCGTCCTCGTATCTTCTTTAAGTTCAAGGGGTTCTCCCGTGAAGCGCTACGGTGAGCATCGTTTTCCAGGGAAGCTTTTTGTTGTCGAGGGGATTGATGGTTCCGGCAAGTCTACGCAACTGAGCCTGCTCCATCAATGGTTACGTGCCGAGGGGTATGGGACTGTCTTCAGTGAATGGAACTCTTCCCCGCTGGTGCGGGATACGACGAGGCGCGGCAAGAAAAAGAAGATGCTTACTCCGGCGACCTTCTGCCTGATTCACTCCACGGATTTTGCCGACCGGATGGAACACAATATTATTCCCCTGTTGAAAGCGGGCGCGGTGGTTCTGTGCGACCGTTACATTTACACCGCCTTTGCCCGGGATGTCGTGCGCGGGATGGACCCGAAATGGGTGAGGGAGCTTTACGCTTTTGCCGTTAAGCCCACCGTGGCGTTCTATTTCCGCGTTCCCTTGGCTGTGGCCATGAATCGGCTGCTTAACGGGCGCAGCGGCTTTAAGTTTTATGAGGCGGGGATGGACCTTGACCTGAGCGGAGATCCTGCGGAGAGCTTTGAAATCTTCCAGGGACGGATTCTCGAGGAATACGAAAAGATGGTTCCGGAGTTTGACCTGACCGTAGTGGATGCCACGCGGCCCATCGAGGAACAGCAGGCCCAGATGAGGCAACTGGTGAAAGCGAAGCTGGCCCAAGCCAAGCGATTAAGGGTGGCGCCGTGAGAGAAACATATGGCGTGGTTTTGCCGGGCATGCACCTGGACAACCTCCCGGGCAAGCTGATTGTTATCGAAGGCACCGACGGGGTGGGACGCTCGACGCAGATCCGCCTTCTCAAGCCGTGGCTTGAACAAGGAGGCCGCGCGGTTGTGGACACCGGCATGACGCGCTCGAAGCTGGTTTCCCGGGGCATCAAGCAAGCCAAGCAAGGCCACACGCTCGGCCGGGTCACTTTGAACCTCTTTTACGCCACCGACTTTGCGGACCGGCTGGAAAACGAAATTATTCCGGCATTGCGCGCGGGGTTTGTGGTCCTGACCGATCGGTATATTTATTCATTGATGGCGAGGGCGGTCATTCGCGGAATTGAGCCGGCATGGATTCGCAACGTTTACAGGTTTGCGCTAATACCGGATGCGGTGTTCTACCTTCGCATCGGCGTAGATGATCTCATCCCGCGCGTGGTGTTTTCCACGGGGTTTGATTATTGGGAATCCGGCATGGACCTGCATCCGAGCGAAGACATGTACGAGAGTTTCCGGAAGTATCAGACAACGCTCCTGGCGCAGTTTGACAATCTAGCTGAGGAGTACCACTTTGAAGTGATTGACGCCAGCCAGAGTATTCCTGCTGTCTTTGAGGAACTGCGGGCGGGAATCTCGCACGTTTTGGCAGATAAAGAACAGGCGGCGACGGAACCCCTTCCAAGCCAAGTGCTCCCGGAGCATGAGAACGTCCAGGTATCGCCTGCTGCGGGCAAGAACGGGTCGGGAACCTGAAAATGCCGCTCAGGAATGGGCAAATACAGCGGATGGAGTTGCAATGATTCGCCTGACCCAGCCCTTCGCTCTAAGGAGATCAGCCTGATCTGCGATGGCTTCTAAATATCTACCCTCAAACTTCGTCCTCAATTTTCGATTCTTCAGGATCAGCCTTTCAATATCGATAGCTAATTCCAGGTGATCCCGCAGGAAGTCAGGGTCAGCCAGCATTTCAATAACTGTTTCCTCAAACACAACCAAATCGTGCCAATGCCCAAGGTGCTTCTGGAGGCTTCGAAGCCAAATCAAGACTTCCGGGCTGCCCTGGACGCCGAAAGCATGAATGACCTCCGCCAGGTACCGCATGCGTTTGGCCGCGATCCGCACACGATGGAAAGCGGCAGCCTCCGGCTGGCGCTGGGATTGAGCGATCTGGTCTTCAAGAGCTTCCCAGACGGCCTTCAGATTTTCTCCAATGCGTGAGTGGAACTGGCCATCGGTCGGAATTCCGGCGTTAGGATGCCGATCCGCGCCTTCGCCGTCTGAAATAGCCGCGTCGCGCCCTAACAGGCAATCCTTCATGCGCACGTAAAGGTCGGCGAGATTGACTCCCGTAAGCCTCGGCAACGCTTTTTCGAATTTTGCCGAGCGGCGCGCGACCAGATAGTCCCGGATGGCGCTTCTGGCTTCTCGCCGGGCCGTCCTTTTGCGGGCAAGCGCTGAATCAACGCGATCGAGCAACACATCGCAATTGCGCACCTCCGAAAGTGCGCTTCGGCAACGTTTCAGCCGCCGGCGCAGCTTGCGGATTTCCCGCGGGCGCGGCGAAGGAAACATCAAGTCGAGTACCTGTTGCAGACGGCGCGTTGCAACCCGCAAATCGTGAACCGCGTTCGGATCGTCGCCCTGCAAGACTTTCGGTTCAAGGGAAACGCAACGGTCCAATTGCTTCATGGCAAGGTCACACACCCGAGCCCACTCCGCAGGAACGGCGCCGCTTGTGGGATGTTTGCCTTTTCGGCTGGGGGCTTGCCCGGTGTGAGTCGCGTCGCCGTTCGAATCGGCGGCTCGGCCGCTGCCGGGCTCCGAGAGCGAACCGGCCGGCGCGGCCCGGTGCGTGGAGGTGTTCGAGTCAAGCATAAGGATTGCTTCGTCTAAGAGCCATTTTGGCGCTGCCGCAAGGGTGAAACCCTTTACGGCTCCTTGCCCTGAAGCAAGGAACCCCGAAACCGGCTGTTTCCTCAGTCTCGATAAAAACAGTCTACCGGCAAAAGGGAGCGACCACAATGCCGTTGATTCGGGTTGGATGCGATGGGGATTCTTAAAATCTACTGCCCTGCATAACGTATTTTGGATGCCGGCCACCAGGTTGTGCAAAGAGGCGCGTGTGACGTAGATCACTGCGGGTATGGCATCCCTGCCATAGCCTTGAGTAGACAGGCAGATCAAACGCACGGAGAGGTTAATGGCAAGAAAAATAACAATTGACGGTAATGAAGCAACGGCTCTTACGGCCTATCTGGTCAGTGAGGTCATTGCCATATATCCGATCACCCCCTCATCTCCCATGGGCGAGTTGTCGGATCAGTGGGCTGTGGAAGGCAGGCCCAACATTTGGGGTGCGATTCCGAAAGTCATGGAGATGCAGAGCGAAGGCGGGGCGTCCGGAGCATTGCACGGGGCTGTGCAAGCCGGTTCTCTGGGTACGACATTTACTTCTTCTCAGGGCCTTCTCCTGATGATTCCCAATATGTATAAGATCGCGGGCGAGTTAACTCCCACCGTCCTGCACGTAGCGGCTCGGACCGTGGCAACCCACGCGTTGTCCATTTTCGGTGACCATAGCGACGTGATGGCCACCCGGGCCACGGGTTTTGCCTTGATTGCCGCAAATACCGTTCAGGAAGCGATGGACTTGGGGTTGGTCTCCCACGCGGCATCGCTGGAATCTCGGGTTCCCTTTCTCCACTTTTTCGATGGATTTCGCACCTCGCACGAAGTTTCAAAGGTCAATGAGGTCACGGCGGAGGATGCCAGAGCATTGATCGACGAGGACTCGGTACGCGCCCACCGCGCGCGAGCTCTCTCACCGGATCATCCTTTTGTGCGGGGCACCGCGCAAAATCCCGATGTCTTTTTCCAGGCGCAGGAGGCGGTTAACCCCTATTATCTGGCATGTCCAACCATCGTACAAAATGTGATGGACCGGTTTGCGCAAATTGTGGGGCGGTCTTATCACTTGTTCGATTACGTTGGAGCGCCCGATGCGGAACGCGTGATCGTGATGATGGGCTCAGGAGCGGAGGCCGCGCAGGAGGCGGTGGAATACCTTGCCGAAAAGGGCGAAAAGGTCGGACTCATCAAGGTTCGGCTCCACAGACCTTTTTCTGTGGAACACTTCCTTGCTGCTCTGCCCCGGACTGTGAAAACGATCGCGGCACTCGACCGCACGAAGGAAGCAGGAAGCATCGGCGAGCCGCTCTATCTGGACGTTGTGGCGGCACTGACTGAAAACGCCGGGGCTTCCGAACCGGTTTCTTTCCCCGCGGCGCCGCGCGTGATCGGCGGCCGCTATGGACTTTCTTCCAAGGAATTCACCCCGGCGATGGTTAAGGGCGTTTTCGACGAGATGTTGAAGCCGAACCCGCGAACGCATTTTACCGTGGGGATTCACGACGACGTCTCCCACACCAGCCTGGATTATGATCCGAGTTTTTCGACCGAGGATCCGAAGACGGTGCGCGGAATTTTCTACGGCTTGGGTTCCGACGGCACCGTGGGCGCCAACAAGAATTCCATCAAGATCATCGGCGAGGATACGGAGAATTACGCTCAAGGCTATTTTGTTTATGACTCGAAGAAGGCGGGCGCGGTAACCGTTTCCCATTTGCGGTTCGGGCCAAAACATATCCATTCTACATATCTGATCGACCGTGCAAACTTTGTGGCCTGTCACCAATTTGCCTTTCTGGAGCGCTTCGACGTCCTGAAAGCGGCCGAACCGGGATCTACCTTCCTGCTGAACTCTCCTTATGGCCCCGATGAGATTTGGGAACACATTCCCCGCACGACCCAAGACCACATCATTCGGAAGAAATTGCGGTTTTTCGTAATCGATGCCGTCAAAGTTGCCCACGAGACGGGCATGGGAGGGCGGATCAACACCATCATGCAGACCTGCTTTTTCGCGCTAAGTGGCGTGCTTCCACGTGATGAGGCCATTGCGGCGATCAAGCAGTCGATTAAGAAGACGTACGGCAAGCGGGGTGAGGCCATCGTTGCCAAGAATTATGCGGCGGTTGACCGGGCCTTGGATTTCCTGTTTGAAGTCCCCGCGAAGGAAGCGGTGTCAAGCAGTTTTGACATTCAGCCGCCCGTGCCGCCTGAGGCTCCGGAGTTTGTGCGGAACGTGACCTCCATGATCATCGCTGGGGAGGGTGACGCACTGCCGGTCAGCGCGTTTTCGCCCGACGGCACCTTCCCCTCAGCAACGGCAATGTGGGAGAAGAGAAATATCGCCCTTGAAATACCAGTATGGGACGACGAGCTGTGCATTCAGTGCGGCAAGTGTGTTCTGGTTTGCCCCCATTCGGTGATCCGGGCAAAGCTTTATGACCCAAGGTGGCTGGAAAATGCGCCTGCCACCTTCAAATCCTCTCCGGCGCGATGGAAGGATTTCAAGCAGTTGCGGTACACCCTGGCGGTCGCGCCGGAAGACTGCACGGGTTGCGCCCTGTGCGTTGAGATTTGCCCGGTGAAGAGCAAGAGCGAACCACGGCACCGAGCCATTAATATGGAAGCCCAGCCGCCCTTGCGGGAACAGGAACGGGTAAACTGGAATTTCTTCCTGCAATTGCCTGAGATGGACCGCGGGGTATTGAGCCACAGTCAGGTGAAAGACGTGCAATTGCTGGAGCCCCTGTTCGAATTCTCCGGAGCATGCGCTGGTTGCGGAGAAACACCTTACGTCAAGCTGATGACGCAACTGTTTGGAGACCGCTGCCTGATTGCAAACGCGACGGGGTGTTCCTCAATTTACGGTGGCAATCTGCCAACCACGCCTTACACCATAAACCGGCAGGGACTTGGTCCGGCGTGGTCCAACTCGCTTTTTGAAGACAATGCGGAATTCGGGCTTGGCATGCGGTTGGCGCTTGATAAGCAAGCTGATTATGCCCGTTATCTGCTCCGCCAGTTTTCCTCGCTGGTCGGTGATGAATTAGTCGAACAGATCTTGTCGGCGGACCAATCCTCGGAGCCGGGCATCCACGAACAACGTGGGCGGGTCCAAACGCTGAAGGAAAAGCTCCAGGGGTTGAATACCGCGGAAGCCCGTCGTCTGCTCAGTGTCGCCGATGCGCTGGTGAAAAAGAGCGTGTGGATTGTTGGAGGAGATGGCTGGGCATACGACATCGGTTACGGTGGTCTCGATCATGTCCTGGCCTCGGGCAAGAATGTCAATGTTCTGGTGCTCGATACTGAGGTTTATTCGAACACCGGCGGCCAGATGTCCAAAGCGACGCCGCGCGGCGCGGTGGCCAAATTTGCGGCGGGCGGCAAAGAAACTGCCAAAAAAGATCTGGCCATGATGGCGATGACTTATAGCAACGTCTACGTGGCGCATGTGGCCATGGGCGGCAGTGATATGCACACCGTCAAGGCTTTCCTGGAGGCCGAGGCCTACGACGGACCTTCGCTGATCATTGCCTACGGTCACTGCATTGCGCATGGTTTCGATATGGTTCATGGATTGGACCAGCAGAAAGCTGCGGTGCAGTCCGGCTACTGGCCATTATTTCGTTACAACCCTGAACTGACTAAGGAAGGAAAGAATCCGCTCCAGCTCGATTCCAGAGCGCCCTCGATTCCTCTCGAGAAATATGCTTATAATGAAACGCGTTATACCATGCTCGCCCATGCTCAGCCGGAAGCTGCCAAACGGGCTCTGCAATTGGCCCAGGAAGACGTCCGAAGCCGTTGGGAGCTGTATGAGAAATGGGCGGCGGGAGCGCCTGCAGCCGTTGCTGGAAAAGAAGAGAAAAGATGACGGATCTCACAACAACTTACCTGGGGCTTGAACTGAAGAACCCGCTCGTGGTTTCTCCTTCACCCTTGTCGGAAGATCTTGGCAACCTTCGGCAAATGGAAGATTCGGGAGCGGCAGCGGTGGTTCTCCATTCGCTGTTCGAGGAGCAAGTGACGCGCGAAAGCGAGGAACTGCACCATTATCTTTCCGAAGGCACGGAAAGTTTTGCGGAATCGCTGACCTACTTGCCGGACATGTCCCGGTACAATCGTGGCCCCGAGGGCTACCTGGAACTCATCCGGCAGGCCAAGGGAGCAGTGCGCATTCCGGTGATTGCCAGCTTAAACGGAGTTTCCCCCGGCGGCTGGCTCGACTACGCACAAAAGATCGAACAGGCCGGAGCTTCAGCGCTCGAGCTAAACGTCTATTTCCTGGCGGCCGATCCGAGCATTGCCGCTTCCGAGATCGAGCAAAGGTATTGCGACCTGGTCGCCCGGGTGAAGAGCAATCTTCGGATTCCGGTTGCCGTCAAGCTGGGTCCGTACTTCAGTGCGATGGCCAATTTTGCGCGCCGTCTCGACCAAGCCGGAGCAAATGCGCTGGTTCTCTTCAACCGGTTTTACCAGCCGGATTTTGATCTGGAAAACCTGGAAGTGTTGCCGACGGTATCCCTGAGCAGTTCCCACGAGCTTCTGTTGCGGCTGCACTGGGTGGCCATTCTTTATGGCCAATTAAACGCCGATTTGGCGGTTACAGGCGGGGTTCACACGGCTGAAGACGTGCTCAAGTCAATGATGGCCGGAGCGAAAGTGGCCATGATGACCTCCGCGCTGCTCCGGAACGGGATCAGCCATCTCGCCGGCGTGCGCGCCGACCTGCTTGACTGGATGGAAGAGCATGAATATGCCTCAATCCGGCAAATGCAGGGTAGCCTGGCGCTCGAGTCGGTTGCAAATCCCGCGGCCTTCGAGCGGGCTAACTACATGCGAGTGCTTAGTTCCTATACGCTGCGAACCTTCGGTCCCTGGCGAATGGGAATGACCAACGGGGAGTAAAGAGCGAAGTTGTGCTGAAAGATTTGATTGGTGTTCGGGATCTGCAGCCCGGTTTCAGAAGGCTTTGCAGGTTGCGGAAGATATTGAGGCCCTCATGCTGAGCCCTTCGCGTATCATCCCGAGCGGAGCGAAGGATCTGTACGGTACGCCCAGGGAAAACTTCGTGAAGGATCTGCCTGTTGCATCCCAAAGGAAGAAGTGGGGTTCCTCGCTTCGCTCAGAATGACCGGCTCCAAGCCTGTTTTCAGCAACCTGTAGAGCAGAGAAATGGGTGCTGAAAGAGAGGTGGCCAGTCATGCGCACTATCCTCGCAGGTGGTGTTTGCCTCCTTTTCCTCACATTGGGTTTTTCCCGCGCACAAGAAAAGAAACCACAACAAGCCAAAGAGCCAGCACAGGCTGCTGCTCCTGCTACGACGCCACCGGTACACGAGTTTGTCATTTCAGCGGAGGACAAGGCACGCAAGAATCCTATAAAGTTCACCGAAGAGTCGGTGGAGAAAGGGAAATCAGTGTACCTTACCCAATGCGCCATGTGCCACGGGAAGACCGGCGACGGGAAAGGGGATTTGGTAGCGGTGATGCATCTCAGCACGCCCGATTTTACCAAGCCGGACACGTTGGCAAAGCGTACCGATGGAGAACTCTATGCCATGATCAACGCGGGCTTGGGCGACATGCCCAGCGAGGCCAATCGATTGAAGCCAAACACGGTTTGGGATTTGGTTAACTTTTTGCGCTCTGTCGAAGGCAAGAAGCCGGAGAAATCCAACGCGCAGGCGCCAAAGTAGAGAAAGATTGGGACGAGGAAACCGCACGCTGTTGATGGAAAGCAAGACCGCGAGCGCAAAAGGCGGCAAGCCATCATAACTTTATTTTTCGTAACACCCGGGGTGTTAGCCACCACTGCAGCTTTCCAGGAAAATGAGGCGGAAAGTCTTCAAAGTCGATCCGGCAGCATCCACCCTTTTTAAATTGGAAATTTGCCTTGGGGCTCGCCCCGATCAACTTTGCCACGCCTACGCTGAGGTCGGGTTCGTGTCCAACCACCAGGATGCTGCGGCGATCCAGGTGCCTGGCCAAGTGGCTCACCAACATCTCAAGAGATCCGCCCGGCTTTAAATCGTCTGCGAACTCCAGCGAAACGTCATGGCCATAAGCCTGGGCAACGATTTCTGCCGTTTCTCGAGCTCGCACGAGGGGGCTGGTGATGATGGAGTCAACACGAACTCCCAGATGCAGCAGGCCTCTTGCGATGGCCTTCATTTTCACTTTGCCCTCGGGAGTTAAAGGGCGCTCGGCGTCGTCGGGAAAGCCAGCGCTGCCGCGCGCGACCGCAATTCCATGACGCATGACATGGAGGCGGAATCCCTGAGCGTCTTTCTGTTGCTTTGTTTCGTGAGAAGCCATATGTTTCCTCTTCCGAATCAATTGTCCGGTTATAACTTTTGACCTATACCACGTTCTGGAGGTGTCGATCGGCGGCTTGCATGCCGCCGAAGGACGTAATAATAACGTTTACGCCCACTCTCGTTGACGGCGACGAAATCCTCGACCTGGTAGCTTTCCGCAAGGTATCGCAAGAAAATTTTCCGCGTTTCCAGCCGCCAGCGTTTAGCAAGCGCCAAGGTCTTCCTCCGCATCAGGTCGGCATCGGGAGGGATCTCGACCAGCAAACGCGGCTCGCGATGATCGAGGTCGATCTTCCGGTTCTCTAAGAAGCCCTGGGCGTTAATCACTGTCATGTTGATTCTTGGTGGCAAGGGGTACACGGCGCCTGCCTTTTTGCCACTGAGGCGCTTTTCGACCTCCCGCGTTCGAATTCGCCAATTCATGACGAACCTGTCGCTTGGGAGCCCACCCTCAATGATGCTGGGAAAACGGCCGTAGCAATCTACGACATACTCTTCAACGCGGGCACCCAGCTTGGCGAGGTTAAGGCTGGCGTTTCGACTTTGCAACGGATCATAGGTCCAACAAATCGAGCTGATTCCCTGCTGAAGCGCAAGGTCCCGGTGGGCGAGTTTCAAATGAAGCCCCAGGCCCTGGTCGCGGAATTTTGGCGTCAGTGCCATCAGATGTGACCAGTGAATAATCTTTCCGTTGCGGCGGGCCAAGAAGGCATAGATGAAACCCACAAGCCTCCCTTTAACGAAGGCTCCGAGCACCACGCCTCCGTATTTTTGCGTGAGAGCCATTACCTCGGCAGAAATGCTCTGGCTGCCCCAGACCACACGCTGAATGCGTTCACATTGCTTGAACTCCCGGTTTTCCTCGAGCAGTCGTAGCTCGGGCTTCAGCATCGGACTCTCCAACAAGCTTGGCCTGGCTCTCTCCGGCAAAAGCGCTATCGGCTATGCGATCCGCCAAAGGCAGGCGCTTCATCTCGAAGAGCGCGGTACCGGCGAATGCACTTGCAATCTGACAGAAGCGGCCGGTAAGCTTGTTTGTAGCAAACGGCGCCGGACCTGTCTTTGGAACACCGGAATGGAATGGCAACCCCGATGGGGAAATCCGTGCAGGAGAGTGGCGCGACCGTTTTGCCTTATTCTCCACACATCCCACGGCGGAAAGCTCCGCAGGTGGCGCATGGACCGGACTCAGGTGGGAGCTCCTCCCGCGAAGCTCCGGAAACAGCAAACACCGACAGCAGCTTTCGAACGCGGGGGCTTGAGCAGTTCTTGCAAAGGATCTTTACATCCGACGCATATGATATTTTCTCGAATTGCGCCCCGCAATCCTGACACTGGTACTCAAAAATTGGCATCTTTACCCTCCTTGGCGAATATAGCCAAGGTTCTTCGGATTTTCAATTATTGCTTCCTGTGAGCCCCCGGGCAGGAACAGGATGGTAGATGAGGTCAGCCCAATATTGATGCCCAGAGCCGCACTGTCGCCGCAAAGTGTACGGGGCAATTCGCTATGACCAGCGGCTGCGAGCAGCAAATCTTTCGATGCGTATAAACCGATTGTGCGGCGGTCGCTGTGCTGCCATGCAAATCACATCGCTGAGTAAACCGGCAGCTTAAATTGAAAAACCGGAGCTAGAGACGTGGCCTGGTTCGGGGTCTCGCACAAGGCAGAGGGTTACTGACACCGCTCATGCCAGCAACCCCGTCCCGGATTTTCAACAGAGTGCCAATTGCCTGCCGTACAAGCCCCTACGCGGTCGAATATTTTCGGCAGAGCGCTTTGACCTTATTCATGAGTTTTGGGACGCCCGTCATGGGGTCTTCGCCGTGTCGAGGTTCGTACTCAACAGACATGAAACCCTTGTACCCGCCCTCCGCAAACAGCCGCCACACACGATCCATGTCAACAGGCTCGCCGTGCGCAAAGTGGTCGCGAATGTGCGCATGGGTGGCATAAGGAACGCACGCTTGAATTTGAGCATAGGCATCTTCGGACGGGGTTGGAACAAAGTTCGTGATGTCGAGATTGATCCCCGCATAAGGCGAATCGACCCGGTGCATAATTTCCAGACACACGCTCGCCTGCTGCGTGATGCCATCGTGGTCTTCAATTCCGAGTGTGATGCCTTTCTTGCCCGAGTAATCACAGGCGGGCTTCATGGTTTCCACGACCCAGTTGATGCCCTGCCCAAGCGTTGCGCCGGCAGGAAGTTTGCCGGCGAAGATCCGCAGGTGCGAGGCTCCCAGCTCGTTAGTAACATCGACCCATTTCTTGATGTCCGCGAGGACTTGGGCCCGCTTGGCCCGGTCACCCTGGACCATACTGGCGTGGCACGCAACTCCGGAAAACGGTACACCATTCTTGAAAGCCTCGTGCCGCAGGTCATCAAGGTAAGCAGGATCTGTGGATTTGAACCAATAAACCGTCATGTCCGCGCCCGTCGAGCCCAGCTCCACGGCTTTGAGGATGAAATCCTGCATCGTCATTTGGCCGCTTTTCAGGTACCTTCCGTAAGAATAGGCGCAGACGCCCGGAAAAAGTCTGGCCTTGGACTCCGCGGTCCCAGAACCAGTTTCGCTGGGAAAAGCCGCAATTTGGCGGGGCAATCCAAGCCCCGCCCCTATAAGGGCGGCCGTTCCCGCGTTCTGTAACAAACGCCTCCGGGTAACTTTGTCCGCCATGCCAGCCTCCTGTGGTTTGAATTTATCTTAATGATTGCACCGCAACTTCCTTAAAGCACTCAACGTCCTTCTCACCGTGGCTTTGCAGTCCCATATATTCCGCATTCGGCCGGGGGTCTCGCTCGGGCTCAAAATTGAATTCCCGGGCCGGAACCGGCACCTTCGGCGGATTCGGCCCAACGTGTCGCAGCGAAATTAATTGCTTCGGTAAAGCGCCAGTGTAACATATCGGACAATGAAAAGAATTCTGCAAAGAGGCTTCCTGATATGCGGAAGTCAAAAGACAAGTGCCGACTGCGGATTATGGTACGCGCGTGGTATTTTTGAGCTTTGGGCAAGCGAAGCTTCCCTCGTGTATAATCAATCTCAAGAAGCACTTCGAGAATAAAAGGAGGCTCTGAAACAAGGTGGATAAAGAGAAAGGGAGCGCGCCGGTCGGGGAATGGAAGGTTCAGCGGGTCGCAACTGGAAGTTTTCTAATTTCGAAGCCCAAGCGGAACCCTCGGAAGCTTCGCCAATGTCGCTTGAAGAACCGGCGGAGAGCCCGCTGAGTTGGCGGATTCAGTCCTGTTTTTCAGACCCGAAGCAACTTTCCGCCCGTAGTTAGCCTCTATCCTAAGTAGGAGAACGGTAGAGCCACGGGGGGAAGGTCCCAGTTAAACATGGACGGCAGGCAGGAAATACGTAGCTTTGTGACCTATCTCAGATCAGCAATCCTTGTGCTGGTGCTGATTGTGGTTTCGGCGCCTGTAGTGTCCGCCGCGCCGCCATTAAGCAAAGACGACATTACGCTGTTGCTGATCGGCGGCGCTTCTGAGCAGAAGATGGTTGCTCTGGTCGAGCAACGGGGCGTGGATTTCCAATTGACTCCGGAGCTGATTGACAAATTTCATAAGCTAGGCGCCACAAGTGCGCTGATCGACGCGATCGTGAAGAGCAACCGCCAGCAAGCAGCGCAAAGCTCAAGCCCGTCCAGTCAATCGCCATCGCCGCCTTCCGGTGTCCCGTCACAAATGGGTCCGCAGTTGCCGGGTTTGGGTTCAGGGCCGCAGGTCACGTCCCTCCCGAGCACTCCTGTCGCTAATTCTCCGGCAACGACAAGCGGTTCCGGCTCGGGTCCCCAAAACTCCACCCCGATCATCGGGTCTCCTGCAGCCAAGGCTGCCAAGCCCGTATCAACTCTGGAATTGAGCAATCCCAGCCCAGAACGGATCCAGCAAATCATTCAGGCCTTCGCCGCCAAAGAGGCACAATTTAAAGCAGCCAGGGACAACTACACCTACCACCAGCTTAATAAGGTGGAGACAATTAATACCGACGGACAGATTGACGGCGTCTGGGAACAGGACTGGGACATCCTGTTCAACGACCAGGGAAAGCGGATCGAACGCGTGACGTACGCGCCCGTTCCAACTCTGAAACGCATTATGGTTACGGAGCAGGATCTTAATGCGCTTCGCAGTATTCAGCCTTTTGTCCTCACCACGCCGGAACTTCCCGAATACGATATTCAATACCTGGGGCACGTCAGGGTTGATTACATCACGGCCTATGTTTTTTCCGTGCGTCCGAAGGAGATCAAGAAGGGACATCAATATTTCAAAGGAGTTGTCTGGGTCGACGACCGCGATCTGCAAATCGTCAAGGCTCAAGGCCGGAACGTCCCTGAGTTGAAGACGAAGCATGGTGAAAATCTTTTCCCGGAATTTACGACTTGGCGTCAGCAGATTGATGGAAAGTACTGGTTCCCGACTTTCACGAAGGCGGATGACACACTTTATTTTTCCTCGGGCCCCGTCCACATTCGTGAAATCATCAGGTATACGGACTACAAACAATTCAGGTCGACTAGCCGAATTCTTTCGGTCGCTCCTGATAGCACCCAACCACAATCAAATAAGCCCGCCCCTAAAAAGTAGGCGGCGGCTATTTGTGCATCTCCAGAAGAAATTATCGAGGATTGCAAAATATCGTGACGTTCTTTCCTGTAGCGGCACTGTCCCCGGCGCTGAAGCCCGGCGGTGGGGATGCCAGCGCTAAAGCTCCGGGGGCGTCATTGCTTCCTGAAGTAAACCCAACGAAGCGAGTTCACCTTTCCACCTTGCTCGCTGGTGTTGGAAAAACCAGCGTTGCCCTCGCTGGGCGGGCTTGTTTGGCGTCAAGTCCGAGTCCCAGACGTAGCAGGATTTCCTGCCGGGTACAATAAGAATATAAAAGCAAACCTCCAGCGGCCGACCGCCTTTTATCCGATCTCCCGCGCCTGTGATAGACTGTAAAAATAGAGGGGAAAGTGGGGCAAAGAACCACGACGATTGTTTTCTTGGGCGAGGAGCCATGTTGTCCGGCCTGAGGGGTGAGTCTCTGGCTGGACAGTAAAGGGAGCAATTTTACTTCTCCCGTGCCGGGTGACTGACGGCACTTAGAAGGCGGCTTTTGTTCCTTGGAGGCTGCCCGAAAACGCTTGTGTACAAAAAAGGAGGGAATTATGGGAACTTCACCTGCTACTGCAAAAGGAGGCGTAATGCCGTTTTCTCTTCCTGCTCTGCCGTATGCGGCAGATGCTTTGGAGCCGTACATCGACAAGCTAACCATGGAGATTCACCATGGCAAACACCATGGGGGATACGTAAACAATCTGAACAAGGCGCTTGAATCGGCGCCCCACCTGGCCGGTAAGACCGTGGAGGAATTGCTGGCCAACAACTGTGCGATCGTTCCGGAAAATATCCGGACCGCCGTTCGCAACAACGGCGGCGGCCACGTCAACCATGCCATGTTCTGGACGATTATGGGACCGAAGAAGGGTGGGCAGCCGACCGGCAAGCTGGCGGAAGCCATCAGGGGCACTTTCGGCGGCTTTGAGCAATTCAAGGAAAAGTTCAGCGCCGCGGCAGCCGGCCGCTTCGGTTCCGGCTGGGCGTGGCTCGTCAGGGACAAATCCGGCAAGCTGGACATCTACTCCACTGCCAACCAGGACAGTCCCCTGATGGAGGGCAAGTTCCCGGTGATGGGGCTGGACGTCTGGGAACACGCTTATTACCTGAAGTATCAGAATCGGCGGCCTGAATACATTGCCGCCTGGTGGAACGTCGTCGATTGGGCGGCAATCGAACGACGGTTCACCGCTGGAAAATAGGCTCAAGAAACCGTGCGCGGGTTACGGGCATTAAAGAATCAGCCTGTAACCTGCGCGTCTCCATGATTTGTCTCATCCACCCGAAGGTTGGTCTTTGCCGTCATGTCCAGAGTCACCGAACTCCGCGTGAACGGGAAGCACCGGGCTATGGATGCTAACGAAGAATCCCGCCTAATCAGCGTCCTTCGCGACCAGCTCAATCTGATTGGAACCCAATACGGATCGGGAGAAAGGCGTGCGTGCACCGTGCTCCTGACCCAGGCAAAAAACATCCGGGAGTTTACGCAAGGCAATTTCGGCTGTTGCGGGGGCTGTTTGCGCATCATTGAAGGGGTTCGGCGCGCCGCAGCGGCCATAAAGGAGTCGCACACATGAACAAAGGGCGAATTCCGAAACCTAGTATCGAACCCGGTCGTTACGAAATCCTGGGGCCACCCGTCGGTCCCTTAAAACTCGGTCGCCGCGATTTCTTCAAGCTTGCGGGCGGCGGCGCGACCGTTTTTCTAGTAGTCGCCAAACCTGGCAGCAAAAGGATTGCCAAAGGAGGCACAACGCCTTTTGCCGTTCCTCCTCTGCCATACGCAAGCGATGCGTTGGAACCCTACATCGACCAGATGACAATGCAAATCCACCATGACAAACACCACGGTGCTTATGTAAACAACCTGAACAAAGCGCTTGAATCGGCGCCCCACCTGGCCGGTAAGACCGTGGAGGAATTACTTGCCAACAACTGTGCGATCGTTCCGGAAAATATCCGGACCACCGTTCGCAACAACGGCGGCGGCCACGTCAACCATGCCATGTTCTGGACGATTATGGGACCGAAGAAGGGTGGGCAGCCGACCGGCAAGCTGGCGGAAGCCATCAGGGGCACTTTCGGCGGCTTTGAGCAATTCAAGGAAAAGTTCAGCGCCGCGGCAGCCGGCCGCTTCGGTTCCGGCTGGGCGTGGCTCGTCAGGGACAAATCCGGCAAGCTGGACATCTACTCCACTGCCAACCAGGACAGTCCCCTGATGGAGGGCAAGTTCCCGGTGATGGGGCTGGACGTCTGGGAACACGCTTATTACCTGAAGTATCAGAATCGGCGGCCTGAATACATTGCCGCCTGGTGGAACGTCGTCGATTGGGCGGCAATCGAACGACGGTTCACCACTGGAAAATAAGCGCAACAACTGTGTGCGGGTTACAGGCGATAAACAAAGAATAGCCTGTACCCTGCACGCTGACGCGCTCCCTTTGGTAATCGGTCCCGCTCGGTCCATTCCCTTCGGGGTTGGCGATTAATTCTTCCCGCCGGCGATGGGTTGCTCAGCCATAAGTTCCACATCCAGGGTGATTCGGACGTCATCGCCTACCAGCACTCCGCCGGTTTCGAGCGCCTGATTCCAGACGAGCCCGAAATCCTTGCGATTGATTCTGGTGGTGGCTGATGCGCCAACGCGGGTGAAGCCCCAGGGATCTTTCATCGGCGGAGTTGGACCTTCGACGTCCAGCGTGACCTCGCGTGTGACCCCGTGGATGGTCAGATCCCCCGTTACCTTCAGTCCGTTCGGTTCCTTTTCCGCGCGCTTGGATTTAAAGGTCAGGGTCGGGTATTTGGCGACGTCGAAGAAGTCGGGGCTCTTCAGGTGATTGTCGCGATCGGGTTCGCGGGTGTTAATCGTGTTGACATCGATGGTAGCTTCCGCTGAAAGGCTTTCGGGCTTGCTCGGATCAAATAAGACCCGCCCGCTGACCCGCGTAAACTCGCCTTTAACATTCGAGATCATCAGGTGCCGGACGGTAAACTGCGCGTTCGAATGCGCGGGATCAATATTCCAGGTGATGATTCCCGGCTGCGCGGCCGGACCTTGCTGAATCTGTGCCATAAGTATGCCTCCTTTGGCTTAATATCTATCTAAACGAATATCGTCATAACATATATATCGGCAAAAAAATCACGCGTCCCGCGCACGGACTCTTTCGAGCAGCGAGGAAAGCTTCTTGAGATCCCGCTGCGTCATGTGGCGGAAAAGGCTGCGGTGGAGTTCGACCAGCGGCTTGTCCAGCCCGCCGAGGAGCTGGAGTCCCTGCCGGGTGATCCGCGCCGTGACCACACGGCGGTCGCGGGTGTCCCGCGAGCGCGTGATGAGCTTTCGTTTCTCCAGCCGGTCAAGCAGGCGGGTGATATCGGGATCGTGCGTCACCATGCGCTCGCTCGTCTCGCCGCACGTGAGCCCGCCGGGGCCCGCACCGCGCAGAATCCGCAAAACGTTGTACTGAGTTCCCGAAAGGCCCGATGCCCGGAGCAGGTTTTCGACGTTTTGAGCAAGCGCATCCCCCGTCCGCAGCACATTGAGATAAACTTCCTCTTCGAGGCACGCGAATGGCGCCTTCTGCTTGATCTCGGCCTGGAGCTGCTTGGTCACGATTTCAATATATTCGTTATAACGACTATTGTCAAGTGGGATAGTGCTGCTGCGGCCCCGCGGCATTTTTTTGTATTGTTAGTTCAGCGGTTTGGGCTCGGCACAGTCATTGGGGCCGTAGATCGGGGCGCGGAAGCCGTTCACCAACCACCAGTCGTGCCATTTCTGGAAAGTAAGAGCGGGATTGGGTACAGGCGCCCAGAAATTGCTTGAGGTTGAGAGGTGAGTAAGTTGGACCAGTGCGGCACCTGCGACTTCGCGCACGCTGGGGTCGCGGTCGCGGATTTGGAGAATCAGCGGAACCAGGGCGCTGCGGCTGGCTGTACCCGCCAGGCCGCGAATGGCAGCCATTCGCACGGCAGGGTCGTGGCTACCGACGAACGATGAGAGAAACGGGACAGCCTGGCTACCTCCCAGCAGGCCTGCGCTCTCGATTGCGACGCCTTTCTCATAACCTTTCAGGCTGCGCGCCAGGCGGTAAAAGAGCGGCAGGTAGTGCTTGTCGCCCAGAGCGGCCAGTGCCCGCATCGCCCGCTCACGGGTAGCATTCGTCTCGCCGTGCTCAGCCAGTTGCGCCAGCCGTTCGCGGTCTTGAGGCGTATTGAGTTTATAAAGTCCCTCAATTGCAGCCCAAACGTCATTCGGTTTCTTGCTGAGGTTGAGAATAGCTTGCTGAAGGAACGGCTGAGCCAATTTCGTAACGGCCTGCACGGCCTGCCATCTTATCTCAGAGTTCGTACTATTGAGGTCCTTCAACACGGGCTGAAAAGCCCCTTTGAGTTGATCTTCGGTTCCCGGCACAATCCGAATATCAAGAACGCCCATCACTTCAACTGTCGAGGCTGGGGCGGACGGAATGGGATGAAGAAGGACGGGAACCTCTCGGTCGATTCTGATCTCGTACGTGCCCGGCTGGTCCAGT
This sequence comes from Acidobacteriota bacterium, assembly GCA_023474345.1. Lineage (GTDB taxonomy): Bacteria > Acidobacteriota > Terriglobia > UBA7540 > UBA7540 > JAMCXS01. Next base: position 43,702 of record JAMCXS010000032.1, on the reverse strand, counting down.
TGGTAGTAGTGGTTGACAAAGATACGTCCCGAATGCGCTTGGCCCGGCTTGATTTCTACGTTGGTAGAGAGGCAAGAACCGCCGTTTCCGGTGGGAGCGCAGTTGAGGGCGGTTTCCCATTCGTGTGCTCTGCTGGCGCCCTCAACCGTGAGAGGGTATGGCCCAAAGCAAGGGTCGCCGAATCTAGTGTCAACCCATACGGGATTTTGGCCGTTGTTGATGAACTCATAAGTGACGAAGATGGGTTCGCCCACGAGATAAGTGTGCTTTGGAGTGAAGAATCGGGCTTTCATGCCTTGGCCCAGGACAAGACCGGGCAACACCAGCCAGGAGCAGATTATGGTACCTGCTTTTCTGGCGATTGCCCGTCGGCCACGCGCACCCATGCACCACCTCAGACAATTTCTTTAGGCCCAGTATACTTAGCGCTTGCCCCTCTTGCCATCGCGATTATCAAAGCTCCTGGATTTGGTCGGGCGCCTCCGGGGCACCCGTCACCTCAAGTTGCTTGATGGCCCACTCAGCGTGCTCGCGGACGATGGGATCGTCGTGGCGCGCCAGTTCTTTAAGTTTAGGAATGAACTGATGATTGCCGGAATTGCCCATCACCACGCAGAGGTTGCGCAGCCAGCCACGATATTTCGCGCGCTTGATGGGCGAGCGCGCAAAAGCGCGGCGGAAGTCGTCCTCGCCCAATTCGGCCAGAGCTTCGAGCGGAGGGTTGAAGAGCGAGAAGGTAGGGTTCTCAGTCCTGGTTGAGCTGTCATCTACCTTGCCTTGAGCAACCCCTGCCGCATTCGGGAGAGAAGCGTGAACGGAGGGCAATTGCCCGGCAACAGAAGCCGGAAACGTTACATCGAGCGGCTGGAAGGCTGGCAAGTCTGTTGTCGCTGCATTAGCGCGTCCGAATCCCTTTCTCTGGCCATTATCTGTCGCTTGTGGCTGTCGAATTCCTGATTCCTGGATTTCCTTTCTTTGGTTCCACGGGCAGACATCCTGGCAGATGTCACAGCCAAAGACGTTAGAGCCGATGGCGGGCCGATACTCTTCCGGAATGGTGTCCTTCAATTCGATGGTGAAGTAGGCAATGCAGCGGGAGGCATCCATCACATAAGGTTTGACCAGCGCTCCGGTGGGACAGGCATCCAGGCAGCGCGTGCAGGACCCGCAGCGATCGGCAGCCGGAAGGTCGGGGTCCAGTTGCAGATTGGTCAGGAGCACCCCCAGGAAAAACCACGATCCTTTGGTTTGGTTAATCAGGCAGGTGTTCTTGCCCATCCAGCCAATGCCGGAGTGGCGGGCAAAGGCGCGCTCGACCACCGGCCCGGTATCCACATAAACGCGCGTTTCCGCGCCGGAAGCCACACTTTCAATAGCCTTTCTTAATTCTTCCAGTTTCGCGCGAAGGATTTCATGATAATCCTGCCCCCAGCCGTACCGGGAAATCCAGCCGTGCGTCAACGCTTCCAAATGATCTTGTGCAAATTGAGGTCGTTGGCTCACCCCAGGATGGACCGAAGCAATTGCGGCCTTCTCAGCGACCTCGGTTGAGTACGGGAGCGGTGCGTTATAAATCAGGCCAACACAAACCACGGATTGAGCGGAAGGAAGAACCTGCCGCGGGTCATCGCGCTTCGGGTTTTGGAGATAGTGCATCTCTCCGCCATAACCCTGCTCGACCCACCGGCGCGCAAAGTCCAAATCCTTCCAGACTCCGACCGGTGCGATCCCCACCATGTCAAAGCCGGCCTCTAGCGCCTTTTGTTTTATGAGCAGGTTGAGCTTCAACATCTGTTTATCATAACGCGCGGGATGAAACCTAAGATGTTATTCAGAGAAACCAGTTGAGGTGCCGCAAGCAGAAATGGAAAGTGCCGGCGTTTTTCTGGTGGCTTCGCGAGTTGTTCGATCCGAATGCACTTCCAACGCAATTTGATCCCAACATATTGAATTTCAAGGAGATTGGCACTTTCCATTCACATCGCTTTTGTAGCCGTCTAACCCCTTATATGAGCCGTTCGGCAGAAACTGCTTATTGTCCCGGGTACCTAGCCTCTAAAATCCATGCTGTCAGTCGTGTGTATGGAAGCGCAGATGGCAGAGGGGATTTAGCATAATCCCCAGCATAGGGTTTCCGAAGCGGCTAATCTGACGGGGCAACTTGGACGGGAACTGAGTCCAAGGAGTAAAGGGTTTGGTCTTTATGCCTCGCTTGATAGTTAGTCTTTTGCGGGAGTTGTTCCGAGTCACCGCTGATCAATTCGTGACCGGGAAACATCGCAGGGTGTGAGAGCGCCGCACGAGCCATCCGAGGCCGGCGGCAGCTTATTCCAACCGAGAGGGGTATTGAACTATGCCACGTATTCGAGGTCAGCGGGTCATGAAATATTTCGACCGTGCGGTCACCGGGACCGCCGGCGTAGTTTTCAATTCCATCCAGTTTTTCAACAAATACAATCCCAGGCCGGCCTTTACACCGAAGTGGTCGGACAAACCTATGTTGAAATCCTGGCAGAAGAGCAAGCCGCGGCTGGGGTGGCCGCGCGAGACGGATTCGCTTTGTCCGGGCTGCGTGAAGGAAGCTCGCGCAAGAATTATGCGCGGGGACCAGGATTGGAAGTCGCTTTTGACGGAAAAGGTGGGCGAGATCAAGGCCCAAATCATCGAGCGTGACGGCCAAGTCTGGATGGTCAAGGATTGCCCGATTCACGGCCATTTCGAAGACATCATGGCGATCGACGTAAACTTCCTGAAGTGGATCGAGAAGAATTTCCCCGGGCGCGACATCCGGTCGCACAATGACGAGACGCTGCACAATCACGGCTCAAGCACTGTTCGGCACGGGCGGGGCTCTGTACTGACGGTGGACCTGACCAACCGCTGTAACATGATGTGCGATCCGTGCTTCATGGACGCGAATCAGGTGGGTTTTGTACATGAGCTGAGCTGGGAAGACATTAAGGAGATCCTGGACAACGCGACAAAAATCAAGCCGCGGCGGCAGATGTCCGTGCAGTTTTCCGGCGGCGAGCCCACGATGTCGCCGTACTTTATCGATGCCATTCGTTACGCCCGCAAGCTCGGGTTTAACAGCGTGCAGGCGGCCACCAACGGTATCGAGTTCGCCAAAAGCAAAGAGTTTTGCCGCCAGGCTTTTGAAGCGGGGCTCCGTTACGCCTACCTGCAGTTCGATGGTATCGGCAACGACGCTAACAGCCATCGCAAGGTCGGCAACCTGTTCGACGTCAAGCTGAAGGCCATTGACAACATGCATGAAGCGGGCATCGAGATCATCCTGGTGACCACGCTGGTGAACGGCGTCAACAACGACCAGGTTGGTCCGATCATCAACTTCGCCCGCGAGAATCCCAAGAAGATTGCCTTCATCGCCTTCCAGCCGGTTTCGTTCACGGGGCGCGATGAAGACGTTACTCCGGAGCGCCGCATGCGCCAGCGCTACACGCTCTCGCACATGGCGGCGGACGTGAAAAAGCAGCTCGGCATCACCGAGCCGACCCGCGACTGGTTCCCGCTCTCCCTGATGAGTTCGTTCGCTGACTTCGCCGACCTGGTGCACGGTCCGGAAGCCGAATGGGGGCAGGTGAGCTGCAGTTGCCACCCCAATTGCGGAGTTGGGACCGCGTTGATGATCAATAAGGAAAACGGGGAATGGGCGCCGGTTCCGCAATTTCTGAGCATTCCGGGCCTGGTCAGAGACATGCAGAAGATCACGGACGCGGGCCGCGGCAGGTGGCTTTCGAACCTCATGATGGCCTTGGCGCTGCTCAAGAACTACAATCCATTTGGCGCGCCGCCCAGCCTGGCCCTGATCGACATCCTGAGGAAGTTTGACAAGTCGTTCGCCCTGACCGGCGAAAAGCGGGCCGACAAGCATTACGGCGCTTCCAGCCCTGAGCGCACGCTTAATGACACCTTAAAGCGCCGCTCGGACCCCTGGAACTTCCTGTTCATCGCCGGCATGTGGTTCCAGGATCTGTTCAACTACGACTTCCGGCGCACCGAGATGTGCATTATCCCTTACGGCACGCAACTGGGTGAGGTTTCCTTCTGCGCGTACAATACGGGCATCGGCTGGCGGCAGATCATCGAGAACATGTACAAGAACGCCACTGTGGCCGAATGGTACAAGACGCACGGCAAGCATGAAATCTACGCCCGCGGAAAAGAGGTCCCGCTCGAAAACTACAAGCACTCCCTTACCATCAACGCTGCGGACGCCTCCCGGGTCCGCGCGCGCGAGCACGATATTCCCATGACCGCAGCCGAAGAAGAACGGGCCCGCCGCAAGGCCGATTGGGAGACCAAGCAGGCTCGGCAGCTTTATGAGGAGCTGGTACTCAAAAAGCCCAAGACGGAGCTGGTGCAGATTGGGAGCGCCAAGCCCCGAACCGAAGAAGAGAAGGTCCCTGTTTAATCATCCACCCATAAAGCTGAGACCGAAGGCCGTCGCCGGAAGATCGGAGGCGGCCTTCATTTTTGGGGCGGTTTTGGGCGAGCGTGCAATTGTTACCCGGTGTGCCAGAATGGCGCGCAATTCTGCATTTTTTCGAATTATATGCCCTTGCGATTTTGTAACTTATTGATATTACATGACTTATAAATTCGAGTTTTTCGGGCTCAAAATCCCATGCGTCCCATTTCGGGGGTAAAAGGGGCCTCTGGATGGCAATTAATGTAGGCTCCACGTCTTTCAGGCTGTCTCATCATCTGCGTGCGGCCTGATGACGACCATTATGAATTTCGGGTTCTGAGTTGCGGGGGTTTGGCGTCCGCGTGCGGTTAACCGGTCGTGGCAGTTGATTCAGACGGCAGGCGTAGTCCGAGCGTTCCTGGCGGTGGGTTCTCTAAATGGGGAAAGCCCGCGACTAGAAATGCGCCAACCGCCGATGCCGGCTTAATTCAAAATTCCTGAACGGCTTGTCCTTCGCAACCGGCTACAGTCTTCAGTAATTTGAAATTTGAAATTGCAGATCTGAAAGACTTCCATTCCGTTTGGTTTCGCGCGGCGTTACAAGGCCTTAGCGGGGGAAATCCGGCTGCCGCCTTTAATTCGCAATTTGTAATTCCCGATCTGCTTTCGTTTCGCGGCTGGTTACAACCTGTAGCGGCGGTGTCTCCACCGCCGACAACTGCTCACACAATTGGCCATTTGGGGATGGCCGCGTCGATTTCCGCCATCAGGCGGATGGTTTCATTGATGGCCGTCACGACTTTGCAATAATGCATCTGGTCATCGTAGGTCAGCGTTCGGCCCCGGCGGTCCTTCAGCCACTTTTCACAAACCTGGTACCCGCCGATGTGGAATTGCCAAACTTCGGGCGGGACACCTTCAAAGTATTGGCCCGTAGCATGGGCATCTTGCCCACGATCTCCGACGGGCGGGACGCCCGTGCCACGATTGATGTATATACGCCCTTCCTTCACGGGCTTTCCCGTTCCCGGCTCCGGCTCTGCGGGTGCAACATACTTCGGGAAGCCCTTCTCAGTAACGTTTGAGCCCTTGACGGGGTACCGGGCAATTGGATTTAGGAGCATGGGCGATTCGAGCAAGTGCAACGCGACAAGGTCAGCGCCCAAGACGCAAAGCGTGCGGAATAGCTTCACGTCCGAAGTAAGCGGCACGCGCGGGAAATCGCTCTTGAGAAATTCCGCGTAGCGGCTCCGGTAGGTGGGCGAATGAAAGACGGCGTAAATGTAATTGAAAACATCTTCCGGCCCGAAGGTCTTTTTCAGATCACCTGTGCCGTCCCCGGTAAAACCGAGGCCCAACCGCTTTGTCAAGTCGGCGGCGAACTTCTGCTCAAGGTTAGGCCGCATCCCATCGAAGTCCGGTGCTGACTCCGATAATTTTCTCTGCCCTTGTTCGGAAGAATCGGAACTGTAAAGGTACAGGGGGAAAAGATAGTTCACTTCCTTGAGTGAAACCGTGTGGAGCTGGATGAGGCCACGCGAGCAAAGTACATGCTCCCATCCGCGCTCGATTTCTGTAGAGCGGGTCGTGCAAAGGCCAACGTTTTTCCCGGCGAGTATGTGCGCCATCACCTCACGGCGGGGCATACAATGAAAACCCCTCGTCTTGCCCGTGTAGTAAGTGAATCGAGCATCGAATGGGCGATACAGGATTTCCTTGATGTCCGAGCCTCGGATGCCGTGCTCGCGCAAGTCCGCTTGGGCTAACGAAACCTTCCAATCCCGAACGTCATCCCCGAGCCCATATCTTCCCCTTGCCTCTTCCGCCGGAAGGGCCGTGAAGTCCCGCGCTACTCTTAGCATCTCTGCCTTGGACATTTGCACCGCAAGGGAATCGCGGGCCGTGGCGATGCCAAGAGAGTTGATCGGCATTATGTCGGTGATCTTCCATCCGGCGTCATACTCGGCTCTCAAGCCCTTCTCTTGCGGGATGAAGAGGTAGCCCGGTGAACATGGGGAGAGTTCGGTCCATTGGGTTGCTTCGATGTCATACTCGAAGAGGTATTTATATTTATCTTCGCGCAGTCCCCAAAGGTCAGCATGAAACACTTTAGCCGGGCCTGCTTTGTCCCGTTCTTTAATGAAGATTCCCAATGTCACGCCCTGTTGAATATCGAAAACGTTTTCATCCGGTGAGCCATCGGGACACTTTTCCTTCTTCTTAGAATTTCCATGAAGGTTCAGCGCATAAATTTCCGTGAAGGCGTTCATCAGCGATTGCCGCATCCCGCGAAAGGTCGGGTTGTCCAGGTAGCCGTGATTCGTAATGAAAGCCAGCACCCCCGCGCCGGACTGCTCGATGCGCCACTGGCCCCAGCGGATGAACTTCACGTAATCATCCTGAAGCCACTTAGGATTTCTCTCGCCAAGAGGCTGGCCGTCAACCTTGTAGTAATCCAGAATCAGATTCCCGATGAAAGTGGGAACCCTTTTCCCCTTTTTGATTTCCCAACTGCGGTTGGCGGAATGCCCGGAATAAGGCGGGTTGCCAATGACTGCGAGAATCGGCAAATCTCTTTTGATTTTTGAGGCCGCGTTAGCCTCCTGCGTAATGACGCGCAAGGGGCCGAAAAGGGTTTCGGCTCTCCGCTCGGCCTCTTCCAACGTGTTGGTGAGATACACTCCCAAGCGCTCATCCCCGGAAAAATCGTAAGCCCACTTCTCCTGCTGGGCGGGTGTCAGGTCATGCCCGGCGAGCTGCATCCCCAATTTGAAGTGCGCCACGGCATAGGGAGCCATCAATAATTCAAAACCGAAGATGCGAGGCAACAAATGATTCCGCACGTAGCCGGACCACATGCCGGCGTTTCCTTGGCGCATGAATTCGTGTCGGATGTGGTCTATCACTGAGTAAAGAAACGTTCCGGTCCCGCACGCGGGGTCAAGAATCAAAACACGCGGAGACGTAGCCTTTTGTAGCGGCGGTCTCCGACCGCTGGACGGCGATGAGGACATCGCCGCTACAGAATCGTCCTCTCGTTCGTATTCAATCGTGGCCGTGTCTGCAAGCCCTTTGGCGCATCCGAAGCGGGTCTTCAGAATGTAATCGACCGACCGCACAAGGTAAGAAACCACCGGCTCCGGCGTGTAATAGACGCCGCGCGCTTCGCGGAGTTTCGGGTCATAAGCCGCAAGAAAAGTTTCGTAAAAGTGGACCACCGGGTCTTGCCGGGCTGTCCGCTTGCCGAAATCGGCGAGCACGGCGTCCATTTCCGCATCGGCCAAGAGTTGCGCCAGGTCATCTACGAATCCCGCGTAAGGCTCATCATCCAGCGCCGTGCCCGTGATAGTGTCAAAGAGTTGACGCAAAAAGGGATTGGTTTTTGGAATTTCCGATGCCGCGCCTAATCGCTTGAATGAACCCCTTGGCCCGTGATGATTCACGCGAGCGGCGAACAGACCATAGGCGAGAGTCTGAGCGAACATATCCGCAAATTGCGCAATGGGCAGATCGGGAATTAGCGCCTTCTCAAAAGCCCCGTGCAAGTCGCGGAGAGTGGCCGAAGCCGACTTGTTTTCGAAGGCGGAAATAATCATGTCCCGGATGAAGTGCGTTAGCCGGGCCATCCGAAGAGCAAGCGTCTTGGGGTCGGTTATCTGTTCCGCTTCGCGGGAGAGAAAGGCGGTGAGTAATTCCGTGACGGATTCGCCCCCGTCCTTTTCCGGGGTTAACTTGTGCCCATTGGAGACACGGGCAAGGCGGGCCGTCCGGCGGAATTCTCCACCCACGTACCAGCGGAATTCGAGATAGTCCGTCAGGATGAGGTTTCGATTGGGCAGGTCCGAAAGATACCGCTTCAGTTGTTCTTCCCGCTCCCATTTGTTGAGGTCCGCGCCCACATCCTTGCACTCGATGTGGCCTAACGTAACGGGGCCGTGCGGAGACTTGCGGGAAATTACATAATCAGGCGCGCCGCATTCAACCCGCCTTGGCTCGTTTGTTGCCATGACTCCCGGCACAAGAGCTTCAATCAGCGCCTTGAGCGCCGGACGGTGGGTGTGCTCAGTTGCGTTTCCGGCCTGAAGTTCTTTTTGAATTTGACGGCGATATGTTTCAACCGGGTACGAAGCCACGAATTTTGACCTGCCTATCAAGGACCGTGCTCAAAATAGTTACCACAGAGCAGCACAGAGAACAACATTTATCTGATCGGCGGTTACACTTCTCCTCATGCGAGACGTTCCAGCGGAACGTCTCTCCGACGGGCACTGTAGCGGCGATCTGTGATCGCCGGGGGGCGGCATCGTCGAGCATAGCTCGATGCTACAGGAACAGACCGGGACAGGCAAATTTGGGAACGTCATTGGCGGCGGTAGGGACACGGCCGCTACAGTTCATGTGGGGTGGGTACTGGAGCGGCGATCTGTGATCGCCGGACGGCGACGGCACGTCGCCGCTACAGCGTCGTCGAGCGCAGTTCGACGCCACAGCCTTTCGCGAACCCAGGTGTTTTACGACCCCACGACATATAAAGCCTGCCTGGTTGCCACTCGGCGGAACGGTTCAACCATAAACAGGAAGGGGAAAACATCCGGCGGTTGCGATCTCGCCGGGCGACAGGTTCTTAGGGCCGCAAAGCGCTCCCCTCAGGTTTCGACCTATTGATGAATCAGCCGTACAGGAATGACAGAACTGGCGGCGGCAGTAGGCGGTTGTGAACTGGCTGAGTCGCCGCTCCCGCCGCCACCGCAGGCTGAAATGTTGAGAACATACGCGAAGACCGTGCCTTTGGGGTTTCCGGGAACATACACATCTCGAAGGAAAAGTTGGACAAAGCCCGCTACCTGAACCGTATTCTGGCCGCTGGCTATAATTCCGTCAAAGATAGGAGCCACAACGACCGAAGACGAGTTGGTAATGCCTGCGGTGTCGCTGGGCCAATAACGATCGTTAACCCCCGACACGATGCTGGGAGGAATTTGCGGCAAAGGGGGTAAGTCGGCGGCATTTTGACTTGGAGGGTCGTCGCAGGGGCTTGTGGAAATGCCGTCGATGTAATCCTGTCCGCAATTGGAACTGCCGGTGTTTTGGTTGATCAGGCACTCGACTCCGTCGGTGGTTGGTCCGGCTTTGGCGCCGGAAGTGGATTGGAGAGAGGTATCAAGCTTGAGGGTTTCGCCGCAGTAGATGGGGCTGTCGTTGCAGCATTCGATATTGGCCTCGTATAAGGCGCCGCTGCCGTTGCCTCCCCACGAGGGCGGGTTTTTGGCGCAGTTTGGGCACGACGATGGAATCGAGTCGCTCGATGGCAGGTAGGAGATGTAGTACTGCCCGGGCGCCGCGGCACTGCCGGGAGACCCGGGCCTGATCACGTACGGCTCTCCAATCGCCCCATCCGGATAGTTTACAGGGCGAGCGACTTTATATTCGTTCTGTCCGATCGGAATGATGAAAGGCCCGACGCCCGGCTGGCAATATTGATAATTGGGATCAACGGTCGTATTGAACTGGTCGCAGTTAGGGAACATCCACGGCTTGAGGCAGGTGGTCCCCATAGTCCCCGATGTGCCGGAGGGATTAAAAGCCTCGGCAGTGGCAGAAGCGGAAACGCTGGCTGTGTCGATGCCGAAGATTTTAACGAAAAAAGTGGGCAGGGCGTTTCCATGGTCGGAGTTGTCATAGGTGCCGCGCCCTGCGACAACGTGGATCTGAGGGTCGGTGGTGGTCTGGTTGGGGAAAGTGATGTCAGTATCCAGCTTGAGGTTGGGGCTCACCCCGGCGATCAGGTTTTGATCTGCGACTGTTTGCGCGGTCTGCCGGGCAAGCGTTGTGCATGCCATGGACAGGTTGCTGCCATCGCCCGTAACGCAGTTGTCCAGAACAAAAGCCTGGGCGCCCGCCAGCGCCGCGGCGTCGGCCGCGCGTTGCGCCTGGCTACGCGCGACATATAGCGCCGCCAGGTCTATCGCCAGCCCCGCCATTCCGAGAATAAAAACCATCGATACGGCGACGATTACAATGCTGATCCCCCGTTCGCCGGAGCATCCTGCAATCGAACGTTTGCCTGCTTTTATAACCATCCGACTTTCGTCAGCCGAAAGATTCCGGTTCTGCATCGCAGCCCTCCTCATGTCGAAACCGCGCTTGCGGGGTGTGCTATACGCTTCAGAGGCTGAGATTCCGCATCATGGCATCTGTTGTGATGTCGATGGTGTCGGCAACGCTTGTCAAGGGAATCATCAACCTAATGATGTGGTCAAAGCCATAGGTCCAATGGAAGGGATAAGACAGAGTCACCCGGGTTGCCATGAATGGTGAGCCACCGCTGACCAGCTGAACATTCCTCTCGATCTTCAGCCCGTAAGCGCCGCTTGAATAGTACGTCGCCGTACAGGTTGCGGTGTCGTAATTCATGGTCGTGCCGATAAAAGAGGTGTCGACGCGGGCGTCTTGCAGGTATGTCACTACGTCGTCGTAGATGGCTTGAACAGACTGTGGGCTGGATGTGTCGCCGTCAACCCACGGTTCGGACGCCCCGAGCCTCGCCCCCTCGCGGGCGGCGTTGGCAAGCTTCTGCTTCATGTGGTAAGCGTTTGCAAAGTCCAGGATTCCCAATAGCATGACCAGAATCACCGGAAGCGCCAGACCAAATTCGAGGAGTTCCGCGGCTTCGGTGCCCCAGAGAATTCTGCGCGGCTTGCGCAGAGCGTCAGGAATCCGGGGGTAAAAAGTCAAATGCAGGGGGTTGCGGGGCAAACGGAAGGCTCTTTCGTTTATTCCAATTGGGGTCAGGGTGAACATGTTTTTACCTCCTGTTCCAGAAGCGCTCGACGCTTCTGTCCCCTCCCCATTGTCCCAAGATACATTAACTAAAACTTAAATACACTTTTGTTCCAGTGCCTTGGTTTTGTCAAGGAACTTTAGTTCTAGTACTTTAGTACCATGCCTTTGGCGCCTGCTCCTCCATAAGGCGCTTTTTTGAGCGGGGTAGCGTTACAGGGATGCCATTGGCGGCGGTGGGGACACGGCTACAGCCCATGTGGGTGGGGCACTGTAGCGGCGATCTGTGATCGCCGGACGGCGGCGGTGGGGACACTGCCGCTACAATATCGTCGAGCATAGCTCGACGCTACAGGAACAGACCGGGACAAGCAGTTTCGACGCGACAGGATTTCGCGAACCCACGCGCTCAGGAAGATAACGTATGGTACAGTACAAGCGGGGTGATGCCCCGGCCAGGAGCGTGTATCGGGGTTCAAATCCGGCTGCATAGCGAGAAGTTGATTTATTTGCGCCGAGTTCTGGCCTGCAGGGCTTTTGGGGAACGAGAGGTAATTGCATGCAAAGGATTTGGGATGTGTCCCGCCGAAAATTTCTCGCGCTTCTGGGTGCGACCGGCATGGTTCGTGCCGGCGAGCCGGTGGTTGCGGCCATAGGGATGCCGGCGTCCGCAGCCGCGCCGAATGCCCGGCCAGACCGGGCGCGCGACCCGAGGCCCACAAAAGAAATCCTGTTGAGCGGCGCCGACTGGAAATTGGGATCGTTTCCCATGGGCACGGGAGAAGAGCGCAAAGCGTTCGAAGCCGGGTTTGACGAAGAGGTTTTCAAGGTTGTTCCGGTCCCGGCTGAAGTCCAACTGACGCTGGGCCTTAAGGGAATGGACCTCTACCGGCAGACCAGGCAACTGGCGCTGGTCAACAAAAGCGAGTGGTGGTACCGGAAGCGCTTTACGGTTCCGGCGGACGCGGCGGGGCAAAGAGTCCTTCTGGTCTTTGAGGGAGTGGATTACTTCGCATCGGTTTGGCTGAACGGTGATAAGCTGGGCGACCACACGGGCGTCTACATGAGTTTCTCCTATGACATCACGCGAAGAGTGAAGCCGGGAGCTGAGAACCTGCTGGCGGTGAAAGTGACTTGTCCCTGGCTTCCTAAAGACATGGGGCTGGCGGAATATATGAAGGGAAGCTTTTGCCTGGTGTGGCCGGGCACAAACAGCACTAATTTCCCGGAGCTTCCGCATGAGTTCAGCTTTTGCTGGAACCAGATTCCCGCGGGTGGCAACGCCATTCTTACCCTGGGCTTAGTGCGCGATGTGAAGCTGATCATCTCTCCCCCGCAGAGCATCGAGGATGTTTTCGTCAGCACCAAATCGCTTAACGCCGACGGCAGCGCGACGATCGAGATCTCCGGGAAAATTTTCAACAACGAAACAGGGGAAGTCCACCGAACGCTGGAAATGGAATTGCGCCCGGCAAACTTTACCGGCAACGCCCAGCACGTGCCGCCGCAGACGCTCAACCTGGCAGCCGGCGCCAATGAATTCAAGGTGGAGACCACCGTCCACGATGCCAAGCTTTGGTGGAGCTGGGACCTGGGCTTGCCAAACCTTTATAAACTTTTCGCGAAGCTCTCCGGGGCAGCAGGGCGAATCGAGGACCGTCGCGAAACGGTTTTTGGCATCCGGACCGTAGCCCGGAAAATCGACCAGAGCTATTGGCTGAACGGCAAGCACGTGCTTATGAAGGGCGCGTGGTATCCGATGGGGCATTATTACCTTTCGCAGAACACTCACACCAGCTACGAAACCGATCTTCGCCTGCTCCGCGCCGCCAACGCTAATTTTATTGTGAACCACACGGTGGTGGAAAAACCCAGCTTTTACGAACTCTGTGACGAACTCGGCATCATGGTGTTTATCCAGATGCCCTTTAACCAGCCCGGCCCGCTTTACGCGATAGATCCGGCCTCCCCGCGCCGCAAGCCATTTATGAAGATGTTCTTCGAGCAAGGAAGCAACGAGGTGCGTGAGCTTCGGAACCATCCGTCGATCATAATCTGGGCACCGTTCGCGGAGTCGCGATGGACTCGATGGTCGAAGTACTACGGCCCTCTTTACGACGGCATGGAGCGCGTGGTGGAGCAATTGGACCCCGGAGAAATTTACCAGCCCAGCTATTGCGACTTTGCCGAGGAACATCTGTGGTCGGCGGCGGAAGCAGGCGTGACGGAGAGTGGAAGTTATCAGGACTTCTTTGATTTTGAGCCCGCGTTTGTTTCCGAGTACGGCAGCGATTCGATGCCATCGTACGGGAATCTGGAAAAGATGCTCTCGCCGCGTGAGCTATGGTCGGATCAGAATCCGCGGGAGGCCGCCTGGTATTATCTGCCGATCGATATCAACGCTTACGGTTACATTGGCCCTCTGGGGACGGTCCCTTCGTTCCACAGCATGTTGTTTTGGCCACAGAAGATGGTGGACAGCGACTGGCGGTCCCCTCAGGAAATGGTTGAGGCCTCGCAGCTCTATCAGGCGTTCATCATGCGATACGCCACGGACGCCATGCGCCGGAAAAAATACAATCCCATTCAAGGCATCCGCTGGTGGGAATATAAAGATCACGCGCCCGGCCTATACGGAGGATTCCTCGATTTCGACCAGGTGCCCACGATCGCTTATTACGCCTTCAAGCGCGCTATGGCGCCGCTGGCCGTGAGCCTCGCCATCAAAGATGAACTCGAACCGCAACCGGCAGGAGAACACTTGCACATCCCGGTATGGGTCGTGAACGATCACCGGTTTGAAATTCCCCTGGACCTCCACTGCGAGGTGTACGAACTGACCGGCCGGCAGGTCTATTCCCGTTCCATTCCGACCACGGTAGGCGCTGATGAGAGCAGAACAGTCGGCGTCATGAACTGGACGGTGCCGGAGGTCAAAGGCGCGCAGGTGTTCGCCCTGCGTGCGACAGCACGCCAGCGGGGCGGGAATCTGACTGCCGACACCACAATTTACCTCAAGACAGTCCCCAGGCCTTCCGTGTCGTTTCTTGAGGGTGTGCCCAAGCTCGACCGGCAGTGCCGCCTCCTTCTGATAGGGATCAAGAGGTATGCAAAGCCGATTGCCGCCCACTTGCGCGGATTGGGAGTGGATGTAGATGAGATCAATGAAGACCGCCTGGACCGCTTCGCGGAATTGCGACAGCCGGAAAATTTGGCCCAAAAGTACGAGGTTGTCTGGCTGGCGGCGTTCGAGGCCTTGTGGAAGGTGCTCGATGACGACATGGCCGAGGGCCTGGCAGGGGCCGTTCGCCAGGGAGTAAGCTTTATTCACACCGGCGGCACCAGGAGCTTTCATGGCGGCGACGGCGTCGGGGCGTGCCTCGATTTCACGAAGCTGGCGGAGGTGCTTCCCGTGGAGGTTCGCCAAGGCCGTGACGATCTGAATCTGCTCAATTCCAGCAAGGACGTGCGCGTGTTCGCGCGGGGCTGGACAGATGCGGGACTGAAAGAAACAGGCATTCGGGATTTCAACGAGGCTCAGCCGAAGGAAGGCAGCCAGGTCATCATGAAATTCCGCGACTGGCCGCTGCTGGCGGCCGGCCACTACGGCAAGGGCCGCACCGTGGCTTTCATGGGATTCACACCAACTCGCCCGGACCTGGAGCCGGTTTGGTTCGCGCTCTATGGACAGATGCTGATGGAGGCGCTGGGTCAGAATCCGGAGTATCGTTATGCGGCGCTCACGCCCGGCAACAAGCCGCTTATGCAGTTGCTGAAGGAACAGCCTTTGGCAAAAGTGAAAGTGTCACCGGCTAAAATCGACACGGCGCTTAAGGGCAACACGGGCGCTTTTGCCGTGAAGATTGCGAACGGCGAGCGCTATGCCCGGCTGGTGCGGTTACGAATAGAGTGGGAAGATTCACACCACCAACCCCACGTCGTAATGTATGGCGACAACTACTTCGACCTCCTTCCGGATGAAAAGAAACGCGTGACGGTGGACTTCCGGACACCCGCGGCATTTACCGGCGCTATCCAGGGCACGCTGATCATCGAAGGCACCAATCTGCCCGCCATGCGTGTTCCAGTACGTTTAAGCCACAGTTAAGGCTTTCGTGACCGGGGGCTCTTCAAACGGAAGCGGCGCGCTGCTTTTGGTTTGTAGAGACGCCCCGCTGGGCGTCTCCGCAGGCGCGGTACTGTAGCGGCGATCTGTGATCGCCGGACGGCGACGGCACGTCGCCGCTACAGCATCGTCGAGCAGAGCTCGACGCTACAGGGACAAGCAGTTTCGAGGCGCCATCGGCGGCGGTGAGGACACCGCCGCTACAGAGGCGCGGACGCGGTTCGGGCGATGAATTGCTCAATCAGCCTTGTACGGGGCGGAGAAGCCGCGGCCGAGACGCGCCGGGCCTGGGCGAAGAGCATTTTGTCTGGAATGATGGCCATGCCCTCCAGGGTATCCGCGATATACATGCCTGCGAACCAATCCCAAGCTTCAGCAAAACCGTGGGCGTTCACTTGATCCGCAAACTCCGGGCCGGCTACGCCCAGAATTTCCGCCCATCGGGCCAAAACCTGCGCGCGAGCTTCGTCGGGGTCTTGCGAGTAGGGCACCTGGTCTAAAGCGCCAATCTCGGTAATTTGCAGGGATTGATTCATATCGGCCAAAACAAAAGTCGCCCAAAGTTCCGGTAAGGCAGCGACGCTCTGGGGCGGCAGCCGGCGCCCGGGGTCGGAAGGCAGATGGCGGCAGCAACGCAGCAGTCCGAGAAGCGCTTCATCCACAAGGCGCTTGTTTAAGCCAGCGGGCAACCCATCGGCTCTGGCAGGGTTTTCCTTGAGGAACGCTACGGCGGGCCCCACCAGTTTCTTCTCCGCTTGCTCGCGGAAGAAATCGTACGAGCACAAGGCGGTGGCCACAATCCGCCGCCGCTTTTTGTCGAGCCTCGAAGCCTTGTACCAAAGAGGATTGGAAAACCTGTCCAGGAGCCACATGGCGTTTCTCGCTTATCAGTTTTGATGTGCGGCCTCGAATGAAGGTTTAGGACCTGCTGTCGATTCAACGGCCGGGCAAACTCGCCCCCGCACGTCTCCGGAGCCCAAGGAGCGATTGAGGCCCCTTCTATCAAAGCTTGTAGTACGCCGGGCGGATGGGTCAAGTGTGATCGGAACGCGGAAGCAGCGTGGCGGCGTCTATAACGGCGGAATGCTTGATGTAGCGGCGGTGAGGACACTGCCGCTACAACCAGGGAGACGGGAAGGTGGCGGTGAGGACACCGCCGCTATAGAAGCCGTTTGTCTTGCTCCGGGCCTGGGGGTTGCGGTACGATAAACTTGTTCTCCGAGCCTTCGGGAGCTAAAGGA
Organism: Acidobacteriota bacterium; assembly: GCA_023474345.1. Taxonomy (GTDB): domain Bacteria; phylum Acidobacteriota; class Terriglobia; order UBA7540; family UBA7540; genus JAMCXS01. The sequence goes on along the minus strand of JAMCXS010000032.1, from coordinate 27,123 downwards.
TCATCTAACAACCCATGCCCCGTGGGCCGACAGGGTGCGCGGAGAAATCCGAGTGCCTCCCGTATTTGGAAAGGGGGACAGGCCTACGCCGGATACGGGTAGGCGTTTTTATTTTTGGCTTCATTTGGGGCAAGCGCACCAGGAAGGATGTTTTTATCTGCCGCTGCGTGGCAAGGGCAGCGCAAGGTTATGCTACAGGATAGCTACGGCCGCGACATTCACGACCTGAGGATATCTGTAACGGACCGGTGCAACTTCCGGTGCGTTTACTGCAAGTCCGCCGATCCCAGGAACTACTCGCCGCACCACAATCTGCTGACGTGGGAGGAGTTCCTGCGGCTGGCGCGCATTATGGCGGGCCTGGGGATTCGCAAGATCCGCGTGACGGGCGGCGAACCCCTGCTGCGGGACGGGATCATCGATTTTCTGGCGCGGCTGAGTGAAATCGAGGGGATCAACGACTTGGCCGTGACCACGAACGGCTACCTGCTGACGGAAAAGGCCGGGGAGATGGCTCGAGCCGGGGTGCGGCGCGTGAACGTCAGCATGGATTCCGCCCGCCCGGAGAAATTCGCGGCCATTTCGCGGACTCCCGGTTCCTTTGAGCGCGTGCTGAGGGGAGTGGACGCCGCGCTGGAGGCGGGGCTTGGCCCGGTGAAAATCAACGTGGTGCTGGTGCGGGGATTCAACGAAGGTGAAATTCTGGGGTTTGCGAAGCTGGCGCGGGAAAAGAACCTGGTCGTGCGGTTTATCGAGTTCATGCCGCTCGACGCGGACCACGCCTGGAACCGCGCGCGCGTGGTGACTGCGGAGGAAATCTTCGGCGCTATTGATCCTGTTTTCCCGCTGGTCGAGCTTCCACGCCACGAAGCGAGCGAGACTGCGCTGCGGTTCGGTTTTGCGGACGGTAAGGGCGAAATCGGCATTGTTGCACCGGTGTCGATGCCATTTTGCGGGCAGTGCAGCCGAATTCGCGTCACCGCCGATGGCAAGCTTCGGACCTGCCTGTTTTCACTGGCCGAGCATAACGTGGGGCGTGTGATGCGGAGCGGGGCGAGCGACGCCGAGGTTCAGAAATATATCGAACGCCTTGTTTACCATAAGGAGCCCGGCCACCGGATCAACGAACCGGACTTCGTGCAGCCTTCGCGGACGATGGTTTATATCGGGGGTTAGGCTCCTGAGTCATAAGTTCGATGAACAAGTATTGAGGATTGCAAAATATAGTGACGTCCTTTTGTGTAGCGGCGCTCGACCGAGCGCCGAAAACCGCCGGTGGAGACGGCGCTACAGCCGGGGTGGTCACTGTAATGGGGCGGCCGTGGCGGCTTCGGTCCTCCTGGCGGGCGCACGCAGAACAGGCGCGGAATGATAGAATAATTTTGAGAATGGGTGATGTCAGTATGGGAACAATAACAAGCACGTTGAATTATTTGCCTGACCGTTATGTGGAATTGTCCGACGCGGAGTTGGATGAGCGCATCCAACAGGCTAAGGCGAAGCTGGGCTCCCGGGTGGTGATCCTGGGCCACCACTACCAGCGCGACGAGGTCGTCAAGTTCGCGGATTTTCGCGGGGATTCGCTGAAGCTATCCCGGCTGGCGGCGAGCCGCAAGGAGGCCGAGTATATCGTGTTCTGCGGCGTCCACTTCATGGCGGAAAGCGCGGACATCCTGCGGGATGAGCATCAGTTGGTGGTGCTGCCGGACTTGAACGCGGGATGCTCGATGGCGGATATGGCCGACGGCGATCAGGTGGAAGTCTGCTGGGAGGAAATTGCCGGCGTTTCGGATTCGACCGTGGTCCCCGTCACGTACATCAATTCCACGGCGGTGATCAAGGCCTTCGTGGGCCGGAACGGCGGGGCGGTTTGCACGTCCTCCAACGCGCAGAAAGTCATGGCCTGGGCCTTCTCGCGCGGGGAGAAAGGGCTGTTTATCCCCGACGAGCACCTGGGACGGAACACGGGTTATCGCATGGGCATTCCGCTCGATGAGATGGTCGTGTGGGATCCGCACCAGGAAATGGGCGGGTTGAGCGAAGAAGCGATCCGGCGGGCGCGGGTGATTCTGTGGAAAGGGAATTGCTCGGTCCATCAACGCTTCCTGCCTCAACACGTAAAAAAGGTACGAGAGAACCACCCGGGCATTCGCGTGATCGCGCATCCGGAATGCCGCTGGGACGTTTGCCAATTGGCGGATGACGTGGGATCTACGGAGTTCATCATCAAGCGAGTGACCGAAGGCAGCCCAGGGAGCCAATGGGCGATTGGAACGGAGATTCACCTGGTGAAGCGGCTGGCCAAAGAGAATCCCGACCGAACCGTGATTTCGCTGGATGATTGCGGATGTCTGTGCAGCACGATGTACCGCATTTCACCGCAGCACTTGTGCTGGACGCTGGAAAGCCTGGTGGAAGGCCAGGTGGTGAACCGCGTTCGGGTGGAAGATGAGACCCGGCGCTGGGCGCGTGTGGCCCTGGACCGAATGTTGGAGATTGTGTAAAGCCCGCTCAGATTTGAATTGTCTTTGAGCTTCCAAAGGGTCTGGAGATGGGGGAGCAAGGAGATAATCGGAAGAGAACGATCGCTGATCGAGGCGACGTAAGTGTGGAAAGCGGCCCTATGACAAACAAGTATTTTAGCCGTGAGGAAGCTGAGCAGCTCCTCCCCCTGATTGAAGAATCTCTCAAGCGGGCTCAATCCCAAAAGCAAACCATCGATGCTTTGCAAGGAGATCTCACCAATGCGGCATCGCGGATTATGGTGCTGGGGGGATCGTTTCCTCCTTACGCCGACTTGCTTAAGAAAAAGTCGGAACGCGATGAGATGTCCGCCAAAATTGTTGAAAGCCTTGCGCAAATTCAGCAGACTGGTTGTGTGGTTAAGGACCTCGATGAGGGTTTGGTGGATTTCCCCTGCATGATCGACGGGCAGGAGGCTTATCTGTGCTGGAAGCTCGGCGAGAGCAGGATCGAGTACTGGCACGGGCTCGAAGAAGGCTTTGCCGGACGGAAACGTATCGACAGTGGTCCGTCTGAAACTCCGCCTTCCGGCCCTACACGCGTTCAGTGAGGTCCTCCCCCGGATTGTCTCCACGCTTTTGTCGAAATTGGAGCTGTGCAGCCTGTTCCTGAAGTTTCCGAACCAGGGCGGCACGGTCGAGCCACCCCTGAGGCGGCGAGGGGGTGAGGTTGAAGGCGTCGGGAGGGGGCAGTAAACTAAATTTGGGCTAATTGTAAGGAAGGGGAAAAGATAATGTCGCAATCATTGCGTAGTGAATGGGTGCGAAAGCGCACCGAACCGATTGTAACCCAAATGCATTATGCCCGCCGCGGCGTGGTAACGGAGGAAATGGAGTATGTGGCCAAGCGCGAAGGCCTTTCAGCGGAATTGATCCGCGACGAAGTCGCGCACGGCCGCATGATTATCCCTGCCAATATCCGCCACGTTGAACTGGAACCGATGTGCATCGGGATTGCCTCGAAATGCAAGATCAACGCCAACATCGGAAATTCGGCGACCACGTCAAACCTGGAGACGGAACTCGAGAAACTGCATGCGGCGGTGCACTTTGGCGCCGATACGGTGATGGACCTTTCAACCGGCGGCGACATCCACGCAATCCGCGAGGCAAACCTGCGTAGCAGCCCGGTGCCCGTCGGCACCGTGCCCATCTACGAAGCCCTGTCGCGCGTCGCGCACGTCCGCGACCTGACGCCTTCCATCATGCTGGAAGTGATCGAGGAGCAGGCGGAGCAGGGCGTGGACTACATGACTATCCACGCCGGCGTGCTGCGGGAATTCATCCCTATGACGCGCAACCGCATCACCGGCATTGTCAGCCGCGGCGGCGCCATCATGGCGCAGTGGTCGGCGGAAAACAATGAGGAGAATTTCCTTTATACCCACTTCGACGACATCTGCAAAATCTTCCAGAAATACGACGTATCGTTTTCACTGGGTGACGGGCTGCGGCCCGGCTGCCTGGCCGACGCCAGCGACGAAGCGCAATTTGCCGAACTTAAGGTTTTGGGCGAGCTGACCCGCAAAGCCTGGGAGTACGACGTGCAGGTGATGATCGAGGGACCGGGACACATTCCGCTGGATCAGATCAAGCTCCAGGTGGACAAGGAAATCGAACTGTGCGACGAAGCGCCGTTCTACACGCTGGGGCCGCTGGTGACCGACATCGCGCCCGGCTATGACCATATCACTTCCGCGATTGGCGCGGCCATGATCGGCTGGCACGGCGCCTCGATGCTTTGCTACGTCACGCCTAAAGAACACCTGGGATTGCCGGACAAGAACGATGTCCGGCAGGGCATCATTGCTTACAAGATCGCGGCCCATGCCGCCGACGTGGCTCGCCACCGCCCCGGCGCCCGCGACCGTGACGACGCGCTCTCTTACGCCCGCTTCCTGTTCGATTGGAACAGGCAGTTTGACCTCTCACTCGACCCGGAAGCCGCCCGCTCCATGCACGATGAAACTCTGGCCGATGAGTACTATAAGGACGCCGCCTTCTGCTCGATGTGCGGCCCCAAGTTCTGCTCGATGAATACCACCCAGGTCCTTGAAAAACACCTGGGCCTCAACCAGAAAGAACGCGAGCAGAAGTTTGTCCAGTTGCTCGCCAAAGTTGGCCGGTAACGGGCAGCGGGTAACCGGGACGCGGATTGCGCTGTCTACACTTCCCCACACTCTCAGCAGATGCTATAGCTGCAAAGTCTCTTGCGCTCGATTTCGTCAACCACGTGGCGAGTTCCCGCTCGGGCAAGATGGTGTGCTCTGTTGGAGTCGCTTTCGAATCGTGGTTTCAAGTTGAACTTGCGCAAATGTTAGCCAGCCGTGCGGAGTTTGAGACCATCCGTTTTGTATATTACTATCCGGGCACTCGACAGAAAGCCGATTTGTCTGTAGGAGGCAAAGATGGAAGAGTCGTTTTTGAGATGAAATGCTTCGTCCAAGGAGCCGATGCGAACAAGGTGAAGAATTGGCCATCTCAATTAAGGATGCTTGCAGAGCTTGTGGAAAGAGGAGGTGTGTGTCAAGGCGTTGCGCTTTCTACATTCTTCGGGTATTCCCCGAGAAAAACAGTGGAGCTAGTTTCTAGGTTTTATCCTTCGCCGCGGAGCTATTTTCGACCTCGACCTTTCTTTGATGATAAATTACTTCAACTTGCGATAGCAATTACGCCTGCGAACGGCGACGGAACAGTCAAATGAAGTTCAGCGAACTCGTGCGCCTGATGGAAAATGAGGGATTCAGGCTAGTGAAGGAAAAAGGCTCGATCCGTTATTACGCGAAGCCGGGAGTACCTCGGTTGATTCGAATAGATTTTCATGGTTCGAAAGAGGTGCCCGACGGGACTTGTCATGCTATTCTGAAGGCTGCTGGAATCAGGGACCGGAAGTAACCATGATTAACCTGCAATACTCACTCACAATCGAAGCAACTGAAGATCCCAATTTCTTCGGGTTTTACTCCCCTGACCTGGAGGGCTTTACGGGGGTTGGCAACTCAATTGAAGATTGCCTTTATAAGGCCCGGTGGGGAATGGAAGAGCACATTGCACTTCTCCGTGAACGCGGCTTGCCGGTCCCGGCGCCTCCCGCTGATCCTAAGGTCATCATTCAGAACGTGAAGCCGACGGTCGCCTCAAAATCATAGATCGAATCACTCCGAGCGCCCGCTCGCCTCAAACTCCTTACCAAACCGTTTGTGCTGCTGGCGCTGAAGCTGCGTGAGCGGAAAGCCTCAGGCGTGTTCGCGGGCCAGAGACCCTCGTTTACGGGGATTGCGGTCAGCGACGACAGGGAGCCGGCGTGACTGGTGAACCTTCCGCAGGCAGGTAAAAACCCGGGCAGGCGGCAAATTGCGCCAGATGGTCCGGCACTGGATGGAATCAAAATACTGGCTCAGGAAGGGCAAAGAGGAATGCCGCTGGGCCTTCCCGTTCTCGAAACGCAGGCCGTAGACGTACTGGTACTGCGTAAATACGCTTCTTTCATCCATAAAGGGGTCGAGGGTTTCCAGGAGAATCCGCTGGCGATCATCGGGCATGAAGCGCAGCGACAAAGACGATACCACCGCATCCACTCGGCGATAGCCGCGACGGCGCAATTCATGACCAAGGTTCTCGGCGCCGGTGTTCAGCAACACCAGCCGCGGGTCAGAAAAACTCTCCTTCATGCAATTAACCAGTTCCGGGTTGATTTCAAACGCCAGGAGGGTCGCATGGCGGGGAAGCTTCTCGAGCAGCACCCGGGTGATCGCTCCTGTGCCCGCCCCGAGTTCAACCACGGTGCGGGCGCTCGCTATGGGGAGGCCTTCCAGCATGGCGCAGGCAAGGTGGCGCGAGCTGGGAGCAATGGAAGCGGTGCTTTGAAAATCAGATACGGCGGCAAAAGCAAACGTTTTGAAGCTCCGAATTTCTCGCGTTGCTCTCGCCAGTGAGCTTTTGCACGCTCCTATGGTTTTGATCATGACTTGGCCGAAACTCAACTCATCTTGGGATTTTTCAAGGGGGATCTGGGCCTGCTTCGGATTCCCGCGGCGCGAAGGGCTTTCTCGCCTCTTGACTCACATTTCATGATACCACCAACGACAAACGCACCGCTTGCTCTCAATTCCCGCGCCTCTGAGCATTGGTTGGATGCCGGCGGAATTCTGGGAATTTCGCGGCCTGTTTTTCTCTGAAACGGCGGCGAACCCTGCGGTAAGCCCGGATAGGGCCAATTGCGAGGGCAGCCTCAGCTATTGCGGGGGTTATTGTAGGCAATATTTACCATCCGTGCAAGTAGAGCACCTCGACGGCGATGGAAGCCGCCAGGCAATAAATTCCAAACAGATACCAGCGCCCCTGTTCCAGCCAGCGTGACAGCCATTTGAGCGCCAGCAGGCCGGCGAAGAAGGCGCAAACCATGCCCAGCGCGCTCGGAGCCAGCGCCGTGGCCAGATTCAGGTGAATTCCGGCAAGAGCGTCGGCACGGATCAACCTGTAGAGTTCGCGGGCGATCGCCAAGGGCGTGATGGCCACGACCATGGCGAAGCTGAAAGACTCGATTGGCATGCGGTCGCCGTCAGCAAGCAGCCCGGCGGAAATCGTTGACCCGGAACGCGAGAAACCGCGAAAAGGAATTGCAAAGCCCTGGATAATGCCCATCACGATGGCATGACGCCAGCCGACGCTGCGAGGTTCCGCATTCGACCTGGCGGCAGGGTTTCGCGCCTCACGCAAGCCCGCCCACAGGATCAGGAGGCCGGCGGCCGCCAGCGCCGGAGCGATCCAGTTGAGTTTGTGAAACAAAGCCTCAATCACGGCGTGGTGATTTCCGTGGCTGAGAACGTGCTCGACCAGAAGGATCAGGGGAACCGCCACTACGCCGCTGAGGAACGAAGCCACAAAGACCATGCGCGCAAAGCGGTAGAAGGCCGCCCATGAGGAAAAGAAGGTGTCAACCCACTGCTGCCAGAAATAGACGATAACCGCGAACATCGTGCCGGTATGCAGCATGACCAGCAGCAAGGCGTTGGCCGGCGTGGACATGTTTTCATGGAGCAATTCCGCGGTGACGATCACGTGAGCGGAGCTCGAAACGGGCAGGAGTTCGGTCAGGCCTTGAACTGCCGCCAGAATTACGACATAAATCCATCGCATAGACGTTCTTCCCTTTTAGGTGTGCTGCGAAGGCCGATCGACGGCAGGCTGAATCAGCGGCGGTCAATCTGCCATGAAATTTGCGTCTGCACCAGATCGGGTGCGGAGATGGTCGCCCCCTTGCTTCGTTCACAACTGCCTTTTCTCTTCGACCTGAGATGCCCAACAAAACAGGCTAACAGTATTCCATAGGGCTGCTTGACTTGGGTAGCAAAAAGCGGCTGCGGTGGATTCCAGTTCCCGGAAGTGCGGATGGGATTGACGACATTTCGTCACGGAGCCTGGAAATGGCAAGGAGTGACGATGGCAAACGTCACCGCCAGCTTTAAGATTTCGGATGAGTTCAACTAGTGAAGAGGAGCCGGGGGCGGGGAGAGAAGCGGCTGAAGAATCTTACAAATTGTGGGCGGCGCAATGGACGGGCCCCTTGCACGGGCCCAGAATTAAGACTCCGTTGGGTACGTACATTCTTCCTCTCTTGTGCCGATGAACATAGTCGCTTCGACCTTTTCGTTCTCGGAACTCACTCTGTGGCGCTGCAACAAACTGCGCCGCTACCCTCCGTATTGCCTGGAGCTAGCCATTTCCTCCAGGCGCTTTTGAGCGTCCGCGCACACGCGGGACCGCCGGAGCCGCATAGCCATAAGCGGGTTCGGCACGCGACAGATGGCGAGAATATTTGGCATGAAGTTTAATCGTCTTGCCCGGGACAACGTAAACCCGCTTCTGGTAAAACGTCCGTCCTGAGGAAGTGCGCAGTTGGATCATGTGCGAACCAGGCGACAGCGGGAGCTTATTGACCCTGCCAGCGCGGCCCACATAGCCGCCATCGACGTAAACTGAGGCGTGCTTCCGTTTGGTTATGATCTTGACGTCGCCGCTGCGGGGACGCCGGGAGTGATGTGAATTGTGCCACGCCTGATCGTACCACGGGCTATACCATCCCCCATACCACGGGTTATTCCACACGCCTCCGTACCACGGGTTAAACCAGCCCCATCCGCCTAACCCATAAAATCCAGGATAAAAGTCAGGACCTATAAAAACATGGAAATCGTCATCAGACCGTTCAAACCCCTCGGCGCGGTCAAATGCGTGTGCAAAACCTCCGGGAACCAGGATTAGAATCGCCAAAAGGGCAATCAACCCAGCCTTCCATAATCTTTGCATGGTTTATGCCCTCCCTTCCGGCGTCGGCTTTTGGCATACGACTGCCTAGGCTAACGCCTACTGAATTAGATGCCTGAGCCGGAAAGCGGATTCCTCGTCCGCTTCCAGCACCATGAGGTGTGAGCGGCACTATTTCGTGACATAATCTGGAAATGGCGATGGGGGATCATGATCGACATCACGACTGACCTTAAAATCCGCAACGAGTTCAACCGATGGGCCGAGGCTGGCCGCGGCGAAGAGATGGAAGACCATCATCTTCCCATTGCCCTTCCGGTGCTTGACCTGATGCGGGCGGAGCCGCAGGACACCATTCTCGACCTGGGATGTGGCAGCGGGTGGCTCTGCCGCCGGCTGGCGCGCCGGGCGCGGCAGGGCCGGGTGGTGGGAATCGATCTCTCTGCAGAAATGGTGCGCCGGGCGCGTGCCGCGAGCGCCGGATATCCGAACCTCAGTTTTTTAGAGGGCGCTGCCGATAAGATTCCTTGCCGGGACGCCGCTTTCAACAAACTGATTTCGATTGAATCGGCTTATTATTGGCCCGACCCCGGCCTGAGCGTCAGGGAAATCTTCCGTGTTCTTGCCCCGCATGGCTCCGCCTGGATTCTTATCAACTATTACCGGGATAATCCCCATTCCCACCAATGGGGATCGGTGGCGAAGGTCTGGATGCATCTGCTTTCCGCCGCGGAGTGGGCGGAGCTGTTCCGCCAGGCAGGATTTGCTGACGTCCGGCACCGCCTCATCCCGGACCCCACGCCGGCGCCCGAAGTTTACACGGGCGAGTGGTTCCGCGACGCAGAGGAGATCCGGAAATTCCGGGAGCTTGGTGCGTTGCTCGTTTGTGGAATCAAGACGGCTTCGTGAGCCTCGTAACGCCGGCGGCCTGTCCGCGTCGGTACCTTCGGTCAAAGCCTCGGCGGGAGTTTTCCTTTGTTCGATGAGTTGAACAGGCGAATCGGGAAGTATCGCCTGCTGGCGGGCGCGCTATTAGTAATCGTTACCTTTCTCGTTTTTGCGGATGCGCTTTCAAACGGTTTTGTGTACGATGACGGCCCGCAGATTCTGCAGAATCCTTTCGTTCTGAATCCCCACCTGTGGAAGCGGATTTTTACCGGCTCGGTTTGGTCGTTTCAAGGCGCCGGAACCAATTTCTACCGCCCGCTGCAATTTGTCTGCTATTGGATTCTTTATCGAATCGGTGGGCCGAACCCGGCCGCGTTTCACCTGCTGAATCTGCTGCTGTACGCCGCTTCGGCTTGGCTGGTCTACCGGCTGGGGCGCGAGTTGATCGGAAATGAGCTTGTGGCGCTCGCGGGCGCGCTGCTTTGGGCGCTTCACCCCGTCCATGTGGAAGCGGTGGCATGGATTTCCGCGCTTCCGGACGTGGGCTTTGGATTTTTCACGCTTCTGGCTTTCTTGTTCTTCCTTCGCGCCGAGCGGAATCCGGCAAATCGCGTGAAGGATCACGCGCTGGCGGTTCTCGCTTTCCTGGTTGCGCTGTTTTTCAAGGAGATGGCCCTCAGTTTTCCGTTTCTGCTTCTCGCATACTGGTTCTTTCTGGGGACGCCGGAAAGCTGGGGCCGCCGTGCGCTGCGTTGGTCGCCTTATGTGACGGCGGTAGTCGTTTATGGAGTGGTCCGGCATGCGGCGCTCGGCTATTTGAGCGAGACGAATCACTTTTGGGACATTTCCGCGAGGGTGGTCGGTGCGGCGGTTGGCCTGCTGGGGCAGGACACGCGCATCCTGGTTTGGCCGGCGCATCTGAACGTCTTCCGGGTGTTTTACCTTGGTCCCAGCCTGCGTTCGCCCTGGCCGTGGCTCACGCTGCTGGTCGTTTTCGGTTCGCTCTGGCTTCGGAAGCGTGAACCGCGCCTGGCGTTCCTGATCGCCTGGTGGCCCGTGGCGCTCCTGCCCGTTCTCGACATTCGCCAGCTCAGTTTTCCCCGCCTGGCGGATCGCTTCTTGTATTTTCCTTCGATCGGGCCTTGCCTGGCGCTTACCTTCCTGCTGTTCGATTGGCTTCCCCGGCGCGTCCCCCGGATGAAGTGGGCTCCGCTGCTCGGTTCGGGCTTAGGCGTGGTTATGCTGCTTTACGCGGCGGAGACCATCCGCACGATTCCGCATTGGCGCGATAACGATGCGCTGATGAATTATTCGCTCAAGCAGTCGCCAAACGCCGCTCTGCTCCACATGGAGCGAGGCGTGGTGCTGGAATATGAGCATGGCGACCTGGCGGGCGCGCTCAAAGAATACAAAACCGCCAAACGATTGAACCAGGAAAGCTCCTGGCCGCTCGGGCTTGACCACGATTATTATCTGGCGCTCGGGCGTATCGCCCTGCGCAGAGGCCATCGGAAAGAGGCGATCAAGGACTTTGAAAAAGTGCTGCGCGTAGCGCCGAACAGTTACCAGGCGCTCGATGCTTTGGGCGCGGTTTACTTTGCGCAAGGCGACTACGCCAGGGCCTCAGGGTATTTTGCGGAATCCGTCAAGGCAAACCCGCAGGACCTCGGCGGACTTTTTTACCTGGGGACCTGCTGGATGAAGCTCGGTAAGTACAGGGAAGCCGCCCGGGAGTTTCACGCGGCTCGCGAAATCGCCCCCGATTACTGGCAAGCCTGCGGCGCGGAAGCACACGCGCTTGAGGCGGCAGGCGAAACCGCTGCCGCGGCTCGCGTCCGCGAGAGATGCCACTCAACGGCCTCTGCCCGTGGCAACAGCCCGCCTGCCCCTTGAAAGCGCCGACACTTCCTGTGGTCCGAAGTCTGCCGGCACATCAGCAATCAAGAAGCCTTGGAGTTAGCGACTACTTCTTGTGCTTGCCCTTGATTTCCACGGACGTCACCTGCAACCCACCGCCATGCAGCTTAGCGCCTTTCACGATCGCTTTCACAGGCTTGCCAGGCTTCAACTGGGCCTCTTCAATGGCATGGCTGGCCTTGCTGTCACCGTTCTCCCCGAACTTGATGACCCGGCCATCACCCAAAGCGAGGCCGAACTTTGAAGTGGACTTCGTCGCCGGGCACATCTTGACGGCGTGGTCAATCACGGCAGCCCGCCTCATTCGGGTCGTTTCGGTCGGGCCCGTAGGTGTATTCAATCCCGGCGGCTGCATAGGCCCGTTGGGCTCTGGCTGGCCGGGATAAGGCCCGGTCTGCGGGCCGTTGGGCGTTGTCGGCTGCTGAACTCCACCGCCAGGGTACCGACCCTGCTGGAATGAGCTGCCCGCAAAGTGAGGAAAGTCTCGACCGACATGTGATGACTCGGTGGCAGCCGCGCTGTTTATAGCCTTTACCATGCATTTAGCGTCCACCAGCTTGCCGTGCCACTTCTTCATTTTGATTCGCTTCGCCGGGTTTGGTGCCGGAGTAGATTCGGCTCCAGGTCTGGGCATCTGTTGCGCCCAAGCCACCGCCCACAGAAGGAAAAACGCCCCGCTAGATAGAACTATGACTCTTCCGATGCGTTTCATAGAAGTTACCCTCCTATCGTTGCTTTCTTCCCACTACGGCAAGAACATTGCCATTCCCTTCGAACAATGCACCTTGGTTATCCGTCCCAGGAACAATAATTTAAAACGGCCGCAGGAATCCTTTAACGGCCGGCAGGAATAAATTCGCTGCGGCTGGTAAGGATTACAAGGTTAGCGGAACATTGGCGGGTGCTTTCTGCCAGGCAGCAGGTTTGGACGGGTTATTTTGCTTTCCAGGGGAATCGAGGGGAAACAGGCGTATAATAGGGGGTTACAATTTGTTCGCGGAGTCTGGTTGTATGGGAAACTCAATCAATAGTGGGGCGGGCGGAAATTTCAGGAACTCGCACGAAAAGAGCTTCGTCATTTCGACGGTCGATTACGTCTTTAATTGGGCGCGGAAGTCGGCCTTGTGGCCGCTGACTTTTGGCCTGGCGTGCTGTGCCATTGAGATGATCGCCTCCACGACTTCGCGCTTTGACATTGCGCGCTATGGCGCGGAGGTATTCCGTCCGAGTCCGCGGCAGGCCGATCTGATGATCGTTGCCGGCACCGTGGCCTTGAAAATGGCTCCTGTCATCACGCGGATCTGGGAACAGATGCCGGAACCGAAGTGGTGCATTTCCATGGGAGCCTGCGCGAATGCGGGCGGGCCGTTTAACACCTATGCGGTGCTGCAGGGAGTGGACAAGATTGTTCCCGTCGATGTTTACGTCGTCGGCTGCCCGCCGCGCCCGGAAAACCTTTTCTACGGCCTTTTGAAGCTGCAGGAGAAAATCGACACTATGAGCCTCGCCAGCCGCCCCACCGAAGTTCGGCTGGAGGAAAGCATGCTGGAAGAGTTTAAGCAGTCGGTCCGCATCGGCGCTCCGGGCATGCGGGAAATCGTTCAGATCGGATAGCCGCGCGCCCGCCGCACGCGCAGCCCAACCCAAAAAACTACATTACCAAAACAACGCGGAACCCCGCCTTGTCGCTCATCACGCGCTCGTAGGCTTCGTTCACCCGTTCGAGCGGATATTTTCCGATCATCGGTCGCACGCCAGTCCGGGCCGCAAAGCTGAGCGTATCTTCGGAATCCGCGGCGGCGCCTTCTCTCACGGCGCCACCCGCGCAAAAAATTCTCCCTTGACAACGCAGATGTGTATGGAGTATACATACACTAGACAGAGAGATTGTCATGTTTCTGACAATTGATGCCAACGACAAACGTCCCCTGTACCAGCAGATCGTTGACGGCGTGAAGGCGCTGATTGCCAGCGGCGAACTCCGCGAGGGCATGACTCTACCATCGGTCCGGCAGGTGGCCAACGACCTTAGCGTGAATCTCAACACCATCGCCGTCGCCTATCGCCAGTTGCAGGAGGAAGGCTTTCTTCGAGTGCGCCATGGAGCTGGCGCAGTCGTATCATCCCGGCTCGCACGCGGTGTGGAGGAGGAAGCGCTTCGCAAGCCGCTGCGTACCGCTCTGACCCAGTTGATCCTGGGCGGGCGGAACGACCGGGAGATCATCGCCGCGGTGCGGCAGGAGCTCGAATTGATTCGCCAGAAAGGAGACTCCCGATGAGCGCGCATACTTCGGGCGAGTGGTTACTCCTCTTTTGCACAATCGCGATTGTCATTTTCCTTGCCGTTACTTTCAAGCGGCGATTCTGGGATGAGCCGCTGAAGCACGGCCCCGGATTCTTCCTGGGGGTCAAGGTCTCGCCTGGGTTTTACGAAGGCGAGGGAATCCAGTGGCTGAGGCGGTACCACACGGTTGTGCTCGCAACGGACTCGATCCTGGCACTTGCAGTGCTGGCCATCTTCGCTTCAGGCCGTTGGTATCTTTTTCCGGTTTGGGCCGGCGGCACCGCAGTCCTGCACACGGCCACTCTCCAAGGGTTCACTTATTACACGCGTGCGACGCTCGGAGCGAACCCGCCCGTCCACTCGAGTGTCGCGGTCCCGCTCGAAACGCGGAGGCTCAGCGATTACATCTCTTGGCGTGTGGAGGCGCTCATCGCCGTGATAACCGCGTTGAGTTGGGCTCTGCTTCTCACCAACGGGGACGCGCGGATTCATTGGAACGTGCCCGTGGTGTTCACATACCTTATTCTTGGCCTGCTGCCGTTCAAGGTCGTGGTTGCCCGTAGCAGTTTTCCGCTCCCCGCCGACCGGCCCGAGGAACATCACCGGTGGATGAAAGCGCAACGCCGGTACTGGCTGCATGTGCAGGATAGTTCCCGGTGGTTCTTCATCGTCCTTCTTGGAGGCTATGCGCTACTGCACGGCTGGCACGTGGCCAGCGCAAACGCTTGGCCACGCTGGCTGATGATTGGCATCACTTCAGCGATTTGGCTCTACATGGCGGTAACCATTGTCCGCGGGGAGCGGCGCCTGACCGCCATGGGGCGCGACCTGCTGCCCGTGGGCAGTTGGTCCACGCCCTTCCGCCCCGCCAGGCTGATGGCCCCCGGCTTCGCAGTTGCGTTCGGTGTCTGGTTCGGCGGGCTAATCCTGCTGCTGGTGTTCTTTCGCCACTGAAATCGGGCACGATGACTTGGAACTGTGAGTATGAGGAGGTTTGTAGCCATGCGTACGAGAATTCTTCTAGCTTGCATTCTCCTGATGCCGGTTGGGTCGATGTTTGCCGGTGCCCAGACGCCATCCACTTTTGCCGCTCGCCAGGAGCCTTACTTCAAACTCATGAAAGTCGAGCAGGCGTGGAAAATCACTCGAGGTGGGCCCAATTGTAAGGTCGGTGTTATTGACTCAGGTTTCGATTTTTTCCATCCGGCGCTCCATGCCAATTTGAAGCCAGGCTGGTTCGCTCCCGGCGAATACCATACTGATTTCTTTGTGATGGATGGCCATGGGACCTTGGTGTCCAGCATTATCGCTGCACGTCGGCGGACCGGCGAAGACGGGATGTGGGGCGAAGCTCCGGACTGCACTATCCTGACTGCCTCCATGGGAATGCCAATGCACAGGCTGCTTCTGCTTCAAAGGCAATTTTTCGCAAAAAATCCTAAGGCGACCATGGCGGACTTCCAAAAAGACTTGGCCGCTCACCGGGCCGAGTTACAGGCATTCAACAAGACGTGGCTTGATTACGTTTCCGGCACGGCAGCCGAGGGGATACGTTACCTTGCCGACCATGGCGTACGCGTGATCAACTTTAGCGCCTTCCTCGACTTGGCCTTGATGAAGTCGGACCCGTCGGCCATAGCGCGGCTCCAGGCCGCCTTCAGCTACGCAAAACAAAAAGACGTGCTGATCGTTCTGGGCGCAGGTAACAACAACCAAAGGGTAACGGATTATCCCGGGGACTCCAGCTTTGTGTTGATTGCCGGTGCGTCTACGCTCGCTGACAAGCGCTGGACGATGACAGTTAAGGTCAAAGGCATGGAAATCACGCAAGGCTCCGACTACGGACCCCGGCTGAGTGTCGTTGCGCCCGTCCAAGACATCGTTGTTGCGGTGCCCCACGAGGAAGCGTATTACAACTGGAGCGGGACGCCCATGGGCGCGATGAAACTCCCGTACCAAGGCCCCTACGAGGTTCAACCCTGGGGCGCCACCTCTTGCGCGGCGCCGCAGGTGGCCGCACTCGCAGCCCTTGTTCGCACAATCCGTCCGGATCTGAAGGCCGCAGAGGTCATTCATCTGATCGAGCAGGGAGCGGATCCCATCGGCGCGGCGGGCTTCAATGAAAAAACCGGCTATGGCCGGATCAACTTTCTGCGCACGCTCGAACTGGCCCAGAAAGCCAGATCGCGTTGACGCCATGAATATGGAGCCAACGGGAGGGATGCTGCCATGAGATGTGAGGATGACCGCAATCTCTGTCTTGTCCCGTGAGAATCGTGGCCGGATCAATGCGGTAGGGGGCGCCGTTCTCGAAAGAGTCACACGGAGGCGTGATGCCGGTCACAGCAACTTCGCCGCCGCGCTCAACTGGCTGTAGTCAATGCAAATCCACGCTTTCCGCCGACGGCTCTAACCTGCGCATGAAAGCGATGAGAGAGAGTCTGCGCGGCAGGAAGCCCGACGCAGCAGCAGGGGCATTCCAAGCACGCATATCAGGGATATAATGTACGGTCCGAGGTACCGGGTGGAGTGGCGGGTCGAACCGGAAGTGAATTCCCCCCGGGCGGGCGGCTGAAGATCGAAATTCTGTTTTGGAGAAACCGATGAAGAAAATCCTCAATGAGCCTGGCGCTTACGTTGACGAAATGCTGGAAGGGCTGTGCCTGGCGCATCCGCACTATTACAGACGTCTTGGGCCGGAAGGCCGGGTAATCGTCCGGGCCGAAGGACCAATCCAAGGCAAAGTCGGAATTGTCTCCGGCGGCGGGTCCGGACATCTGCCGGTCTTTACCGGGTACGTGGGCAAAGGCTTGCTGGATGCGTGCGCGATTGGCGACGTGTTCTCCTCGCCTGGAGTGGATCAGGTGACGGAGGCCATCCGCGCCGCGCACGGGGGCGCGGGAGTCCTGCGCCTTTACGGGAACTACGGCGGCGACAAAATGAATTTCGATATGGCCGGAGAAATGGTTGAGATGGAAGACATTCGGACGACCACCGTCCGGGTGGCCGACGACGTCGCGAGCGCCCCACCGGCCGAGCGCTCGAAGCGGCGGGGCGTCGCCGGCCTGGTGTACGCTTACAAGCTGGCCGGAGCCAAGGCAGACCAATTCGCAACGCTCGAAGAGGTGACCGCCCTCGCCGAGAAGGCCGCGGACGCCTGCCGGTCAGTGGGCGTTGCGCTCACGCCCTGCACGGTTCCGGCGGCAGGACGCCCGACGTTTGAAATCAGCGAAACGGAAATGGAAATCGGCATGGGGATTCACGGCGAGCCGGGAGTGCGCCGCGGTCCCTTGAAACCTGCCGATGCCATCGTGGAGGAAATGCTTGGGTACCTGCTTGCCGATATGCCCTTGAAGCCCGGAGACCGCGTTTCCGTGTTGGTTAACAGCCTGGGTGCGACACCGCCGGAAGAGCTTTACATTGTTTATCGCTACGTGGCGCGAAAGCTCTCTGATTTGGGTGTCGAGATCGTCATGCCGCTGGTGGGCCGCTATGCAACTTCCATGGAGATGGCCGGCATGTCACTGACTTTTTGCAAACTGGATGAGGAGCTCGAAGCCCTGCTGAAGGCTCCGTGTGATTGCCCTTACCTGAGGATATGAAATGCCTACAACGTTTACGACTGTTACATTGCGCGACGCGCTCGGACGCATCATCAAGAAACTCGAAGCATCTGCGGATGAATTGAACCTGCTCGACGCCCAGCTTGGCGATGGCGATTTGGGAGTGAGCCTTGTGCGCGGAGCGCGCGCCGTCGAGGCCGAGTTGCCTCGCCTGCCCGACGACGTGGGGATGGCCCTGCTGAAATGCGCGCAGGCTTTTACCAAGCTTTCGGGATCGACTTACGGCACGCTGCTGGCGACGGGGCTGATGAGCGCCGCCAAAGCCACTAAGGGCCGGACGGAAGTGGCGTGGTCGGAGGTGTCCTCGCTGCTGGGCAATGCCCTGCAGGCGATGGCTCAGCGCAGTGGCGGCGAGCTTGGCGACAAAACGGTGCTTGACGCACTTGACGCAGCGCGCGCGGCGACTGACGGACTCGCGGAGCCTGCGGCGCTTGCGGCGGCGGCGGACCGGGCGGTTGCCGAATGCCTCGACCGATTCCGCGGCCAACCTGCCCGCCAGGGCCGCGCGCGGATTTTTGCCGAGAAGAGCATCGGCAAAGACGATCCAGGAGCGGTGGCCTTTAAGCGCATGATTGAAGCTTTAAACCAGGATCACAGCCAATGATCAGGTTGCCTATCTGAAGAGTTCCGAAGCCCGATTCCCTGCATATTCTGATGAGCAGCACGATCTCCGTGCCAGAAAGACAGGCGCAGGGGACGGCGCGGTTGTTTCAGTCCGTCCTCCTTGCCGGATTGCCGGATGAGGCGAGCACCGGTTTTTCGATGCGCGTCATGATGCCATGTCTTTGCCGCGCGGCGGCCAACGCTCAGGGCGATGGAACGGTAGCCTGCGCAACATTTGATGGCGAGCTCTCACTGGTTGTGGATGTGGCCGTGTTAGTTGCCACCGTCGTCACCTGGTAGCAATACGTGTGGCCACCCAGGACATTCTTATCCGTGAACGTGGTCGCGGAAGCGCCCGACGTGGACCCTACCTGGGAAAAAGTGACACCGGAGCATGAGGAGGCCGAGGCATCCCCGCGATAGATGTCATAGCCATCAAGCGTTGATCCGCTCACAGAAGCTGGTGCGTCCCAGGCCAGCGCGACGCTGTGCGCCGTCGTAACACCATTGCCGCTCAATGCCACGGTGTCCACAGAATCTGAGGCGTTGCTTTGGAGTGAAACGCTTCCCGACGCGGTCCCTGCCGCCTGCGGAGCGAACTCCACTGAAAAGCTGGCGGTCTCGCTCCCGACAAGGGTGATGGGAAAAGGAGAGTTCGGGATGCTGAATCCGCTTCCGGATATGCTGGCGGCCGATATTGTGACGCTGGCGCTCGATGACTTCCCTGATTTCGGCAGTGACAAGGAAAGCTGAACCTGTGCCGTGCCGGTTGATCCCACGCCAACATCACCAAAATTCACACTTGTCGGAGTCGCGACCAGGGTGGGAGTAACACCGTTTCCATGGAGATTGATTTTTAAGCTGGTTGGCTGCCTCGCCGACGATAATTGCTGATCGAACGAGGCCGTGACCAGAATAGTCCCATCGGCAGTGCCCGCCGAGGACGGAGAAAAGCTGGTTCCTATGTTGACGGTTTGCCCGGCCGCCAGTGTGTATGGCACTTTCGGACTGGTGACCGTAAAGCCTTTCCCTTCTGCCACCACGCTTGAAATGGTGGCGCTGCCCGTTCCGTGGTTCGCGACGATCGCTGCCAGGGCGCTGTTGTCCCCGACGTTCACGTCGCCGAAATCAACGGTGGATGGGGTTGCTGAAAGCCCGTTTGAGACGGAAGTGCTGGGTGTACTGCCCAAACCGTTTCCCCCACAAGACAACGCGAGAAACGAGCTTACGAGAAGCAACGCGAGCCCAACTCTAGCCAGGACACGTCCAGAAGAAAAGAAGTTTGCGCACCTATTCGCACGCGGGTTTCTTGATACCTGCACAGGCATTCTCTCACTTTCTGTCCCCCCGCGGCTTTTGGATTGAGCCTGCACCGCCAAAAGGTTTGTGCGTTGAGCGAGCTATGTTCGCCTTCTATTTCCACAATCCCCGTCCTTGTGGTGAAAGGCCTGAGCAGCAAATGCGGCGCGCAGGCAGTTTTACATTCTAACCCGTCCATCACCGTGATGGCGATCACAGCTTACTATGATGTGAGTCACATACAAGGCAGCGGTCAAATGAAGGGGAAACCTGGCGGGTTGCTGAGGAAGGCGGGAAAAAAGGAAACGCGGGCAGCTCTAGGCAGGAACGAAGGAAACGCTGCAGGGGGGTTGGAAAGGCAGCGAATGGGAGGGTGAGCAGCGAGAATGGCACAAAATCAGATCGTGTTTTTAAACGGCGAGCGAAATCGCTCGGTCTGAAACCTCCGGGCAGGAAAGCGCCAAGGGCTCCTTTCTCAAGGCTGAGGGCGACGTCGGGTGACATTGCGGGCGCTCCGTGTATTTACCTTGCAGCCGGCGATGAAGACGCAGGTGCGCACACCTCTGGTTTTTTCCGGCGTAAGCCCATCAGATAAAGCACGCCGGCCATAATGGCCAGGGCAAGCCCAAGAAACAGAAATCCACCCTCATGATGGAGCCTGCCGTAGAGGAAGCTCTTATTGACATAGATCGCGAGCATGGTCAGCGCGGAGATGCGGATGCTGTTGGTGACACAGACAACGGGAAGGGCGATCAGGACCAGCAGTGCTCTTTTCAGTTTAGATCGTAAGAACAGGCGTCCGGCGAGCAGCGTGACGATCAGGAGCGCCATGGTCGGGTGGATTCCACTGCGTTCGGTAGCGATCTCTATGCTCGGGTTCGGCAACACAAAGCGGAAACTCTCGCGAAATACCGGCACACCTGCAAGGCCAAACAAGAGCGCCTGCTGGACCAGGGGAAAATCGAAAAGCTGGTCAGCCGGTTACGCGCCATTGCCTCGGATGACCCGGAGGTGGCAAAGACCGTCCGCACCGAAGCAGACTACTCCGAGAAAAAGGCAGAGCGCATGCGCTACCCCAAGTTCCGCCGCCAGCACCTGTTCGTCGGCTCCGGCGTCATCGAGGCCGGCTGCAAAACCGTGACCGCTTCCCGCGTCAAGCGGTTCGGCATGTTCTGGACCGCGCGGGGAGCCAACGCCATCCTCGCCCTTCGCTGCTGCCACCTGAACCGTCGCTTCGAGGACTACTGGGAGACCCGCCATGCAGCCTGACTCTCACTTCTATGCCGCGCACCCCTTTGCACCGTTGGGTTGCAGAGAGGGGGAGTTTCAGATAAGATACGTTGCAGCACATGGTTATTTGCGAGTAGCGACGAGCAGAGGGCGGTGAGTGTAATCTGTGCCCCAAGCCCACCAGGAGCTTGATTGCCCTGGCCGCGCGAACTCCTGAAATGAAACGATGATTACCCGACAGATTGGCAAGACCTGCTGGTACGCTTACGACGCGATCGTCCGAGCATTTGCGAAAATGGGCGTCAACCCCAACGTACTGACCTTCATAGGCTTTACCATCAATCTGGTGGCGGCCTATTTGTTTGCTTACGGCTACTTCCGCTGGGCGGGGGTGACGATCATTGTGGGCGGCATTTTTGACCTGACTGACGGGCCGGTGGCTCGCAAGACGCGCCGGGTGACGCCCTTCGGGGGATTTTTCGATTCCGTTCTCGACCGCTATTCCGACTTGATCCTTCTGGTGGGCTTATTGATTTATTATGGCCGGATCAACCGCTTTGCCTATGTCACCCTGGTGGCGGCCGCCATGATCGGTTCTGTGATGACCAGTTACAGCCGGGCACGCGCTGAGAATCTGATCCCTTCCTGCAAGGTCGGATTCCTGGAACGCGCGGAACGCGTGGTGCTGATCATTATCGGAGCCCTTTTCGACCGCATGGCGCCGGTGCTATGGGTAATCGTGGTGCTTTCAAACCTCACGGTGGTACACCGCGTTGTGCATACCTATCAGGAAAGCCACCGCGCGGCGCCCTCCCCGGAACCTGAAGAGGTTTCCAAGGAGCACGTGAGCAATCCTGTCCCGCAGCTAACTCCCACGCAGCAAAGAGGATGAAAATTTCGTTGGCGGGGATCGTCTGTGGCCTCGTCCCGCAAGGGACTATTTATTGATTTCCTCGAGTACGGTGTCCACAACCTGGGACATCGCCAGCCGAACAGCCGGGGAAAGTTCTGTTCCGAGCTTGTAGCTTTCCCCCTCTATGCCGAACATAACCAATCGCGGAGGAAGCCGGCCGAGCACTCTGCTGAGCTCGACAGCTTCAGCCACGCCGAAGGCGTGAGTGGAGTCTCCGAACATGCTATGTGGAAGCGGCTGATGACGGCAGTCGATGCGGTGGATCGTTCCCGGCCTGGCTCCTGAGTGCGCGGCATCCACGAGGATCACTGCGCGCGCATCCCGCCAGCTCTCCATCAGGTCAGCCCCTTCGCCACCGTGTTCGAGAATCTGGACAGAGCCTTGCGTCTGTTCCTTGAGCCGACGCACAACCACAAGACCGACAGCATCGTCCGAGCGATAGGCGTTGCCGATGCCAATCACCAGCACTGAACCTGCAGGAAGATTTGCCATAGCTCGCTCATTGACTGCCTAAAAAGGCTGCCCGTCATTCCCAGCCCGTTCGTCCTCCGCTTGCGAACAGGCCTGAACAGAGCGAAGGATCTCAGGGTAAACTCCGCGCAGCGCGCTATTCCCGCTCGATTTTTAACTTTAAAAAGTGCGTTGAACAGGAAATACAAGGGTCGTAATTGCGGATGGCCTGCTCGCACTGCCAGCGCAGCTTGTCGGAGGGAAGGTCAAAGTGTTTCGGGACGAACTCCCAGAGATCCTGCTCGATGGTTTTCTGATTCTGTGAGGTGGGGGGGACGATTTTCGCATCCAGAATGATGCCATGGTCGTCCAGGCGGTAACGATGATAG
Source organism: Acidobacteriota bacterium (assembly GCA_023474345.1). Taxonomy (GTDB): domain Bacteria; phylum Acidobacteriota; class Terriglobia; order UBA7540; family UBA7540; genus JAMCXS01. Next base: position 4,738 of record JAMCXS010000032.1, on the reverse strand, counting down.
AGCGCGCCTCGGGGAGCTTCCGTGCACCCAAATCCGTTGCCCGCGCGAGGCTGGACCTCGACCGCCGGCGCCTCAGGCATTGCATACTCCTCGATGATGCGCAACGCCTCGTCGCAGGCATAGAGCGTCTCAACGCTTCTCACGACAATGCTTTGAAATGGGTTACGGCAAACCGGACCAAGTCCCGCCTCGCGGGCCGCCTCTTGCGCCAGCGGAGAGAGTCGGTCGAAGTTCAGGCTGTAGCGTGCCATGGGCCCCACAAAATACGGGCCCTCGCCTCGGACAATGGAGTGCAAAGCGTGCGAATATTGAACGTGTTCCTCGGCAAAATGTCTTTCGTAATCCTGGATGGCAATGTCCAGTCCCTTGTTCGAAACAATACGCCCTTCGTTGAAAGGGTATTCATCCGGATGACGCAACGCCACAAACATATAGTCGCGTTCAAATTCCGGAAAGGGGAGCTTTGAGGTCCATCGCACGGTTTCGAGCGCCGCATCACGCGCCCGCTTCAGCTTTTCGGCAATCGGCGCCAGATCACCCTTGGAGGGCACTTTGTAAAAGCCGCCCACGCGCACATTAATAGGGTGGATTTCACGGCCGCCTACGAGGGTCACCAGTTCATTTCCCGTCTTTTTTAAGCTGAGCCCCTGCTGAACCACGTCGCCATGATCTTTCGCCATCTGGATGGCATCTTCATACCCCAGAAAGTCCGGAGCATGAAGCATGTACACATGCAGCGCGTGGCTTTCAATCCATTCACCGCAATAAATCAGGCGGCGAAGCGCCCGGAGCGGCCCTTCCACCTTGACGCCAAAGGCATTCTCCATGGCATGGGCGGCGCTCATCTGGTAGGCAATTGGGCAGATGCCACAGATGCGCGCGGTAATATCCGGGGCTTCGCGGAAACTGCGCCCGCGCAGGAAAGCCTCGAAAAAGCGGGGAGGCTCAAAAATCTTTAATTTGACGTCGACCACCTGGCGGCCTTTGACCTTGACGTACAAGCCGCCTTCGCCCTCCACCCGTGCCAGGTAATCAACCTTAATGCTCTTTGCTTTCATGGATTCTGCTCTCCGTGTAAAACGGTTCGGCGTAGGCGTTAAAGGTGCGGTAGATTTGCACCAGATCTGACTGGTTTGCGCCGAGACCCTCCCACACGAGACTTAGCCCGCCTGCATTTGCTGATTCCATCGGCCCATAGCAGCCGTAACACCCGCGGTCGTAAGACGGGCAAATGGCGCCGCAGCCGGTATGCGTGGCGGGCCCCAGGCAAGGAGTTCCATGCGCCACCATCACGCAAATGTTGCCCCGGCGCTTGCACTCAATGCAAACACTGTGCTGGCGCACGTTCGGCTTGCGGCCCTGCAAAAAGGCGCCGATTACTTCCACAAGCTGTTCCTTGTTGATGGGGCAGCCGCGCAGCTCGAAATCCACTTTGACATGTTCAGCGATGGGGGTCGATTTCGTCAGGGTGTCGATATATTCGGGCGTGGCGTAGACGATGGAGACAAAGTCTTTAACATCGACAAAGTTACGCAGCGCTTGAATCCCCCCGGCAGTGGCGCAGGCGCCGATCGCAACCAGGAATTTCGAGGCGCGCCGCACCTGATGGATACGCTCAGCGTCGTGCGGCGTGCTGATGGAACCCTCGACCAGCGACAGGTCGTAAGGGCCTTTGACGACCGCCCGCGAGGCTTCCGGAAAGTTGGCAATTTCGATTTGGCCCACGAGGGGAAGCAGTTGGTCTTCACAATCCAGCAGACTCAACTGGCAGCCGTCGCAAGAGGCAAACTTCCAGACCGCAAGCTTGGGTTTTTGTTTCTTAGCCAACGCTAAATCCCTCGGATATTGAGCAGTGCTCGAACACTCTCGTAAGAAAAGACGGGGCCGTCTTTGCAGATGAACGCCGGGCCAAACTGGCAATGGCCGCAAAAACCGACGGCGCATTTCATATTGCGCTCCATGGAGATGTAGATACTTTCCGATTTCATTTCCAGCTCTTCGATTCCCTGCACGGCGAAGCGCATCATAATTTCCGGACCGCAAATCATGGCCACAGCCTCCGAGGGGTCAAACCTTGCTCTCGGGATAAAATTCGTGACCACGCCTACCGTTCCTCGCCAGGTAGCCGGAGCGCGATCAACCGCCACCTGGACCTCAAGATCGAAGCGGCCGCGCCATTGCTCAAGTTCCTTCGCATACAAAAGGTCGCCGGGCGACCGAGCCCCATAGAGCAAAACCACATTTCCGTAGTTCTGGCGGTTTTGAAGGACGTGGTATACGACGGGCCGCAGCGGCGCGAGGCCGATTCCACCCGCAATGATAACGATATCGCGCCCCGCTGCTTCGCCGAGTGGCCACTGGCTGCCGAAAGGACCCCGAATGCCCACGGTGTCTCCCCGCCTCAGCCTCGCCAGGGCTTTGGTTGTGGCGCCAACCGCACGGATCGTGTGGACCAGTCTTTCGGGCCGTGCCGGATCGCCGGAGATGGAAATAGCGGCTTCTCCCACTCCGAATGCGTAGAGCATGTTGAATTGGCCGGGTGCAAAGGATGATGGGGCTGCACCGTCACCTGCGGCTGGAGCCAGTTCGAGCGTGAAGGTGTCATGCGTTTCCTGCCACACCCGCCGGACGGTGTGCGGCCGGGGAACCATCGGGCCAGCCCCCTCAGTCCTCATCATTGTTTCAGGGGTTAAGTTCGTAAACATTGAGTAGCTGTAACCTCGTGGCCTGCAAGGCCCGCGCCATCAACTGAGAAAACCGTTTCATGAATTCGTATCCCAAGTCGTGGTTTTCCTCGGATTTCTTGCGCAGACATGTTCCGTCGAGCGCAATAGCCCGAGTGAATTCAACTACCCGCGCATCAAACTTATACCGATGCGGCGGAATAAGCCAGGACCAGCCGAGGACGTCGCCTTGCTCGAGCGTCAGAATGACGATGGGGCCGCGCTCTGGACCGAACGCTTCCAGCGCCACTTTGCCCTGGCGAATCAGGTAAAACAGATTGGCTTCTTCCTCGGCACGGAAGATATATTGACCGGCATCAAAGCGGACGTTGCTGGCACAACCGACCAGCAGTTGGATGTAACGTTCCTCCATGCCGCTAAAAAACGGATGCGCGGCCAAAATACGTTCAAGTGTTTCCATGTTTGTCCCCCGTGGGCGAGCCTTTTGGAGATTGGGGTGCTTCCCGGATCGCCCTGACTTCCTCTGTGATATCGATGCCGACAGGGCACCAGGTAATACAGCGCCCGCAGCCCACACAGCCCGATGTTCCGAATTGGTCGATCCATGTCGCAAGTTTGTGCGTCATCCATTGACGGTAGCGGGTCTTCGGGGTGGCCCGAATGCTGCCGCCGTGGATATAGGAAAAATCCCTGGTAAAGCAGGAGTCCCACTTTTGCCACCGTTCCGCGTGTTCGCCTTTCAAATCCGTAACATCCTCTACTGTCGTACAGAAGCAGGTGGGACAAACCATCGTGCAGTTGGCGCAGGTCAGACAGCGGCCAGCCACCTGATCCCACCGCGGATGCTCGTAGTTTTGGTAAAGGAGTTCCTTGATGTTAGTCGTGTCCATCTGGCGGCCCATTGCCTGGGCTGTTTTTGCTACCGTTTCATCGGCGGCGGCTTTTTCGTGTCCTTCCACTTCGCGGTGCGGAAGCTCGGCTAAAATTTCGGCTCCGAGCTCTGTCCCAACTTCGGCCACAAAGTAGTGTCGTTCCTGCTCGCGAATTTCGGTTAGCGCAAGATCGAAGCCGGATGCCGCCTTGGGGCCGGTGCCCATCGAAACGCAAAAGCACGTTCCCCCGGCCTGGCTGCAGTTGATGGCAGCAATGAAGGAGTTTTCGCGTCTTGCCTGATAATAAGGATCCAAATAGCGTCCGTTCAGGAAAACCTTGTCCTGGACGGCGATGGCGTGCAAATCACATGAGCGGACACCAATGAATGCGGTTTTTTGAGCGTCAGGCTTCTCTTCCTTAATCTCAAAAGCCCCGTCCGCACGGTCAGCCTGCCATAAGCGGACGGCCGGAGGATGAAGGAATTTCTTCCAGGAGTGAGGTCCGGCGGTGTAGCCGAATACAGCGCCATCGTTGCGGCTTTTAAGGCGATACGTTCCGCCCTTTTGTTCGTCCGTCCATCCGACCGGAAGATCAGCAGCCGACTTAAGCTCGTCGTAGACGATAGCCCCGTCGCGCACCGTCGGGCCGACCAGACGAAAGCCTCGTTTGCTTAACGCTGCGAAAAGTTTGTCAAGGCTGGCGCGTTCCAGAACCGAATGCGTGCCGACTGTTAGAGCAATTTCTGTCACAGCCCGCCTTTCTCGGCCCTATCATAATGCTGAACGGAGCAAAATTCTTCTAAGCCGCGATCGGAGCCGCAAGCTCCCCCACAAACTGCATGATAAATCTTGAAGTTCTCGAAGGCAGTGACGGTCGTCACCGAAGCGCCGGGCACCAGTCACTGCCGGCCTGCACGCGATCAAGAAAGTCGCGGGAGCAATATGTCACGGCGAAAAGTCCACTTGTGCATTGAAAGCACCGCACAATGCCTCAACGCGAGCGACATAACGCACGATGGCAAATTTCACGAGCAGGCCGGACCTTTCCTCAGTGTGCCGTTGCCTCGATTTCCTGGTCCGAGATGTTGACGGCGTAAGGCGCGAAAACGCCGTGCTTTACCTGCGGATACGGAGTGTGCCAGCCGCGTATCTCGTGCCACAGAATGCGATTCAACGTGTTGG
>JAMCXS010000006.1 GCA_023474345.1 Acidobacteriota bacterium | reverse complement strand
TGGAGGACCTGGAGAAGGCGATCACGGAATTCCTGGCCGTATGGAATGAGCATCCCAAACCCTTTGTCTGGACGGCCACCGTAGAATCGATCAAGCAAAAACTCTCGCGCTGCCGCCAGACTTTGGGACTGATTCAACCCGGTTGTGCTCTGCCGCGCAGTCGAAAGAGGCGAAAAGCATTGCCCAGTTAATTCATGGACACTACACTAGATAATTGGAAGCACTTTGGAGCGTCGCTTCATTGCACTCCTTGTACCCTGTGAACATGCTCATCGTACGCGTCGAAATTACATACGTTGCAGCGCACTGCCAAGGGTTACGACGAGAAAAACTTCTACCACCCCTGGTGTTTGTCCATCGCCCAGGGGTGTCGACGGGCAAACACACAGAAGTCCGGCTCGTGTGCTCGGTTCCAGCACTCGGTTGGTACGACGTTCCGCCCGACAGTTGCCAGCCTCACCTACACAGACCGTCGGGCCGTTAGTTGCCTGTTGTCGGGGTTCCAGGAATATTTGGCTGGCGCTCGTAGCGACCGGTCCGCGGGTCAGCCAGTACAATGTGGTGCATATCCAAAATGGTTCCCGTGGCTTGGCCAAGCTGGACTAGGGATTGCGCATAAGTCTGCCGTGCCTTTGCCTCATTACCCTCGGCCGTCACCAAATTCCGCTGCATGAGGATGACATCCAGTGTGGTTGACACCCCTTCCCGCAACTTCTTGATCTCGGCAATAAGGGCTTGATGCGCATAAACCCTGGCTTTGATAGCGGCGTCAATCTGTGCTTTGGCCTGAGTCACAGCAATTTCCGCGTTTCGGACGTCCTGCGCGACCTGGTTCTTTTCACGCTGCAGCCCGGTTTCCATCTCATGTTCCTCGACAAGAGCTTGCGCGGCGTTTGCCTGTTCAGCCCGGTTGCGGAGAGGAATGCTCAAGGTGAGGCCGAAAGAGTAGTTGGGATACTTGCCGATAAATACATCGCGGAGAGAGTCACCAAACCCTCCAGGAATAGTCTCAATAAGACTTCCACTTGGGCCGCGCACAACCTGAAGCCCGGAGAGCCCGGAAGCCGCGTAGGTCGCGAAGGCGTCAAGGCTGGGGAGTAGACCGTTACGGTTGGACTGAATAACGTAGTACTGATTGCGAAGATTCAATTCGTCTTGCCGGATTTCAGGCCGGTTGATAAGTGCGAGCTTCAAGGCTTCATCAAGCGGAGGGACATCACCGGGTTTGGGTTCGGGCAGGGTGTCAGTCGGGTGGATGGCAACGCTGGCAAGCTCTGGGCTGACCTTTTTCGCGATCATGGTTTTAAGGACTTCTTGCTGCTGTAGGTAAGTCGTTTGCGCCACGATCAAGTTTTGTTGGTCCGTGGCAAGCTCAGATTCCGCTTGAACCACATCGAGAGGCGCAAGGGTGCCAATCTGGACTTGTTTCTGGTCATCGATCACAAGCTTCTGAGAGTAATCGACGGCGGATTGCGCCACACGAACCTGGTCCCGGTCTGCCAGCAAGAGGTAATAGGCGTTGAGCACTTGCGCGACGGTGTTGATGATTTGCTGCCGGAAAACGGTGTCCGCCACATGGAGGTCATTTCTGGCTATCCGGAGAAACACGCCGTTAGCGCGATAGCCAAAGCCCTTGAGCAGATGCTGGTCTAATCCGACTGTCAGGCCGGTAGGGATCGCGGGATTAAACAAAGCGTTAAGAGAGGTCGTGGACTGACGTTGCCCGGTAACCGCAACTGTATAACTGGTGCCCGTCATAAGGCCCTGTCCGAAAAACGTAGCGTACTGGGAAGTATGGCTACCTTCTACAGGAATCCCGACAAGTTGAGTGAAATTCAAAGGGGTTTTGTTGTTATTCCATCCAAAGCTGACACCTGCTACCGGGTCGCAGCATCCGACAAAACCAGTGTTAATGACGCCGCCACCTGTAAAGCCGCCGGCTGACACGCCGCTGACACCTGAAAAGCTGCTGATACCGACGCCGATGGCACCAGTGAACAACGCATTCGAAATCACTGCTCCCTGGACGCCGCGCGCGGCGCCGCCACTCTTCGTTCGGAGAATGTCAAGCCGGGCAAGGGGAAGCTCGTAACGTGCTACGGCGATGTCCAGGTTGTTCTGAAGGGCGAGTTCGAGCGCGTTATCGAGCGAAAGCTCAAGCTTATTGTTTTGAATCAACTGGTTGATTTGTGGTGAGTTGGTTAGAGAAGGTGGCGGCACGTATGGATACGAATAGGCTTTGAAAAGGGAGGTGCCGCCTTCGTAACTAAAAGCATGGGTTGCAGGCTTTGGCTGTTGGGAGCTGGCTTGCTGAGCATGGATCTGTCCCGGCAAAAACTCTGCTGACAGCAAGACTTCTAGGATCGCAAACCCAGCGAACCAATACAGCTTTTTGCGTTTCATTTTGGTGCTCTCTTCCTCCACAATAGAGTCTTTGTCATTTTACGCCCAACGAGAATACTTACGAAGTTCTTAGTTGTTCGGTTTCATGGGAAAAGGCGATAGTAGCTAATTGCGGGACGTAAGAAATGGTCGGGTCCAGGGCGCTCATCCTCGCTGATAGCGGTAACCAGACGTGTAAATTTGCACTATACGGGAAGGTTCTCTGTGCTATCGGTAAATTGCGTCGACCTACGTCTATAGCAGCCGCTTACGATTGGAATCCGTGAAGGGATTCCTACTGATAGTGCGTGCCAATGCGATTGACTGGCTGCTCCTGCCACGGCGTGGCGTGGATTTTGGAGGTCACTTCCGTGACTTGGGTTCGAATTTCGAAATAATCGAACAATATGGCTGGATGACGATGAGAAATATTGGCCTTGTAGTGGCTTATGATGGAACCGACTTCCACGGCTGGCAACGTCAGCCCGGGGTAAGTACGGTTCAGGAGATTTTGGAAAAGTATATTGCGAAGGTTGTGAAGGAACCCGTCAAGCTTTATGGATCCGGGCGCACTGATGCCGGGGTTCACGCAGCGGGTCAGGTCGCAAATTTCCGGACCACATGCGTCATCCCGTGTAACAACTTGATGATTGCCCTAAACGATGCACTTCCACCGTCTATCCGCATCAGGAGAGTGCAGGAGGTTCATAGCGTTTTTCATGCACGGTATGATGCGCATTCGAAAACGTATCGGTATCGCATCCTGCAAAGCCCCATTTGTCCGCCTTTCCTTTGGCGCTTCGTTCATCACTATCCTTATGCGCTAAATTTCCAACAAATGGCGAAAACGGCAAGATTGTTCGAAGGAGAACACGATTTCACATCCTTTGCCGGGACCGACCACGGCATCTCCGGACGTCATGACGAGAAGCAGGAGGCTTCGAACATCCGGCTAATTTCCACATCGCGTCTCGTGCGGCACAAGCGTCTATCGCTGCTCATATACGAGATCAGTGGCACCGGGTTTTTACATCATATGGTGCGCAATATTGTAGGGACGCTCATCGAGGTGGGGAAAGGAAAGCTTTCGTCCGATGATCTCATTCCGATCCTCGACGCTCGCGATCGTGGCAGGGCTGGCCCCACGGCTCCAGCACGCGGGCTTTGCCTTGTCAAAGTGGAATACCGACGCGAGGAGTTTTTGTAGCTGTCTAGTGGTGGCCGGGTTGGCAGGAACGGAAGCGTTGTTGCCCCGAAAAAAATAGTTGTGGCTGAAGTAGTCCTCTGAGCAGTGGCGCCCGCAGGGAGACGGAGTGAAGGTGGGTTTGACTTGTAACTACCTTTTCGCTATTCTGGTTTCGTAGACAAAGAGGGGTTACCTCATTTCGCCACTGTGATATCATCCAGCCGAATATCGGCGCACAGCCGTTACTCAATTTAATTAGGGACGGGAAGGAGTATTGTAACTCCATTTTATGAAGGCAAGTGTTAAGGTCGAAAAGGGCTTGGAACAGCTTTTTGGGAGCTACGACGCTAACCTCAAGTTGCTGGAACAATGCCTGCAAGTTTCCGCGCACCTGGCAGACCAGACCTTGGAAATCGAGGGTGGGGAACTGAACGTCGCCAGAGCACAACGGTTGATCGAGGAATATGTCGAGCTCGTCGATAGCGGCGTACACTTCGAAGATAACGAAGTCCGTGCTTTCCTGCGAATCGTTGCTGAAGATCCTACGGTAACACTAAAGGGCTTAGCGGAAGCGGGCCGTCCGCGTACTCTCGGTAAGAAATCAATTGCACCCAAAAGCCTGAACCAGCGCCTTTACGTGGATGCTATCAAGCGCCACGACATGGTGTTTGGCATTGGACCTTCGGGCACGGGCAAAACCTACCTGGCCGTGGCTATGGCTGTTGATGCTCTGCTATCGCGCGCTGTCAACCGCATCATCCTGGCGCGTCCCGCCGTGGAGGCTGGGGAAAGGCTGGGCTTCCTGCCGGGAACATTGCAGGAAAAGGTTGATCCCTATCTGCGCCCACTGTACGACGCGCTATACGATGTCCTGGACCCCGAGCGCACCGAGCGGCTTATTGAGAAAGGGACAATCGAAATTGCGCCAATTGCTTTCATGCGCGGTCGGACGCTGAACGATGCGTTTGTGATACTCGATGAAGCCCAAAACACGACCAGCGAGCAGATGAAAATGTTCCTCACGCGGCTCGGTTTTAACTCTAAGGCAGTCATAACCGGTGATGTCACGCAGGTGGACCTGCCGGAGGGCCGGCGCTCCGGTCTAATGGAAGCGGTGGAGGTAGTTAACAAGGTTCTGGGAATCGCCTTTGTCTATTTTACCGAGCGCGACGTTGTGCGGCATCAGTTGGTACAGCGGATCATCCGCGCTTACGAAGCCTTCGACCAGACCCGTGCATCCGAAAATGTTCGTAAGAATTCTTAGCGTGATGGAAGGGATGCCGACTTGGATATATGACGGAATTTCGACGTAGGACGGCTCGGCTGTGATTCTCAACCGGCAAAGGGAAATGCACCTAAACTTGGCTGAGTTACGCGCGTATGTACGGCGGGTAAGGAAACTGTTAAAAATGGGCCGCGGGGATTTCAACGTTTGTTTTGTAAATGACGACGAAATCTGCCGTCTGAACTCGTTTTTTAGGGGTAAGGCAACGCCGACTGACGTCTTATCCTTCCCGTGGCAGTCCCGAGATGAAAACGGCATGGAACACCTTGGGGTCAACGAATTTCATGATTTTCTGGGCGATATCGTGATTTCGATTAACACGGCGGAGCGCAACGCCCGGCTTGAAGGGCATTCCATCGATGTGGAAATCCGATGGCTGATTCTTCATGGGGCTCTTCATTTACTTGGCTATGATCATGAGACAGACCAGGGGGAAATGGCCGCGTTGGAATTGTCCTTACGTGAGCGTCTAGACATGGCGGCTGGAGCATATGGCTGCCGCCAGGAATCCTTCCAGCGTGCCGATTAGCGCTATGATCGTTAATATCCTTTGGGTCTTCGTGCTTGGGCTGCTCGTCATAACGGGCTCCGTCGCTTCCTATCTGCGACTCTTGATGCGCCGGTTGACACCCGTGGGGGCGCGAGCGTTGTTTCAGACCGGCGACGTCCGCCGCATTAGGGCGGACAGGGAGCGTGTGGGCGTATCAATTTCAGCCTTGCACGGCGTGGCGATGGCCCTCTATGCCGTGGGGTTGACGGGACTTTTTATCTTCCGCGACTCCGGTCGATTGTGGGAAAACCTCAGTGCGTCGCTGGTTCTGGTGCTTGCAACAATCGTGATCCTCGACCAGCTAATACCTTTCATCCTGGTCGCACGCCACGACGAACCGGAAGCCATCCTGCGCAATTGGCTACCCATACTTCGGGCTACGGTTTATCTCGCGCTGCCCGTAACTTTTCCGATTCTAATTTCAACCACCATCGCCCGTCTCCTCGAAGCTCCCGAGAGCGAGGACGACGCCCCGAAGCCGGAAAAAGGGTTAAAGGAACTGATTGAGGCAGGGGAGGAGTCGGGACTGATCACCAAGGTTGAACAAGAGATGCTGCAGTCCGTTATAGAGTTTGGAAACAAAGTGGTTCGGGAAGTGATGACCCCCAGGCCGGAAATCGCCGCCATTGAAATTGACATGCCGATCGAAGAGTTGCGTAGTCTATTCCGGGATCGCCGTTACACGCGTTACCCTGTCTATTCTAGGGAACTGGACCACATCGAAGGCGTGGTTAGCATCCGAGACCTAGCCGAACTGTCGCCGAACGAGCAAGCAACTGTGACGCTGCGTTCGTTGATGAAGCCCGTGCGCTTCGTGCCTGAGACAAAACCTATTCGCGACTTACTGAAGGACTTGCAGAAAACCACACTGCAATTAGCGATTGTCATTGATGAATACGGCAGTGTTTCCGGTCTGGTAACAATTGAAGATCTTGTTGAAGAACTCGTGGGTGAAATTCGCGATGAGGTTGAGCCCCATGAGCGGGATATCGTTAACGAGTCTCCCAATACCTACGTCGTGGCAGGCCACACGGAACTCGCTCAACTTGCGGATCAATTACATATTGAGCTGGAGAGCGGAGATTATTCCACTGTCGCCGGTCTGGTACTCGCTCGGCTGGGCCATATGCCCGCTGCTGGCGAAAAAGTAGAAGCCAGCGGCATAACGATCGAGGTTGTGGAAGTCAATCACCGCACGGTCCTAAAGGTACGTCTAGTTTTTCCTTCCCCAACTCCATATACACCGGCTACCCATGTCCAAGCCCAATAAGACATTCAGGTCAGGCTTTGTCGCAATCGTCGGCCGGCCCAACGCAGGCAAGAGCACACTAATCAATGCATTAGTCGGAGCAAAAGTTTCGATTGTCACGCCTGTGTCGCAGACGACCCGAAACCGTATTGTTGGAGTTGCCCACCGTCCTGACGCCCAGGTTGTCTTTATGGACACGCCGGGTATCCACCGACCGCTTTGCCGACTGAATGAACAAATGATGACCTTTGTTCGTGAAGCGCTTGAGGAACGCGACTTGGCTCTGATGATTGCCGACGCTTCAGTACCCTTTGGCAAAGGTGACGAATTCGCCCTCCAACTTCTGGCGGAATACTCCCCTCGCACGATTCTTCTGCTCAACAAAATCGACCGCATTCGGAAGACCGCACTTTTGCCTTTGATGGACCGGTATTCTAAGTTGCATACTTTCGAGGAAATTTTTCCTATTTCAGCGCTGAAAGGGACGGGGGTCCCAGATGTGCTTGACGCTGTTATTGCCAGATTGCCGGAAGGTGCAGCGTACTTTCCGCCTGATGTCTACACAGACCAGCCCGAACGGTTCCTTTCAAGCGAAATCATACGCGAAAGCGTGATCCGCAACACGCGGCAGGAACTGCCTTATGCCAGCGCAGTGCTCATTGATGGCTTTGAGGAGTCGCAGACCTTGACCCGAATTGAGGCCACAATCCTGGTCGAAAAAGAATCACAAAAACCTATTATCATTGGGGAAGGCGGAAGCCGAATCAAGCAGATCGGTACCGAGGCTCGCCGAGAACTGGAAAAGATTTTTCCCCCTCAGGTTTTTCTGCGACTTTTTGTTCGCGTTGAACCGCACTGGCGGGACGACGCTACCGTCGTTGCCGCTCTTGATTATCGCGGGGAAGGTTAGTGGACGAAGGTATCTGTCAGCCGGCCGGCCATCACCGCAATGAAAAACAACCGCTGGCGAAAATTTTGGCGACAAAGCGAATAAATTCCCTCATTCCTTGGAAGTAATCCCCAGAGATTTCATTTTGCGGTAGAGATGGCTGCGTTCGAGCCCCAGGACCTCTGCCGTGCGGCTGACGATTCCCTGGTTTTCTTCGAGCTTGCGAACGATATAATCGCGTTCATAGGCTGCACGCGCTTCGTGGAGGGTAGAGAATCCTGGCGTTGTACCGCGGGAAGCTCCGTATTGTTCATAGTGATTGGAAAACGTTTGAGGAAGGTGACGGCGCTCGATGCGGTCACCGGGAACCATGATAACCATCCGTTCAATCAGATTCCGAAGCTCCCGGACGTTCCCCGGCCAGCGATAGTTTAGGAGAGCCTTTAATGCGGGCTCACAAAAATGTTTTGGCCGCCGGCCATAAGCGCTGGCGAATGCTCCAAGGAAATAATTTACCAACTCTGGGATATCTTCCGGGTGTTCCCTCAGCGGCGGGACATAAAACGGGATAACGTTAAGGCGGAAAAACAGATCTTCCCGGAAATTTCCCTTTTGGATTTCCTCTTCCAGATTCTTGTTAGTTGCAGCAACAACTCGCACGTCGACCCGAAGGTCCTTTTGGGAGCCCAGCGGAGAAAACCGCTGTTCTTCGATCACCCGGAGGACCTTCGACTGGGTCCGCAGACTCATATCTCCGATTTCGTCCAGAAACAGAGTCCCGCCGTCCGCCTGCTCGAACTTGCCGATCTTATCTTCGACCGCTCCGGTAAATGAACCTTTGACGTGCCCGAACAATTCACTTTCAATTAATTCCTCCGGAATGGCCGCACAATTGACTTCAACGAATGGGCCTTCAGATCGTATGCTCATCTGGTGGAGCGCGTGGGCGACTAGTTCTTTGCCGGTCCCGCTTTCTCCGTAGATCAGCACGCGCCCGTTGGTGGGAGCCGCAAGGTTCAACTGCTGCCGTAACGCTTTCATAGGAACGCTATCGCCGATGATGCGATACTTCTCCTCGAGTTCCTGCCGTAGTTCCCGGTTCTGGATTGATAATTTGAGTTCTTCGACCGCGTGCTTCAGCGTAAGAAGAGTTTTTTCGATCGAAAGCGGCTTTTCAATGAAATCGAACGCTCCCCTCTTTGTTGCCCGGACGGCGGTCTCAATCGTACCGTGGCCAGAGATCATGACGACGACGGGTGAATTTCTCAGGGCGCGGACCATCTCTAGCGTTTCAAGGCCATCGATGCCCGGAAGCCAGACGTCGAGCAAGAGAACATCGCAGGTTTCCTTGGAAAGAAAATCCAGGCAGGCCTCGCCACTTTCAACCGCCGTGACCCGATATCCTTCGTCCTGGAGCACGTCCGTCAACGACTGCCGGATCCCCTCTTCGTCGTCAACTACTAGCACCGAATAATTCTCCAAAATTGTTTCTCCCTCAGCCGCCTGCCATAGATACTATCGCTTGCGTCGCCGGGGTGACCGAAGCTATCAGAACCTTCCTCGCTTTTCAAGGCCTCAACGATTTTGTCGCCGGCGCAGCGGCGTGTTCCACAGGCAGTTCAATTATAAACTTTGTTCCGAGCGGACGGTTTTCCTCCACGCGAATCGATCCGTTGTGCTCGTATACAATGCGGCTGACGATAGCCAGACCTAAACCGGTACCCCGGCGTTTGGTCGAAAAGAAAGGAAGAAATAGACGCTCCTTTGCTTCCCGGGGAATGCCGGGGCCGCTATCGGCCACCACGATTACAACCACATCACGCGCCGGATCAAGCACCGTGCGCACCCAGATCTCTCTAATGGGTGATTGCCCCAGAGCCTCTGCAGCGTTGTCGATCAAGTTGACCAAAACGCGTTTCATCTGGTCCGGATCGGCTTGAACAGAGGGTAAACTGGCGGCTAGGTCACATCGCATGGCAATCCCGTTGAGTCTTCCTTCGAAAACGTCCAGAGCCTTTTGCACAATAGCATTCAAATCGGACAAAACGGGGCGTGACCCCGGAAATCGCGCGAAATGGGAAAACTCGTCGACCAGGCCCTTGAGCGTTGCGACCTCACGCTCGATCAGTGAAGCGCTCTGTTGGACGGCAGCCACAAGATCGTGATCAGGCAAGTGGGGTGCCGCGCGGTCGATCCAGCGGTGAATTCGTTCGGCAGAAAGCTGGATCGGGGTAAGGGGATTCTTAATCTCGTGGGCGATCCGCTGCGCTACTTCCTGCCATGCTACCGCCTTTTGTGCTCGGAGTAATTCCGTCAAATCCTCCAGAACCAACAGCGATCCAACCGCGCCATGCCGGGCCCGGATTGAAGAGAGGGTTAAGGCAACAAAGGCGCGACGCTCCCCAAGCCCAAGTTCCATCTGGCGAGTTACCACCCCCTGCCGCAGAGCGCGGCGAAAAAGGAGCCCTAGATCTCTAGCTTCATCAGCCGAAAGCAGATCCGCTAACCGCCTTGCATTTTTGATGGTTTCACGGCCAAACATACGCTCAGCGGTGGAGTTGAACCGCACAATTCGTCCCTGTGGATCGAAGGAGACCACCCCGGTCGGAATGTTTTCGAGGATTGCCTCCATCATGTTGCTGCGTTCTTCCAATTGGCGATTGGCGTTTCGGATTTCGCGGGCAGCTCTTTCGAGGGCGAGCCGGTTTTCCTCCAGTTGCTGTGTCATGTCATTAAATGACTTAATCAATCGGCCAAGCTCGTCGTCGGCCCGCGCGGTTATGCGAAAGCTGAGATTGCCCTTGGACACTTCGTGCGTGGCATTGGCGAGTGCCTGGATTGGAACGGTCACCTGTTTGGAGAGAAACAAGGCAAACCAGGACGCCGCAAAAAGAATCAGAAGGGTAAGCAAGCAGAGAGATAAAAGGTAGATGCGCCGAACGGCTTTGCGCTGATGGCTTAACTCATCGTATTTCTGGGCCTCGCCCTGAATCTGACTGGCGATGCGAGCGATATTTGCTGGCAGCCGCGTTATTGCAACCACACTGCCGATGGTTGTCCCTCCTGACGTCTTGAGTGACTCTATCGAGTAGCCAATATCCTCGTTCTCAAACTTCTCTCTGCCTGAAATTCCACCGGTCGGCAGGCGATTGAAGGTAACGCCGGGTAGGAGTTCACGAACAGCAGCGGGTCGCAATTCAACGTTTCCGACTGCGGCAAGGATCCTCCCGCGCGGATCAAGGAGCATCACGGACTCAGAGGATAAGTCAGATACTTCTCGTTGCAGTGCTGTTTTGGCCGCCCCCCGATCCAATGATACAGCGGCCTCGCTTAATTGCGCGTTGGCCGCCAAACGGATAGCCAGATGGCGGGATCGGTTTTCAGCCTGAATTTCAAGCTCGCGGATAACCTCTGAGGCGTCCGCGCGGATTACGTCAAACGGCATGCCAAACCACTTATCAATGCTACGGTTCAACAGGCCATAGGCGAAAGCAAACAGAAAACATACAGGAAGCAAGGTTAACGCCAGGAACGCCACCACCATCTTGGTCTTGAAACGGGACCCCAGTCGTTGTGCCCGCCTTTCCGCATAAAGCTTCAACAGGTTTCGGGCAAGAATAAGCGCAAAGATGACAAAGGCCAGAAAAATAAGTGCCGAGAATACCAGAAGCAGCAGTGTCTGTCCCGCATTCTCAGGACGAATAAAAGAAAGGTTTAGGGAAGCTTGGCTCCAGCCGATAAATAAAAGTATGGGAACCAGAATGAGCAGGAAGATCTGGAAAACTCTTCTCCGGGGAGGTCGCGGCTGGTCATTTGTAGCCATAAGCTGTTGTCCCCGGCTCCCTTCGTGTAACGGCCGGGTGAGTCTTCTGAGATTTGAACCCATTAATCCCAAAAACAAGATTTCGCTGCTGTCCGGAGAGCAGGAACCTTTGAAGCGGGCAGCCTTCACATTGGGGCGCCTGTCGCTTGCAAAAACGCTTTCCGGTTTCTACCAGAAGCGCGTGGAACTCGTTAAAAATAGCTTCTTCGTGTGGCAGATGCTGGTGCAGGAATTGCTGTGCGGCGGAATAGCCGTCGCGCGCCGAGATCAAGGCATGGCGGGCCAGAACGCGGCGTGTATAAGCGTCAGCGACGAAGAATGGTTGCTTTCCGGCGTACAGCAAGATGGCATCCGCGGTTTCTGGCCCAAGCCCTCGCAGTTCAATGAGTTGTTCCCGAAGCAACTGGGGCGGTTGGGCGAAAAGGGCATCAAGGGAGCCGAAGTGGGTTTGGTCGAGCCATTTTACAAACGTTTGGATGGTGCGGACCTTCTGCCGAAAGTACCCGGCCGGACGCACGCAAGCTTCAAGTTCAGTGGCAGAAGCCGCGCGCAATCGCGCCCAGCGGAGAAAGCCGGTTTTCCGAAGGTGACGGATCGCTACGGTGACATTCCGCCAACTGGTGTTTTGAGTCAGGATGGCGCCGAGGATGACCTCCAGGCGAGTGCGTGCCGGCCACCAAGCTTGCGGGCCGAACTGCTGCAGCAGCGATTTGTAATACTGCTCAAGCACCTCACCCGGCTCAACTCCAAGCGGCTGAGCCGCGCGTTGCATAGACTCGAAATTAATACGGTCCTTACTAGGAAGTCAAGTTCGACCGGAGATTTCCCATAATTCGCGGCTGTTTTAGATTTACCTCTCAAGTTAGCGGTTGTCGGCATGTGAAACATCGAGGCTGGTAACAGGATTCTCAAGAGGGACTGACGCGATGGATATTGCGATGTTCAAATGGCTATGATGACTTGCGCATTCTGCCTGCCAGTGATCTGCGCTGTCTGCGCCATTAAGGACTCGAAATCTTATGGGGACAAAATCAGCAGTTGATCTGCCTGGAAACGGTCGAGGGTACGGGATGTCCGGGAAACTGGGGGAATTGTTAACGGAGGAAAATCTCATAACTCCGGCGCAGCTTCAAGAGGCGCTCGATTACCAGCGAATCAATGGTGGCCGGCTGGGCAGCAGTCTCGTTAAACTAGGTATTCTGACTGAGGACGAAATCGCTGCGATACTCTCCCGGCAATACGGAATCCCCTCTATCACCCTGGCCTACTTTGAAGTCGACTCTAGTGTGATCAAGATCATCCCGATGGAAAGCGCGTTGAAATATCAGGTGCTGCCCCTGAGCCGTGTCGGTTCGTCGCTAACACTGGCGATGGCAGACCCGACCAACGTCTTAGCCATGGACGACATCAAGTTCATGACCGGATTTAACATCGAACCGGTTGTGTCCACGGAATCATCCATTGCCGAAGCGATTACAAAACACTATGGCTCGATCGAAGAGCGGGAGCGGAAAAAAGAATTCGAGGACTTGGCTAACTTTATTGATCAAGGGCAAACCGACAGCATCGAACTGGAAGCTGAGGACGAGTCCACGCTAAATTTCGCTGCCCTTGAAAAGGCTGCGGAAGAAGCTCCGATCATCAAGCTCGTTTATTACCTTCTAACTGACGCACTGAAGCGCGGGGCAAGCGATATCCACCTGGAACCCTACGAAAAGGAATACCGGGTCCGGTATCGGGTGGACGGCGTACTTGAAACGGTTATGCAACCGCCTGTAAAACTCCGTGAGGCGATCATCAGCCGAATCAAGATCATGGCCAAACTTGATATTTCAGAAAAACGGCTCCCGCAAGATGGCCGGATCATGATCAAGATCATGCATGAGGGAAAGAAAAAACAGCTCGATTTCCGGGTGTCTGTGCTTCCCACCCTTTATGCCGAGAAGGTTGTCATGAGGTTGTTAGATAAGGAAAGTCTTTGCCTTGATATGACCACGCTCGGCTTTGAACCACAATCCCTCGAAAAGTTCCAGTCGGCGATCCTCAAGCCTTATGGAATGGTCTTGGTCGCTGGACCCACCGGGAGCGGGAAGGCGAGCACACTTTATTCTTCAATTGCGCAACTCAACAAGCCGGACATCAACATCATGACAGCCGAAGATCCGGTTGAGTTTCAGTTGCCTGGAATCAACCAGGTCCAGATGAAGGAGCAAATCGGCCTGAACTTCGCAGTGGCTCTACGTTCTTTTCTACGGCAAGATCCCAACATCATTATGGTGGGAGAAATCCGTGATTTTGAAACCGCGGAAGTCGCCATCAAGGCAGCGCTTACGGGACATCTGGTGCTTTCGACTTTGCACACCAGCGACGCTCCGTCGACGATCTCGCGCCTGATGAATATGGGCATTGAACCCTTTCTGGTTGCCACTTCCGTTCATCTCATTTGCGCCCAGCGTCTAACTCGGCGCATCTGCCAGGAATGCAAGGTGGAAGCTGAGGTGAGTCCGCAGGTCCTTGCCAAAGCCGGTTTCACTCCCGAAGAAGCCAGGAAAGTCAAAGTATATCGTGGTGCAGGATGTTCAGCTTGCAACAATAAAGGGTACAAAGGACGTATCGGACTGTTTGAGGTTCTTGAAGTAACCGACGAACTGCGCGAACTGGTTCTGGTAGGTGCTTCCGCCCTTGAACTTAGAAAAAAGGCGATCGAGCAAGGGATGATCCCGCTGCGGCGCAGCGGGTTGATCAAAGTAATGGCCGGATTGACCACGCTGGAAGAAGTTTTGCGGGAAACGATGTTGTAGTTGTTGCCTGGCACGTCGCCCC
This sequence comes from Acidobacteriota bacterium, assembly GCA_023474345.1. GTDB lineage: Bacteria > Acidobacteriota > Terriglobia > UBA7540 > UBA7540 > JAMCXS01. The sequence continues at coordinate 34,840 of JAMCXS010000006.1, read as the reverse complement.
AGGCAGCAAGTGGTTAGAAACACGAAAGGTTAGGAGGCAATGCCGACACTGTTGCTCACCAAACTTCGCAAGGGCATGGCAGGTGCGCATGGGTCTGATCTCCACATCACGACGAATCCCCCCTCGCATCCGGGTTGATGGCGAACTGAGGCCGTTCGAAAACCTGCCCGCGCTTGGGGCTGCTAACACCAAACAGCTCTGCTACAGCATTTTAACCGACGCTCAAAAGCACCGGTTTGAAGAAAGCCTTGAGCTTAGTTTCTCGTTCGGTATCAAGAACATCGCGCGTTTTCCCGGCAACCTGTTCAACCAACGCGGCTCGGTGGCGGGAGTGTTTAATGATCAGGCTAAGATGGTATTACAGCAGTCCCGCCGGACGCATAAGAATTGACGCGCTCGTTCTGAAAGTTCCTATTCTGGTCGCCGTGATGCGAAAAATCGCGGTAGCGCGTTTTTCGCGAACACTGGGCAGGCTGATTACGAGCGGCGTGCCGGTGCTCGAAGCCATAGATATTGCGGCACGAACGTCAGGTAACGCCGTAACTGAAAAGGCCACCCGGCAGGTTCGAAAAGCGATTGAAGAAGGCCGAACCGTTGTCAACCCGCTTGAAGAAACCGGTGTTTTCCCGAACATGGTAGTGCAGATGATCGGCGTTGGTAAGCAAACATAGGCTTTGGACGGGATGCTTCAGAGAGTCGCTGACCTTTACAAGGATGAAGTTGATGCAGGGGTTGGTGACCTGCCGACTGCGATCGAACCGGTGATGATCGTCTTTCTGGGCGTGGTTGTGGGAGAAGTTGTCATCTCCATGTATATGCCCTTGCTTGCTTTAATCGGGAAATCGGCGGGTTGATGCTGCGATTTTGCCTCGTCAGTAATATGGGTCCGTCGCACTCAGGAAACCCGGGCTTGGCCTGTGGCACCTCGACCCGGGGGACCAATGGCATGTAGACATGCAGCACACTTCTGAGCTGTGTTGATAGGCTGCCACAGACACGTCCATATTTCTCCCTTTCAGAGCGTTCGATTTTCGAAAAAATCTTGTACACTTTCTAAGTGAAAGGGTCTCGAATGGAGATTGAGTTCTCAGTTCCGCAAGGGCTATAGTTCGAAAAGGACTCAGTTTTATAAGACTCTAACTTCCCCATGAACGTTACCGGCGACCTCCAAAGTTGGCTATCTTGGGTAATCAAAATCAGGTTTGTTATTATCACGTTTGTCTTTGCCATCGACTACGCCCTGATGCAGTTTGCTCCTCATCGCCACGGCGCCCAATCGATTGAATACCTGGGCGTTGTCGTTATTCTTTGGTACATTCTTAACCTATTTTTCTTGATCTACAATCAACTCAGCCTGGATTACTCCCTGCAGGCCCACCTACAGCTTTTTGCCGATATCTTTATCATCACGGCTATCGTTCATGTAACTGGCGATCTCGAAAGCAATTATTTTTCTCTTTACCTGGTCGCAATCATCCTGGCCAGCATTCTTCTTCCGCGAGCGCATGCCTTCCTGGTGGCTGGCGTCAGTTTCGTCGCGATGGGAGCGCTGCTGGAACTTGCCTATTTGCCGGTTCTGTATCCCAATTTTGCCGTACGCCACCCGATGCTCCAAATCCTCTCAACGTCCTCCTCGGGTACGGTGGACCTGGCAATGCTCCAGGTCAAGATTTTTGCCAGTCTATTCGGCTTTTTTGCGGTCGCGTACCTTTCAAGCTATCTGGCGGAAAATCTTCGAAAAACCGGGGCAGAACTTCGCGATAAAACCGGCCAAGTCGCAAGTCTCCAAGCGGTCAATGAAAATGTCATTCGTAGCATGCGCGACGGCTTGGTCACAACGGATCTGGAAGGAACCATTTCGGAGTTGAATCCCGCCGGAATAGAAATTTTAGGGCGGAAGCGAGCTTATGTAATCGGCGAGCGGGTCGACCGATTCCTCGGCGACCTGCAACCCGGATCGGAGTCTTTTCGAAGCTTATCGTCAGCCCATGGGCGTAAGGAAATTGAATATCAACATCCCAAGGGGGGAAGTCGAATACTGGGCATTTCGGTCTCTCCGTTGGTTATTCCTGAAAGTGGAACGGCAGGCTACGTTTACAGCATCCAGGATCTTACTGTCCAGAAGCAGCTTGAGTCTGAATACCGATTGAAGGACCGAATGGCTACTCTGGGGCGGTTGTCTGCCGGGATCGCACATGAGATCCGCAATCCGCTTGCCTCGATTGCCGGGTCGGCTAAAGTGTTGGAAACCCTTGCGGGGGGTGACGAAGACCAACGGAAGTTGGTCGGTATTGTCAGCCAGGAGTCAGAACGTCTAAATAAACTGGTTTCGGATTTTTTGCTCTACGCGCGCGAACAAGGCTTTGAATTCCAAGAAGTGGATGTGCTGGTCTTACTTGAGGAAACATTGCTGCTTCTTGGACACCATCCCTCACTCCCCCGGTATTTTCAAATTGAACGTAAGCTGCCCCAACATCCTGTCAGAATCATGGCAGATGCAGATAAGCTCCGGCAAGTGTTCTGGAACATTTGCGATAATGCGCTGAAAGCGATGCTGGATGACGGCATTCTAACGGTCGAGGTGGACGATGCCAGTTCAGAGTTTGTGGGCATTGTCTTCCGCGATACGGGCATCGGGCTTTCGGCGTCTCAAATTGAAAAGCTGTTTGAGCCTTTTCAAGCGGGCTTTCCCCGTGGGACGGGGCTTGGGCTTGCCATTGTTTACCAGATTGTGCAAGGACATGGCGGCCGTATTCATGTGAGTTCCGTCCCCGGTCAAGGAGCACAATTTGCCATTGAAATTCCACGTGTTCAGCGCCTACACGAAGCGGCTCACGAGGCAAAAATGCATGTCTGAAGTCGCCATGAGTTGCGTGTTTTCAGGCGCCGATTGCAAGGGTTGACCCTATGTCCAGGTTATTGATTGTCGACGACGAAAAGTCGATCTGCCAGATGTTGGAAATTACTTTTCGCAAGGAAGGTCATATTGTCGAAACGGTTACCAGCGGCCAAATGGCCAAAAAGAAGATCGAATCGCAAGTCTACGATGTGATCATTGCCGACATTCGGATGCCTGATTTGACGGGAATCGAGTTGCTGGATCACGCCCGTGCGACGCATAGTCCTGCGGCCTTTATCCTGATCACGGCGGTACCGACCATGCCTTCTGCGATCCAGGCATTGAACCTGGGTGCATACCGTTATGTCATAAAAACTGACAAATTAGTGGAAGAACTAAAGCTTGTGGTTGCTCGGGCGCTCGATGAGTTGGCACTGCGTGAGGAAAACGCGCGTCTGCGGCGGGAACTGCTGCGCATTTTCGCTCAGGAAAACATTGTGGGTCATAGCCAGAAAATTGCCGCCATCCTCGAAATGGTCCGCACGGTAGCTCCCACGAACAGCACGGTGCTGATTACCGGGGAAAGCGGAACCGGCAAAGAGCTCATAGCTCGTGCCATCCACGAGGCGAGTCAACGCAGGGAGAAGGCGTTCGTTTCAATTAATTGCGGCGCCTTTCCTGAAACCTTGCTGGAGAGCGAACTCTTCGGCTACATCAAGGGGGCCTTTACGGGCGCCGACACGAACCGCAAAGGAATCTTTGAATCGGCGAATGGAGGGACGTTGTTTCTTGACGAAATCGGCGAAACCAGCCCCAGCATGCAGGTAAAATTGCTTCGGGTTCTCCAGGAAAGGACCGTGCGGCCCCTCGGCGGCACACAGGATATTTCCGTGGATGTGCGGCTGATCGCTTCGACCAACCGTGACCTGAAAAACATGGTTGCAACATGCCAATTCCGAGAGGACTTTTATTATCGGATCAGCGTCATTCCAATTCACATTCCACCCCTGCGCGAACGTCTGGAGGATATTGAGCCGTTGGCGCGCCATTTCCTGAAAAAATTCGCGTTGGAAATGGGGAAACCTGTAAAGGATATTGAGCCCGATGCGCTTTCAGTCTTATTGCGACATCATTGGCCCGGAAACGTGCGCGAGTTGGAAAATGCCGTCGAGCACGCGGTCGCAGTCAGCGGCGAGCGGAATGGGTCGGTTCGCCTTGAACACTTGCCAGAAGCCGTAACCGGGCTTAAACCGGCGGAACAAAAAGGAATCGAATTCCCTGACGAAGGTCTCGACTTTGAGAGTCAAATATCAGACCTTGAAAAGCGGTACTTGGCCGAGGCGCTTCTCCGGGCGGGAGGAGTTCGGCGGCGTGCCGCTGAACTCCTCCACATGTCTTATCGTTCATTTCGTCACTATGCCAAGAAGCACGGAATATAGCCACCCTGTATCCAGCTCATATGGCAGCACTTATCGGCCCACATGATAAAGCATTCCCTGAAAAATGAGAAGCAGCGAGTATTGGCAAGTGAGGCGGGTTGGTTGCCAATTAGCGTGATCCTTTTGCTCACCTTCTTGGCTTACAGCGGGACACTCTGGTTCCATTTTGTTTACGATGACCGTGGTCAAATTCTGGCCGATGCTCAAGTGCATTATTGGCGCTTTGCTCCTCACTTTTTCGCCGAAAGGGTCTGGAGTTTTGCTTATCCTAACATCTTGGGGAACTACTACCGGCCTGTTTTCTTGCTGTACCTGCTTATCAATTACAAGATCTTCGGGCCTTATCCAGCCGGGTGGCACCTGGTAAGCGTGGGCGTCCAGGTCGTGGTCACGTTTCTGGTCTATCGACTGGTACGAAGGATTGTTGGCGATCGTAAGACTGCCCTTATCGCAGCGCTAATTTTTGGCTTAACACCGGTCCACATTGAATCGGTTGCCTGGATCTCAGGGGTTACAGACCCTCTGATGGCACTATTTCTCCTGCCATCTTTTCTCTGTTATCTCAGCGGGCGCGAGCCTGGTGTTTACAGACGGTGGTGGCTGGCGGCTTCCCTCACTCTTTACGGTTTAGCGACGCTGTCGAAGGAGACAGCCCTAATTTTACCCATGCTTATTTTTGCCTTCGAGTGGCTGTGGCAGAAGAAAGTGGAAACAGCTTCACGGTGGAAGACTATGTTCACCCGCATCCGCGCGAGTTTGCTCCCCACGATACCTTTCGTTCTGCTAACGGTTGCCTATCTGGCAGCGAGGTGGAATGTCCTGAAAGGATTGGGGCACTCGATGACTCCTTTGGCTGTTTCCACCATTATTCTTACTTGGCCCAAGCTTTTGTGGTTCTACTTGATGCATTTGATTTGGCCCTTTGGGTTGAGCGTGTTTTATGACATGCCCTACATCAAGCGGCCAGGTTTAGAGTCGTTTTTCTTGCCTCTTGCCGGACTTATCGCCGTAGGTGTGGGAGCCTGGTTATGGGCCCGCAGGCTTGAGAAGACTTTGCCCTCCGCCAAGCGTATGGTGGCCTTTGCTTGTGTATGGCTGCTGCTGCCCTTTGTTCCGTTGCTCGATTTGTCGGTGCTGCCCGTCGGAGAAATCGCTCATGACCGGTATTTATATCTGCCATCCATCGGCTTTTCCATCCTTGTGGCAATGGCGATCCGCCGTCTTAAGCAAGGCTCAAAACAGTTTTTGGGATTGCCGGTGTCTCAGGCACCTGTTGTCGTAGCGCTGTCACTTGTGCTAGCAATTGGGACTGCGTTGCAGGATCGCTATTGGGCGAACGACCTCACCTTGTATTCGCGAGGGGTAATGCGCACACCTGATAACCTACTCGCTCGAACCAACCTTGGAAACGCCCTCGGTGAGAAAGGTTACTATGCGCAAGCTATCAATCTTTACCGGCAAGTGCTGGCGCGCGACCCTCGCTTCTGGCTGGCGACTTATAACATGGGCTATACGTACTACAAAATGGGAAGGCTGCGTGAAGCCGAAAGGTATCTTGAGGAAGCCATCGCTATTAATGGTGTGGACAGCGACGAGTATTTCTATTTGGGCCTGACATGGCTGAAGCTGGGGCACGTGAAACAAGCCGCCCAATCCGTTCGACACGCCATCGAACTCCAGCCTGACGGATTTGCCTATCACTTCGCGATGGGATTGATCTTTGAGCTGGAGCACAATCCTCAAGGTGCGCTTCAAGAATTCAAGAAGGAGCTGAAAAATTTCCCCGGGGAAACAGGGGCACTCCAGCAAATTGAAGCGATTCGAGCGGAACAAGGGAGTTCCATCAGAAAATAAAATAGAGGATGCTGCGGCCATGTCGTGGCCTGCTTCGAGGTTCCAGACGAACTGGGTGTAGCTACCGGGTAGTGACAAATTTTGTCTGCCATTTTCGACAAAAATCGGCGATCATGGTTGATCAGCATGGAAATATGGTCAAATCCCCTAATGTGTTGTGGCCTTAAAGCCTTATGGCTCAGGCGAATGGGGCGATGGTGAAAAATTTGCTAATTTGGCGGATATGGAATAACGGATGCTCAATTGAAACTGATCATTCTGGGAATAATCAGAGTGGAAACGGAAAAGGAGACACGCATGCGAAGAGATTCACAAGGTTTCTCGCTGATCGAGCTACTGATAGTGGTGGCGATTATTTTGATCATTGCCGCTATCGCCATCCCGAACTTGCTGCGTTCGCGGATTGCAGCGAACCAGGCCTCGGCGGTTGGATCATTGAGAACGTATAATACGGCTGAGGTGACTTACGCCTCGACTTACACAAGCGGATATACAGCGACGCTGGGGTACCTGGGCCCGCCTGCCACGGGTAGCATGCCCACATCCACGGCTGCGGGATTGATTGATAACGTCCTGTCAGGCGGTACTTCAACTGCCATGGGAGCGGTAAAGAGCGGTTACAGCTTTACCTATTCGCCTGGGCCCGTAGTTGCCGGGCGGATTGATACGTACCAGTTCTGGGCTGACCCGGTTACTCGTGGAACCACCGGAACCAATTCCTATTATACCGACCAATCTGGAGTAATCCGCCAGAACTCAAACAATACTCAAGCCAGTTCGGCTGATTCACCTCTGGCAGGCTGACTCTGTTAGTCGCGCGATTCTCAGCGTGGTTCATCATTGCGGGGGAACCGCAGGGCTCCCCCATTCCTTTGCCGCAGGCTACTTAACGAAGGGCTGCCACGCTTGAGTACAACGCTCGTTCCGGGGTCTCGTGCTTGGGATCGATAAAGAAAGTGTGCTGACGATGCCGTTGGTGGGCTGCGGCGTCCTGACAAAAGGAATAAAACGACGATAGGACTGTCTCCAAGAGCTTCGGTTGCATTTTAATGCTGGCCATTGAAATCATCGAACTGACAAAAGATTACGGTGTCGGTTTCTGGCGCAAGCGGCCTCGGAGAGCGCTGGAGCGGTTGTCCCTGGAAGTCGAGGCCGGCGAAGTCTTCGGCTTGCTCGGACCCAATGGTGCTGGAAAGACGACCACTTTAAAAATCCTGCTCGGTCTGGTTTTCCCTACCGTCGGGACTGCCCGGTTGTTTGAACGTGACGCGCACGACATTTCTGCTCATCAAAAAGTTGGCTATCTTCCCGAGAATCCCTCCTTTTATGACCGTCTGACGGCAAAAGAGTTTATGACTTATGCAGCCTCGCTTTTCGGGCTTTCCGACAAGGCACGATCCTGCCGAATTACGCTGTTGCTTGAGCAGGTAGGGCTTTCGGACTCCGTAAACCTTCCAATACGAAAGTTTTCAAAAGGGATGATTCAACGTCTGGGCATCGCTCAGGCGCTGATCAACGATCCGGATTTGATCTTTTTGGATGAGCCTATGTCCGGGCTGGACCCCGTCGGGCGACGCGAAGTGCGAAATATCATTTTGCAGCTCAAGGAAAAAGGGAAAACGATCTTTTTCTCTACACATATTCTCTCCGATGCCGAAACGCTCTGCGACCGGGTTGCGATTCTCGACCATGGGAGACTCCAGGGCTGCGGGGAGCTTCGCGAGATTCTTGAGATGGGGTTGTCCAATACGGAAATCGTGCTTGAAAAGCCCAGTCCGGATACCATCGTCGCCCTGGAATCCTTCGCGTCCTCCGTCGTGCGGACAGGCGACCGTGTTCGTCTGGAATTACGGGCAGGTTCCGACCTCGCGAAAGTTCTCGCCCAAATCGTTCGTTGCAACGCGAAGCTTATTTCTTTGAATCCTGTCCGGATGTCTCTGGAAGACTACTTTATGGAACGGGTGGGGAATAGCGACGGCCTTTCGTCACGCAGAGGAGCGACGGCAGGGATGGAATCCCGAAGAAACGAATGATACAGCGTATCCGAACTATCGCCTTACACACCTTTAAGGAATCGGTCCGCGAAAAAGTCTTATACAACCTCATCATTTTTGCCCTTTTGCTGATCGGGTCAGCGGTTCTGTTTGCAAGCATTTCCTTGGGCATCGAACGCATCATGCTGATCAATTTGGGACTCAGCTCCATTGCGGTTTTTGGGTTGCTGATGGCGATCTTTATCGGAATCGGGCTCGTGTCGAAGGAGATTGACCGCCGGACCATCCACAACATCCTCTCCAAGCCCGTTCGGCGCTTTGAATTCATCATCGGCAAGTATTTGGGTCTGCTGCTGACTTTGGTCGTTAATACAACTATCATGACGGGCGGTTTTTACATCGCCCTGTATTATGTCCAGCGCCACCTGGCTGGAGAAGATGCGTTGTTGCTGGAGACGATCTATTTCATCTTTCTGCAATTTGCAATTGTGGTGGGTCTTGCGTTGTTTTTCTCTTGCATCTCCACTCCGATCCTTTCGGCCTTTTTTACTTTCTGCCTTTATGTCGCGGGAAATTTCCTCGCAGATATCCGCTGGTTCGGTCGCGAAAGCGGGAGTGTGATTTTTGAAAAGGTCACAGCGCTGCTGTATTACATTTTGCCGAATTTCAGCAATTTCCAAGTGATTTCACAATCAGCTCATGGGAAGGCTGTACCGTCTTACATGTTGACCGCAGGTTCGCTTTATGCCTTGCTGTATGTAACGATCGTAATTTCCGCCTCGATCCTAATTTTCGAAGAACGGGAATTCTGATGAATCAGGGGAGCAAAACCACCTGTCGGATTCGCCCGGATGGCTGGCTGTGGTGGCTTCTGCTTGCCGCAGGGTTATTGGCTTTATGGCGTACCCAGCGTACGATCGACAGCAACTCCGGATGGCGGGAGGCGCACGACGGAACCCTCTACTTTACTTCTGGAAAAACCTTGCGAGCTTTGTCACTGGGCCACGGGGGTTTGCTGGCAGACATTTATTGGACGCGGGCGGTGCAGTATTTCGGGAGAAAGCAGATCGCGTACGCCAAGCACTATAACCTCCTGGCGCCCCTTTTGCGGATCACAACTGAACTCGACCCCCATTTGCTTATCGCATATCGCTTCGGAGCCATTTTTCTGGCTGAGAAACCGCCAGAAGGAGCTGGGGAGCCAGAACAAGCTTTGCAACTGGTCCGCCGAGGCATCGTCGCCAATCCCGGCTATTGGCGCTTCTGGCAAGATCTCGGTTTTATCTATTACTGGGACTTAAAGAATTACAAGATGGCTGCCCGGGCTTTTAAAACGGGCAGCGAGCAGCCGGGAGCAATGGTTTGGATGAAAGCGATGGCAGCAACAATCACGGCTCAGGGCGGAGAATTCCGAACTTCCCGCCTGCTTTGGTCAGAAATTTACCGCCAGGCGGAAACAGATGCGATTCGACGTAGCGTCCTGGCACACCTAGCGGCGTTGCGGGCGGACGAGGACATCCGGGAGTTAAATGCTCTGGTAGCCCGCTTTCGCAAACAATGCGGGCGTGAGCCGCGTTCGCTCGGCAGTCTGGTCCAAGCGGGGTACCTGAAAGCCATTCCTGTCGATCCTTCCGGCGTTCCTTACGTTCTGGGGCGGGATGGAACGGTTACCGTCGGAGCCGAAAGCAAGATTGACCGCAATTTGCTATCCGAGTCATCGTCCTCCCCAGGAAGCCCATTTTAAGTTAGGAAACGCTCATGAAGAGGGAGGGGCACGATGAGGACTTTAGACTCGGGCTATGCCGTCGCGGAGACAGCATGACAGTTCATCACGATACGCAGGAAGCGGGGAGTGGTGATGCCTCAACACGTAAGGTTTTTGCTGACAGCCCGGATGTTGTCCTTGTCGCACTTCTGGTCCTTTGCGCCACGCTTCCGTACCTTAATACGCTCTTCAACGGTTTTGTTTATGATGACAATCGCCAGGTTCTCGATAATCCCTATTTAAGAAGCTTTCATTATCTTCCGAAGGTGTTCGGCACAACGGCGTGGTCGTTTGTCGGGGCCCAGGGAGTCTCAAACTATTACCGCCCGGATGATGACCCTCGGCTACTTGTTTTGCTACCAGGTGTTTGGCACGCTGGCCTGCGGTTTTCACCTAGTTAATGTCTGTCTGAATACTGCGGTCGTTTGCATGGTGTTCGTCGTGGCGCGCCGCGTGTTTCGCGACCACATATTGGCGTTTGTGGCTGCCTGCTTGTTTGCCCTTCACCCGATTCATACGGAGGCAGTAGCCTGGATCGCCGCCGTGACAGACCTCGATGTAACGTTTTTCTATCTGTTGAGGTTTTGGCTGTTCTTGAACGTTGCGCGACCGGAAGGTAAGCGCCCGGTGTGGGTCGAACTGGCCATGGTTGCGAGTTTTGCGCTCACCATTTTTTCCAAAGAGCAATCCCTGACGTTCCCCCTGGTGGCAACAATTTATGAGCATTTCTACCGGGAGGACCGCTCCCGAACAACCTGGAGGCAGAAAGCCGGGCGCTATGGTGTGCTGTGGTTAATGGATGGTGCCTACGTTCTTTTCAGGGTTCAGCATTTAGGCGCCTTTGCGCCCAAGGTCCAATTGACCCGGCTGGGCTGGTATCCAATTATCTTGTCAGCCTTCGTCGATCCCCGCGTCATTGCAGGCATAAGTGTCCTGCTGGTCTGTGCACTCATCTTCCTGGCGCTCTGGCGACGCATCCGAATCGCATCGTTCGGGTTTGTCTGGTTCTTTGCGACTCTGGCGCCTGTTCTGGATGTTCACTTTCTTGCCGGGAACGTTTTCGCTGAGCGTTATCTTTATTTGCCATCGGTTGGTTTCTGCTGGCTGGTGGGCTGGGCGGGAATACGGCTTTGGGGGGAAGCTCTTCGGAACCGACCGCTTTGGCGCCGAGGCTTAGTCGCAGCAGCGGGTCTTGCTGGCGTGCTTTTTACTGTCCGCATCGTGGCCCGCAATCGAGTCTGGCGTGACGATCATACCCCCTTTACACGCAAACCTTGCAAGTTTCGCCTGACGCCATTCATATTCGAGAAAATCTGGGCGTGGTTGAATGGAACCGCGGGAATCTTAACGGTGCTGAAAGGCAATGGAGGATGTCGTTGCAAATAAACCCGAACGATTCCATCGCCCTCAACAACCTTGGTCTTGTTTATGCGAAGAAAAAGGAATACAAAAAAGCCGCGTATTATTTTAGACAAGCGATGCTGAGGAAGCCTGACTATACCGATCCGCACTTCAACCTGGGAAGTCTGGACATGGACCTGAAGAAGTACGAAGCTGCGGAACGACAACTTCGCGCGGCCGTAGCACCCTCACCATTGATTCTCAGTTGCCCCAACAAGCTGGGAAAACTCTATCTCAAGGAAGGCCGGCTTTCCCAGGCGGAAAGGGAATTCTCGCGGTCCGTCGTTGTAGACCCAAACTTTGAAGGGTACAACGGGCTAGGTGACGTATACTGGAAAGAGCGGAAGCCTGCGCAAGCGGAACGGTGTTTTGCGTTGGCTGTTGCCATTGATCCGTTCGATGCCCATGGGCACTTCGGGTTAGGCAAGGTTGCCGCCTTCGACGGGCGGAGGGCGGAACCTCTCAAAGAATATGCCGAAGGTTTCCAAGCCGACCCAAACAACCGCGAAGCAAGAACTACCGTCCAACGGCTGAGGTTACATGCAACGAATGAAAAAGTCTTTTAAGAACGATAAGGCACTGACGTGGCTGCGTGCGCTCACAATCTTAGCTATTGCCTGGATTACTTTGGCAATGGTACCGGGCTCTTTGCCAGGGTCAGTCCTTCCGACGCAATTGCCCCTGAACCAGTTTATCAAAGCGATTCAGAAGAGTTATCACAATGTGCGGGCACTGCGCGCCGACTTCGAGCAGACTTACGTATCTGATGGCAGAACCCGCGTGGAATCGGGCACCGTTATTTTCGCGCGAGGCGGCCGCATGCGCTGGGATTACCGCAAGCCGAGCAAGAAGCTTTTTCTCACGAACAGCAAGGAGGTTCTGCTTTACCTTCCGGCTCAAAACCAATTGAACCGATCCTCAGTCAAGAAGAGCGAGGATTATCGTGTTCCTTTTCGATTGCTGCTTTCGCGGGTAGATCTTCATAAGGTGTTTTCGAAATTTGAAGATGCCGGGAGCGCGTTCAAGCACAATCCCCAGGATCGGGTGATCCGCGCCTTCCCCAAGCATGGAGAAAAAGAAGGTTACAAGCAGGTTTTGATGGAATTTGACCCGCAGTTGGATATCCGGCGGCTGGAGCTTGTTTATACCGATAACAGTGTTATGAAGTTCAGGTTTGAGCACATCGACCGTAACCCAAAACTCTCCGTTTCACTGTTTCATTTTACACCGCCTCCCGGGACGGAAGTGATCGCTCAGCACTAGATTCCGAAGCAACGGCCGCAAGGCAAAAACAAACTACGAGAGAACAAAGACCCGGAGAGCGGCCTCAACACCGTTTTCGTCGTTCGACAACGTGACATGCCATCCGTCGCGGTGTAGGTCCGGACAAGCGTTGCCCATTACCACCGGAGTTCCGACCATTTGAAGCATTTCCAGGTCGTTATAATTGTCTCCGATTGCCATGACTTCACCGGGATCATAACCCTCCCGGTCGAGCCACCACTTGAGGGCGCTTGCCTTCGAGCAGCCACGGTTCATAACGTCCAGCAGGGAAACATCCCGCGTGAAATATTTCGTCCAGGTCAGGTGAATGTCCTCGCTGGCAGGCGACGAGCTCAGCAATGTTTCCAGGGGTTCCAGCAGCGCGGACGAACCGCCGAACATAACTTGCACTGGGTCTTCTGGCAGAGACGAAGGAAGATTTGCAACTCGTTCCAGGCACTCGGGGGCGGTTTTCAGATACCAGCGCAGAGGCCCACCCGGCGAGGCGTTGTGCTGCATCATGACTTGGCCGTGTCCGGCCGTGTGGAAAATCGCAACAGCATACGGCCGGTAGTCGATTGCGGCGTCCAGCACCTGCCGGGCGGTTTGCCTGGGCAAGAAATCGCGGTGATAGACGTTTCCGGCAAGATCCGCAATCAGCGCTCCATTCGACGCGACAACGGTAACAGGGCAGGGGAGCAATTCAAGGAGCCGCCGTGCTGAATGGAATCGTCGACCCGTAGTGATCAACAATTCGATGCCACGGCTGGCGGCAGCCTGGAGCGCGCCACGATTAGCCTGAGAAATTTCTTGCTGGCTATTAAGGAGCGTTCCGTCAAGGTCGATTGCAATAAGGCGGATGGTCATGCCTCCTGGAATTGTAGCATGCCCACAGGCTCTGCCGTTTAAGACACGACAATTGATAAGATAGGTTGTGCTTCCGATCGATTCGATTGCGTTTCGTTGCACACATTTCATTGGCCTTGTTAGATTCTGTCACGAGAAGGCTGCGATCAATTTGAGGAGGGCTTATGGCTCCGTCTGAAACCGATAGACTCTATTACACAGATTGCTACCTTAGAGAATTCGACGCTCGCGTTGTTGAGGTGAAGGCTGAATCACGTGGCTTTCGCGTTTATCTTGATCGTAGCGCTTTCTACCCGGAATCAGGTGGGCAGCCAGCGGACACCGGGACTCTGGATGGTTTGCCGGTCCTGGAAGTTGCCGACGAAGGGAAGGCAGTCGCTCACGTGCTGGCGAAAAAACCTGAGAATGATCCCGTGAAGGGGAAAATCGATTGGGCAAGGCGATTTGACCACATGCAGCAACATACTGGCCAGCACGTGCTTTCATCGGCATTCGAAAAAACCGGCGGTTATAAAACCGTTTCTTTTCATCTGGGAAAGGAGAGTTCTACCATCGACCTGAATTCGGATCGTATCGGCAGCCGCCAAATCGAGGAAGCGGTAGATTCGGCGAATCGCATCCTTTTTGAAAACCGAGAAGTACGAATTTTCTTCGCTCCTACGGACGCGGCAAGCCGCATGGAGCTACGCAAGCCCACTTCTCGGGAAGGAGACGTAAGGCTGGTAGAAATCGATGGTTTTGATCTTTCCGCATGCGGAGGGACTCATGTCAGCCGTACGGGAGCTGTCGGCATCATCACTGTGCGGAAGTCGGAGAGAATAAAGGGCCTGGCACGGGTGGAATTCGTTTGTGGTGGGCGCGCGCTGGGCAAGGCACGGGACGACTATAGATTCCTCTCTGGCGCAGCCTTGCAGCTTTCAACATCACTCGAAAACGTACCGTCATTGATTCAGAAGCAATCCGCTGAACTCCGTAACGCCCAACAAGCAAAAGAAAAACTTCAGGAGCGGGTTGCGGAGTACCGGGCTCTGGAACTCTTGGCTTCGGCTACGGAACGAAAGGGAAGACGCATCGTTCGCGCTATCGTGTCGCCTTGCGACCTTGAAGACCCCAAGCTCCTTGCTCATGCCGTCGTCCGGCAAGGCAGCGCGACCGCATTGATTGGCTTGAAAGGAGAGCCCGCAGGGCTGATCTTTGCTCAGTCTGCAGGGGGCCCCGATGACATGAATGCCGTGCTGCGCCAGACGGTTGCTCAAGTTGGCGGGAAAGGTGGCGGGAGTCGTGACTTCGCCCAGGCAGGGGGGCTGGACAATGGGAACCTTGACAAGGCCCTGACAATTGCAGCCAGCTTGCTTTCCTAGTCCCTGACCGTGTCGTGAGTACCGGCAGAGCAGCAGCAAAATTGTCAGCCTGTAATTGCCCGTGTTATATTAACAAAACTGGAAAGTTTGGAGGGGCGCGTAGCTCAGTTGGGAGAGCGCGGCGTTCGCAACGCTGAGGTCGAGGGTTCGAATCCCTTCGCGTCCACCAGTGCTGGAATTATTAAAGGGTAAGTTTTGCTGAATACGCATCAAGCGTCGGGCTTCAGCAAGACCCTACCCTTGCCGATAGAATGGGGAGACGAACTATCGGCAATAAGCTATGAAATGTCCCACATGCGCGCACGATAACCTTGAATCCTGCCATTTCTGTGTGCGCTGCCACGCCCCGTTGCGCTTCATCTGCCCGGCCTGCGAGCACGTGCAAGGTTATGGAAGCAAATGCGATGCGTTTGGTGTGGACATTTCCAATTACGCCTCAATGCTGGCTTTTACGAACAAAACTGTCCTGCAGCACGGCCGCGCCCCCAAGGCCGGCCGCGACGAAATCCTTGGGCAAATTCTGTTACTACCGATTACTGGGGGGCACTCCTCAAGCTTTTCCGGCGTTCAACAGGCCAAGAATAGGGCTTCTCGCCGCCACAACGTGGCTGCCCTGGTTTGCGTGTAAGATGAAAGGCCTTCCTGATGGGGTGAGCCGAGCGTCCTGCCTACTTTTCTCCCCGGCTCGCCATGTACCTCTGGGCGTTTGAGAGCAGTTCCCGTGCCTGGCCAAGGTGAGCAATGGCATCCTGCACGAGAGGGTCGTTTTCCACGCTGATCCGGTCCGCTACGTTCTGCCCGTAAATATCCTCAACAAGTTGTAATTGGATGTGCTCTTTGACAAAACCGAGTGCGCTCTTCAAGTCCTGGCTCGAAACCGGGATCTTCTGGTTGGCCAGAAACTTCTGAAACTCCGCGATGACGTCATCGGTAACTTGGAAGTCGCGTGGAATTGTTCCGTGGACAGCCAAGTAACTTTGAGCAAATTTGAAAAATGCCGCATTGCTTACCAACGTCCGCTCGACAGGGGTAAGCTTTTGCTCGGGTACTCTGATATCCGGGGTAATTCCGCCACCGCCGTAAACCTTCCTGCCGCCGTCGGTGTACCGCACTTCGGTATGGGGCGTGGGAACATCCTCAGGATGGTAATAGTAATCGTAGAGTGAAACATCGTGGTAATTACGTTGAATAAGGCGGCCGCTTGGGGTGTAATAACGAGCCGTAGTCAGAGCTAGGCCCGTCTGGTCACTCAGCGGGTATACCGTTTGCACCAAGCCTTTCCCAAAGCTGGTTTGCCCCATCACCAGCGCTCGATCGTGGTCCTGTAAAGCACCTGTCACAATTTCGGCCGCACTCGCAGTCATCCGGTCGATCAGCACTACGATGGGATAATTGTGACCGTGGTCGCCGTGCACAGCGTAGTACCGCTTTTCAGGTGAAGAACGTCCATAGTGATAGACGATAAGCTGTCCCTTCGCCAAGAAATGGTCGGCAACTTCCACGGCTTCCTGCAGCAGCCCTCCAGGATTTCCACGCAGATCCAAGATGAGTCCCTGAAGGGTTCTTGTGTCGACCTTCTTGAGCGCCTGGGCCAGTTCGGTATTGGTGGTTTCATTAAACCTGCTGATATGAATGTAGGCGATGTGCGGCTTGAGCATGAACACATCGTCCACGCTAGGCTGGGAAATCTCGGCGCGGGTAATCGTGAACTGGAGGGGCTTGACAGAGCCTTCGCGTTCGACAGTAACGTGTACGATGGTGCCCTTGGGCCCTTTCAGCAGGTTGGCAACCTGCTCGGTAGTAAGACCGATGGCGGATTTGTCGTCAACCTTCTCAATGACATCTCCGGGGCGCAGGCCGGCGCGGAATGCCGGCGAGCCGGGGACAGGAGCCACCACAAAAGTCACCAGCTTTCCCATTTTGCCGGGCCGCGATTGGATCGACATCCCAACTCCGTAATACCTTCCTTCTTGCTCCTCGCGGAGTTGGGCGAAGGCGCGCCGGTTGAAAAAGTTGGAATGAGGATCGAGGGTTCGCAGCATCCCGGGGATTGCGCCGATAAAATTGCTGTTTGTAGGACCAAAAAGAGCTCGGTCAGGACTGACGGGGTCGGCGTAGTTTTGCTGAACCGTCGCGTAGACCTTAGTAAACTCGCTCAAGCTGGTCTGGACCGCAGAGTTATCGTCCTCTGAAGTACTCGCCTCAACTTGGCGGCCGTAAATGCCACCGAGCAGAGAACACAGTAGGATTGTCGATAAAATAAACCATCCCACCCGATGATTTTGCTTCATGGCCCAGCAGCTCCTTACCTGCAAACAAAAGTATAACATGGGCCACCTTTCGCGGGAAGACGATGCGGAGCTCGCTTATGATAGGGGTACGGCGGACTCTAAACCCTGGATGCGGCTGTACTGGACACCGAACGAAGTCATTCTTTATAATCATTGGTTTGCCATTTTACAGGGGGACTCATGCGACGGGTGCTCGAACTTAAGCACACACTCAATCTTCCGCAAACCAGTTTCTCGATGAAGGCGAACCTGCCTCAGAAGGAACCTGAATGGCTTGCGAAGTGGACCAAAGAAGATCTTTACGGCCAGATTCGTGAGGCCCGGAAAAACGCGCCACTTTTTACCCTGCACGATGGGCCGCCTTACGCGAACGGGCGCATCCACTTGGGAACAGCGCTTAATAAGATCTTGAAAGATTTTATTGTGAAATCGCGAACCCTCCAGGGATATAACGTTCCTTATGTCCCTGGCTGGGACTGCCACGGCCTGCCGATTGAAATCAACGTGGATCGCGAACTGGGGCCGCGTAAGAGCCGAATGGGCGCCGTGGAAATCCGTCAGGCGTGCCGCCGTTATGCGGAAAAGTACGTTGATATCCAGCGTCGGGATTTTATTCGCTTGGGAGTCTTCGGAGAGTGGTCAAACCCTTACCTGACGATGGATTACTCTTATGAAGCGCTCATCGCCGAGGTCTTCCTTAAATTTCTTGATCAGGGTTACGTTTACCGCGGGCTGAAGCCGGTTTATTGGTGCATTTCAGATAAGACCGCTTTGGCGGAGGCGGAAGTCGAATACGAGGAGCACCGGAGCCGCTCGATCTATGTGCGCTATCGCGTCCTTTCTGATTTGAGTGATGTGTCGCCCGCTCTGAAGGGTCGTGAGGTGTACGTAATCATCTGGACAACCACGCCGTGGACCCTCCCGGCCAGCATGGCTGTGGCGTTTCATCCCGATTTTGAGTATGTGGCGATGGCCGATGAAACCGGCAAGGCGTACATTGTGGAGAGCCGGCGCCAGGGACCGACCCTGGGAGAGACGGGATTGAAGGCACCGGAAGTGCTTGCGCGAATTCCCGGCAGGCAATTAGAGCGAATTCGAATGCAGCACCCCTTCCTTGAGCGGGAGGTTTTGGGAGTTCTGGCAGATTATGTTACCGCTGAAGATGGCACCGGCTGCGTCCACACAGCTCCTGCCCACGGGCGCGAGGACTATGAGACTGGCATGAAGTACGGGCTGGAAATTTACGCCCCGGTGGGCGATGCGGGAGAGTTTACGGAAGGGCTGCCGGAATATAAAGGGAAAAGGGTTTTTGACGCCAACGAACCGATTATCGGGTTGCTCAAGAACCGAAGGGCGCTCGTGGGCCCGGCGGGGTGGCTGACGCACTCCTATCCCCATTGTTGGCGCTGTCACAATCCGGTTATTTTTCGGGCGAACGAGCAGTGGTTTATCCGGATCGACCACGAGCGGTTACGGGAACGCGCTTTGGAAGCCATCAAGAAGGTGCGATGGTCGCCGGAATGGGGCGAAGAACGGATCTCCAATATGATTGCCACCCGCCCGGATTGGTGCATCTCGCGCCAGAGAGTCTGGGGTGTTCCTCTGACGGTCTTCCACTGCCAGGATTGTGAAAAGCCTCTGCTTGACGCTCGGCTGGGCGAACGGGCCGTGGAACTCTTCAAGAAAGAGGGCGCAGATGCCTGGTACGCCCATAGCGTTGAAGAGCTTCTCCCACCCGGCGCAAAGTGCCCGGAATGCGGGGGTACAAACCTGCGGAAAGAGACGGACATCCTGGATGTATGGTTTGATTCCGGGTCAAGTCACGCCGCCGTTCTGGGCCGCCGGCCGGACCTTCCTTGGCCTTCTGATGTCTATCTTGAAGGAGGCGACCAGTACCGCGGCTGGTTTCACAGTTCGCTTCTTGTCGCCATGGTTTCGCATGGCGGGGCGCCCTATCGTGCTGTTTTGACCAACGGCTGGGTTCTTGACGCCGAGGGACGCGCGATGTCAAAGTCGCTCGGCAACGTCATTGATCCGAACGAAGTCATTAAGACTCACGGTGCGGAGATCCTCCGGCTCTGGGTGGCTTCGGTGGATTTCCGCGAGGATGTCGTCATCTCTCCTGACATCCTCGCCCGGCTTTCCGAGGCGTACCGCAAGCTGCGCAACACGTTCCGGTATTGCCTCTCAAATCTCTATGATTTTGATCCCCCGCGAGACTGCGTCGGCGGAAATCAACTTGAGGAAATTGACGCCTGGGCGCTCGAGTGCACCGCGGACCTGCTGGAGCGCGTCGATGCCGCTTATCGCGAAGACGCCTTCCATAAGGTTTATCGTGCCCTCTACGATTTTGCGACCATTGATTTGAGCGCTTTTTATTTCGATATCCTGAAAGACCGGCTCTACACGTCTCCGGCAAGATCAGTGCGGCGGCGGGCGGCCCAAACTGTTTTGTTAGAAATTGCCGAAGCACTTGTGCGCGTGGTTGCGCCGCTCATGTGCTTCACGGCAGATGAAGTGTGGTCCAGCCTGCCGAAGCCCTCCTCGGGCGAGGCGAGAGAGCCGAGCGTCCACTTGGCTAAATTCATTCCTGCCTCGCAACTGCGGGATCAAATTCCGGAGAAACACCGGTCGCGTCTCCAGAACTGGCCTCGGCTGGTCGCCGTGCGGGATGCGGCCTTGAAAGCGCTGGAAGCGGCAAGGCGCGATAAGCTGATTCACAGCCCGCTCGAGGCCAGGGTCTATTTGAGCGCAGATGCCAGTCTGAGCCCGCTCCTCAAGGATTACCTTCCTGAGTTGCCCACTCTCCTGATTGTCTCGCAGGTCGAACTGGAGCCATATGTTTCGGACGGCACTGGTGAAAGTTCCTTGCCCGGGCTTAAGATAAGAATTGAGCAGGCTTCGGGAACCAAGTGTGCCCGGTGCTGGAACTATTCTGAGCAGGTCGGTAAAGATGCGGATTATCCAGAGGTTTGCGAGCGCTGCTCGGCGGCTCTTCGCGAGATCGAAACCGGCCTCCAGTAAAGTTTCCCTCCTCACCGAACCTTGCAAACCTGCAAGCCAAAGGTTTTAATGGGCGAGAGGTTACATCCAAGCGGGAATGAAACGGCGACCGAGTGCACGCCAAGTCGGCGTGGGCGCAGGATACGGCGCATGATCTATGTGCTGATCGCGGTGACAGTTTTTCTTGCTGACCAGGCAACAAAAGCTCTAGTCGTAAAGTTAATTCCCGATCACGCGGTAATTCCGGTTATTTCGGGGTTTTTCAACCTTCTGCGCACCGAGAACAGCGGCATTGCCTTTAGCCTGTTTGCCAACTCCTCTTCTTCATGGAAAATGGCTTTGTTGATTGGCGTTTCCGTGGCCTTGCTGGTAACGGTCGTGATCGTTGTTTGGCGAAGCGGCGATATTCACTGGCAGGCCGGAGTGGGTTTGGCGTTGATTCTCGGTGGAGCGATCTCCAACCTGGTGGACCGAATTCGCTTTGGTCAGGTTGTGGATTTCCTGGACTTCTACTACCGTGGCTATCACTGGCCGACTTTCAACCTTGCGGATAGCGCCGTTGTGGTGGGCGCTGGGTTTCTTGTCCTCGAATTTATTTTTTCCAAATAAACTCTGATGCTGGGCAGTATGTCTCAAGACCCGGAGCTGAGGGAATTTGTCGTGGCTGAGGCGGAAGCCGGCCAGCGCTTGGATGTTTTCCTTACACGCAAGATGCCCGAATGGAGCCGTAGCCAACTGCAACGGATAATCCGCCAAGGCTTGGTCAATGTTGGTTTGCGAGCCGCCTATAAAGCGGGTGAAAAAGTGGAAGTTGAGGATGTGGTTGCGGTTCGAGCGAAGCGTGAGATTGTCACTGTTGCACCGGAAAAGTTGCCGCTCACGATTCTTTACGAAGACGAGGATCTAGTTGTGGTGGATAAGCCGGCAGGGATGGTGGTCCATGTAGGGGCTGGCGCAAGGTCCGGCACGCTGGTCAACGCTCTGCTTCATCATCTCGGAGACCGGCTGTCGAGTGTCGGCGGCGAATTGCGTCCCGGGATCGTCCACAGGCTCGACAAGATGACCTCCGGGTTGATTTTGGTTGCCAAGAACGATCAGGCACACCGCGCGTTGGCGGACCAATTTAAATCCCATAGTGTTCGTAAACACTACCAAGTGCTGGTACACGGGCAACTGGAAAAGAATCGCGGTGAAATTCAGGCGGCCGTGGGCCGTGACCCCGTACGGCGTGTGCGGATGAAGATCGGCGGCATCGGAGCGCGAGAGGCTTTGACTGCCTATAGGGTTGTCAGGCGATTGCCGCATTTCACCCTGGTTGAGGCCCAGCCTCACACCGGGCGGACTCACCAGCTTCGGGTGCACTTTGCCTCGATACATCACCTAGTGGTAGGGGATAAAATATATGGGGCGCCCGGCAAATTGCGCCTCGGCGGAAGTGAATTCCCAACCCTCGCGCGTAACTTCCTCCATGCCGCGCAAATCGAATTAGCACACCCGCGGACGGGTGCCCCACTCAGCTTCAGCTCACCGCTGCCTGAGGAACTTGCGGATTTTCTGGCATTTCTCGAGCGGCAGGATCGGTAGTTGAGGCCGTTGATGGGATGGCTGGGCGCGCTAATTAATACTGACGGACAACGTGGGAGATGGAAAGCGCGCTGTCGGCTTTGCGATAGCTTCGATGAGGAGAAAAAAGCACAATGGGATAGGGTATCAGAGGAGTGCAAAACAACATCGAGGAGGAAACAATGAAACGGCTGCTGACGGGATTTATAGCCTTGGCTGTTTTGGTGGGACTCGCTCTGCCGCTTCAAGCTCAGAATAATCCGCGGGGCAAAACGGAACTGACGCTAAAGGGCAAGACGATTTCCATCGAGTATGGTCGTCCCTCGCTCCATGGCCGGACAATCGCGGATATGCTGGGCCAACTGAAGCCCGGTCAGTTCTGGCGCCTGGGCGCGGATCAATCCACCACTTTGGTGACTGGAACCACTCTTCATTTCGGTAGCGTCATAGTTCCGGCGGGAACCTATAGCCTGTGGGCAGAGAAGATATCGGATGGCACGTGGAAACTGGTTTTCAACAAGCAACACGGTCAATGGGGAACTCAGCACAATCCGAAGCTCGACTTTGCCTCCGTGCCCCTGCGGGAAGAGAAGACCAGCGATTCCGCTGAAATGGTTACAATCAAGCTGATCCGGAAAGGACGGGGTGGGGAATTTTCCGTACACTGGGGCGACTTGAAGTTGGTGACGGATTTCAGAGCTTAGAAGCCTAGTTAGAATGCCTGCAGGAATCTGGAAGACCTGCATGTTTCGGCTTGTTTCTAAGGCATGTCTGGAGCTATAGACTTTAAAATGGATTCTGAAAACTTCTCGAATCTGCCACCGGGCGCCAGGGACTTTTACGCAATTCCAGAGGGAGAAGAAGAAAGAGAAAGGCCAGAGCTTGAGCCGGTCCACAGCAATCGCGATGGACGCGATTTTGTCCAAGCAAGGGAGCGAATTGGGTGCTGAATAACCGGCAAGAAATTACGGCTTGCCCTGCGCCTGGTGGCGGCCCAGACTATTTCTGGTCTCTTTTAACTGGCTGAAAATGACGGAAAACATTGTGCTGCTGTGTGCGCTGGCCGGCCTGACTGCGTCTTGCGTCTACTTGGGCTTGGTACTGATCGCTATTTTTCGCTTTGATTCTTCGAAACCAAAGGCTGGAGGTGCAACGCAAACTGCCGTTTCGCTGCCGCCCGTCACGGTCTTAAAACCTTTGCACGGGATAGAACCTCTGTTAGAGCAGAGCCTCGATGGTTTTTTCCGGCAGGTTTATCGCACATATGAACTGATTTTCGGCGCCAGAACCGCTGACGACCCGGCGCTTCAGGTTGTCGATTCGCTTCGCAAAAAATATCCTCAGGTCAGGGCGCACGTCGTCCTGTCAGGCGAGCCGAACTATCCCAATGCCAAGGTTTTTGTTCTTGAAAAGATGGTTGCCGCGGCAGCGCATCAAACAATTGTCATTACGGATAGTGACGTACAAGTAACAACCGACTATCTTGAGAAGGTTGTAAGCCCGCTTCTCAAACCTAATGTGGGTTTGGTGACCTGCCTTTATCGGGGTGTTCCTACCGGTGGGATTTGGTCGCGGTTGGAGGCCCTGGGAATGTCCGTGGAGATGTCGTCGGGCGTGCTGGTAGCCAATCTGGTCGAAGGGATGAAGTTTGCCCTGGGCCCGACCATGGCCACAAGGAAAGAAATCGTGGACGACCTTGGCGGCTTCGGAGCGCTGGGAGATTACTGCGCCGACGACTTTGTTTTGGGCAATCTCACGGCCAACGCTGGCAAAAAGGTTGTTCTTTCTCACCATATTATTGACCATGTGGTGCTGAACCGCTCGGCGCGTGAATCGTTTTTGCACCAGGTGCGCTGGATGAAGAGTGCTAGGTTTTCGCGCCGCCTTGGCCACATCGGCACTGGTTTGACCTTTGCCATGCCCTTCGGCCTGTTGGGGCTTGCAGCCGGATGGATGCGCGGCGACTGGAAGCTGGGCCTGGGATTGCTGGGGCTCGCGCTTGTCAACCGCCTGGTTCTGGCGGTCTCGGTCGGATGGGGGATTGTCCGCGACCGGCGTTCCGTATGGTTTTGCTGGTTGTATCCCCTGCGGGATATTCTCGGATTCTTTATGTGGTGCGCGAGTTTCATAGGCAACGTGATCGTCTGGCGTGGGGAAGAGTACCGGTTGATGGACGGCGGCAAAATGGTTCGCAAGATTGCGTCGCCGCAGCCGGCTCCGACGACCTAGGATTTCCTGACGTAGAATGCGATGTCAGGGTTGGTTGCTGTAAATTATTTTGCCCGAATTTTCAGCAACTATGTAGCGGGTCCCCGGGATGACTTTGTCCACACGTTTCCGCTGCCTTGGAGGCACAAACAGAAATATTCGGTGCTTACCCTTCCAGTCGCGCTCAAGATCAGCGTCGTTCAGAAAAATATGTGGCGCATCGGGAAACGTTGAGCCGAACCACATCGACGTCGTGCGGCCGTTGACCAAGTAAATTGGCCTCTTTAGATAAAATAGCAGCGACGATCCGTAAGCCTGGTCGCCATAAATCATGACAAGGTCACCGGGTTTTTCCTGCCGCTTGATTACGTCTGCCAGCCGCTTCGAGGAGAGAAACGGTCCGAACCGCACAAACGCCAGTTGAGCCGCCACAAGGAAAACGGCGGTGGCGATGCCTGTCGTCCACGTCGCAGCGACATTCCTTTTGCGTATCCGCAAGATCAGGGCAAGCAGGGGGCCTACCAGCAAAGCGGCAGCGGCAATGCCAGCCGGAAGTCGAAGCGCGGCAAATGCCGATGTCGTCAGGTCAAAAAACTTTGACATGGACAACGTGTTATGAGCAACGTCACGGTGGACCAGCAGTTGCCCAAGGTTGTCCGTCGGGGGCACGTTTCGCGACGCCCACAACGCACCCACGAGAACCACCCCGGCAATCATTCCGGCAGCGGCATAAAGGCCGTTGCCAAGGACAGTCCAGAGGCTTGAGTCTTTCTGCTCTTCTTCGCGCGCAAGACTTCCAGCAATCAGGAGTAACAGCGGAAGGTAGGCCGGAAAAGTGTAATACTCCTGGTTGGTCGAAAACGAAAAGAAGACTGTCACAACGGCGGCCCAGATCCAACAGAGCGCCCGAGTCCTGGTAGCGAATGTCAGCTCCGCCCGCCTTCGAACCGCGGCGAAGTCGCGTCGCAAGTCGCGCAAGATCAGGGGGAAGAACAGACTCCACGGAAGCAGCCACACAAGATGCAATCCCCAATAGGCCAGCGCGGGCAACTTATTGTAGTCGCGGGGGTAGCGCTCTCCCAGGAACCGCAGGAACTGCTCATTGACAAAATAGAACCAGAGAAATCCGCGATTCCGAATGGCTGCTAGAATGGGCCACGGCGCCGCAATCAGGAAAAAGAGGGCGATACCTTTTCCTAGACGCAGCTCTCGCCAGCGTCGCCACTCGCCGCTCCAAAGCAGGTAGCCAATGGCAGGAAAGCCCACAAAGACAAGCACCACCAGGCCTTTCGTCAGAAAACCCAGGGCAAGCACGGCGTAGCCGACGTACCACCGCCATTCTTTTGGACGGCGGGCTTCAAAGGCAGAGAGAAAGGAGTACAGGGAAACCGCTATAAAAAGGCTGAGAATGACGTCGGGGATGAAAATCCGAGTGAAAAGAAAACACCCCACACACGTAGCGACAAACAGTCCGGCATAGATTCCCCCTTGGTCGCCAAAGGCCCGAAGTCCCCATAGCGCTCCAAGCCCAATTAATAGGAGAACGGAAAGAATGATCGGGAGGCGCACAGCGAATTCAGAAACCCCGAAGGCCGCGAAGCCGAACGACACCAGCCAATACGGGAGCGGGGGCTTTTCAAGGTACCGTACACCATTCACATGCAGCGTAACGTAATCGCCTGTCTGATACATTTCGCGCGCCGCTTCGGCGTGCGTGGAGTCGGCATCGTCAAGCAGCGGGGGACGAAAAGCACCCTGAAAATAGACGGCCAGCCAGACCAGGCAGATCAGAATCCACGGGAGGGAACGCCGTGCCGAAGCTAAGGCTGTTTGTTCGCGAGACTCGGGTTTGAGAGCAGTCTGTTCCATTTCTTTCCGAGCTAAGAATTATGCTCGATCAAGCCTCAAGAAGCCAAGAAAATTCAAAATGGAGGTCCTGAACAGCATGTGGCAGAGGCCTTCCCGGGCGCTCCGATGTGCCGCAGATTGGGTTACCGGCCGGTATCAACGTTGATATCGATCACCCGGTGCTGGAAACCCACAAAGTGTCCGTAATACGGCGAAGCTATGTTGTTATAGACAGCGAGGGGGTCCAGAGCATTGGTGGCATTGTGGAACCCAATACCCCACCGCAGCTTGGATCCGCCAAGCCCGAAAGGAAGAAAGTGCGGCAACGGGAGCCTCTTCCACACCTTGAAATCGAACGAAAAAAAGCCCGGGAATCGCCTTCCGTTGGGAACACCCACATAGTTTTGCAGGTCGTTGATTGTCGACCAGGGAAAGCCCGTGTGCCAGTCGATGATCGGAGCAAACACAATCTTAAAAGGCAGGTGAAAGATCCCCCATGAAATAAAGCGGTTCGGAACATCCGCATCAAGATTTGCATAGGCATCCGGACGGATGAACGGTTCTTGGAAAGGGACGAAAACGCCGGTGATGCTATTCAGGTCACCGCGCGACCTGCTGCGCACATATGACGTGTTGAGCTCGTTTCCTTTTTCGTCGCGATAACTCACTAGGGTTTCAAATTCGTGATAGCGCGCCGCTCCGCGATTTGCAAGCAAGAGCATGGCCTCGGATGGAGACGTTTCTACAGGGTTAATGACAAAATCCCTGAACGTACCGCTCTGGAGGTAGCTGAACTTAACAGCGACATGGCTCGTAATTTGATGGTCAAGTTCGACCTGCCACGTCAGGTTGTAGGGCGTAGCATCAAGATCAGAACAATCAGGAACGATTTGCAGTCCCGTGGGCGTCCGGGTGGCGCATCGGTTCTGGTAGGTTATGGGCGCACCCAGCACGTTCCCCTGGCTGTCGAACAGAGTTATCATCTGCGTGGGATTGCTGTCGAAATCGCTGGCCAGCAAGGGGATGCGCGACTTGAAGACGCCGACGCCGGACCTTATAACGGTCCGACCGCTTGAGCTAGGCGAAAATACCAATCCGAACCTTGGCGCGAAAGTCACCAACTGGCCGACGGCCTGCCCGTAATATTGCAACCCAAGCTCCAAGGCGGCGTGGTCATTGACCATCCAGTGATCGCCAACAAATGCTGCTCCTTGCGCGTTTTGCGCTGAAAGCGATGCTGGGACCTGACTCGTGGGGATTCCTCCAGGGCCCAGGAAATTAATCTGTTCCGCGAACGTTCCATTCTGCCGGGTGACGAAAATAGGGTGTGACTGGCTGATTCCGGTGTAGGAGCCGTTGATAAGGTCCCCGCCAATGTCGAACTGGTGCGTTCCGAGCCATTTGTAGGCCGGAAAGCGGTACATGATATCTCCCTCTTCCTGGTCGCTAGCTCGCCTCCAGATATTAAAGTAGTTCCCACCATAACCATCGGGAGTAAGCAGCATAGGTTCCGGCCCCTGCCCCCACGCATCGGCGTCGAACTTGGTGTAATTGAAGAGAGTACTCAGGATGCCGCCCGAGCTGAACTGGTAGCTGTCATTCGCTTGTACGGAAAAACCACGCTCTGAGTAATTCGAAGAGTTAGGCTGGTGCACCAGTGCACTGATGTTGGCATACTCCTGCTTTTGGGGAAACAAATGGAAATAGAAGGACATCAAGTGATGGGGTGAAACGACATACTGAAGCGTCGTGAAAGAGTTATAGCTCTCCTTCTTGGTTTCATTATGGGGCCAGGCAAGCCCTCGGACCGGAATTTTCAGCAGATCGTAGATGAACGCTTCGGAAAAGCTCAGATTATGCTTCCAGAGCGGGCCGGTGAAATCGAGCCGAGGCTCCCAGTCGTTAACGCCGACCAGATGGCCGCTTCTACCGCGAAAACCCGGGAAAAAATCATTAAGGTCCCAGCCCCACTTGTACGAGGGGGCCTTGGTTTCAATGGTCGTCAGTCCGCCTGAGAAGCCGCTATACTGAGGACTGAAGGGAGCCTTGTATACGTTGAGTGATTGAATGGCGTCGATCGAGAGATCGATGTCAAAACTGCCGGTAACGGGGTCTGAAGCCTGTGCGCCGTCCACCAGCAACATGCCCTGGTTCTCAACTGCTCCCTTAATGTTGATTTTCCCCGTCGGGCTACGAATTACGCCGGGCACGAGTGGAAGAGCGGCTTTGAATTTCTGTTCGGCAATCGGCAGGGTAGTCAACTCCTGTGCACCAAGCTTAGTAGGCGGGGCGCTACCCTGCTCGGCTACTTTAGCCGGCGCCGCGCTGACCTCAACTTTTTGGAGAGCTTTCTTTAGCGTCGGCATGACCGCATGTATGGGAGCAATCCCGGCCGCCGTTACGACCAGTCCGGTCCTTACGAAGGGCGTGTACCCAAGGGCGGTGCAAGTAAGGTCATAACGTCCAGGCAACAGACCTCTTACGCTGAATTTGCCCAGGGGGTCTGTGGTAACAGTGATACCCTCGCTCGGCAACATCCCGCCCGTCAATCTGCAGGTGACCCCGCCAATGGGATAGGCCTTTTCATTAACCACCTGACCGGTAAGCTCTTGTGTTCGCTGCGCGACGGCAGCGCGAGACACCGGCGCGGAAAGGAACGTAAAGGCCAGAACACCAACAAAAAAGTAAAAGCCCGCTCGCATCGTTTTCCTGTAATCTCGATGGTACCCCTGAAAAGTCCTAGTCCAAAGAGACTGCATTAAGTAAAACCCTCAAATTGTTTAGAGGATATTTCCAGGCTCGCGAAACAATCTTTTTTTACCATCAGTTGCAGCGGGCTATCTAACGCAAGTCCTGCCGCAAGTACAAACATTTAAGTATAAACCTTTGCCACGCATTGCGTATAGCCGTTGCCCCGGCACAAGGCATCGAAGACAATTTAGTTCATTTCGTTTTTCTACCGCCGGTGTAGAATTACAAGGAACCCGTGAGCATGATGGCGCCAAAAACGGAAGTCTCCTCCGCCTTCATCATTCCTCGTGTTCCACCGCTGGCGACGGCAGCCGAGATTTTGGCCGTATATGCCGGAATTCTCCTCTACATCTGGCGTTGGCAACACACTCATCCTTATGTTTGGGTTGCGCTGCTGGCGATTATCGTGCTTAGTCATTTTGTCCATCATGATCACTTGAGGGAAATGGGCCTCACGGGGCATGAGCTTCGGCCTTGTGCGCGGGTTATCTTTCCACTGTTCATCGTTGTTGCTGTTCCAGCCGTTATTTTCGGCCTATGGAAGCGTGACTGGGTCATCATGCTTCCTTATGCCCACGCCTGGCTTTCCTTTGGCGGGTATGCCGTTTGGTGTTCCTTTCAGCAATACCTCGCGCAAGCTTACTTTTACCGCCGGCTGAGGAGCGTCATCAAAACTCCTCATCTCAGCTCGGTGGCGGTGGCAACCATGTTCGCGGGCGCTCACATTCCTAACACGATTCTGATGGTGGCGACCTTCGTTGGCGGGTTCATTTTTGCTGAGGTATTCGTGCGGCATCCCAACATCTGGCCCCTGGCACTTGTACAAGCGGTTGCAGGCTTTCTTATCGGAGGACTTTCACCCGCCTCTTTGATTCACAATATGCGGGTCGGACCTGGCTATTACCTTTACAACCTCCATTAGCGGATCGATTTAAGATCGATCCCGTTTCGATTCCCAACTTGCCTGTGATTCCGCCCGTACCGAAGTTAGTGAAGTGATTACAGCCCGAGGAGTGATCGCTATGGCACATAAAAGCAATGCCTCGATCAGTAAATACGCCGGACAGGCAGATAAGTCGGCGGTTGAAGCTGGAACGGCTGTCTCCGCCGATGGAGTTCAAATACGGTATGAGTTGAGAGGCGAGGGCGAACCGACACTGATCTTTGTTCATGGATGGTGCTGTGACCGGAGCTATTGGCGCGAACAACTGCCTTACTTTGCGAAAAAACATCGAGTGGTGGCCATCGACCTTGGAGGCCACGGCGAGTCCGGCCTCAACCGGAAAGCCTGGACGATGGATGCGTTCGCAAATGATGTCACGGCGGTCGCCAGGACGCTCAGCCTGCAGCAGGTTGTCATGATCGGCCATTCGATGGGAGGTTCGGTCATTGTGAAGGCTGCACCCAGGATGCCAGGCCAGGTGATAGGTCTGGTGACAGTGGACCAGTTCTACAACCTGGAAGAAAAACATACTCAGGAGGAAATGGACAAATTCATCGCTCCTTTTCGGGTCAACTTCCATGAAGCGGTTAGTAACTGGGTGCGAACCATCTTCACGCCAAAATCGGATCCAGAGCTCGTGGAATGGATCGTGGCAGACATGTCCGCCAGCCCGCCGGAGGTGGGCCTGGGAGCAGCCACCGGGGCTGACGGGGAAATTGCCTTTGCGTTCAACGTCGACAACTGCCTGACACGGGCACTGCAGAAAGTACAGCCTCCTCTCGTATTCATCAATTCGGATTTGCAGCCCACCCCGGAGGAGGTCAATAAGCGGTATCCGCCTTATTCCCATGCCAAGATTGTGCAGGGAGTGGGCCATTTCGTTATGTTGGAAGCACCGGCTGTGTTCAACGAACTCCTCGAGTCGGCAATCGGGGAGTTCAAGCGACAAGCTCCCAAGGGATGAGGTCGATTTCTTATGCTAAGGGGATTTCACGCTCGTTAGACGTAGAACTCTGGCTGGTAATGGGGGGCACTGGCTTGATATGGCGGCACATTTGACCACTGGACCTTAGCCTTTTCCAGCAATTGGCAGGAGAACGACAGCAGGGTTTTCGCACGACGATTACTCTGCCAAGTTGGAGAGCACTGTCCAAAACGCATGCCGAGGGTTGGTCTTGGCTGGTGAACGGATCTATGGAAGCGTAGCACACAAGATTGAGAAATCGTCATCGAGATGCTTGTCGCCTTGCGTGCTCACTGAGTGCTGGTAAAGAGCGTCGAGTTGCACATGCTGGTCGGAGGGAAGGCTGCTGAGATATTGGATCATTTCTTCCCGCGTTTTCACTTCTCCGCCGGCCATTCGGATTTCATAGCACCCATCGGAGAACACATAGACTCTTGAAGTGTGCGGAATCTGAACCGTGGCAGGTATATACTCAACTTCGGGGAAGAAGCCGACCGGCATGCCTTCAGCGTCTAGGTCCGTCGCCTGTTGTGAGCCATCGAACAAAAGTGCTGGCGGATGTCCTCCGTTGGCGTACCGGAGAATTCGATCCTTTCGATTAAAGACCCCGTACCAGATGGTGAAATAAAGATCATACTGTTCATTTGCGCGGAAGCGCGTGTTGAGTGCGGTAAGCACTTGATCAGGGCAACGGAAATCTGCGTCCGGAAGGCATTGAGTGCGGATCGTATTCAGGACGGACACAGAAAGGAGAGCCGGCCCAACTCCATGGCCCGACACATCCAGCAGGTACAAGGCAAAATGGGAATCATCAATCCAGTGATAGCCAAGAGAGTCCCCGCCAAGCTGAGTTGAAGGGATGTAGAGCCAGTTGGTCTGGATCGCGCCCTCTCGGATCGGGGGTGGGATCAGCGACGCAACGTAGCTTGCGGCATAAGCCAGCTCGCTCTCAAGCGCATCCTGGCTTGCACGCAAGGCTTGGTTCAGTTCGCTTAACTGCTGGTTTTGGTTCTCCAGTTGTACCTGAAGCCGCCGGATGTTCAGGTGAGTTCTGACCCGAGCTTCGACTTCCTCAAACTGGAACGGCTTGCTGATGTAGTCAACGCCGCCGGCGGAAAATGCCTTCACCTTGTCGACGGTTTCATGGAGAGCACTGATAAAAATGACGGGGATATTCTTGAGGCGTTCCATCTGTTTGAGGCGGCGGCAAACCTCGTACCCATCCATTTCCGGCATCATGATGTCGAGAAGAATGATGTCCGGCGGATCTGCCTCGGCAAAGCGGATCGCCAATTTCCCGCTGGGAACCGGACGGACAATGCATCCCTGCTCTTTAAGCATTCCACCCAGCACCTGAAGATTGGCAGGGGTATCATCAACGAGGAGCACGTTGGCTGGATTATCGGCGGAGGTTGAGCGCATGGAAATCAATCCCGTTCTTTCATGAGGTCAATGAGTTTTTCGTACTGGAATGTATCTGCTAGACTTCGCAGCCCTGCAGCCAACTCAGCATCCCGTGCTGCTACCTGATCGATCAGTGCTAGCAAACGGTCCTGATAGCCGCCGGCTGCCGCCTTTCCCATCTGTTCCAGAATTCCCTGGGGCAGTTTCGACAGGGAGGTGTGTGACACAGCCTCGAGTTCCGTTTCGTTCCGTGCTGTTGGATTCACCTCATCCTGCTCGGCATAGGCAAACTCCGCGTGAATCCAATCAGCGATCTTCTGAAAAAGTTCATCCTGTTTGTAGGGCTTACCAATAAAATCGTCGGCTCCGGTCTGGCGGGCTTGCTCGCGATTTTCGTAAAACACGCTGGCAGAAACAGCGATGATCGGTGTGCCTTGTCCCATTTCCGTTGCTTTGATAAGGCGAATGGCCTCGTATCCATCCATCACCGGCATCCGCAAGTCCATCAGGATCAAATGCGGCTGCCACTCCTCAAACAGCTTGACCGCTTGCAGGCCGTTCACAGCATCCCGGGTAGCGAAGCCGGCACTCTGCAGCATGGCGCGAAGGAAATGCCGGTTCTCTTCTTTATCGTCCACAAGCAGGATCCGGTAGGTGGGTTGACCGGGGCGCAACCCGAGCAAGCGGCGGGAAGGAAATGCCGGTTTGATCTGTTCGCCCTCCAGTTCCTGCGCGTCGATCTCCATGCGGAATAGCGTGCCCTTCCCGACTTCGCTGGTCACCTGGATATCGCCGCCCATGAGCCGGACGTACTCGCGGCTGATTGCCAATCCAAGGCCGGTTCCGCCCCCGGAGGCGACTCCCGCGTCCGCTTGCTCAAAGTACTCAAACACTTTGCCAAGATCTTGCGGCGCGAT
Source organism: Acidobacteriota bacterium (assembly GCA_023474345.1). GTDB lineage: Bacteria > Acidobacteriota > Terriglobia > UBA7540 > UBA7540 > JAMCXS01. The sequence goes on along the minus strand of JAMCXS010000006.1, from coordinate 2,165 downwards.
CCCTGCTCCGGTGTCGTCAACTTGCGTTATGAGTCGCAGGGCCCCGTTTTCGCCCTTCTTTGAGGCAACGCGCAAGGCGATTCCTCCTTGCTCGGTGAACTTCACGGCGTTGCCCAGGAGATTGATGAGGACCTGCCTCAACTTTCCAACATCTGCCAGGACGAAGCGCGGCAGGTCGTCTGCCTTTTCCACCACGAACAGGAGATTCTTCTCCTTCGTGCGGATCTTGAACATCATCGCCAGATCATCAATCAGATCATGGAGGTCGAACCCGACGGGATTCACCGTCGTCCGTCCTGCCTCAATCTTGGACATTTCGAGAATGTCATTGATGAGGGCAAGAAGATGCTCGCCGCTCCGGGCAATTGTGTTCAGCGAATCGCGCTGTTGGGCGGTGAACGAGATATCCCGCTGCAGGAGTTGCGTAAAACCGAGGATGGCGTTCATTGGTGTTCGGATTTCGTGCGACATGTTCGCCAGGAAAGTACTTTTGGCGCGACTGGCGGCCTCCGCGGCTTCCTTGGCCTCGCGAACGGCCTCCTCGGCCTTCTTACGTTCAGCGATATTGGTGACCATGGCAAACGCGCCGGTTTTTCGTCCAGCGTCGTCAAATAAAGGGTTGGCGTGGAAGATACACGGGATCAGCAACCCATCCGGCGCGCTCAGGAATATCTCGTAAGCACCGCCTTCACACTCTGCCCGCCGCTTGACCTGTTCACGGAAGATGGCGGCGTTTTCTTCATTCACAAAATCAAAGATGCTTTTCCCGAGGATTTCTTCGCGTGGCCTGCCCAGGGTGGCGCACATGGCGTCGTTCACAGCGGTTGTGACGGAGTTGTTATCGATCATCCAGAACCCTTCACCGGTGGTTTCAAGGATGCGTCGCAATCTTTGCTCACTGTTCCGGAGCGCCTGTTCAACACGTTTGAGGTCCGTCAGGTCATGAAGGATTTCGATAGCGCCGATGTATTCGCCGTGCGGGCCGCTCAAGGCGCGTGCCCTGCCGTGCAGATACGTTTCACGCCCGCGGACATGCAATGGCGCTTCTCCAATCACCACTTGATCGGAGCGTTGGAGGCTGCTGTAATCTCGCTCCAACTCCTCACTCGGCCTTCTGACCAAGTCGATGAGGATGGGCCGCTTTTCTCCGTAGAAGGGAATGGCGTACTCATAGTTGCCTTTGCCAAGCATCTCTTCGGCTTTGACGCCGGTCAGTGACTCGGTGGCGCGGTTCCAGGCGACGACGACGCCGTTGCCGTCAATTACAAAGGCGGCGTCCGGCATCAGATCAATCAGCGAAGCCAAGCGTCTTTCCGATTCCCGAAGGGCATCTTCCGCCTTCTTGCGGTGCGTGATGTCCTCCATGATGCCGTCCACAAATTCAGGCTCACCACCCGCATTGCGAACGATCTTGGCTGTAAAACTCCCCCAGATGGGTGTCCCATCGCGCTTTCTCAATCGCAATTCCACGCTTGCCACTTGTTCCTCAGCGAGGAGACGCCGGCAGAACTCCCGGAGGTCATCAAGGTCCATGTAGACATCCGCTGCGTCAAGCTTTATGAACTCTTCGACGGTCTGGTAGCCGAACATCTTCGCGAGTGTTTGATTGGCTGCAACAAACCTTCCGTTTTCTCCCGGAGTCCGTCGATATAAGCCCACCGGCAGGTCGTCCATCAAGTCACGGAATTGGTCGTCATTCCGATTCTGACCGCTCTCCGGGACATTCTCCTGTGAGCTCTGTTCCTTCGATCCGGCTGACCCATGGTTGTGCTTGTCCATATCCTCGCGTGATGGATCTTGCATTTTCATTTTCCTTTTCATCACCATTGGGGTCGCTGCGTTATCAAGCCCGGCTGAAGTTGGACGAGGTCACAATCCGCTCCCGCCGGGAACTTGTTTAAATAGTTCACTCGCGGCCCTTTGTCAGTGATTAAGATCACAGTCTGACATGATGTTCGTACCACCGTTCGTCTGGTTACGGGCAAAAACTCACGACCCAGGCCGGTTATGTCCAGCATATCGTTCGATAAGTTATTTATAATATTCTCGGTTGTGTGCTACCTTGACGTTTATGCCGAGAGTCGCACCCAAGATCATTCTGAATGCTGTGACCGAGTCCACTCTGCAACACCTGGTTCGATCGCCCTCGACGCCTCAGGGTTTGG
>JAMCXS010000014.1 GCA_023474345.1 Acidobacteriota bacterium | reverse complement strand
ATCCGGCAGCCGCCGTCGCCTTGAAAATGTAGTGTAGACCTTGGAGACCGCTTTGCTGAAAGCAAACCACTTACAACATCAGCATCCCCTCAACTGCGAAAGATCGGTTAACGCTCATCCAGCACCGTCCCGCCAGACTTTTCCACTTCCAAGACTGAAATCTACCCGCGAACAGAGCGCGCCTGAGTAATTTATGGATTTGTCGGGCTGGAATTCCGGTATTTTGGGCTTATAATATCGTGTAGGTGGTGGGGTAGATGATTCGGAAGTGACTTCATCCGCGAGTGGGGGCGACACAATCGTGGCAACTGAAGCTGAAATCCGCGAGGAAGCAAGAAAAGTCCGGCGACTTCAGATCGTTGTGGACTTGGTTATGAATACGCTACGGCAGTCTGATATCCCGGTGGAAGAAGCGGCTGAGCTGGTTGCGTCGACGCGCCAATTCGCGCTCAAGCTTTTTCCCGACAAGGCGCACACTTTTGACCTGATTTATCGACCTCGATTCCAGCGCATTCTAGCCGAGAAGTACAAGATTATTTAAGGGTGCTCGACTGCGCTTTTGCTGCAGCCGCACTGCCAGCCGTGCCGGCCGATGGATCCCGTGGTGGAGTTGTCGATATTGAAGTCAACGTGCCCGTGATTGAGCCCACGCTGAGAATGGCCTTGATTCGTAAGGGATAATGATGCTCGTCGTCACTGAACCAGATGAGCATACGCCCTTTCATTTTCTTATAAAGCGTTCCGAAAATTCTAGGTTCCACGCGTAAGGCGTCCTTGGCGCCCAAGGGCGTTTGAATCTTTTCGCGATCCACGACGGCGGCGGCCACCTGCGTTGTTTTTGAACCGTCATTTACGGCCAGGTGGATGGTCTCGCCCACCCGTAGGGGCTGGCTCCGCAAATAATAGAAACCTGAAACGATGTCTTGGACGCAGGCTGGGATCTTGTGTTCGTCGTGTTTTGGCGGTTCGCTCGGCTTGCTCAGGTTTCGTTCGTTCAAAATGGCCAATCCGCGCGCGCCATCAAACATGATTTTGGCGTCGCGATGCCGGCGGCCTTCGTTGATTTGCTTTGAGATTTCAAGAGAACATAGCGTTTCCGGGTCAAAAACCGACTCGAAATCATCCCGTACTTTGTACAGGATGGAAACGAATCCCTCGGAGCGAGCCGTTGTCTTGACCACGAAGGCGTTGCGGGAGCCTTCAGGGTCTTTGCTGAGAGTGGCTGTGACCTCTCCAGCATGGAAGATGGACCAACTCACGTCATAGGTGAGCGTTTCTCCGGGGCTGAAAGGAAGCGGCTTTTCTTCGGCTTCCTGAGCCGGAGTTCCCGCAGCCAGCAAGGCCAGGAATATTCCGAAAATTACAAAACAACGGCGGCCGATTTTCATACTCCATTTAGACGCAGGATCGCTTGGAAAGGCAACCTGCACCACCTTCTAGCGTAAGAGAATTTTCAGCGTCAAGAAAAGCACTCCTGCAATATATCCGAGCGACGCTTCATATTCGCGATTCCGGCAATAGAGTTTCCATTGAAACTTTTCGCTCGAGGTATCAATAGATGTCCGATGTGGAAAGAAGAGCGGAACCGCTGCGGCGTAGGCCTCGAATGCTTGTCCATACTGTTCGCGCAAGCCTGCTTCCTCACGCCGCATCACAGGCCCATACACAAAGACGAAAAAGAAGATGAAGACTAGTGCCAGCAACCATTGTCCCCCCGCGATGACCAGCCCCAAGCCGATCAGCAGGCTGCCAAGATACAAGGGGTTGCGCGTATAAGCGTACGGGCCAGACATGGCAAGGCTGCGGTTCTTGTCAAGATAACCGGCCGCGTAAGCGCGAACTCCCAATCCGCCAAGAGCGACGAGCGCGCCACCGGCAAGCAGCGGGACCGTGGGCTGAGCAAAGACCAGATAAGCAATGCCCAACGCGAATCCCATTGGCACGCGCCACCGGGCGGCAAAAGTTCCGAAGTTCTTACCCATTCGCTCTCTTCAAACGTTGGATCGCTGCCTCCACGACAGATTCGGTACCAACCCCTTCCAGATAATGTAAATTCCTCGAACGCCTGGGATGATTTGATCCTTCGCGTCCACAGAGCACAATATCAGCCGGGCTGAAAGGGCCATTCCGCTCCGGGGTATTCAGGGGGTCAGAGGAATCAAAGATGGCCACCAGAGGTGTTCCCGCCGCCGCAGCAAGGTGAATCGGTCCTGTGTCGCCCCCAATTACAAGCTTCGCATCCCGCGCCAGGGCGATGAACTGAACGAGCGTTGAAGGGAACCACTTTGCCCGGGAGGTTCTTGCCATATCACGGATTTCCCGAACCAGTTCCTCTTCTTGCTCTGAACCCGTTAACAGAATATCAAAAGGCAACTCTCCGGCCAACCGGCGGATTGCCTCGGCATAATCTTCAGGAGACCATCGCTTCCCCTTCCAACCACCGCCGGGGTTGACGATGATGTATTCATTAACACCCAGCCTTTCAAGCTGATCCCGGACAGCACTCTGGTCTTCCGCATTTCCCGGCAGCGGAAACTCCCATGTTTCGGTGCTTGCCCCGAAGTACTCGACCAGCGACAGGTTGATCTCGATGATATGCTTGCGGCCCTGCGGGGAAACGCGATGTGTATAGAACATCCCGGCGGCGGGTTCGCGAAGCCATTTTCCCGCCAGTCCAACGCGTTCTCGCGAATGGCTTACCCAAGCGAGCAAGCCGGTTTTTAGAAGGCCCTGCATATCAATCGCGGCATCAAATGGGACCTCTTGAAGCTCGCTGTAGCTCTGTAGTATTTCCCTCAAGGTATCACCGGAGGTCAAACGGTTTCTCCAGCCAAGTGTGTCGAACTTTATGACGCGCCGGACGAAAGGATTTCCTTCGAGCAGCGCAGCGTAGCGCTCCTCCACGGCCCAGTAAATTTGCGCTTGAGGATAAGTCCGGCCAAGCGCCGCCACCGCCGGCAGAGCATGGACAATATCGCCCACCGAACTGAGACGAACAATAAGGAATCGCAAGTTGGACTCAGGCATTTCTTACCAATGAAGTCAGGAAGCTTAAACGGCGCGCGGTGACACTTGCCTTATCCCTTCTCACGCCTCGAGGCATCCTCCGTTTTGCCTTGGATGATCCGGGCAAGCACTTGGCGGGTAGAATGACGTTTTTCATCACCGACAATCGAAACCTGCCCGCCCCAATCCTTGACCACCGCGCGTTCGGGGACCGTGGCTTGTGTGTAATCTGTTCCTTTGCAGTGCACGTCAGGGCGCAGGTCACGGAGGATTTTTTCGGCCGTCAATTCGTCAAAGATTACCACGTAATCCACCGATTCGAGCGCCGCCAGCATCTCTGCACGGGCCCGTTCAGCAACGAGAGGCCGTCCTTCGCCCTTCAGTTCCCTGACCGTCCGGTTGCTGTTCACTCCCACAACCAGCACGCTCCCCTGCTGCCGGGCGCCCTCCAGGTACCGAACGTGGCCCACATGGAGCAGATCAAAGCAACCGTTCGCAAACACAATTCGATGGCCCGCCTGCCGCAAACGTTCGCCAAGCGACGTGACTTCTGCCCGAGGAATCAGCTTACTATTTACGCGTTCCGTATAGCCTCTTTGAGTTCCTGCGCTGTTACGGTAGCCGTCCCACGCTTCATGACCACAAGTCCACCCGCACAATTGGCCGCGAGAGCGGCATGGGCAAAACTTGCTCCCGCCGCAAGAGCCAGTGTAAAAACGGCCCCGACCGTGTCGCCGGCGCCTGTTACATCCACAGCCTGGTCCGAGCCAAAAATCGGGATCACTTGCGGCTTCCGCCCCGCTTCAAACAGAACCATCCCATCCCGCCCGCGGGTAACCAAGAGGGCTTGCAGTGATTGGCGTTGAAGCATCTCGCGGCCCAGTTCGAAGAGCAACTCGACATTGTTTCCAATAGGCTTTCCGAAGACCGCCTCCACCTCCGGTTCATTCGGAGTAACGGCGGTAACTTGCGCATAGGTCGCGAGATCATACCTTGAATCTACGATGAGCGGCAATCGGCGGCGTCTCGCCCGGAGCCCCAGCCTTTGAACTTCTGTGGCGCTGGCAGCCCCGTAACCGTAATCGGAAACCAGCATCGCTTGAGCCCGGTCTAACAACGGATCCACGACCTTGCCAAGGCGTGCTTGGAGTTCCTGCCGGCCGTCCGGTGAGGGCTCGCGGTCAACGCGGACGATCTGTTGCCGCTGCCAGTGCGTCAATCCTCCAAGAATCCGCGACTTCGTGGGTGTGATGTAACCTCGCACACGGAGGATTCCGCGCGTCGAGACATCCTTTTCCTTGAAGTATTGCAACAGCGCTTCACCAGCGTCGTCGGCGCCCACCGCTCCCACCGGGATCACTCGCGCGCCCAGGTCTGCAAGGTTGTTCACGGCGTTCGCTCCGCCTCCGGGCAGAATTTTCCTTTCGCGTTGCCGCAGAATTAAGACTGGAGCTTCACGCGAGACGCGAGTGATTTCACCGTAGACAAACTCGTCAGCCACCATGTCCCCTAGCACGATAACGTGCTGATGGGGAAATTGCCGGATAATGGAAAGCAAAGTGGAACGAACTCGGCTGGTGAGTTTCATGATCGGCACGATAATGAGGAAGCCCGAGGGCCTTTCGGACCTCCCAACTCCTGGAGAATTAGCCCAGCCGCGTCAAACAGGTTCTCGGAGATCAGGTCGGGCATGAGCGGCCACCCGCCGCGATGGGTCCTGTCCCTGTCTAAAAAAATCTCCTCACTTCCCTGGCGAGCCCCTGTTCCTTTGCGAGGGGAGATCTCGTTCGGCTGCTTGCCCGATTTATCCTGATGCCGGACGGTCATGAGTAACTCCCAATTCCTTGATCAACCCCAAGGCAATCCGGTGGACTTCTTCCACGCTCACCGCCTTCATACACCGGAAGTCGATAGGGCACTCACGCAGCCCGCAAGGGCTGCAGCTAACGGGATGTTTTACCACTCTGGCCCGCGGGCTGACAGGCCCGGTGGAGCGCTCGTTGGTGGATCCAAAGACCGCGACCACTGGCAAGCCTAGCGCCGCCGCCAGGTGCATAGGCCCGGAGTCGTTGGTAATGATCAATCGGCATTGTGCCAGCAGGGCCATCAACTGGCGCAAGGTTGTCTCGCCCGAGAGGATGGTCGGGGTATGCTGCATCATATGTGCAATGCTTTCCGCGAGCTGTTTCTCCGCCCGGGAACCGAAGATTAGCACATCGGCATGGAGTGCTCCAACTAATCGATCCGCGAGATCGGCATATCGCTCCAGCAGCCAGCGCTTGGCAGGTCCGAAAGCGGCGCCGGGACTAAAGCCCACCAGAAAACGCGGTCCTCCCAAGCCCAGCGCCTTCAATTGCTTTGTGGCCCAGAGTTTCTCGGAATGCTGAACGCCCAGCAGAATCCTCTCGACGGGCGCCGGCCTCTCGATTAAACCCGTGCGGAACAGGAGCTGGAGGTAGTAGTTGCTTTGGTGTCCATAAAGTGCGGGCGGCGGAACAGGAACGGAATCTGTTAGCAATGCTCCGCGGGCTTCAAGGTCATACCCGATGCGCACAGGGATGCGCGCGCACCAAGCCATCCAGGCGGCGTGAAAAGCGTTTTGAAATAGGATGGCTAGATCGAACCGTTCGGCCCGAAGGGTCTCGACGAATTTCCAGAAACCTCGCGGGCCGCGATGCTGTCCCTCCGGATCGTAGACGATCAGACGATCCGCGGCGGGATGATGTTCATAAAGCTCCGCCACCCAGGGCTTGATGACCAGCACGATTTCCGCGGATGGGAAGCGCGTCCGCAAGGCCTCCAGCGCCGGCAGAGACATTACACCGTCGCCGACCCAGTTGGTTCCTCGAACCAGAATTTTCCCCGGATTCACGGCAGCAGTCCTTTGAATATCCAAACGATTACCTCGCACTGCCAGGCCTATACGCCAGAGGCCGCTTTTTCCCGCAGGCCGATGGGCGACACCCGGGCCAGAATCGCCTCCTCGAACACTTTGGCGCCGGAAATCTCCGGTCGGATTCCGCAAGCCAGAACAGGCAGTTCAGGTTTCCATTGCGGGGAAAGATTCATGACATCTTTTTCCGTAGTTAGGAAGGCGACGGCTCCCGCAGATTGCGCGATGCTGAGCAGCCGCTTCATATCCCCTGGACCGTACACATGATGGTCGCGAAAGGCAATTTCCGCGCCGAGCGTGAATCCCCATCTGCGTAAATCCGAAAAGAAAGCGCGAGGATTTCCGATGCCACAAAAGGCGCACACCGGCCGATTGCGATATTCTGCCGGCGACTGGAGTATACCGTTGCCCGCATCTATCAATCCTCGGAGTGCGGTTGAACAGTGAAAGACTTGGGCCCGCGCATTGATTGAGCGGACTTGCTTTTCGATCGGGTCAGGGCTGCGGATCTCGACCCGCGTGAGCAAAATCAAGTCCGCGCGCCTGAGAGCCGAGCAAGGCTCACGCAGACGTCCTGCAGGCAGCAACGCGCCGTCTTCCAGTTCCTGTGTCACGTCAATGGTGACAATATTTACATCGCGCTCAAGCGCAAAATGCTGGAAGCCGTCGTCCAGGATGTGAATATCCACACCGAAGCGCTCTTCAGCAAGCTGGCCCGCTCGGTGGCGGTTTGCCGAGATCACAATGGGTACTCGGGGCAGGGCGCGAGCCAGCAACGCAGGTTCGTCGCCCACGGTGCGGGCGTCGATATTCCGTTCCGGCTGGGGTTCGAGGATAAGGATATCCGGGCCACGCTTGCGGCCGTAACCGCGCGTCAAAATTGCCGGTTTATAGCCCCGGTAAAGCAAGGTTTCAGCAATCCAACCCACGAGGGGGGTTTTCCCGCTCCCTCCCACCGTCAGGTTGCCGACGCTGATCACGGGGCGCGAGAGTCGGCGCGATTTCAGCCAGCCACGGCGGAAGGCCTGCTGGCGCAGCATTGTTCCCAGACCGTAAACTTCGGCAAATGGTGTAAGAATGTGATTCATCGGATTGATCAAGGTACGGGAGTCGCTGCCGTCGAAGGAGCGCCCAGCCATTCTTCCATCTGATTGAGAACTCGCAAGGTAGCGCCGGCTTGCTCCGCGACCACTCTTTTGGCCATCTCCCCCATCCTGCGCGCCTCCTCTGGATTGTCGAGCAGATGCAGCAATTCCTGACCGAGTTCAGTGGCATCCGCTACCTGGACCGCGGCCCCCGCACCCAAAAAGAGGCTTGCAACATCCCGAAAGTTGCTCATATGCGGGCCAAAAGCGATCGGTTTCCCCCAGAAGGCAGGTTCGAGCACGTTATGGCCTCCTGTTGGAACGAGACTTCCCCCGACGAAAACAATGTCGGCCAATCCAAACATCTCCGCCAACTCTCCAATTGTATCAAGGAGCAGAATTTCCGCCGAGGCAAGCCCGAGGTGCATCGCCTCGCTGCCTTGTGCGAAGCCGGTGCGACGGACGAACTTCAACCCCCTTGTTCGCAACAGCTCCTCAACCTCATCAAAGCGCCCGGGATGACGCGGAGCAAGAATCATCAATGCTTGGGGATACCTCTTGCGGATTGTCTGCCAGGCTTGAAGCACAAGCGGCTCTTCTCCGGGCATCGTGCTGGCCGCCGCAAAGATAGGGCTGCGGTTCGCTACAGCCAGGGCTTCCCTGATTCTTGCCCCGAATTCTCCGAACTCCGGCGCGCGACTGTCAAACTTGAGATTGCCGGTCACGCTGACACGTTCCGGGGATGCGCCGAGCATTCGAAACCTCTCTGCGTCCGCTGCCGTTTGAGCGCAGATCCGGTCGATATTTCCCAAAATGCGGCGCATGAAAGGACGAACCATCCGATAGCCGCGAAACGACCTGTCCGAAAGGCGGGCATTTACGAGGAATGAGCGGCACCCAAAATCGCGGGCCGCTCGCAGAATGTTGGGCCACAGTTCAGTCTCCACAATTAGTAGAACCGAAGGGCGAATGTGCTCCATGGCGCGGCGCACAGCCCATGTCCAGTCAAAGGGCAGATAAAATCGCCCTGCCAGGTCCGGCAGTTGTTTCTCTCCCACTTCGCGGCCTGTTGGTGTCACGTGGCTCAAAAAGATTCTTCGCTCAGGGTAGCGCCGCTGAAGCTCTCGGACCAATCCCGCGACGGCGATGGTTTCCCCCACCGAGACGGCATGAATCCAAATCGCGCCTTGCGCCTCCTGCCGAATGGAAGGAGGCAGCAAGCCGAATCTTTCGCGCCACCCTGCGAGCGGTTTTCGGCCCCTCCGCCGCCAGAGATAATAAGGCGCCATCAAAACTAACCCAAGGCTGAATAACAGGCTGTATAGTCGGTACATTCCGGGATGAGCGCAACGCGGAGTCTTAAGGTTTTGAACCCAACCAACCGCGATTATAAGTTGAAAGGCCGAGAAGTGCCATCAAAACAAGCCGTTACGCTCCCGATTGCGCTGCCTGACGGTACCTGAAATGCAGCGTGGGATCCGAGTGAGAAAGCCCTGGCGGGGGAGAGATTGGCGGGGAAACAGCGGTCCCTTCCCGTCGCTGGCAGAAAGAGACCGTCAGCTTTTCCCCATGCGGAAGCGCTCGGGCTGGCATTGGAGCTTTGCGGGAGCGGAATGGGCGCCGAGAACAGCAACAAGATACCAATGGTAAAATCTGCTGCGGCGATTCTGGTGCGCCGCTCCTTCGCGTGGCTACTGGGATATTCCACACTTCTCCATCGTACCAACCCAGGTGGAGCGAAACCCTGATGGCAGTCCCTCGAGATTCTTTTGTCTTGTGACGCCCCTATTGCGGCTAAATCTGATTTTCCCTACTTCTTGTAATACTGCGCGTTGGCCTCGACAAAGCTATTCCATTTTTCCGGCAGGTCGTCCTGCGGGAAGATTGCCGATACCGGGCAGACAGGCACGCACGCTCCGCAATCAATGCACTCGACAGGATCGATATACAGCATGGGTACATCGGCAAAGTTTGCCTCATCCTTGCGGGGGTGGATGCAATCCACCGGGCACACATCCACACAAGCCGTATCTTTTGTACCGATGCAAGGTTCAGCGATAATATAGGCCATCTAACGTCCTCCGTGAATTTGTCCGAGTTAATTTACCTTTGACTTCGAACACTGTCAATCGTAGTTCACTGAGATTTCTGGGGCGACGACTTAAGTCGGAGGGCGTTTTGAGAGGTGGATCGCCAGGGTTGCTGTTGGCTTTTCCCGGGAGCAGGCGGGGCGTAAGCGTCAGATGCTACAGGAATTATCTGGCTCCGACCATGCGGAGGTGGCGAGCGCCGGGGACCTTCTGTCGCTCTGCAGATTGCCGAAGAACTCTTGGCAGCATCCGGAATGGGTGCTGCCGGTTCCTCCAATACGTTGATTCTCCGTTTGGGCTGGCCACAAATTCGGCAGGCGCAGGCCCTCGGATGGAGTTTTTCAACAAGCTGTAAAATTGAGAAGCTGGAGGGGGAAAGGAATCAGGGGCACCGCTGGTCCGCAGTGCCCTGAACGGTGTTCTCGGTCCCTTGTTTCTGGCTAATTCCCGTAATACGCCGCGTTGATCTCAATATAGTTCTTCCACTGTTCCGGCAAATCATCCAGAGTGAAGATGGTGGGCACAGGGCAAACAGGAATGCACGCTCCGCAATCAATGCACGCCACAGGGTCGATGTAGAGTTGCGGTACTTCCTCAAAGTTTGCTTCGTCTTTCCGGGGATGAATGCAATCAACCGGGCACACGTCCACACAGCTCGCGTCTTTTGTGCAACCTTCGGCAATAATGTAGGCCATACCTACCTCCGTCACAAGTTCCTGCGGGGTAAGCTGCTGACCACCCCGCTTCATGATCATAATATTGGAGCGAAGCGCTCCCTGCTGTGACCGTGATCACATGGCGCGGAAAGATTGAGAGCCGGATGCACGAAGCTGTTAGAAACCGGCGACTTAGCGCAAGCTTCCCTCCAGCCGTTTCGGAATCTCAACACTGAGTAGGGAAGGTTTACCGCTGGAATAGCGGTTGGGCCATCCGAGCGAGGGGCGTCAAAGGAAGCGTCCCATTTTCGTGTTCAGAAAGGGCTTGCCTTTTGTCTTATTATTGTAGCGCGATTGCTACAATATGACGGGCGAGCCTCGCGGACCTCAAGCCTCCCGCCTCCGGCAGCGGAAGATTCAACGGCTCCGGCGCTTTGCGATTCCTCCGGATCTGCTGCCCGGCGCTCTCACCCGCAGTTACACCCGCTGCGGCAATCCTCGCTGCCACTGCGCCCAGGACCAGGGTCATGAGGCGTGGTCGCTGACCTTCATGGTGGAGGGCAAGCGACGGGTGGAGCGCATTCCGAGGGATTGGGTGGAGGAGGTGCGCCGGCGGGTGGAGGCGGGACGGGAGTTCCAGGACGCGGTGCGAGCAGTGCTGGCGGCCAACGCCCAGCTTTTGGTCCTGGCCCGCCGGCAACGGAAGAAGAGGAAGCGCCGGTGAAGGGAGCCTCGCCGCGCGGCCCGTGGAAGGATGCCGTCCGGCGTTTCCGCTTGGCCGCTTACCTTCGGGAGTCCGGCGAGGGGCGTTCGAGTTTCCCCGACTCCAGTTGAGGGACGGGTCTCCGCACCCGCGCCTCCTCCAGATCTGTCCACTTCGCTGCTTCCTGCGGCAGCCGTAGCGCTCGTGTCGCCGGAGACCGAAATTTGAGCCGCGAAATTAGACCGCACTCAGCGGACGCCCCTGCCCCACCATCTCACCGGCCCCGCCAGCTGCACCAATAAACGCTCTCCTCTCGAATCTTCCGAAACGGCCGGCTTCTTGGTGCGATTATTGCATTTCATTCCAATGCAGTTATAATAGGCGTTACCTATGTCTTCTGAAGCTTCCTGGCTGGACAACCAATCACCGCGGCTTGGCGACCTGATTGACGATTACTGTCCGCGATGCAAGCACCTCCTGAATCACGCTATCGCCAGCTTTGTTGGCGACAAAGTGGTCAAGGTTATCTGCCAGACGTGTTTTTCTGAACATCCCTTTCTGGAGGGGAAGGAGAAGAAAAAGGCGCCAAAACCCGGCTCAACCGCTTTTGACCAGGTTTTGGCCAAAGTGGTTCCGGCAAGTGATCCTGTGGCAAGTCCCGAACCGAAGAAAGCTAAACCCCATGCTCGATATATCTCCCGGCACAAGACCAAACCTCCCCAGCTCAAGAAGTGAATCAAGGTGATTGCCGCCCGAGGATCTCGACCTCGTGCTCTGAGCGCAAGCGATAGCGAATGCCACGCCATTCGATGCTGCGCGTGAATCCCGCCGTCACAAAGTTCCAGAGCATCACCCAGGGAACCAGAGGCGCCAGTTGCCAATATCGATTCCCGTATTGGGCCAGAAATTCGCGCTCTTCGGGAAAGGTCTCACGCGCGACCATACTGCGAATCGCTCCTTTAGCCATTCCCAGCGCCAGGATAACCAGCAGGAAAGCCACGATGCCGAACTTTTCCTGCAAGGGCATCCGGGGACTAAACACCAAAACCATGCCGAAGGTCAGAGTGCTGGCATAGAGCAGGTGTGCCGCCAGGCCCAGGCGCCACAGGCGGGGAGCATAAACTCGCGTGATAATGATCTGCCGATTCGCCCAGCGCAGGAACTCACCGAGCGTGGAATCTTCGCGCGAGAGGACCAGGCAGCGAGGTTCAAATCGGATTTTTCCGCCTGCATCACGGACAGCGCGGCCCAGTGCATAATCATCGCTTACCGTCGATGCCCAGTAACGCTCAGCCACCCGCAAGCGCTTGAAGTCTTGTGCGCGGACGGCCATCGAGCCACCCCATGGGAAACTGGAATCATGTTCCCCGAGCAGCGTCGCGATTGAGGTATCCCACGCGGCGCGCAACTGAGAGGCAAACGTCTTGCCCGGAAGATACCAGCGGAATCCTGTGCTGACGGTAATTCGGGGATTCGCAAGCGGAGCCACCAGAGACCTTAACCAGGACGGATTTGGCCTCGCATCCACATCAGCAAAAACCAAAACCTCTGCCGTGTCGTCAATCGTCTCGAGACCTCGCAGCAGGTTGTGGACTTTTTGTCCGCTCTTCTCGCAGGCTCCGGCAACCACCACGGAACACCTTGCAGGGCCCATCCCTCCAGGCTCCGTCGGCTTTGCTACAAAGGTACTGAGCTTTAGGAATGCCGGATCTTTCTTGTCGTCCACGACGAAAGTCACCTGGTATTCTGGATAATCCTGTCTTAAGAACGCCAGGACGTTTGCCTCTAGCGCTGGCTCCGCTCCCCTGACAGGAATCGTCACAGCAACTGGGGGAACGTAATCGCCGGGCGGCTGGCTACGAGTCAGACGCACGTAGCGGAGAAAACGGAAACCGTCACGCAGCGACATGACGCTTTGCGCCAGGAGCAAAATTCCCAGAACAATAAAGATGTGGGGCAGGCCACTCATTGGACGAGTTTTGAGTCTAACATAGCAGCTTTTGCGCGCTGGGGTTGGAGAGTTCGGTTTCTTATAGTCATCAAGGAGCTTAATTTGCATACTTTGGAATTGATTCTTTTCTTAGTAGCCCTTGCCTGGTGTGGCGTGGGCTTGTTTTTACTCTGGGGGATTAATGGCATTACTATTCTACGGCCCGTTCCGCGCTCAGAGGCTTTGCCTCAACTGCCCCGCGTTTCCGTCATCCTCGCGGCGCGCAACGAACAAGAAACGCTGCCGACAACCCTTGAATCATTGCTCAACCTGGACTACCCGGATTACGAGGTTATCCTTGTAGACGATGACTCGGACGACCGCACCGGCGCCATTGCCGACGAATGGATGGAGCGCCCTGCCTCGCGGGGCAAACTGCGGGTCATCCATAACCACGAACTGCCAACCGGCTGGCGCGGCAAGGTTCATGCCATGAGCTTGGCGGAACAGGCCGCGACAGGAGAATGGGTTTTGGCTACGGATGCCGACGTGGTGTGTGAACCAAGCCTTCTCCGCCAAGCCATGATACTGGCTCTCCAGAAGGGCGCCCGGCTACTTTCGCTTACCCCGGAACTGGACATGCAGTCCCTGGCGGAGAAAGTGGTCATGCCTGCGTTCGGTTTTTTCCTCTTCATGCTCTTCCCGCCCCGGCTGGTAAACCATCCCAACTCCGGGCGTGCGCTGGCTGCCGGAGCCTTTCTCTTGATGCGCCGCAAAGATCTTGCTTCCCTAGGAGGTTATCCACGATTGCGGAACACCCTGGTTGAGGACCTTCGGATGTCAGAAATGTTCAAGCATAACGGCCATCGCATTTACCTGGCGGTGACGCGGGGCCTTTTCCGCACCCGAATGTATAAGAACTGGCGGGAGGTTTTTGAAGGCCTCACCCGCAGCGCTTGGGAAGGGGCGGATAGATCCATCTGGAAGGTTCTGGGCGCCTTGATTGTGGGGAATGCATTAGCTGTCCTGCCCTGGGTTTCGCTGGCAACCTTGTTGCTCGTCCACGCCTTTGCGGGAACTTTACCCGTGGGCGACCCCACACTGCTCGCGGGGGCGGCAACGGCGCTGAGCGTTATCATCTATTGCCCGATCATATTGTTTGCTGGCCTTTCTCCTCTTTATGCCCTTACTCTGCCGTTCGCATCACTTTTTTACTCCGCCGTAGCCGTTACCTCGGCCCTTTTTAGCCTTACAGGCCCTGGTGTCCGCTGGAAGGGCCGCTGGTACCACAGTCCGTCGTCTTAGCGGCATTGAA
>JAMCXS010000017.1 GCA_023474345.1 Acidobacteriota bacterium | reverse complement strand
TTGAAGTGGCGGCCCAGAGTTCAGCACAATTCTACATATGGATAGAGCGTTATTACCCTGCGATCTTCGAGCAGATCAAGAAGAAAGTGGCGGCCGGCCAGTGGGAGATTGTCGGCGGAGCGTGGGTGGAGCATAACACGAACATTCCTAACGGCGAGTCGCTGGTGCGCCAGCATCTCTATGCCAAGCGGTACTTCCGGGAAAAATTCGGCGTTGACGTAAAGGTGGGGTGGCTGCCGGATGTTTTTGGCTTCAGTTGGAACATGCCGCAGATCTACCGCAAGTGCGGGATCGAGTATTTTGTGACGCACAAGTTGAAATGGCAGGTGGAGCGGAATAACCCGCCGGTGCCTTTCCCTTACCATCTGTTCTGGTGGCAGGCCGCGGACGGCTCGCGCATGCTTGCCTTCCACACCGTGGGTGACTACAACCAGCAAGTGATGCCTGACCAGATGCTGCGGGAGCTCGCGACGCTCAAATCGGTGCACGGCGTGGATAAGCTCCTGATCCTGTACGGAAAGGGTGACCACGGTGGCGGGCCCATGCCGGAGATGGTCAACCGTGCGATGTCTTTAATGCACGACCCCAACTTTCCCACCGTTCGCTTTTCGAAGGCGCTGGACTACTTTGAACTTATCAAGGCGCTGCCGAACAGCGCCAGCCTTCCGGTTATGGACGACGAACTCTACGTCAAAACGCATCGCGGGACTTTTACCACCGACGCTCAGGTAAAGCGCGACAACCGCGAATGTGAAGTGCTGCTCATGAACGCGGAGAAGTTTTCGCTGCTGGCCACCGAGTTCGGCGCGGCCTATCCGCAAGATTCACTGAAGCAGATGTGGCAGAACCTGCTCTTCGGACAGGTGCATGACAACATCGATGGGTCGTCTATCGCCGAAGTCTATCGCGATGCGGCGACGGATTACGGAGACATCAAGGCAGGCAGCGGCAAGGTGCTGAACTCCGCGCTGGCGTCGATTGCGCGTCACGCCAATACACAGGGTGAAGGCCGGGCCATCCTGGTCTTTAATTCTTCGCCGTGGGCGAGAACCGATCTGGCCTCTCTCGAGGCGGGCGATTATCCTGCCTCGGGATTGTTTAAGATTGTCGATACGGCCGGGCGTACCGTCCCTCATCAAATTATCCAGGAAGATGGGGCGAGCAAGGCCCTATTTTTCGCTGAAAACGTGCCGGGTTTGGGATTCAAGCAGTATCGGCTGGTGCCGAGCCAGAGTCGGCCGGAGTTTGCGACGGACTTGGCCGTATCAGGGCTCAAACTGGCCAATGACCGCCTGGAGGTGGAGATTGATCCGAACACCGGCAACCTCAAGTCGCTGAGGAAGAAGGGAATCAAGGCGGACTTTCTCCCCGGCGACCTGCAGGCAAACGCGTTGGAGGTATGGGAGGACCGACCGCCCAACGCGCCCGGCGGTGAACCCGCCTGGAATATTTACCTTGGTGAAGACCACAAGCTTGATAAGGCCGAAAGCGTGAGTGTGGTGGAAAGCGGGCCGGTGCGCGTGGTCGTGCGGGTGAAGAAGCACTTCGGCGCGTCGTCCTTCGAGCAGGACACCATTCTCTATAGCCACTCGGACCGTGTGGATTTCGAGCTTCGGGCCGACTGGCATGAGAAGTACCGTTTTGCCAAGGTGGCGTTTCCGCTGCGGCTTACAAGCGATTTCGCCACTTACGAGATTCCTTTCGGCTCGATCCAGCGCTTTGACTACACGTTGACGGAGGATCCGAACGTTCGTCTCAACGAACCGGCGCGCCAGTGGGAAATTGCGGACCGCACAAAGTTTGAAGTGGCGGCCCAGCGTTGGGCGGATGTGACTGACCAGAGCGGGAGCCACGGGGTGACCCTGCTGAATGATTCGAAGTACGGCTTTTCCTACCAGCAGAGCGTGTTCCGCATGAGCCTGATCCGTGGACCGCGCCGCGGCTATCCTCGTATGCCGGATTCGTGGTCAGATCAGTCGGATGACCCAATCGTAGGAATCCACCATGTCAAGTACGCGCTGGTGCCCCACCGCGGCGCCTGGCAGGATGACAATGCAACCCGGCGAGGCGTGGACTTCAATGCTCCATTCCTGGTGAGGCTTGAGCCTTCCCACGCGGGAGAACTTTCAGACACTTACAGCGCCCTGAATATAGAACCCGCGAACATTATGGTTGAGTCACTCAAAAAAGCCGAAGATTCAAACGACTACGTCGTGCGTATCTACGAGACTGACGGCAAAAACACCGAAGCCGTGCTCCAGTTCAGACGAACACCGCAGAGCGTCCGTGAAACGGACATGATGGAATGGGATCAGTTTGTTGAGCCAAAGACTTTTGCCGTCGAGGGGTCGAAAACTCGTGTCCCGATAGCGCCACATGAAATAAAGACTCTGCTCATCAAGACGTAAGCGCAACTTTCAGCCGGGTGCGCCTCTCTTGACCATTTGTGAAAGCCGGGGCGTGGGGACGTGGCTTGGCGGTACAAGGCGTCCCCCCACGAGCTTGCGATATCATGTGAGGCAGGGAGGCGGCTGCGGGAGCCCTGGCTGCAGACACGTGAAGTGTCAATCCGTTTTTGTTGAATTTCCCGAGCGCAGGCGCAGGCAGGCGATTTCCGGCGGGCAACCGACGCGCAAAGGCAGGAGCACTTTGCCTATCCCCCGGCTGACGTAAATCTGCGTGCCATCCAGGCGATTCCAGCCTTGAATGAAACGTTTGCCTAGTTTGGGCTTTCCGTACAAGGCGCCCACCAGTGGGAGCCGGACCTGGCCACCGTGGGTGTGCCCCGAAAGAACCAAGTCGATTTGGTGCTCCGCGGCCATCCGGACGCCCATGGGGTTATGACAAAGCAGGATCTTGGGATCGCGGGAGGGGACATGCCGTACCACGGCTTCCAAGTCATCAGCGCCCCACCAAAGGTCGTCAACTCCCATGAGCCAGAGCGGTGTGTGATCCGTGTGCAAAGCGAAGTGGGAATTGCGAAGGACGCGAATCTGCTGAGCCTCGAGTGCCCGCGTCATCTCATCCGGGTCCACTTGGAAATCATGATTTCCAAGGACGGCGAAGACTCCCAGCCTGGCTTTTAGCCTTCCCAGGACTCTTGCTACCGGCCAGATGTACGACGGTGAGAAAGTAACATAGTCGCCGGTCAGCGCAACCAAATCGGGGCGCAATTGATTGGTGAGGTCAACGGCCCGTTCCACATCTTCAATCGGCGTGTACAGGCTGTGGTGAATGTCGGTAAGATGGGCGACTTTCAGGCCATCGTGCCCCAGGCCAAGCCGGCGCATGTGGATGTCCATCTGGGTAATTTCCGGTCCGAGAGACCGGCCCCACCGGGCAAGTTTGCCCTCCCGCTCTGAAAGAGAGAGCGTTATCAACCCGCGACGCCTGGCGTAGCGCTTAGACCCCAGGGGCTTCCTCATGCTTCTTCCTTACGTTCGGCAGCTTTAACCTTACCGACGCAAAAAACTATCAACAGTGTTCCTGGCCACACGCAACTTTCTTGCTCTCCTCCAAGACTTCTGTGAAGATTTGGAGCATTGAATCATGAACCAAACCATTGGAAGCGACAACCTCATCCCGCCGCAGGTCGAAAGCGCCTCCGGCCAGGTCCGTGACCCGGCCACCCGCTTCCATTACCAGCAAAGCGCCTGCCGCTTTGTCCCAGGGATTCAGTTTGAGTTCCCAAAAGCCCTCCAGGCGTCCGGCAGCTACCGAGCAAAGATCCAGCGCCGCCGCGCCGGCACGCCGAATTCCGTGCGAAAAATGAGTAAACTTGAAAAAGAATTGGAGGTTCAGATCGTGGTTTGTGGCGAAGGGCGGGAAGCCCGTGGCCAGCAGGCCTTCGGAGAGGTGGGCGGTTTTCGAAACGCTGATCCGTTGGTCGTTCAGGTAAGCGCCGGCGCCGCGCTCCGCCTGGAATAATTCCTCACGGGTGGGGTCGTAAACGACCCCCACGATGACTTCTCCTCGACAGGCTAAGCCCAGGCTCACGCAGTATACCGGGAAGCCATGCGCGAAATTGGTGGTTCCATCCAAGGGATCGACGTACCAGCAATATTCAGAACCTGTCGCTTGCCCTCCTCCTTCTTCAGCCACTATTGCATGCTGAGGGAAGTGCCGCCGCAAGCGATCAACGATCAATGCCTCCGAGCGCCGGTCGGCTTCGGTTACCAGGTCCGATTTTCGTTTGTAGGAAATCTCAATCGGCCGTTTTGAAAACTCCGCAATTAATGATCCTGCCTCGCGTGCGATTTCTACCGCAACACTTAAATAATTCTCCATATTCGATAGACTCTTAACCCCACTTTCGTGCCAAATTACGACGCCAATGAACTTCCACGCCGCACGATTATCCTCTTGCTCCGATGAGCACCCGTTGTTGGCCTTCTCCTTCGGCCCATACGCTTCCGTCTGCGAAGTACTCTTTCTTCCAGATGGGGACCGTTTGCTTCAGCCGGTTAATGGCGTAATGGCAGGCTTCAAATGCGGGGTGCCGATGCTCGGCGGTTACGACAATCGCCACACTGGTTTCGCCGATTTCCAGCCTTCCAACCCGATGAATCATTCCAACGTTATGAATATCAAACTTTTCCTTTGCTTCCGCCCCGATTTCCCCCATCTTGCGAACGGCCATGGCCTCATAAGCCTCGTATTCGAGATAAAGCGTCTTCCGCCCGTGGGATTGCTCGCGCACAATGCCCTCAAATACGACCACGGCTCCGTCGCAGCTTTCTTTCAGCGACTCCGCGAGTTCCCTGGTACGAATCTTTTCTTGTGTAATCTGGTAAACGTCTCTGTCGGAACCGCCGCTGACCGGCGGCATGAACGCCACCTCGTCACCTTCATGCAAAATCGACGTACCGTCTGTAACTTGTTGATTTACCGCTAAAAGCACGGAACCGGCAAGCTCGCGAAGGCGCGGGAAGCGTTTTTCGCAGACGCGCCGCAGGTGCTCGAGATTGCCACCTTCCTCGAGCTCAATTTCGTCTTCCCGAAGGCCAGTCAGATCGTGAGTTAATCCAAAAAATAAAACCGTAATTCTCATTAAGCGCCCGACATTGTTTTAATTATACATCTTTCCAAGGATGTGACGAAGCGCACTCTCGAGCTCAGGATACTCAAACGTGAACTCGCCAGCCAAAAGACGCGCAGGCTCGACCCGGGTGCTTGCCAGCAGGAGCGCGTCCGCCATCTCACCAAATACCAGGCGGACGGCAAAGGCGGGCATCGAAAAAATCGTGGGACGGCCGAGAACCCGTCCAAGGGTTTGCGAAAATTCCTTATTGCGCACGGGATTCGGGCTTGCCGTATTGACCGGGCCATCAAAAGTATCGTCCGTTATGACACGGACGATTGCGCTGGTAAGGTCGTCGATGGCGATCCAGCTCATGTACTGCCGGCCATCACCAAGCTTTCCGCCCACACCCATTTTGAATGCCGAAACCATTGGGGCCAAAGCGCCGCCCTTGCCACTCAAGACCATGCCGAATCGCAAATTCACGACCCGGACCCCTTTCTGCCGTGCGGGCTCGGTTGCGGCCTCCCAAGCCACGCAGACCTCCGGCAGGAAGCCAGTGCCGGGCGGCTTATCCTCGGAGAGCGTTTCGTCCCCGCGTGAGCCGTAGTATCCGATTGCGGAAGCTGAAACCAGCACTTTCGGGGGATGTGGTAGCTGACCTATGGCATCTGAAAGGAGCTTGGTTCCTCGCACCCGGCTTTCGCGAATCCGTGTCTTCCGTTCCGGAGTCCAGCGCGCAGCACCGATATTTTCGCCGGCAAGATTTACCACCGCCTCGATGCCCTCAAAGGTGCGGGGATCCAGCCTTCCTGCTTCCGGGTCCCACTGTGCCACGCCCTCTTCTGAGTCCGCCTTTCGGCGGACCAGACGAATTACTTGGTGGTGTTGGGCAGTCAAAACGGGAATCAGCGCTGAACCAATCAACCCGCTTGAGCCTGTGATCAGGATCTTCATGGGCGGCATCCAATGGTACTTTTTGAGGTTACCTATCGGCGCGTGCCGCGAGTTGTCGGGCCGAATCCTCACCGGCGGCTCGCCCTAGCTTAGCACATTCCAGGTGCTGAATGCTTAACAACGTCCGCTTGAGGCAAAAGTCAGGAAGGCCGGCTCAATACTCTAACGCCGGTTCCTCGATCTCCTGCTTTCTCCGGCACCCTGAAAAGTTTGGCGATTTTGCCAAAATCCTGCGCGGAAACTGCCCCTTCGCTCAAGCCCCGGAAGTCCGGATAATTCAGCTATACTCTGCTTAGCATGTCCCACATTATTCTGAGTGGCAAGGACTGGACGGCGCGGACTCTGCTGCGGGCGCAGTTGATCGAAGAGGGTTTTGACGTCGAAGCCTATGAGGACCCGCGGGCGGCGGGGAAGCGACTACTCGCGACCAAAACAATGCCTCATCTGTTCGTTGCCGACCTTTCCGAAAGTCAAAACCCTGCCGAAGACTTGTCCCAACTTTCCCAGTGGTCAAAGCTGGTGCCGACTTGGGTTATGGCAGGGCACAGCCTTGTGGATGCTGAGGCGCTGGAAGGCCGGGGCTTTGAAAGAGTCCTTTTCCGCCCCGTGGATGTAGGGAAACTGGTGCAAGAGATCAAGGCTCGGCTGGCGGGCAACTGTAACGGCGCTCGATGAGCGCCGGAATTCCGTCGTCGAGCATCGCTCGGCGCTGCAGGAGCCCTCACCGGTGTGCTTGCGCCTCCATCCTCATCCTCCCGTGGAGAGGGCTGGAATCGATCATATGGCGGCGCTACTTACGGCATCGCCGGCTGCTGCTGGGTGAGGCAGTGGACGGTTCCGAGTCCCCACACCAGATCGACCGCATGGATCCCCACCACGACGCGGCTTGGAAATAATTCCGCCAGCGTGCCGAGGGCGATTCGATCGTTGGGATCGTTAAAAGTGGGCACCAGCACCGCCGCATTGGAAATATAGAAATTGGCATAGCTGGCCGGGAGCCGCTGGCCATCAAAGTAGAGCGGCGCGGGCATCGGCAATGGCACAATCTCGATTCGCGACCCGTCCTCCAAGTGCATCCCCTCTAGCCGCTCGCGATTTTCTTCGAGCGGCAGGTAGTTTGCATCGTTGGAATTGTCTTCGTGGCAAAGCACCGCCGTTTTCGAGTTGACGAAGCGGCAAAGGTCGTCCACGTGGCCGTGCGTGTCATCTCCGGCGATGCCGCGTCCGAGCCACAGGATATTGCTGACTCCCAGGTTATCGCGCAAGGCGGTTTCAAGGTCTTGCTGGCTGAGATCGGGATTGCGCGCTTGAACCTTTGTATCGAGCAGGCATTCTTCCGTACTCAAGAGCGTACCCTGGCCGTTTGTGTCAATGCTTCCACCCTCAAGGACCAGGTCCCGGTTGCCCGCCTTGGCCTGAAACACACGGAGATTGAGAGCCTGAGCCGCTTGTTCCGGGAGGGCATCATCGTTGCGCCATTCGGGATACTTGGCCCAGGCATTAAAGCGGAAGCGGATTACGGCCACTTCGGAGGAGCACTGCGGTGCAGCGGCGCTCGTCTCTTGAAT
Source organism: Acidobacteriota bacterium (assembly GCA_023474345.1). Lineage (GTDB taxonomy): Bacteria > Acidobacteriota > Terriglobia > UBA7540 > UBA7540 > JAMCXS01. The sequence goes on along the minus strand of JAMCXS010000017.1, from coordinate 44,213 downwards.
CTGCGGGATAGACGGGGAAGCCGGCCGCTTCAAAAAGATCGGGCCGGAATCGCGCGTCCAGCCGCGGTCCGTGGGGAAGCGGAAAAATTCCACACGGGAGAGGTCAACCCCTGCGCGCGAGAGCACACGCCGAGCGCGATTTTCGTGGGCCTGGGAATCAACGATGATGCGAACGATTTCGCCGGGTGTGATCTTGCGGGCAAATTCACTGTAAACCCACGGGATGGGCGCAAACCGGCCCGGCCAGTCGGTCACATTGTGAGGCCAGGCAATCCAGGTGGCTTCATGGGATTCCCACTCCGCGGGCAAACGAAAGCCGAGGGCCGCTGGTGACGCTTCCACTACGCTTCCCTGCTCCCCGTTTCTTGGTCAACGCAGCGACGCTCAAGGCCTTGGTAAGCATCGATCCGGCGGTCACGGAGGAAAGGCCAATTCCGCCGCACGTCTTCCAGGTGATCGAGGTCGATGTCAGCGAGAAGAATTTCCTCTCGATCCGCCGAGGCCTCCGCGATGACCACTCCCTGGGGATCGGCAACAAAAGATGATCCCCAGAATTCGATTCCGCCGCCATCAGCGCCTTCTTCAAATCCTACTCGATTGGCTGCAACTATGTAGATGCCGTTTGCGATGGCGTGGCCGCGCTGGACCGTCTTCCAGGCATCCCGTTGAGCCGTGCCGTAAGCTTCTTTTTCATGGGGATGCCAGCCGATGGCCGTCGGATAGAAGATGATGCCCGCTCCTTCCAGCGCCACCAGGCGCGCGGCCTCCGGGTACCACTGGTCCCAGCAAATCAGCGGAGCGACAGTGCCAACACTTGTGCTGACGGCGTGAAAACCCAGGTCGCCGGGAGTGAAGTAAAACTTCTCGTAATAACCCGGGTCATCAGGAATATGCATTTTGCGGTACAGTCCGGCAAGCTTGCCGTTCGAGTCAATGACGGCGGCGCTGTTATGGTAAACGCCGGCCGCCCGGCGCTCAAACACCGGGGCGATTAAAACCACTTGGGTCTTTTGCGCCACTTTCGCGAGGGCCTCGGTCGTGGGGCCGGGAATCGATTCGGCCAGGTCAAAGAAACGCACATCCTCGCGCTGGCAGAAGTACCGGGAGCGAAAGAGTTCCGGCAGGCAAACCATTGCGGCGCCCTTGCGGACCGCTTTCTGAATGCCTGCGATGGCGCGGCGAAGATTCCGCCGCGGGTCCGGCGCGCACGCCATCTGGACCATGCCTACCCGAAATTTCTTCTGTTTTGGCATCGGCCAACAGAATACATGAGTCTCGACTTATCTCCAAGATTCTCTTGCAGCAGACAATCGCGCCGTGATTTGTATGCCTGGGATTCTACGCCGGCTGGTGCAAACGTTTGCTTTTGAGCGTCTACGATCTCGCGCAGCGAGAGGTTGTTATCGTTGCACGCCACTCCTTTGGGAAATCGCAGACCAAAGGCCACGGTTTGCGCCAGCCGCGAAGCATCAACTCCGCTCATTTTAGAAACAGAACGAGATGATGCGTCGTCAAGAGTTTCCGCATCTCCGGGGTGGTGAGGTCCCTTATCGTTTTGCCGTCGCTGCTTACGACCGACAGGCTCCTCATTTCGCGTAAGTCCTGAACCCGGAAACGAATCGCATCTCCCCGGCTGGACTTCGAGGGTTGGTAGAGCGGCCCGCAGCCGGTGCCGCAACCTCCGAAATTCATGCAGGCACTCAGGCCAACGCGTTCAACGGGATGATTCGCAGTCCACCGCACGCGGATGGTGTAGTTGTATTCCGGGAGAGTCCACTGCCGTTTTACTGTAATGGACCGTCCGCCCTCAACGGTCAGATCGCTCCACGACGCAAACGCCGTTCCCGCCGGACCGCCCGACTCCACTTTGTATTATGGTCTTGCGAGCGAGAGCGGGGAGTCGGTTGCCACTACGAAAATCTCTCCTTTGGCACTGGTTGTGAAAACCCTCAGAGGAATTCCGACCGCTACGCCGCAATGGTTCTGGTTAGACCCGTACAGGGAAACGGGGACACTCACAGCACTTAAAGGCTTGCCATCAGGATAAAGTAACCGAATCACGCGCTGGACGGGACGAGGTAAAATGAGGCCCCTGCGAGTAGTCCCGCCCATTTTCCGCAAAGCTGTTTGCCAATCTCTCCCTCCGCCCTGCTTTGGGAGCGGAGAAGAGAGGTAGATTATCGAAAATCTCTGAAGGTATTCGGGGGCCTCGGGCGTGCCGTAGCCAAAATCTTCCAGCACAGACTTCCACGTCTGCACCGGCCGGTTCGACACAGCCAGCAGCAGCTTGTAATCGAATGCCTGCTCCCAATACTGAGGAAATCCGACGTCCGAGCGGAGTTCCATCTTGCCATTTTTGACCCTCGCGACCAGAACAGCAGGATAGGCTCCCCAGCGGTCGGCAATCACCCATGCCTCGCCGCGGATCACGGGATGGCCTGAATCTCCCAGAAAAATCCGCATCGGCTGGGCGGTGGCGCGTAACGGGCCAAACAGTGCCGAAAGAACTGCGAGTGTTACCACCTGTTTCATAAGCGGGTAGGTGCAGCGGGTTTTATCAGCCGTAGCCATTTTATGGCGGCAAGGACGCACGGTCAATCAATCCCTTAGAAAAAATCTCTTGACAATTCTATCATAGTATGCTAGTATTCTAGCCATGAATGGGTGGATTATCGGCCACGAGGACATAGCTCCTGGAGAGGGGCGAAGAAGCCAAGATCTGTAGTGGTCGTGCTGCAAGCAATTACGAGACGGCAGGAACATGACCGGAAAATGTGAGAGAGCTAAGGCGGTTCACGAAGAAGCGCTAACTTGCTAAAAATAAAAGAGGTAGTACTTTGACAGCGCGAAAATGCAGAAAAAAAGAATTCTTTTTTGGGCCAAACGAAGCTAGGAAGTTGTTGAAAACAAAGGATAGCTGTGGAAAAAACAGGCAAAATGAACCGAAAACGAACCTAAAACGAAGCTAGCCAACTGATTGAAAATAAAGGATCGGCGAAAAAACGAACCAAAAACGAACCGAAAACGAACCGGAACGGACCCCGCGCGATATTCCTAGAATCCTAGCCCATCCCGGTTCGATTTTACGCCGCCTGCGGACTTTTCGTACCTGCCAGGAGACGGAGACCACGAAGACGGTTCGCAAACCATTTTCCAGATTTTCGAAACAGCGGCTAGACCTCTTCAGGGACCACAAACGGCGCGCGGTACCCGCGGTCGCCGTCGCGCATCAGGAGATCTGCTTCCGGATCATTGATGACGGTCTGGCTCTCGGGATCAAAGTTGACTGGGCGGCTCAGCCGGTAAGAGGCATTCGCCAAATGCACAAGCGTGCAGGAGATATGGCCTTCTTCAATGGACGCGTGCAAATCCTGTTTGCGGCGGCTGCGGACGCAATCGATGAAGTTGTCAAAGTGCGCCTGGTTGGCTTTAGAGAAGTCTCCGCCCACGTCGTTGCCGGGCGCCGGCACGGCAGCCTTGCCCAGCCAGACGCTGTAGGTGTCATTGTCTTCGTCCATGGCCAGATAGCCCTTGGAGCCGTAGAAGATTTCACCAATGGTGTTCCTGCTTCCTGCGAGCGCGCCAAGCCTGGGCTTGGACGAACTTGCGGCTTCGCGGGCCTTCTGATCCTGCCAGGCGCCGATCGTCGCCTCATGATTGGTCATCCAGTGGCGGACTTCGAACTCCAGCAACTTGCGCTTGCCGTTGGGCATGTCATATTCGAAGGCGCAATTGAGCGTGTTCGGGGTTTCCTGGTCGTCGTCGAACATGAAGTGGCCGCCCACCGCCGAAACTCGATTCGGGAAGCCCACTCCCAAACCCCAGCGGGCTATGTCCACCTGGTGAATGCCCTGATTGCCGATATCTCCGTTGCCGTAATACCAGAACCAGTGCCAGTTGTAATGGAAGCGGTTGCGGGTGAAGGCGTGAACCGGCGCCGGGCCCATCCACAGGTCGTAATGAACGCCTGGAGGAACCGGCTGCACTGGAGCGCGCCCAATCGTGTCGCGCCATTTGAAGCACAAACCCCTTGCCAGATAAACGTCGCCGATCAGCCCGTCGCGGATTTTCTTGATTCCTTCTCTGACGGCAAGGCTGGAACGGCCTTCCGTTCCATGCGCAACGATGCGATTGTAACGGTTGGCTGCGAGAACCAACTGGCGGCCTTCCCACCAGTTGTGCGAACACGGTTTCTCAATGTAAACGTCTTTGCCCGCTTGGCAGGCCCAGATACCGATCAGGCTGTGCCAGTGGTTTGGCGTGGCAATCGCGACCACGTCAATGGACTTGTCTTCGATTACCTGGCGTACGTCCACGTAGGTTTTCGGCTTGGGGATGCCTGCCTTCTCCATGTCGGCCAGGCGCTTTCGCATCACACTGTCATCGACGTCACAGACTGCCGCCACCTCGGTATTGGGATTATTGGAAAAGCACTGGATATGCGTGAAGCCTCGCTCGCGAATGCCGCAAACCGCGACCCGAATCCGGTCGTTCGCGCCGAGAATTTTCTTTGGATCAACCGCCATACTGACACCGCTGAGCGCGGCGAACCTCGCGCCGGTTTGCAAGAACTTTCGACGACCGATTTCCGATTTTTCAGACATGAGTAACACCTCCCTGTTTGCGGTAAGAATATTTGGCACGATCAAGGAAAGCTCGTGCGCCAAAAGCCTGGACCGGGAATGCGCCTGCCGGAGCCTGTCCGCTTCAGGAAGCTGCGGCGGAGAGGCGGGAATCAAAAAGCTGTTTCCGCCGGACGGCTGCCGCACGGAAACGCTCCGGCCTCCGGGAGGCTATTCAACTTGTCTTCCCGCGGCCCTGGTAAAACGATTTGTCTTCCAGTTTCAGTCCGAATTCTTTGATCGCTTCGTCCGGGACTTTTTCAAGGGGCGCGTAGGCGGCGTGCCGGGATTCCTTGTAAGGGGTATTGCTGGCCAGGTTATAACAACTGATCAGCGCCCAGCGAGGACGCGGCGACCTGTTTTGATCCGAGCGATGGAGAAGATTGCAATGGAAGAACAGCGCGTCGCCGATTTCCATCTCGCAATAAACAAGCTCCAAAACTTTCTTTGCCGCTTCAACACGCTCCAGGTTCGCTCCTGCCTGTTCGGCATTTTTCCCCAAGTTATGATCGATTCGACCCAAACGATGCGAACCTTTAAGGACTTGCAGACACCCGTTTTCCTGGTTGGCGGGATCGACCGCGATCATGACGCTCAGCATTTCAGGAAACAGGCAAGCGTCATAATACCAGTACCCATAATCCTGATGCCACGTCCAGGCTCCGCCCACATAAGGCTCTTTCTGGACCATCTTGGAATGCCAATGGTAGACCTCGCCTCCCAACAGCCGTTCTGCGGAATCGACGATGCGGCGGGACCGGGAAAACAACCCATAGATGTCCCCGCCCGCTTCGTTCCACAACGCGAGCTTCACCGTGCCGCCTTCGCGGTCGTCCACGGCATGCACGTTTTCCTTCATGGCGCTGTCGATTTCGCGGGCTCTGTGAAGGAGTTCCATTTCGCTGGCATCAAACAGCGACCTGGCCAGAACGTAACCATCCCGGTGAAACTGAGCGATCTCCTGGTCCGTCAAAATTCTGTAGTCCATTGGCTGCCCCTCCTTTTATCGGTTGGCGATGTGCGGATAACGCTGGTGCGAACGCTCCGGACTCATTGCAGGGTCGCAAAATACGGTCACAACCAACGCTATGACGCGGGTCTAACGCCTGCGCCCTTAGCCGCTCCGGCTAGCAGTCTCGCCGTCGGGCGCCGCTGCCAAAGAACGCCATCACGATATCTTGCAAGCACCAGTCATCACCGGCTGCAAAGCATCATCTCACGATTTTCGCCAACGTCAAGAAGCAGTGTTATTGGTTTATCGACTCGCACCACACGTCGCATTTTCTTCGGCTGCCGGATGTCACGGAGCCGCATACGCCCGAGTCAGCTTTCATCATTTTACGGTGCCACGGTCCGATGTCAAGCGGACTGGACGGGCCCTGCCCCGCTGATCTTGGGCCGGCCAGGGGAATTGAAGATTTTTCGGTTCCGCCTCGGGTGGTTGCATTTAAAAGTCGGTTGTCGCAACATATGCGTGATGCAACGGCGACCGAAAAGCAGGCATGAAGGCCGCTATTTGTCAAGCGATGAGAGAAGTCTTAAGGTATCAAAATGGCTTGACAGTTGCGCCGTTATTGCTTAGAGTGTCGCACTTCGGTCATATGTAGGGGACCCTAAACGTCTATTTTGAGGAGAGGAGCAGCAAATGGCAAAAGTGATGACCAAATCTCAGGTGGTAGCGCACTTGGCTGAAAAATCCGGGCTCCAGAAGAAAGCCACGGCTGCGGTGCTGGAGGATCTCGTAACGCTGGCTACTAAGGAATGCAAGAGCAATGGCCAGTTTGTGATTCCCGGCCTTGGCAAGGCGGTCAAGGCACACCGGAAGGCGCGTACGGGACGCAATCCGCAAACCGGCGAACCGATTAAGATTCCGGCGAAGACGGTTGTGAAGTTCCGTTTGGCGAAGGCTTTTAAGGACGCTGTCGTCCCGCCAAAAAAATAACTTAGTGGTTCTTTTGTTGCGAGTCGTCTCGGTTAAGGTTAGCTTCGGCAAGTGGTTTAAAGGTTTTGTTGCGGGAGTCCGGAAGCAACTAACCCGGGATTCTGTGGCATTCTTCGGGCCGAAGCGGTGCCAAGGTGTTCTCGATTTGTTTTCGTAAATTCAGGTGAGGGCCTTGCTGTTAGCAGGGCCTTCCACCTTGATAAGTGCGGGGCATTGAGTTGCCGCACTGGTGATGAGGTGGCGTAGCATGAATAGCGCGTGGGTTGGAGTGTTTGTTTCAGTTCTTTTTCGAACACGGCGCGCATTTTACCGACTGTAGTTAGCTCATTTGAAATCCCGGGTGTGTTGCAAGACAGCAGGAGGACGGCCATCCTCAGATCCTCCGTAGAGCATACCCTTAGACAGCCTGCGGGGTTAAAGACCCTGTCGATTAAAGACCCTTGGCGCTGTCAACGGATGCTACCAGGGAGCGACAGCCAGCCCGGGCCATCCTGATTCTCCGGAGCTCAGAGCGCGATCAAGATTGAAAGCGGCGCTGATCAGGGCGACGTGAGTGAATGCTTGCGGGAAGTTTCCTATGGCTTCGGCGCACGGCCCTGTCTCCTCGGCATAAAGTCCCAGGTGATTTGCATAGCCTAGCATTTTGTCGAAGACTAGGACAGCCTGGTCCAATCTGCGCCGATCGACGCGTCCGGCACGGGTGAGCGTCTCGACCAGCCAGAAAGTGCACATGTTGAAGGTGCCTTCGTCGCCTTTCAGGCCGTCGATACCGGTCTCGGGGTGGTACCGATAGGCAAGGCTGTTGGAGACCAACCCGCCTTTATCAGGAGGACGGTTGATCGCATCCAGGGTTTTCAGCATGCGGGGGTCTGTGGGTGACATAAAAAAGACGAGAGGCATAATCAGGCTGGAGGCGTCGAGATAATTGCAGCCGTAATATTGCACAAATGACTGCCGGCTGGCGTTCCAACCTTTATCGAGCACCTCTTCGTAAATGGCGTCGCGGTTCTTGAGCCAGCGTCCCCAATCGGCGGGGAATGAGCGTTTATCGGCCAAGCGCAAGCCTCGGTCAAGAGCAACCCAGCACATCACCTTTGAATAGACAAAGTGCTTTTGCCCCCCACGAACCTCCCAGAGCCCATCGTCCGTCCGCTGCCAGTTTTCGCAAACCCAGTTGAGAAGTTCCCGAAGTTCCTTCCAGAGTTCGTAAGAGATTGGACTGCCATATTTGTTGTAGAGATAAACCGAATCCATCAGCTCGCCGTAGATGTCAAGTTGTAACTGTGTGGAAGCGGCGTTCCCGATGCGGATGGGGCGCGAGCATTTGTAGCCTTCCAGATGGTCTAGGCGGATTTCATCCAGCTCGTGACGGCCGTCGACTCCGTACATGATCTGGAGAGACCCATCCGGTCTGCGTTCGTGGCAGCGGGCCTCAAGGAATTGCATAAATTTGGCAGCTTCTTGCGTGAAGCCCAGACGCATCAAGGCATAAAGGGCGAAGGCTGCATCGCGAATCCATGTGTAACGGTAATCCCAATTGCGCTCCCCGCCGATATGTTCCGGCAGGCTGCACGTGGGCGCGGCGACGATTGCACCTGTCGGCTGATAGGTTAGCAGCTTCAAGACCAGAGCGGAGCGGTATACCATCTCGCGCCAGCGGCCTCGATATCTGCATTGGGAGAGCCAGCGGCGCCAGTAATTGACAGTACGCTCGAAAAGCTCATCTTCCCGTTTCTCCTCGACCGGCGAACCGCAGGTGGCGCCAGCAGGAAGTGTTTGGAGAAGGAATATGGCGCTTTGCTCTTCGTTTAGCGTGAATTCCGTAAACACACCTCCCTGGCCATCATCTGAGAAAGGTACGCTCGCGGCGAGTCCCACGTTGAGGCTGGCGGACTCAAAGCAGACGCCCGCGGTGGAGATACGGACTTTGTGCGGGTCGCGCGCATAATTAAAAGCGGGTTTGCAAATGGCTCGAAATGGCATCGATCCTCTTACTACCCGCACGCGCCGGATCAGTTGATGTTCGCCTTCCCAGGTATCCTTCTCCTCGATGGGCATGTAGTCGGTGATTTCAGCGACGCCCACCGGGGAAAGGAAGCGCGAGACCAGAATGTTCGTATCCGGCCAGTAAAGCTGCTTCAGTGTCATCCCATCAGCCGTGGGAGCAATTTGGAATCGTCCGCCCTTGTTCTCATCGAGGATCGCGGCAAAGACACTGGGCGAGTCGAATCGGGGGAGGCAAAGCCAATCGATCGACCCGTTCATTCCTACCAGGGCGATGGTGTGCATGTCACCGATGATTCCGTAGTTCTCAATTGGCTGGTAACCCATAATATGTTTCTCCGGCCTGACATTGATCTGCGCTGTTAATGCCGAAATCTCCCAGGAGCCCACGTTGCCTCTCGGCGGGGTAAGCCTGGCGAAGAGGGTAGGTTTCGGAGCCAACCTTAGCAGATTCCCCACAAAAAACTGTAGAATTGTAACTACCGAGTGTCAATGGGCGTTTTTGTCATTTCGCGATCTTGCCATAACCATTGGGAATTCTGAATATCCCATTTCTTGCAGATGCCTTACGAAGGCTTAGGAGGCGGTTCGGCCGCACATGACGACGTGCTCCGTGATCGATGCTAGTTCCCTCATGGGGTGTAAGTTCCTTTCTAAGGGTTCGGTCTCGCTTGCTAGGCGAAACCAACTTACACCCTCCTCTCTTTTATACACAAATTTACGTCACGTTCAGTAGGCGGGTTTCGGTGTTGCGGAGCGAAGGGACTGAGGGCTGTGTCACGGTGAGAGGGCGAGATTGCCCCGCCACACCGCGGAGGCTGAAGTATACACGCCTCCCAATGGCCAGGAAGCCGTGGATTTGAAATTAACGGAACACATCACCGGCGTTACGACGCCAGTTTCCATGCAACCGTGTCGGGAATAGCAGGCGTAGAAGCCGGAGGGCTATTTCACCATTTCGATAACTTCAGCAAACGTGCTGAGGACCTTAAGCATCATTTCCAATCAAGCCGGTGCTAATACTAGCGTTACTGTGTATGGCACAAACCTTCAGGGCGCGAAGTCTGTTCCCGACTACGTGAGTCCGCCGAAGACTGACCCTCGGCCCTTCGGAGCTGGACAGCCTCATAATGTCTTCCAGCGTAGAACTTGAAGGTGGTCAGACCTGAAAAACTCGGAACGGGTGGCGCGCTCGAGACGCCGTCACTCACCGTACTGAGGGTACAGTCGCATATCGACCCTGACGTTGCTGACCCCCTCCACGGTCTTCGCAATCATCTCGATGTCTTTGGCTTTCGACCGAGGCCTGGCGATGAGCACCCCGACGGATGCCGTTTCGGCAAAAATCTGCACTTTGCCGCTGTCTGCGGTCACATCGAAGGAGATCGTTCGCAAATGCGCGTTAGCGGCAAGGGCCACTTTGACGCGGCAGGCCAAGGCGAAGTCACGCAGCTTTTTCTTGACGTCCTCGGTGGCGGCATAGGCTGGTAACTTTGCCGTGGCGGCAATCACGGAGCAGGCGTTTGTGATGCTGATGGTGCCGAGATTGATTACCAGATCGTAGTTCTTCGGGTCGCTCCAGTCCAGACCATAAACAAATTTGGTCCAGCGAACTCGCTCCATATCCATGATGCGGATGTACTCTTTGGTGCCTTCGTAATCGAATCCTTTGCGCTTCATCGCTTCGCGAATCCGCATCGCCAGGGGAGCAATCACGCGCACGCGCAGCACATTGGGAAGATCGGCCAGCAGAAGATGACCGGCGTGGCCGTGGTAGACCAGATCGCCGCCAACGGCAGCATCGACTAACGCAGACTGCAAGGCAATCAGGTAAATTCGCCGGTCCGACGTCATTCGTTCCCAAAAGCCCGCGCTCCGTTCCACCTTGCCGCGAAGCGTGTCTTCACTTACGCCGAGCTTTTCGGCGGCTTTCACCAGGACTTCGCGCGACAACAATGGATAGCCGAGGTGATTCGCCAAGCACTCCGCCAGTGCCATTCCGCCGCTCATGGTCCCGCGCGAGATAGTGATGATCGCCATGAAAGCTCCCTTTTAGGTAACGTAATGCCCCATCAGGCTGTACATCAGTATACTAAAGACGATGAGTGTAATGACCACGTACATGTAGTCTTTCTGCAGGCCGAAGGCGATGGCCGAGAACGCGACGCGCGCGATAGGAGTAAGAATCAGCAGGAGAAGCCCCAGTTGGATGATGGCCCGGGTGCGAAGGGCGCTGAGATCGTGAAGAACGCCCGCCACGCTGCGCAAATCCTCTCGCTCGCCTGTGAAGATATGGTAGTGTGATTCGGGTTCGCCACCGCGCACAAGGTACGGCACGCCACCAGCGATGACCACGAGCGCGGCCAGCAGCACGCCAATCTGGAGCAGCCGCCCAACCACAAGTTCGATGCGCTTTTCCGTCCAAAAAGGCTCTTTGGACGCGTCAGCGGATGCTTTTGCGCCCGGAGTCACATTCGTGACAGGAGGTTCTGCCGCTTGCAGCTCGCAGTGGGCAGCTTCGGAAGAATTCTTTGCCATTTGCATGTCAGATCACTCCCGCGATGCCGTGATAGACCATCTCGACCGCAAGCACCGCGACAACAATTCCGAAAATGACGCGCAGCAGAGGTACCTTCGCGCCGATCAGGAAGCGGGTTCCCAACGTGGCTCCCGCCAATACTCCCAGCATAACCGGCATGGACAGCCCGGGATGGATATAGCCCCGACGGAGGTAAATCCCGGCGCTCGCCGCGGCGGTAACCCCTATCATGAAGTTGCTGGTAGTAGTGGACACCTTGAAGGGAAGCCGCATCGCTTGATCCATGCCGATCACCTTCAGCGCACCAGACCCGATCCCGAGCAGCCCTGAGAGGATACCCGCGATGTACATAACCCCGAAGCCCAGCCCCACATGGTGCACTTGGTAGGAGCAAGGCCCATCCACAGTTGGAAAGGTCGAATTCATCTTCAAGCGGGTGCCCCAGGGGTCGGCGGGCGAGGAGTCCAGGCGGTCGGGCAGAGGACGGCCGGAGATGTACGCAGACTGAAGCAAGACGAGGCCGAAAATTATAAAGATCGCCGAAACCGGGAGTTTCTCCGCCAGCATGGCCCCTGAGACTGCTCCGGCGGTGGTCGCAATCTCCAAGAACATTCCGACCCGAATGTTGGAAAAGCCTTCACGGACGTAAGCGGCAGCGGCACCAGAAGAAGTGGCGATGACCGAGACCAGCGTTGCGCCAATTGCGTACTCGATCTTCACCCCAAAGACCAGCGTCAAGATGGGCGTGATGACGATGCCGCCGCCCAACCCTGTCAGCGATCCAAGGAAGCCTGCCGTAATGGACGTTATCAGCACGGCGAAAGTGAACTCGACGGGACTCAGATGCATTGCACATGGCTCCTCTCGTGATTTGCCAGCGCCGATTCTGGTAGGAAAAGGAGCATCGGTCAATGCACGGGAAGTGAACCGCAATAAACTTGAGTGAACTAGTTTCTCATTGATTTTGCAGGGGATACGAGAGATTGACTTTAGATGGGGCGCGGGTATAATTCATCTGAACACGTGCTGGAGGGTAAGACCATGTCTGCGGACGAGGTCCGGTTCGCAGGGTTTGTTCTGGATTTTGGGCGCCGAGAACTCCGGCGGGGCGGACGTGTGACCAACCTCCAGAATATCCCCTTTCAATTGCTGACCCTCTTGGTTTTGAAGCAAGGTCAGCTACTGACTCGCGAAGAGATCGTGGAAGCCATATGGGGCAAAGACCGGTTCGTAGACGCCGAACATGGAATTAACACCGCGGTGCGGAAGTTGCGGCAAGCCCTCGGGGAGGATCCAGATCATCCCCGCTTCATTCAGACGGTTGTGGGAAAAGGATATCGATTCATCGCGCCAATCGAAGTTCTAGGGGAAGCCGCCGGACAGCAGGAAACAAAACCGCCGTCCCGGAAATGGAATTCCGGTTGGCGGGCGGTGAGGGCTTGGGTTATTGCTGCAGCCTGCCTGATGGCACTGGCAGCGACGATCCGACTGCTGCCCCATCGTCACTTCGTACGACCCGTAGGTGAAGGGAACGGCGCCGAGATACGATCCCTTGCGGTGTTGCCTATAAGAGACCTTTCGAGTGATCCCGGAGAGGGGTATTTCGCCGACGGGATGACAAACCTCCTGATCTGCGATTTGGCGGAGGCTCCGGGATTGCGCGTAACTTCCTACAGTTCGGCAATGCGGTATCAGAATACGAATGAGCCGTTGCGCGAAATTGCTTACGAATTAGACGTGGACGCGATCGTCGAGGGTGTCATGGAGCGGGCCGGGCACCGGATCCGCATCACCGTGCAACTGGTGCGGGTGGCGCCAGAGAGTCAACTGTGGACCGAAAGCTACGAAGAGACGATGGGAAACAGCGTCAGGATACAAGATCGCGTGGCGCAGTCCATCGCCCGGCGGATTTGGTCGAAAATCGACCCGACGCGCCGCGCTTTTGCCGTAAAGACCATCCGCGTCGTTCCTGAATCTTACCTGGATTACCTCAAGGGCCGGTCACATCAGAAAGACCCAACGGCAAAGGGGAAAAAGCTGGCAGTTGATGATTTCCGGCAGGCGCTCAGACTCGATCCGCGAAATGCCTTTGCTTATGTTGGCATGGCGGAAGCCTACGCGACGAAGGGAGGAACATTCGTCAATAAGGACACCTTGGCGGACACGCGGAAAGCCGCCTTGCGGGCGATTGCACTCAACGACCGCCTTTCGGAAGCTCACACCGCTCTCGGCATGATCGAATGGTTTGAAGAATGGCGATGGAAAGACGGAGCAGCCGATTTACGTCGCGCGGTGGAACTCAATCCCAACTCTGCGGTGGCCCATGACCTCTACTCGGACGTTCTGTTGGCCGAGGGCAGAACGGCGGATGGTCTTGCCGAGGCGGCGAAATATGTGCAGCTTGATCCCGTCTCGCCTTCGGCCCGTTTGAATATGGCGGTTGCCGACATTCTGGGCAGACGATACGGACGAGCGGTCATCGAAGCCAGGCAGGCCGTGAGTCTGGACCCCAATTACGTCGCCGCGCGCAATGTGGTCGGATGGGCCAACGAACTTTGTGGAATGCATTCTCAAGCCCTGCGGGAATTGCGCCTTGCGGTCGCGCAGGGCGGTGGTGATGCCTCCAAAGCGTATTTAGCCCGCACGTGCTTCGAAAGCGGAAACCGCGTAGGAGGCGAGAAACTTCTGCAAGAGATCACCCGTTCCGGCAAGGCGCCTTACGAAACGGCCGAAGTCTACGCCGGCCTCGGACAATACAGCGAGGCTTTCGAGTGGCTGGCGAAGGCGGTGAGCGCCCACGACCGGGACGTTCCGGCTTATATCCGGTTGGATCCTTGGTTTAATTCCACGATCCGTTCCGATCCGCGATTCGTTCAAATTCTGGAGCAAGTCGGTTTGCCGTAATTGCCGACTTCGTCCCGGTCAACCCAGCCCAGCTCAAAGACTCCACCCAGGGTATCGCCAGTGTAATCCAGTCGGGCGTCCCTGGCCACCCTTCCTCCGCCTTCCCGCCCAGGCTCTCCGCCTGGTACGATACCCGGCGACGACGTAGCACCTGAGGAGCCAGAAAAAACCGCAGAGCGCGACTACGACCGCTCCTTTCATCGCGCATGTCCTTCCGTTCCCCGATGCTATGTTTTGGTTAGTAGTCTATACGTGTACGCAGGCGGTAGAGTTGAAGCCCGATAGCGGCTTTCTCTTCTGGTATTGCTATTTTTGAACTCTTGACTTCGTCCGGAAAACAATGGATAGTATGCGCAAACGGTTTCATCCCCAACGGGTGGCACCGGAGCTTTAGTACCACAACTTAACTTCTTCCTTTCCAGAAAAATAACGCTTGACAAGCGATTCCGGTAAACATATATTTTGTGGTCAGGAGTGGTCTGAAGTAGAAAAAAGTGTAAAGGAACTACCGTTTTTGGTCGATTCCTGATGGCTTTGAGCCGCTGCCATGTTGAGAGGAAATTATCCAGCCACGATGGATCCCAAAGGTCGGCTCAAGATTCCGACCGCCTTCAAGACCTTTCTGGACGAGAACTATGGGCGGGAATTTTTTGTGACGAGTTTCGAGGGCGAGAGCGTCAAAGTCTATCCCTTTCCCGAGTGGGAAAAAATTGAAGAAAAGCTGGCAGCGTTGCCTTCGACGGACAAACACAAGAGGCGTTTCCTGGACCGGGTGAATTACTGGGGACAGACGGTACAGATGGACGGGCAAGGGAGGATATTGATTCCGGTGCTGCTGCGGGAGTCAGCGGGGATGAAAGGCGAGGTTGCGGTGATCGGACACCTGAAACACCTCGAGGTCTGGAACATGGAGCGCTTCCGCGAACACCTCGAGCGCGAGCCGCTAACCGACGATGACTTCGAGGCGCTGAGCAACCTTGGCATTTAGATGAGCGAATCCGAACGCCACCGGCCGGTCATGGTCCGGGAGGCTCTGGAGTTTTTGAAGGTTCAGCCGGATGGAATCTACATCGATGCAACGGTGGGAGCGGGAGGGCACGCGGCGGAGATTCTCAAAGTGCTCCAGCGGGGCGGCGGTACGCTGCTGGGCATCGACCGCGATCCCAACGCGCTCCGGATCGCGCAAGAGCGACTAGCGGTATTTGGAGAGAGAGTAAAGCTGGTGGAAGGGAACTTTGCAGAAATTGATGCGCTGCACGCAAGGAGCTTGCTTCCTCCCGCTGCGGGGGCACTGGCCGATCTGGGGCTGAGTTCAATGCAATTGGAGGACGACGAGCGCGGCTTCAGCTTCAGCCGGCCGGGGCCCCTCGATATGCGCATGGGCGGGGGTAAGCTGACCGCGGAAGAAATTGTGAATCACCTGCCGGAGCGTGAACTGGCTGATTTGATTTTCAAGTTTGGAGAAGAGCGCCATTCGCGCCGAGTAGCGCGAGCGATTGTGAAGGCCCGCCCGTTTCGATTAACCACCGAACTGGCGCAGGTGGTGACGCGAGCGATCCCCTCCCGAGCGGGCCTCCACCAAATTCATCCGGCGACTCGCACCTTTATGGCGCTGCGGCTGGCCGTGAACCAGGAACTTGAGAGCTTGGAGCGTTTTCTGGAAAGGGTTCTGGTGGTGCTGGAGCCCGGCGCGCGGGTTGTAGTGATCAGTTTTCACTCGCTCGAAGATCGGATCGTGAAGGAAAGCTTCCGGCGTTGGCAACGTGTAGGGCAGGCTCGCATTCTGACCAAACACGTGGTGCGGCCGACGGCGGAAGAGACGGAAGGGAATCCGCGCTCGCGCAGCGCTAAGCTGCGCGCGGCAGAGAAAGTGTAGAAGAAAGGCGGCAGGGGCGAATCGGGGGTGGGGCATTTTTAACTGCGACGCCCGATCCAGTGCCGCACACGAGGGGAGGACACACTGATGGCTACAATAGCAGCAACTTTACCTGGCGCGAAGCGTCGTCCTCGGAACGAACCAGCCTCCGGACGCGCTTCCTATCCCGAAATCTACTTTGTAAAGCATATCGACAATTCTCGCCTGAAACGTGAAGTTGATTTAGTGAAACGCCGCGAGTGTTACAGCCTGCTGGGGCTGAGCAGCGTGGTTTTTGTCTTCATCATGCTCTTTGCCTGGCAGCACTTTCAGTGTGTCCGCTACGGCTACGGGATCCAGCAACTCAGGGAAAAGCGGGCTGCCATGGAGGAGTGGAACCATGCGCTGAAAGTGGAATGCGCTTCCTTGACCGATCCCGAGCGGATCGATACGCTCGCGCGCACTGACCTGGGCTTAGTCCCGCCCAAATCCGACCAGATTATTCAAGTGGGCAACGGCTCGGGGACGTCTTTAAAGCTTTCGGATGTCGAATTCGCAGGGAACCTTCATGTACCAATCAAAATCCCTAGCGAGAGGTAAATGGCACCGCGCGAGAGGCGAACCCAATTAACATCCGACGCGAGGCCGTTGATGGCCAAGCGGAGCCTGATCCTGGCAGGGGTGCTGGGAGTCTGGATCGTCGCCATTATTTTTCGCCTGTATGACCTCCAGGTGATTCAGTACGTGCAGTTGCTGGCACGTGCCGACCGGCAGCAACAGCGCACGGTTGAAATCGCACCCAAACGCGGCACGATCTATGACCGGCACATGCACCCGCTAGCGATGAGCCTGGCCGTTAATTCCGTGTACGCGGTCCCCTCAGAAATCACGGACCCCGGCATGGTGGCCGGGCTTCTGGCGCCCATCCTGAACCTTGATGCCAAGGATCTGGAAGGTCGATTCAAAACCTACCGAAGCTTTTGCTGGGTCAAGCGGAAAATCACCTCGCAGCAATCGGCGCGGGTCCGGGCGCTCAACCTTAAGGGCATTTACTTCCAAAAAGAGACGAAGCGCTTCTATCCTGACGGCGAACTGGCGGCGCAGGTGCTGGGCTTCGTTGGCATGGATGATAATGGGCTGGGAGGTGTGGAGTACGAGCTCAACAAGCAGATCAAGGGCCGCCCAGGCAAAATCCTGCTGACCACCGACGCGCGGCGGCATTCATTTCGCTCGACTGAGTGGCGCGGCGAACCGGGCGAGAATGTGGAGCTGACGCTTGACGAAGATATCCAATACATCGCGGAAAAGGCGCTTGCCAAAACAGTAACCAAGTTCCATGCCGCAGGCGGGACGATCATTGTGCAGGACCCGCATACCGGCGAAATCCTTGCGATGGCCAACCAGCCTACGTTTGACCCGAACCATTACGAAAAGTACCCGGCGGTCAACCGGATGAACCGGGCGATTTCCTGGAATTATGAGCCGGGTTCGACTTTCAAGCTGGTTACGGTTTCCGCGGCTCTCAATGAACACTTGGCGCAGCCGAACGACGTGATCAACTGCCAGGAAGGGCAAATCGTGCTGGCCGGGCATGTGATTCACGATCACGAACGCTTCGGCGATTTGACGGTGGCGCAAATTTTAGCGCATTCGAGCGACGTGGGAGCTATTAAGCTGGGATTGCGGCTGGGTGAAGACCGCTTCTACCGATACATCCGGCGCTTCGGATTCGGCTCGCGGCTGAATCTGGACTTGCCTGGCGAAGAGGTTGGCCTGGTCCGGCCGCCTGACCGGTGGTCCGGCATCGCGATCGGCGAGATCTCGATGGGACAAGGTATCGGGGTGACACCGCTCCAGATGGTTTCAGCGTATTCCGCCATTGCCAACGGCGGAGTAGTGCTGCAGCCTCGCATCGTGCGGGAAGTTTTTCGCGGGCACGACGACGACATTATTCCTCCGAGCGTTGGCCGGCGGGTTGTCAGCCGCGAGACGGCTGCCTTGATGAGGCAGATGCTCGCCGGCGTGGTTTTGGATGGAACGGGACGGTCCGCGCAACTGAACGGGTACTCTGCGGCTGGCAAGACCGGCACCGCGCAGAAAATTGACGCGGCCGGGCGTTATTCCCACAGGCAATACGTAGCCTCCTTTATCGGGTTTGCTCCCGTTGAAAATCCGGCGATAACTGTCTTGGTGGTCATCGATACGCCGGTGGGGGAAATATATGGGGCAGAAGTGGCAGGTCCAGCGTTCAAGTCTATCGCAGAACAGACTCTGCGTTATCTGAACGTACCGCAAGACAATCCCTCCAGGTCACCGCAAGTCATTTCCCGCAGCCTCGCCAAATCTTCTCAAAAAGAGCGAGATAAGGGGGAGAGCCTTCCAGTAGACTCTGAACTTACCGGACCTTCCACTCGCCCCATCGAACCGGTTTCCTTTTCAGGATGGGCGAATGCCGCTTCCAAGGGGACCGTTCTGCTGGATGACGGACCCATGGTGACAGTTCCCGATTTTACGGGATTGTCCGCGCGGCGAGTCAGCGAGCAGTGCCAGTCGCTTGGTTTGGAGATGGATATGTCAGGCTCAGGCTTGGCGGTCGAGCAGGATCCCTCTTCCGGGACACGGGTGCGGGCGGGTTCAAGCGTTCGAGTGCGGTTTGCGCGCTAGGCTGGTGATTACGGCGTAACGGTGTGGCAGCAGAGGGGCGCGGAGAGTCCCGTTGGGGAACGCGCCAATGTTATAATGCGAGTGAAAGATGAAATTAGGCGAGCTCCTCGAACGAGTCGCGCCGGTTGAAACAAGGGCGGACCAGGAAACCGAGGTTGCTTCGCTTGCTTACGATTCTCGCCGGGTTAAGCCAGGTTGCTTCTTCTTTGCCATTCAAGGCGAGAAGACTGACGGACACCGGTTCGTCGCGGAAGCTTACAGGCGAGGAGCGGTGGCTGTTGCGAGCGAGCGAGAGGCGCCAGAAGGACTCGCGACCCGATGGGTTCGAGTCCAAAGGATTCGGCCTGTTTTGGCGCAGGCTGCAAGAAGATTTTACGATTATCCCGACCTCAGGCTGCGGCTTGTCGGCATCACGGGGACGAACGGGAAAACCACTACAGCTTATCTTCTGAACAGCATCCTCCAGGCGGCTGGAACCCGGACGGGGATGTTTGGAACGATTGAATACCGGCTTGGCGACCGCGTTGTTCCTGCCCTTAATACCACGCCGGAATCACTCGATCTTATGGATTATTTCAATGAGCTGGCAGCAAACGGCGGAAAAGCCGCGGTAATGGAAGTTTCCTCGCACGCGCTCGCGCAGGGGCGAGTTTGGGGGCTGCATTTTTCGGCTGCAGTTTTTACCAATCTCACCCGCGATCACCTGGACTATCACGGGGACTTTGAGCATTACTTTGCGGCCAAACGAAGGCTTTTTGAAGGGGAAGGTTCTCCGGCTCCGGAGTTGGCAGTGATCAACATCGACGACCCGTGGGGCCGTAAGCTCTTGCGGGTGGCTAACTCTCGACAAATTACTTATGGGCTCGGGCCAGGCGCGGACATCAGCCCTAAACAGTATTCGCAAAATCCCTCAGGTTTGTTTGCAAAGATTACGACGCATGGAGGCGAAATCGAGATCGCGTCGCCGCTACTGGGCCGAGCCAATTTGATGAACATCCTGGCTGCCACGGCAACCGCCGTGGGGTTGGGACTCTCGGCAGAAAATATTCAGGAAGGGGTGCGGCGTTTATCGGCCGTTCCAGGCCGCTTTCAGAAGATTGATGAAGGCCAGCCGTTCCTGGTGGTGGTCGACTATGCGCATACCGACGACGCGCTGCAAAATGTTCTCCAGGCGGCCCGTGACCTTACGACGAGGAGGCTTATCCTCGTCTTTGGGTGCGGAGGCGAACGCGACCGCACAAAGCGCCCGCTGATGGGGGAAATCGCCGGACGCTTGAGCGACCTTGCGATTTTAACGTCCGATAATCCTCGCGGGGAAGATCCGATTTTGATCATGAGTGATGTGCTGGTGGGCCTGCAAAAGACGGGAAAGCCTTATGTGGCGGAAGTAGACCGGGAAGCCGCCATACGAAGAGCCCTGGAGGAAGCCCGCGACGGCGATGCCGTGTTGATTGCCGGTAAGGGACACGAAACCTACCAGATCTTAAACGACCGAACGATTCCATTTGATGACCGCGAGGTGGCAAGGGCCGTCTTGCGGGACTTTGGCTACGACTCCGGCGCGCCAGCCGGCTAGTATAACGGTTGGAAAAGACGTTTACCTGTAGCGGCGTCCTGTAGGGTGGTATGCCAGGCGCAAACCCCGGCGCCACCAGGATGCCGGAAAGAGATTGGTTAAAGGTTATAAGTGATGCAACTGCGGCTGGACAAAGTTGCGGAAATTCTGGGGTCGCCGTATCCGGCTTCTGACCGGGTGGCGCTGGGATATTCGATTGATTCCCGCCGCATCGAGAGCGGGCAACTGTTTTTCGCGATCCGCGGCCGGCGCTTTGACGGACATGCGTTTGTTCCTGACGTCCTGGCGCGCGGAGCGGCGGGGGCAGTGGTTGATAAGGAATTTTGGAAGAGTTCATCGCCGGAGGTCCGCGAATCGCTGATTTCTGTTGGAGATACCACTGAAGCGCTGCAGCGCCTTGCCCGCGAGGTCCGCCGGCTGTGGGGCAAGAGGGTGATTGCCATTACGGGAAGCATGGGCAAGACAACCGCTAAAGAGATGATTGCGGCGCTTCTTGCGAGCCGTTTTTCTGTTCACAAGTCGCAAGGCAACCTGAACAACTATTACGGCTTGCCGCTGACCCTGCTGGACCTGGAAGCGTCGCACCAAGTGGCGGTGGTCGAGCTTGCGATGTCTGCGCGCGGTGAAATCGCCCGCCTGGCCGCGATCGCGGAACCTGATATTGGAGTGGTTACGAACGTTGCGCCGGCACACTTGCAGTTTTTTGATTCCGTGGATTCGATCGCAAAGGCGAAACGCGAACTCATCGAAAATCTCAACGCCCGACCTGAAAATGCTATTGCCGTCCTGAATTTTGACGATAGACGAGTGCGAGGGTTCGCTGACGGGTTCGATGGTAGCGTCGTAACTTTTGGACTGGGGGACGGGGCCATGTTCAGGGCGACGAAGGTTCAAAGCCGCGCGGGCGGTGGGAGCAGTTTTCAAGTCAAAGGCCCGAACATGGAAGCGGAATTCGAGTTGCCGTTGCCGGGCATTCACAATATAGAGAACGCGCTGGCGGCTCTGGCGGCGGTGAGCGTTTTTGAAGTGCCGGCCCCGTCGCTTCAGCAAACCCTCAGCGACTTTAGAAATTTGTCGCAGCGGGGTGAAATTCTTACACTTGCGGGAAACATTCTGGTGTTTAACGATTGCTACAACTCAAACCCGCGCGCGATGGAACGAATGCTCGAGATGCTGGCGGGGTGGGACGGAGCCAAGCGGCGGATTGTCGTAGCAGGTGAGATGCTGGAACTGGGTCCAACTTCACCAGAGCTGCATCGCAAGGTAGGCAGAAAGCTGGCAGGAACCGGTATTGACCGGCTTATCGCTGTTCAGGGGAATGCCCGATTCTTTGTGGAAGGGGCGCTCGATGCAGGTCTGAACGCAGGACAAGCCGTGTTTTTCCCCGACGCTTCTGCGGCCGGCAAATACTGCCAAACGCTCCTGAGAGCGGGTGACGTGGTGCTTGTCAAGGGCTCGCGCGGCGTCAGCCTTGAAAGGGTCATCGAATTGCTCAGAAGCTCCATGCGCGCTCGTTCCGGGGTGCGCTCAGAAATTCCCGGAAGATTGGTCTTATAGGCGTTCATGTTTTATTATCTCTACCTAAAATTTCATACTGAATATCACATCTTCAATCTCTTTCGATACGTTACCTTCCGAACCGCTTACGCAAGCCTTACGGCGCTTTTCCTCGCGATGTTTTTGGGCCCTTACGTAATTCGGAAGCTCAAACAATTTCAGATCGGCCAATATATCCGGGAGGACGGTCCCAAAGCTCATCAGGCGAAAGCTGGAACTCCCACGATGGGTGGAGTGCTGATTAACCTTTGCATCATTCTTCCGACGCTGATGTGGGCTGACCTGCGAAATCCTTTTATCTGGCTCGCGCTGGGGGTCACCGTGGCCTTTGCGGGTATCGGCTTTTGGGATGACTATCAAAAGCTAAGGCGGCGGCAAAATCAGGGGTTGACGGCGCGCACGAAGTTTTTGCTCCAGATCCTGGTCAGCTTCGTTTTCGGTGTGATTTTAGTGATGATGACCGCGGGGGGGCTTTACTCGACGGCCATTGTGTTTCCCTTTTTCAAACGGATTCATCCCACTTTTGCAATCTCCGCCTTGCTGCGAAACTCATGGACCTATCCCGTCGCTTTCCTGCCCTTCCTTGCCTTTGTGGTCCTGATCCTGGTGGGGTCCTCGAACGCTGTGAATCTTACGGACGGACTGGATGGCCTGGCCATCGGTTGCATTGTGGTGGCTGCTTCAGCGTTGACAGTGCTGACTTATGTTTCCGGGCACGCCATTCTTTCGCAGTACCTCGATATTGAGCACTTGCCCAGCGCCGCCGAATTAACCATTCTTTGCGGCGCTATGGTCGGCTCCAGCCTGGGCTTCCTCTGGTATAACGCTTACCCGGCGGAGATTTTTATGGGCGACGTGGGCTCACTTTCGTTGGGAGGCGCCGTCGCCGCCGTGGCCGTGATTATCAAGCAGGAGCTGTTGCTTCCTTTTATCGGCGGCATTTTTGTGATCGAGGCGCTTTCGGTAATCCTGCAGGTTGGCTCCTACAAGCTGAGACGGAAACGCATTTTCAGGATGGCTCCCCTTCACCACCATTTCGAACTGCAGGGATGGAAGGAATCAAAGATCATTGCGCGATTCTGGATTGCCGCCCTGATCTGCGCGCTTTTTGCATTGACGACGCTGAAATTGCGTTAGATGCAAAGACTATTTGACGGGGAGAATTTGTGCGCATAAAATGCGCATAAATAAGCGATGGGACGCCCGAAATCTTTTCGTAATCCGGCGCGGGTCAACCTGACCCTGGACCGCAAAACGCTCGAGGCCGCCCGCCGGCTGGCCCGGCACTCGCTCTCGGTTGTCATTTCTGAAATTCTAGATGACCATTTTCAACGGAATGGACGCAGACACTCCCGGAGGATTCCGTGATAGACGTTCGCGGGAAGAACGTATTGGTGGTGGGCCTGGCGCGGACGGGGCTTGCCGTCGCGCGCTGTCTGGCCCAGCGCGGGGCGGTGGTGACGGTGACGGATTTGCGCCCGCCGCAGCTCTTTTCGAAAGAGATTCGCGAACTGCTCGATCAGAAAATCGGCATGGAGCTTGGCCTGCACCGCGAGGAAACTTTTTTGCGCCACGATGTGATTGTGGTGAGTCCCGGCGTGCCTGCGGACTTGCCGCTGCTGGAGGTGGCGCGGCGGAAGGGAATCCCCGTGGTCCCGGAAATCGAGGTTGCCAGTTGGTTCCTTGACGGACGGCTCGCGGGCATTACAGGGACTAACGGGAAGACCACAACAACGGCATTGCTTGGGAAGATCCTTGAGGCTTCGGGTTTCTCCACTTTTGTGGGGGGGAACATTGGAGTGCCCTTGCTTTCCGCCCTCGATCAAGTCCCGCCGGCCTCGGTGGTGGTCGCTGAGTTGAGCAGCTTTCAGCTTGAAACAATTCATTCCTTTCGGCCTGAGGTGGCAGTGCTGTTGAACCTAACTCCTAATCATTTGGACCGTCACGCTGACTTTGAAGCTTACATCGCCGCCAAAGCCCGGATCTTCGAAAACCAGACGGAAAATGATTACGCGATTTTGAATGCTGATGACGATAAGGTCGTGAGTCTCGCACCGGGAATCCGCAGCCGGAAGATCTATTTCAGCCGGCAGCGGGAACTTGCCAGTGGCGTCTTCATCTCCGGCGGAAAGATTCGATATCGCGTCCGGAACCTGGAGGTGGATTTGATGGCGACGCGCGACGTGCGATTGCGCGGAGAATTTAACCTGGAAAACGTGCTTGCCGCTGCCGCCGCGGCGTGCGTTTTGGGAGCGGAGTTTGCCTCCATTCGTCGCGCCGTCCGCGAGTTTCACGGCGTGGAGCACCGGCTGGAGTTTGTGGGGGAAATTCAGGGCGTAGCTTTTTACAACGATTCTAAGGCCACAAGCGTTGACGCAGCTCAAAAAGCGCTCTCAACTTTTGAGCAAGGAGTTCATTTGATTTTGGGAGGCAAGGACAAGGGAGCGCCCTACGAGCCGCTGCGCAGTTTGCTAAAAGACCGCGTGCGGGAGATTCTAGTAATCGGAGCTGACCGCGAGCGCATTAGAAATGAGCTGGCCGGAACCGTGGACATCATCGATGCGGTCGAACTAGAAACCGCCGTCCGGAAAGCGTTCGAACGCGCGGAGACTGGGGACGTTATTCTGCTAGCTCCCGCGTGCGCAAGTTTTGACCAGTTTGAAAATTTTGAACACCGAGGCCGGGAGTTTAAGGACTTGGTTGAACGGCTGGCTGGGGAAAATTCAGGGAAAGCCGGGGTTCAACGGTCTCGATCGGCGGGGAAATCAGAGGGTAAGATAATTGAATCGGCGGCGACAGATGCCTCATTGGCGGTCTGCGGTGCTCCACAGCTTTCATCCCGCTGGGCGCGAGAATCTGCGCCCCGGGAGACTGTGAGCCGGGCTCGGGTGGTTCATCCTGCGCTTGAACAGGAAGCCTTCCGATTATCGACGCCGCGAGAACTGGAATACATCTACGAAGTAAGCGCCGAGGAAACTTCGCCCGGGCCGGGAGTCGATTTTTATGAGGGAACCGAAGAACCGCGTCCAGACACAGCCGACCTGACGTCTCCTGAGGAGGTCGAGGACGAAGTCTTGGCATTCGAGGTTCGTCCTTCCTCCGGCGACAAACTGGCCGTCGAAGCAAAGGAACGAGGCAGCGCAGTGAGGGCAGGCTCAGGGGAACCTACAACATCTCGCAGGATGGAATAACTGGAGCATGGCACGACAACTTGAGGCCGATAAAGCGTTGTTTGGAGCGGTGATCATCCTGGTTTTATTCGGGATCATCATGGTTTATAGTGCTTCGGCCGTGATTGCTTCAGAGCGCTATGGCTCCAGCACCTACTATCTTATCCGGCAGGGCGTATGGGCAGTGCTGGGACTTTCTGTCATGGTGATTATGATGAAGCTGGATTACCGCCGCCTCGCAAATCCCCTGGTGATTTTTCCGGCGCTTGGTTTGCAAGTTTTGATGCTTTTAGTGGTGTTGCTCTGGAATCCGTCCCATCATGCCCGCCGCTGGCTGCACTTGGGCGCTGTCAGCTTTCAGCCTTCCGAGTTCGCCAAGATCGTTATCATTGTTTTCCTGGCTTACTTTCTCGATATGCACAAGAACGAAATCAGTGACTGGAAGCGGACGCTGCTGCCGATCGGGCTAGTTGTGGGGATCGACGCTCTGTTGATCTTGCGGGAGCCGGATTTTGGAACGACCTTGGCGCTCGCGTTGATTGTGGCGGCCATGCTTTTTGCAGCGGGTTTACCATTGATCTATTTTGGTTACGGAATGCTCGCAGCCTTCCCGGTGATTTTTTTACTGATCTTCCACGTGGGATACCGGTATAAACGCGTACTGGCATTTTTGCATCCTTACGCCGACCCGCTGGGGGCTGGATTTCAAATCCTGCAGTCATACATAGCGGTGGGAACGGGTGGAATTGCAGGGGTGGGTTTGATGGAAGGGAAACAGAAGCTCTTTTTCCTCCCTGAGCCGCAAACGGATTTTATTTTTGCTGTGATCAGCGAAGAATTGGGACTTATCGGTGCGATTGCGGTCTTGGCCCTGTTTGGAGTCATTCTGTGGCGAGGGCTGCGGGCTGCCGCGCGCTGTTCAAACGATTTTGGCCGGCTGCTAGCCATCGGGCTGACCATCATGGTGGTCGGCGAGGCCATGGTAAACGTTAGCGTTGTCATCGGCTTGCTTCCCACCAAGGGCATTCCGCTGCCGCTGATCAGTTACGGGGGCTCATCTCTGGTGATGACCCTGCTGGCTATCGGGATTCTGCTAAATATATCCCAGAATACAAGTTAGGCGCGCGAACGAGCATGGTGTCAGGCGTAAGTGTGGATCAACACGGTGAACTCATGCTGGGAGCAGAAGGGACGACCACGGCGTTCGAAGCTGCCAGCCGGCCAAGAGGATCTGTCCGGGTGCTGATGGCGGCGGGAGGAACGGGCGGCCATATTTTTCCGGCTCTCGCGGTGGCGGAAGAATTGCAGGTATGCTCCGGAACTTCCAAGTCGGACGGGCTGGCCTACGAAACGGTGTTTCTTGGAACGGGCCGGGGACTTGAAGCTCGCTTGATCCCTGAAGCAGGCTACCCTTTAGAGATTATCAAGGGCGCCGGTCTGAAAGGCATCAGGGGACGAAAGCGATTTCGCAACCTAATGACGCTGCCACAGAGCGCATTGGAGGCTGGAAAGGTACTCCGTAACTTTCACCCGAATGTAGTTGTCGGCATGGGCGGGTACATTTCGGGGCCCGTGATGTTAGAGGCCGCGCTCGTAGGGATTCCGACCTTGCTTTTTGAGCCGAACGCCGTTCCAGGGTTTACGAACCGCGTTTTGGCGCCCGTGGTACGGCTGGCGGCGGTGGGATTTGAGGAATCGCTCTCGGTGTACGGGACTAAGGCGCATTTCACCGGGCATCCGGTCCGGCGGGAATTTTTCAAGATCGTGCCCAAAGCGCACAGCGCTCCTTTCACCATCTTGATCGCGGGCGGGAGCCAGGGAGCACGGGCACTCAATCAATGCTTGATCGAAAGCCTTCCCCTCTTCCAGATGGACGGCGGAAACGACTTGAGATTTATTCATCAAACGGGTGAGGCAGATTATAATGTTGTGCGAGCGGCTTACGATAAACAGGGTATCCGAGCTGAGGTCAGTGCATTTATTGATCGCATTGCGGAAACTTTTTCGCGAGCAGACCTGATTGTTTGCCGTGCGGGAGCCACCACGGTGGCTGAATTGGCGGCTGCAGGAAAGGCCTCAATCCTGGTGCCTTATCCCTCCGCCACAGATCAGCATCAGTTGCAGAACTCGAGAGCGCTCGAACGCGTTGGCGGAGCGCAGGTGATTGAGCAAAAGGATTTGACGCCGCAACGCCTGGTAAGAGAAATTTGGGATTTGCTCCGTAATCCCCGGAATCTGGGCTTAATGGAACAGAAGGCCAGGAGTATGGCCCGGCCGGGAGCCGCGAGGCACATTGCGGACCTGGTCGAAGAATTAGGCAGAAAAACGCAGAGCGCATAAAGGACGCCGGACTTAACAAGGCCGAGCAAAGGGAACTTCTTATGTTGGGAAAGATCCGCAGAATTCATTTTGTTGGTATTGGCGGCATCGGGATGAGCGGCATTGCCGAAGTGCTGTTAAACCTGGGTTTCAGCGTTTCCGGTTCTGACCTGAAACAGACTCCGGTTACGGAGCGACTGGCCCGGCTGGGTGCACAGGTTTTTGAGGGTCACGCGGCAACGAATGTTGGCGATGCGGAAGTGGTTGTCGTCTCTTCGGCTGTCCCGCCCCAGAATCCGGAAATCGCTGAGGCAATACGCCACAAAATTCCGGTAATTCCACGGGCGGAGATGCTGGCTGAACTGATGCGGTTGAAATTTTGTGTGGCCGTAGCCGGTTCGCACGGCAAAACCACCGTGACTTCGATGGTGGCAGTGATGCTGGCGGAGGCCGGCCTTGATCCTACAGCGGTTATTGGCGGGCGCTTGGACGCCTTCGGATCGAGCGCGCGGCTGGGTAAAGGGGAACTGATGGTGGTGGAGGCGGACGAGAGCGACCGTTCGTTTCTGTACCTGCTCCCGACGCTCGCGGTGATAACCAACATCGACCGGGAACACCTTGATCACTACGAAAACCTGGAGGAGATTGAGAACTCCTTCGCTTCTTTCATGAACAAGGTTCCTTTCTACGGAGTTGTCATTGCGTGCACTGATGCTCCTTGGCGGCGTCCCTTGGAGACTCTGCTGCCACGGCTCCGCAGGCGTGTCGTGACTTACGGCATTGAACCCGGGGCGGACGTGACGGCGCGCAATCTTGATTTGCAGTCCGGAAGCTCGCTTTTTGATGTGGACGTAAACGGGAACTGCATTGGACGTTTCACCGTGAATATTGCCGGCCGCCATAACGTCCAGAACGCTCTTGCCGCGATTGCGGTGGGGCGCGAACTTGATTTGACGCCGGAGCAGATTCGAGAAGGCCTGGAGCATTTCCGGGGCGCCGATCGGCGTTTCCAGATCAAGGCAGAATTGGACGGCATAACGGTTGTCGATGACTACGGCCATCATCCCACGGAGATCCAGGCAACGCTCGAGGCGGCAAAGCTGCATGGCGCGAAACGTATTTGGGCCATTTTCCAGCCTCACCGTTATACCCGAACAAAATTCTTGATGGATGATTTCGCGCGATGCTTTGGGGCTTGCGATCGAGTCTATGTGCTGGACATTTATCCCGCCAGCGAGCCTCCCATTGCTGGCGTGACTTCAGAACGGCTGGTTCGAAGAATGTCCGAACTTGGTTTCAAACGGGCGCGGTACCGGCCATCACCGGCCGCTGTGCTTGAAGAGGTTTTGGCTGAGGCGAACGCCGGCGATTTGATCCTCACAGTCGGTGCCGGCAGCGTATGGACAATTGCGGAAGCACTGGCGGCCGGGTTGAGTGATCGCATGGCACGCGTGGGTGGAGCAAAAGGCTGATGCGCTCGAACGCTCTGAAGGAGGAGATGGCGGGGCGAGTCGGGGCTGCGGCGGCGCTGTGGCTGCCCGGTGAACTGATGGCCAGGCACACCTCTCTGGGTATTGGAGGCCCTGCCGACGTTATCGAGATTCGTGATGCTTTCTGCCTGCCGGAATTGGTTGCAATCCTCCGGGAATACGGCATCCCGTGGAGAATCATGGGTGGAGGGACCAACTTGCTGGTTGCGGACGAAGGCCTTGAAGGCGTGGTGTTGCACCTGGCGCGTACCTGGAAAGCACTCGAATTCCAAAGCAATCGGGTCGAGGTTCCCGCCTCCCAAAATCTCGGGACTGCAGTGATGGAATGTGCCAAACGGAACCTTGGTGGCATGGAGGGTTTGATCGGTGTTCCCGGAAGCGTGGGCGGGGCGCTGCGAATGAATGCCGGCGCTTACGGAACACAGATCGGAGATGCGGTGCGGTCCCTAACGGTCTTTCGAGGCGCAGTCGGGCGGGTGGAGACCCTTCAAACAAGCGAAATGCGGTTCGAGTACCGGCACACGAGTTTCGCTCCCGACGATATCATGCTCTCTGCACTGCTCGAATTGCCCGAACGGCCTTATACCGACATCCTTGAGCGGGTGAAGCAGTGCAATCAAAGGCGCCGCGCGTCCCAACCCGTGAACGAAAAGAGCGCGGGATGTATTTTCAAAAATCCTCCGGGATACTCAGCGGGCAAGTTGATTGACGAATTGGGACTGAAAGGAACGCGCGTAGGTGGAGCAGTGGTTTCCGAACGCCACGCCAACTTTGTTGTGAATCGTTTCCAAGCGTCGGCGTCTGACATCCTGAAACTGATTGAATTGATCCGCGAAAGGGTACTGCGGGCTTGCGGAGTGGAACTCGAGGAAGAAGTTATTATCTGGCGAGACATAGCAAAACTGCAGTAAGGTCTCCAGGTGACAAGAGGTCGGCAAGAAGCGGCCAACCGAAAAAGCGGGATCCGATAGAGCGGTGGCTATGTTTGGGACTGAGGACGAAACGGGGGTTGACGAAAGAGAACAACCGAGCGCGACACCATACATGAGGCGTTCGCGAGCGGTGGCCGTGCGCCGCAGCCGGTTCCCATGGGGTATCCGGCGGACGGTGCGCGCGCTGTTTATTGCCATTCTCATTTTGCTGCCCCTCGGCGGGGCAGGGTATCTGTTGACGGTTTACGCGCTTAACTCTTCGCGCTTCCAGGTGAACTCACCCGCCGACGTCACTGTCGTGGGAAATCACTATGTTTCGCGGAAAGAAATCTTGAGCGCTTTGGGAGTGCCGGTTCCCAACTCCGGTTTCGGTATCAACGTTTTCAGATTGTCGCTGCAAAGCAAGGAAAAACAGGTCAAGACCATCCCGTGGATTCTCTCCGCGACGATTGTGCGGTCTTATCCCCACCATCTGACCGTCTACGTGACCGAGCGCGAGCCCGTGGCGTTTGTCGACGTGGAGGGCCAGATCAAGATGGTGGACCGGAATGGTGTTCTGCTTGACACTCCGGACAAAAGCCACTTCGATTTTCCTATTATCCGGGGGCTTAATTTTCAGGCGGATCCGGCCAGGCGGAAATCACAGATTGACCTTTATCGTGAATTCATGCGGGAAACTTCGGACAAGATGTCGCGTTCGGGATGGATCGTTTCCGAAATAAATTTGAGTGACCCGGCTGATCTGCAGGCGCTTTTAGTCCAGGGGCAGGAGACGCTTTTGGTATACTTTGGAGACAGGGATTTTCTGGGGCGATTCGAAAATTTCCTGACTGTACTTCCGGAGTTGCGCAAAACCAATGCCCGGATTAGTTCTGTAGACTTGCGTTATAGCAACCAGGTTGTCGTAAATCCAGAGGGGCAAGGATCAGGAGCCCCCCCGGCAACTAAAACGAGCACCGCCCGTAAGGCGAAGAAGACGTAGGAACTCTTGGCAAACAAAGAACATGCACTGATCGGACTTGATCTAGGAAGCAACAAAACATGCGCTCTGGTTTGCTACCTCAGTGAAACGGGAAAACTCAAGGTCGCTGGCCTTGGAGTGGCGGAATCCCGAGGATGGCGCAAAGGTGTTATCGTCAATCTTGATGCCGCTGTGCTTGCCATTAAGAAGGCAGTGGAGGCGGCGGAGGCGGCTGCAAACATCCCGGTTGACACTGCTTATGTGGGTGTGGGCGGAGCGCACATCAGCGGGGTCAATGCCCGAGGGGCTGTGACGGTGGCCAATCGCGGTCACGGGGTCACCCGGGAGGAAATCCGGCAGGTTATCCGGACCGCCCAAAAAGTCAGTCTACATGCCGACCGGGAGTTGTTGCATGTCCTCCCTCAGGAGTTTCTTCTCGACTCCCAAGACGGGATCCGCGACCCTCTGGGGATGGTAGGGTCCCGTCTGGAAGCCAATGTCCACTTAATCACGGCTTCAACCTTGGCATGGCAAAACATTGTTACTGCCGTCAATCGTGCGGGGATTGAAATCCCGGACAGTGGTACTATTTTTGAGCCTTTGGCTTGCGCTGAAGCCTGCCTGACGACGGATGAGCGTGAACTGGGAGTCGGATTAGTTGATTTGGGGGCGGGATCGTCCGATTTGATCGTGTACCAGCACGGAAGTGTTCGCCATGCGGCTTCGATTCCGGTGGGCGGGGACCATTTCACTAACGACATCGCTGTGGGCCTGCGAACTCCGATTCCGGAAGCCGAAAAAATCAAGAGGCTTTGGGGAAAACAGGATTCCGGCATCCCGGAGTCTGCGGCACTGGAAGTCCCAAGCGTTGGTGAGCGCCCGGCTCGCATTGTGAGTTATGCACGGCTGCGAGAAATTATTGAGCCTCGGGCGACGGAATTACTTGAGATGATTAAAGTCGAGATGGACCGCGTTGACCGGGAGAGTCAGCTTGGGGCGGGATTGGTTCTCACCGGAGGCGGGGCGAAATTAGGGGGCTTGGTGGCAGCGGCTGAACAGGTATTGGGGCTGCCGGTTCGGATAGGCAGTCCCATGAACATGGAAGGTTCTGAGGAAGTTCTGCCTGACCCGTCCTATGCGGCTGTTGTGGGACTTGTAGCGTATGGAAAGCGAATGCAGCTATTGCGGGATCAGCGAAGCAAGGGTTTGATGGGAAAACTATGGGGAGTGTTGCGAGGGCCTGGAGACTGATAACTTGGCGGGAACGTTTAATTGCCAGCGTAGGGAGCGCGTATGACAGATAACGGAAATGGTGAAGGACTGCGGGTCGACTTTTCTGACAATATTCGCCGCGGGGCCAAGATCAAGGTGATCGGCGTCGGCGGAGGCGGTGGAAACGCCATCAACCGCATGATTGCCGCCAGGGTTGAAGGCGTCGAGTTTATGGTGGCAAACACGGACCTCCAAGCACTTGAGACTTCGAAGGCCCCGCTCAAGATCCAACTGGGCGCCAAGCTGACGAAGGGTCTTGGCGCGGGAGCCAATCCGGACGTTGGCCGGGCTGCCGCACTCGAGGATACTGAAAAAATAATCGAGGCTCTCGATGGAGCGGACATGGTTTTTGTGACGGCGGGATTAGGCGGCGGCACGGGCACGGGAGGCGCTCCAATTGTGGCGAGCCTGGCTCGGGAACTTGGCGCTTTGACTGTGGGAGTGGTGACCAAGCCATTTGCGTTTGAAGGGCGTCGCAGGATGACGCAGGCCGAATTCGGGCTTTCAGAATTGGGCCAGGCGGTGGACACGGTGATCTGCATTCCCAACGAACGCCTCATGCAATATGTGGATAAAGGCACCAGCTTTTTTGAGGCCTTTCGCATCGCCGACGACGTTCTTCGCCAGGGCGTCCAAGGCATTTCAGATATTATTACCATCACAGGCATCATCAATCGTGACTTCGCGGACATCAAGACCATCATGGAAGGCATGGGTTATGCCGTGATGGGAACGGCGATTGGCCAGGGAGAAACTCGTGCGGTTGATGCGACTAACCGAGCCATTGCCAGCCCGCTGCTCGAAGATGCTTCTATTGACGGCGCGCAGGGTATCCTCTTGAATATTACCGGATCGAGCGCGCTGACTCTTCATGAAGTGCATGAGGCTTCCACCATTGTTCAGAAAGCCGCCGCCGAGAATGCCAATATTATTTTTGGCGCGGTCCATGACGAATCAATGGAGGACTCCATCAAGGTGACGGTGATCGCGACAGGGATCAAATCAGAAAAGATGGGTCTGAAACCTGCCGCCGGGCTTTCGCCCGCCCTGCGCACCGCTCAACAAAGTGTTAAGAACATCAAGATGCGGCGAGAGAAGCCTCCAGTCGAAGCTCCGCAGGAAAACGTGCCCGTAGAAATTCCGAGTGACGACCTCGACGTTCCGGCCTTTCTGCGCCGGCCATTGCGGAAAGAAACAGATTGAAAGATGGGCGTTGCGCGGGTCGATTAAAGCTGAGAAGCGGTGGCAAACCCGCGAGCGCGCTGTTCATCTATTTTGATTTCCGCACAGCAAAAAGCGCGGAACTTTCGATCCACAATGTCCAGATGACAGCCACAAACAGCCAAGCGAAGTTGCGAGCAGCCTACGCCGAGTGCCAGCGCCTGGCGCGGCGGCACTATGAGAATTTTCCGGTCGCCTCGCTCCTGGTGCCCAGGGATCGGAGGGACGTGCTGGCCGCCATCTACGCTTTTGCCCGCTCGGCAGACGACTTTGCGGATGAGCCGGGCGTGGAAGGACGGCTGACGTTGCTTGCCGACTGGCGCCGCAGGCTTTACGAGTGTGCGGAGGGGAAAGCGAGCGATCCCGTATTTCTGGCCCTTGGCGACGCGATCCGCACGTATAACCTCAGCTTGGTAAACCTGGACAACCTGCTGCGCGCCTTTGAATCGGACGTGCGGCAAAACCGCCACCAGGACTTCGCATCGCTCATTAACTACAGCAAGTACTCGGCGAATCCCGTTGGACGCCTGGTTCTGGAATTGTTTGGGCATCGCGAGCCAGAGCTTCTCGCCTGGTCAGACGACATCTGCACGGCACTCCAGCTTACCAATTTCTGGCAGGATGTCCGGATTGACTTGGAACATGATCGAATCTACCTCCCGCTGGAGGATCTTGCCCGGTTCAACATTTCTCTCGAGGACCTCCGACACTGGGGGCTTGAGAGTCAACGAGAGGTGGAACCGGATAGCCGATGGCGTGATTTGATGGCTTTTGAGGTTGGGAGGACGTGGAATTTTTTCACAAGAGGGAAACCGTTGGCAGAGAAAGTCGTGCCTGAGCTTCGTCGCCAACTTCGCCTGACTTGGCTGACGGGAACGGCGATCCTGGCCAGAATCGGAAGTGTAAACTACGATGTGTTCAATCGGCGGCCAAAACTGGGATGGTTTGACTTTTTGCGTCTGTATGTCGAAGCACGTCATCCTCTGATATCGGAAGCTGCGGGGCGTGCTCGGGAGGTTGCGGCCGGTCCGGGACGCCGGACGTAGGATGGACCAATGTCGGCCCGGTTTCTTGATCAAAGCTTTTCGATTCTTTGCGCTTGAAGATGTCACTTTTCCATGTCTGAGGATATCATCATCGTTGGCGGTGGTTTTGCGGGGCTGGCTGCTGGTGTGGCATTGGCCGAGGCTGGCAGGTCCGTGCTCCTCCTCGAACAAAAATCCTATCTCGGCGGCAGGGCCCGCTCCTTTCAAGAAGCAACTACCGGGTCGGTTGTGGACAACGGGCAGCACTTGCTGATGGGGTGTTACCATGCGACCCTGAAGTTTCTCGGAACCATTGGAACTCGCGACACCATTAACTTTGAGCCCCAACTGCGAGTGCAATTCCTTGATCCGACGAGAAAAGTTACCGAGCTTCGGTGTCCGAATTTGCCATCGCCCTGGCACTTAATGTGCGGCGTTTTCTTTTCGAACAGTTTTTCCTTCAACCAAAAGCTCGACGTCCTGCGAATGGGAAGAGTTTTACGTGCCGGGAAAAACTCTTCCGCGAATGCAACGGACCGCCTAACAGTTGAGGAGTGGCTACGGACGCTGGGCCAGTCGGAACGCCTGCGGCGGGACTTTTGGGACCTTATCTGCATTGCGGCAATGAATGAAGACCCGCGGATCGCCTCGGCAGTTTTGTTCGAGCACGTTCTGCGCCGGGCGTTGTTTAGCTCGCCCTTCGACTCGCGCCTGGGTATTCCCCGCAAAGGTCTGAGCGACTGCTACACGGATGCCGCCGTGGCAACCATCCGCGCCCGGGGCGGGCAGGTGGAACTTCGCCAGGACGTGCGAGGGTTGCTCATTTCTGAAGGAGTCTGCAAAGGTGTCAGGATCGCCGACGGCACCGTTATCGAGGGGAAAACTGTGGTGAGCGCGGTGCCGTGGTACGTCTTCCCCGGGTTCCTTCCCTCAGGCATGGTGAGTTCCGATGCATTCTTTTCGCGCCTGCCGCGTCTCGCCCCTGCGCCGATTATTTCAATTTATCTGTGGTTCGACCGTCCGGTAACGGAACTCGATTTTGCGGGCCTCCGCGGAACCACGATCCAGTGGCTTTTCAACAAAGGCCGACTTATGGGGACCGGCCAGAGCTACATATCACTTGTGCTGAGCGGCGCGCACGAACATATTGGGCGATCCAAAGAAGACTTGCGCAACATAGTGCTTCGCGAGCTTGCTGCTTTGCTACCCGAGGTTCGGAGCGCCAAGCTTCTTCACTCGCTGGTAATCAAAGAGCGTTTTGCGACCTTTTCGCCTTGCGTTGGCGTTGATTCCATGCGTCCATCCGCCCGAACTCCTATTCGCGGACTCTACCTCGCCGGTGATTGGACAGATACCGGATTGCCCGCCACTATTGAAGGCGCCGTGCAAAGCGGGTATACGGCCGCTCAGATGATTTTGCAGCAAGGCTGAAGAACCTTGATGGCCGAGAGTGACAACCTCACCTATTGCGCCGCTCTGCCGGAGTGCGTTCAGGCTTTTGTTGCCATGGCCGCCAGGCGGTTCTCGTAAAGCGGGAACCTTGCGGTGAGTGCACCGACCTCGCCACGAACCTGCCTTAGCAGCGATTCGTCCTCCGTGTTGTGGAGCACTTCGGCAATCCAGTGCCCGATTTGTTTCATCTCGGGCTCCTTCATCCCTCGGGTGGTGACAGCAGGAGTGCCAATGCGGATGCCGCTCGCGACCATGGGAGGATTGGGATCAAATGGGATGGCGTTTTTATTAACCGTAATGCCTGCTCGCTCCAAGCTCTTTTCAGCCTGCTTCCCCGTTACTTTCTTTGAGAAGACATCGACCAACATCAGATGGTTGTCGGTGCCGCCGGAGACGATTCGGAAACCTTCGGAGGCTATTATTTCGCAGAGCGCTTTGGCGTTTGCGACAATCTGCCTTTGGTATTCGCGGAATTCTGGCTGAAGCGCTTCGTAGAAGCAAACAGCCTTGGCGGCGATCACGTGCATCAGCGGACCGCCCTGAACGCCGGGGAAGACAACCTTGTCGAGGTCTTTGGCGAATTGGGACTTTGAGAATACGGCGCCGCCGCGAGGACCGCGCAGTGTCTTGTGGGTTGTGGTGGTGACAAAGTCGGCGTGCGGGAAGGGGCTCGGATGTAGGTTGGCCGCCACAAGTCCCGCAATATGCGCCATATCAACCATCAGCAGAGCGCCGACCTTCCTCGAAATCTTTGCGAACCGCTCAAAGTCCAGAATGCGCGGGTAGGCGCTTGCGCCAGCCACAATCAGTTTGGGCTTATGCTCCGTGGCCACACGCTCAAGCTCATCGTAGTCGATGGTTTCGGTCTCTTTGTTGACACCGTAGGAGACGATTTTGTACATCTTGCCGGAGAAGTTCAACGGGTGGCCGTGGGTCAGGTGGCCGCCGTGGGCAAGGCTCATGCCGAGAAGAGTGTCGCCGGGTTTGAGAACCGTCATATAGACAGCCTGATTGGCCTGAGCGCCGGAATGTGGTTGAACGTTGCAGTGCTCGGCATTAAAGAGCTCCTTGGCGCGCTCGATGGCAAGGGATTCAGCGACGTCCACGAATTCGCAGCCCCCGTAATAACGCTTGCCGGGCAACCCTTCGGCGTACTTGTTGGTCAGAACGGAGCCCAGCGCTTCAAGCACCGCCTCACTGACAAAGTTTTCGGAGGCGATCAGTTCAAGCGTTTTCGCTTGGCGCTCTACTTCTTGCCCAATCGATTGAGCGATCTCCGGGTCCACCTCAGCGAGGCGGCGCGTACGTGAAGACAAGGTCATAATATTTTCTCCGAACCTCAAGAATTCTGCATAGCAGTGATGCTCTTGACCTGATGCAGGCGACAATCAGCCCCTGGAAGGACATTATCGGCCAAGCCGGCGGTCTTCCGAAGCCACTCCATTTTACACAGCCCGACTGCAATCCGAAGTAGCGCCGATGCCCCGGTTTCCTTCAAGCGTTTATTTTATCGGACGCGATGGGTATTGGCAATTCTTCGCGGACACTGGCAGTGCCGCCAAAACCGTTCTTGCTTGTCCACGTGGCGATTCTCGCTGGAGGTGCGGTAGGCGGAATATGTCTTAAAGCGACGAATGCATCGGGCAAGAATAGTGTTGCTTTTCTTCGTGGGACATCATAGGACAAACCGCGGAAAACCTATACATTTACAACAAAATTGGCGCGACGCAAAGGAAGGCGAGCATTGTCCGTAATTTGTTCAAAGGATTGGAGGCGCGGGGGAGAATCGAACTCCCGCATAAAGGTTTTGCAGACCTCTCCCTTACCACTTGGGTACCGCGCCGGGAAAATTGGAGCGGGAAACGGGATTCGAACCCGCGACTTCGACCTTGGCAAGGTCGCACTCTACCACTGAGTTATTCCCGCTCAGTAATTTAGACCGTTACGTTACCCAAAAATTATAGAAACCGCCGGGCCGCCGTGTCAAGCAACCTGCTCGGTGCGCCTTAAAATCTCAATGAAGCCCTTCTTTTTCTAGCACCGGGCTAGTTGTGCAGTTTGGTTGCCGGAGCTAGACGCGGAAGTAAGGCCGCAGGACTTCAAAAATATCGTCGAGCTCGTGCCGGTCGCCGGCGTCCATGCTGAACTTTGTGGTGTCGCGCATGACGACGGTCTTGAAGACGCCGCGCCTGCGCATGATCTCTTTTTGCACAACGTAGCCGGTTGAGAGTTCCAGTACGGCCATCATCAACATTTTCCCAAACAGATCGCGGGCCTGCTTCCGTTTGCCCGCCTGGTACCAATCCCAAATCTGCGCTTGAATGTCGGCAAACCCTGCGCCCGGCATGGTGCCCCGCGAGCCGCGCCACATTTCATTCAGGAAGTTTCGCGCGCCGCCCCCAGTCAGGGGGGTGATCAGGCCATGAGCTTTCTTTACGTACTGGCTGACGCGGTGAGGGACGGGATGCACCTCTTCCTTGACGTAGCGGAAGGTGGGCAGTTTGTGAGCCAGGTCGATCAGGTAGTCGACGGTCAAGACCGGGTTGGACACCCAAACGCACAACGGCAGCTTCGATGCGGAGGTGATAGCGGTGAAATAATCAGTGATGGTTGCAAGGTCCGTGGTCCCCTCGGTGGGCGGGCACGCGAGCATGCCATCTGCTCCCATCAGTTCCGCCTGGCGCGCGTACTCGGCGGCTTCGAACTTGTTGGGCGCTTGAACGCAAATCAGCACCGGAACGCGGTGCCGCGCCTGCTCCACCACCACGCGCGCGTACTTCACACGTTCGTCGTGAGACAGTGATGCATACTCCCCGGCGCCCGCGGGCCACACCATCCCCTGCACTCCGCACTTAACCAGGAATTCCGTTTCACGCTTCAAGGAGTTGCCGTCAATTTCCAAATTCTCCAGGAACGGCGTCTGCATAATGATGAATACGCCTGCCCACGGCTGTTTGACCGCCGGCCGGGCGGGAATCGCCAGCGATGAGGCCGCTGCCAGGCTCCCCAAGAACTCACGACGATTAAGGCTGGAATCCATCCAAAGTTCCTCCCTTTCGTTGATGATGAAACTTGCACACGGCGGGCATTATATCCTGCTCCGCTCAGAGTACCGAGTGGTTTTTTACTCTGATGGGGCACGGCGCTAAAGAACAAACGTCAGGCCATCGCTGCCCACGCTGCTTACGCAAGGTTTCTTCGACGGCTCCAACTCCTCAAACGACAGGCGCACCGCCGCCGACCGCGGTAGGTTATAACGCCGCGATTGGAAGCCCAAATATCCTTGACAATGCCCAACAGCCGAACAAAAATTGGGACCTGGAAAGGGAGGGGTCATGGCTGCATTGACCTTTCCCTCAGGTAAGCGAAAGCGAAGTAGAGCTTATTTAGATAGGTAGTTGCCAATCGGGTAGGGTCACAGCAAACGTGTTCTGATTGTTCGTGCGATTCTGAGCGGGATGCTGTAGCGGTTCCGCAGGAAATGGTCGTCCATGGGTCAAGACTCCGCACGCACGACCGATACTTCCGTTCCGCGATTTGATAGGGGGCTGCCTCGCCGCCCTTTGGGGAAATTTTCTCAGTGTTCTTTTCACGGCGAGGTCCTGCGATCGAGGGAGTCAGCGGGATTGCGGCTGACGGAACTGACATATGCTCCCAGTCTGCAAGACGCCGCGCACACGCACGAATATACTTATTTCGGCGTGACGCTCGACGGCACTTCGACACAAGTCTGCGGAAAGCACGTACATTTTTTGGAGCCCTGGACGGTGTTGTATCATCCAGCCGGAGAAGTGCACCGGAACCAGTTTTACGAGCGTGGGGCGAAAGAATTCAACATTGAGATTTCCCATACGCACCTGCAGCGGTTGTGCGAGGACTTCTATTTCCCGGACGACGGCATGCTGATTCACGGGGGCAAAGCGGGCTGGGTGGCGGCGCGACTTTACAACGAATTCCAGTTGATGGACGACCTCTCCTGGATGGCGATTGAAGGGCTGACCATCGAGTTAATGGCGGAGATCGTTCGGCACAGGGTCAAGCCGTCTTCAGCCAAAATCTTGCCATGGCTCATCCAAGTGCAAGACCTCATTCGCAACCGCTACAGCGAGCCACTTACGCTCGCCAATCTGGCACGCACGGTCGGCGTTCATCCCGTTCACCTTGCGCGGGAGTTTCATCGCCAGGTCGGCTGCACCATCGGGCAGCAGATTCGACAGTTGCGGATTGAACACGCCTGCCAAATGATCTCTAAAAATAACGGTTCGCTTGTTGACATTGCGATCGAAGTCGGTTTCCCGGACCAAAGTCAGTTTACAAAAACCTTCAGGAAGCTGGTAGGGGTTACCCCGTCGGAGTACCGTCGCCTGAACTGCCGCGCTAATTTCCGCCAAAAGTGCTAGCCACACACAAGACAGCCTTCTCAGCGTATGTTACATCCTGTGCGGGTATCACAGGATTTCGGGAAACGCCCTCAGCCTTGGATCAGCCCTCCCGGGAATATAGGGATCTAATCCCGCACCTGAACCCTTCATATTTCGGTATGTCATCAGGAGGCCAGCAATGCTTCATAAGAAGCTAGTTTTAATAGCATTCCTGTTAGGAGGAATGTTGGCTATTTTGCCCGGAGCGCTCCGGGCGCAATCAACCTTCGGGACCCTGCTCGGCACTGTGAAAGATGCATCCAGAGCGGTGATTCCCGGCGCGAAAGTTGTCATCAAAAATACTGACGAAGGCAGCTTGCGAACCGTTGAAACTGATGCCAGTGGGAATTATGAACTAGTTGATGCGCAGCCGGGCCATTACAGCGTTGTGGTGAGCAAGCCTGGTTTTCAGACCTCGCAGGTTACGGGCCTGCTGCTCACGTCCCGCCAGACATTGCGAGCTGATGTCACCCTACGCCTGGGAGAGGTGACTCAGTCTGTCACCGTGAGCGGCAAGTCAATGGGCGTGATCGCGACCGACACTCCGACGATCTCCGCCAACTTCCAACACCTGCAGATTACTAACCTGCCCACTAATTATCGCGCGTCCGCGAACGGCAACAGTCCTTACTACCTGCTTAGCATCCTCCCCGGCGTGCAACCCGACCAGAATGGCAACCTGTCTATTCAAGGAGGCCTTGAAAGCCAAGCCAGTTTCACCGTGGATGGGATGTCCACCGTCAATGTCCAGGGCCACAGCGAGTTGACCAATGCTTTCCCCTCAGCAGAGGACCTGGCCGAAATGCGAGTGCAGGGGGTCGGCGCTCCCGCCGAGTACGGCTCTGCTGCGGATATAACCACCATATCCAAGAGCGGCACTAACGCGTTCCACGGCAGCCTTTTTTGGTACAGCCAAAACGCCGCGCTCGACGCCATTCCATACGGCGCCCGCTCGAAGCCCAAGAAGGTGGCCAATGATTTCGGCGGGAGTTTTGGGGGGCCTGTTGTGCTACCTCACCTATACAATGGACACGATAAGACGTTCTTCTTCGTTGACTTCGAGGGTTTCCGCTTTCCACGCAGCGGCGTCGTTCAGGACACAGTTCCAACTGCAGCCATGCGCGACGGCGATCTGTCGTCTTTGTGCACCGCGGGCTTCACTGGCGGCATTTGCAACGACCCGAAGTACCAAATCTACAATCCCTACAATGGGCAGGCTTTTCCAAATAATCAAATTCCAAACAGTATGATCAGCCCTGTTGCCCAGGACTTTCTCAAGTTGTACCCTCTACCCAATGTTAAGAATACCTTCACGGCCAGCAACTATAATGTGAACCAGCCCGCGAACATGAATTCAAATACTGTTGATATTCGCATCGATCAGAATGTGGGCTCCAAACTTGCGGTGTTTGGCAGATACACCTATAAGAACATCAATTAACTCTCACCGCAGCAACTTCTCATCCCGACAGGCTCGAACTTCGAGCATGTACGTATGCTGGTGGCATCCGCCACGTACACGTTGAGTCCCACGATGCTCAACGAATTCCGGTTTGGGGTTACCAGCGACCCCTGGGGCCAGTCGAATCCTTTCGACGGGAAGTCATTCACTACCGGTCTCGGGCTTCAGGGTATCACGAACCTCTGGTGGAACGGGCTCACCGAGATCAGTTTCAGTGGCAACGGTCAAGCGACCGCGACTGGCCTGGGCGGCCGATTTAATTCTACTCACCAGTCCCGACAGATCGAGTTCCTCGATAATTTCACCTGGGTTCATAGCAACCACACCTTCAAGTTTGGGCTCGACATGAGCATGCAGCACGCGATTTCACCGCTTGGCTTTTTCGGTGCGAATAATTACGGGACGTTCGATTTCAACGGCTTGTTCACAGGAAACGATTTTGCGGATTTCCTGCTGGGACTTCCGAACGAATCGGACGTGGACAACGTGACGCAGGATAACAATGGAAACAGCCACCGATGGGCCCTTTACGCTCAGGACAGCTTCCGAGTCACTCCCCGGTTAACTCTCGATTATGGTATCCGGTGGGAATATGACCCTGGCTACACAGATGCGAGTGGCAATATTGCCAATTTTGATAATCACGTGCCGCGCTCAGGCGAAGTAGTGTACCCCGATGGGTATGCGGGACTGCTGTCGCCCCCGTTTCTGCAGTCCTTTGATGCCTGCCCCAACCCGGATATCCCCGCAACTGCTAACGATCCTCTGACGATGAACGATGCCCCTTGCACCCCGGTACTTTCCGCATCGCAAGCGGGTTTCCCGGAAGGGCTGCGTGCCACCTCAAGACGCTTTATGCCTCGTTTTGGCTTTGCCTATACACCGTTCCATAATCACAAAACCGTGGTGCGCGGCAGCATCGGCGCTTACGAGGCACCCACTCTGGGCAGCATCTATTACTCGCTTACGGGGACCGCCCAAGCTTTCACTCGGGAGTACCTTAACTCAGAGGGTGCAAATGGCCCGGCGTTCGCCTGGCCGCAGATTCAGACGGGCGGGTCCGGCTACACAACGGCAGCATACGGTACGGCTTATTTTGGCACGGCGAACCAAATCAATTGGAAGGAACCTTACGCGGTTCAGTGGGGTCTCTCTGTGGAGCATAGTCTTGGTTTTGCCACCGGGATTCGCGTTTCCTACATTGGCATGAAGACATCTCAGCTCGTCTGGAATCCAAACTGGAACCAGCCGCTCCCCTCGACAACTCCGTACCAACTGCAACCGCTAAGTTCACGCCCTTTTCCGAACTGGGGGAATGAGGTCAAGGCCAGAGATGTCGGAGCGACAGCCTATTACAACGCACTGGAAGTAGAAGTGCACCGCCGGTTCGGGGCCGGGCTGACCTTTGACAGCACCTATAGCTTTTCCCGTGACCTGGCGGATGATCAGGGCTATTCGGGCAACGGGGGGTTCTGTGGCGAGGGCTCCTGTAGCACGGCGACGGACCTTTATGATCGGTACCTGGACTATGGAAACACTTACAATCCTCGCCATCGCTGGCT
Organism: Acidobacteriota bacterium; assembly: GCA_023474345.1. Lineage (GTDB taxonomy): Bacteria > Acidobacteriota > Terriglobia > UBA7540 > UBA7540 > JAMCXS01. The sequence goes on along the minus strand of JAMCXS010000017.1, from coordinate 1,263 downwards.
GACCACGGTCATCTATCAACTTCCTTTTGGGGCCGGCCAGCGCTTTGCAAAGAGATCGAGTCGAATTGTTAACGGATTCATCGGCGGCTGGCAAATGAGCAATATCTTCGAACTTCAGTCTGGGCCTTTTCTCACACCCTACTTTTCGGGAGCGGATCCTTCCGGAACGGGTATCGGGCTGGAAGGGGTTGGCACGCGGCCCGACGTTGTCGGCCCTGTCTCTCCGAGCAGTCAGACCGCAAACCAGTGGTTTCTGTCTTCCGGATTTGAATGCCCTGGAGGGAACTGCAAAGCGGGCACATCGGCTGCTAACCCTCCCATCGGGAACTTCGGCACTGCAAGTGTGGGTAGTTTGGAAGGTCCTGGTACAATCGACTGGGACTTCGGACTTTCCAAGAGTTTCCATCTCACTGAACATGCTACGCTCAACATCGAAGCTTCCTTTGTGAACGTACTGAATCACGTCAATCTGGGTACCCCGGATATGAGGACAACTGACGTGAATGACCCTGCAAAGGGGCTCTGTGGCTTCGGCTGTATCACGGGGGCTCAGGGACTCTATGAGTTCGCTGGCGCTCGCGAAGGACAAGTCGGAGCGCGTATCGACTTCTGAGCCTCTTGGGCAAAACCAACTTTGGTAAGCAATACCAGTGTAAGGAGGAGGCGGGTCTTCCCACTGGCCGGCGCTTAACGTCCGGCCGGCCAGGCATGGGGACCGACCCCGTCTCCTCCTAGTCCTCTGAGACATGGACGTTTCCCTCTGGCGACTCCGAAACCTCATGCAGAGAAGTGTTCCTGACTCGGCAGAGACCTGGGATTTAGGTCGGCTCGGCTACCCGCAGGTGATCTTCGATTGCATAACCATTGATCGGTTCAATGGGGCGACCCGATGGTAGGGGCTTTTTGGCCGGGGCCTCAACCAATTTGCAGTGCACTTCAGAGGCTAGTGTCGCTATAATACTTGCTCTTCGACCGACGAGATCGCCGAACAAAGCTTTTAACCTTTTGGGCATCGAGGTGTCCCAAATATGTTCGTGGACGATACTTCACAAGGGAGAATCAACCGTGCGAATCAATAAGGTTGCAGGAGTCCGTTTCGCTGTTTTCATCTTTTTCGTTTTATTGATCATATTCGTTTCCAATTGCACGAAGCGTCCGGCGCGCACGCTCGGACTTGCGGCGCCGGCGGGAGTCCGGCCCACCGAGATCGTTCCCGGCGGCACATCGGTTCTGCCTAACGGCCGGCTGATTACGCCGCAGGGC
>JAMCXS010000026.1 GCA_023474345.1 Acidobacteriota bacterium | reverse complement strand
TTTCGGAATATATCCAGAAGCTCCAGGGGCGCTTTGCCGGAGACTTGATGACCCTGCTGATGCTCTGGATCGCCTTCGCCTCCGCCTTCTCCTTGTTGCTGGGCTACTCGCGCATCCCCTATGCCGCGGCTGCGGACGGAAACTTTTTCAAAGTGTTTGCGCGGCTGCACCCCAAGCACGATTTCCCTCATGTATCGCTGGTTACTTTGGGCGTGGTCGCAGCGGGGTTCAGTTTGCTGCGTTTGCCGGAGGTGATCGTCAGCCTGGTCGCTACGCGGGTGCTGCTCCAGTATTTGCCGCAGGCCGTCGGATTTTTTGTCCTGCGCTTCAAACAGCCCCAGATGGAGCGGCCCTTCAAAATGTGGCTGTATCCCATTCCGGGATTGATTTCGCTCGCAGGCTGGATTTATATCCTGGCGACCTCGGCGCGCGGAGCGCTGCTCTTTGCTCTGGTGATTTTTGCACTGGGAACCGCGGCTTATATGGCGCGAGCGCGCAAGCATGGCGAGTGGCCATTTACCCTCGAGCGTCTGTAATTGTAGCGGCGAGTTGCGCTCGCCGCCGTTGCGGCGGGGGCGTGCCGTCGCCATCCGGCGATTACAAATCGCCGCTACAGTGCCCGCTACGAGCCCTGGACCTAAAGATCCGCGTTGCCCCTTTCGAGATGTAGGGGCAATTCATGAATTGCCCCTACGGGCTGGTTCGAGCCGGTCTTCTTCCGGCGCATCCGGCTCCGTCCAGACGACGATGGCTTGCGGGAGCGACCAAGCGATAATAAACAAAAGCAGGAGAAGAGCCTTCATCCAGTGTTGTGCAGTGGAATCACTCAGGTGGTGCAGGAAATCGGGAGCGAGAAAAAGGAGGAAAGAATAAATCATGATAACGCGGAAGGCCTGGTAATATGCGGCATTGCGTATCGCCAACTCGCGTTCATCGGGATCGTACGGATCGCGCGGCCCCGGCGTTAAGCCAAGACGAGTGATCTCAACCGAAGTCGGGCGGCCTCCAAGCGGCGTAAATTTGGTCAACATCGTCAACCATTGCAGGGGGGCGAGAAAGAGCAGTACACCGGCAAGGACAACGAGCTGACGACCAAAGGGTCCTAATGCGTGGACCCACGAGGGCATAACCGCGAACACCGCAATGAATGCCACAAGGATTGTGTACGTAACAGCAACCAGCATGCGGCGGTTTTTCTGCGGCGCCATCGACATTCCCAGAATCGTAGGTGTGTTTGACATGGTGTTCCTCCCAACTTATTTTGAGTCGCCGGAAGGCGGCGCATTGTGGTTCCCGTAAACTTCTTCACTTAATGGCCGGAAAGGCGTGCGCGAGAAGATAGCTTCGATGGGAAGTCCGAAGTACTCGCTGATGCGAAAAGCCAGCTCCAAACTGGGCTTGAAGTCGCCTCGCTCGATGTAGCCGATGGTCTGGTAGTTGACTTGAAGAGCATTGGCGAGCGCGCTGCGGCTCAGGCCGCGTTCGGCGCGCAGAACAGCGATCCGATTATAGAGCCTGTCGCCGTTCCGGGCGTCTGAGTTTGAACCTAATTCCATGTACGAATTGTTGTACTACTACAACATTTTGTCAAGAACTTTTTCAGGTTTGGCTCAAAACGCCTGCCGTTGGGCTTCTACGACCTCCCAAGTAGGGGCAATTCATGAATTGCCCCTACGGGTCTAGTCGCCGGCGCGCCGCGTGAGAAGAAACATCCCTTCGTTGTGGATGATTTGGATGTCGTCTTCCTGAAATTGGGGAGAAAAGCCCGCCCGGTCGCCATCCGCGGAGTCTTCCAGCAGCCTGCGCGCATCCTGGTAGCGTTTGTCTCCGGGCTCGAGCCCGGCGCGAAGCATCCAGCGGTTGAAAGAGCGGTGACGCCTCCTCACGCCTTGGGAGACAATTTCTAGTCCGAGCTTGTCGAACAGAGCCAGGTACGTGGTCAGGCGCAGGGAAGCGGTGTGGGAAGGGTCGCGGATGATTTCGATGCGGTTGTGAAGTTCAAATTTCGCATCGCTTTCCGGTCCCAGGGGATCAATGACCAACATGTGTCCTTCCGGCTTCATCACTCGCACCATCTCCCGCAGGACAAGTTCCGGCTTGGGCATGTGGTGGATGGAGCACTGGGTGCTGACGAGGTCAAAAGAGATGTCGGCGTAGGGAAGTTGCTCCGCATCGCCGCGCTCGAAGCAGGCGTTGGCGATTCCTCTTTCAATTTGGTGGGCGCGGGCGCGGCGCAACATCTCGGCGGTAAGGTCAATTCCGCAGACGAACTGTACCTTCGGGGCCAAGGCCAGGACAAAAGCTCCCGGCCCGCATGCTACATCGAGAGCCGTCGTGTCCGGCTGCGGCCGGGCAAACTGGACCTTTTCAGCCGTGACCTCGGCGGAATCGCGCACGGCAAACTCCGAGAAAGCTTCCGCCGTCCGCGTAAACTGTTTTTCAACTTTATCGTTGTGTTTCTTTGACATAGAACCTTATAAGAGTACAGAGTTATTAGCCTTTCCATCCTGAATATAATAGAATGGCGTTTCTCAGGGAAGCTCAAACATTCTATTATCCCGCAAAGCGGACTTTTCAAAGCTGATATGCTTAGACAAACGCGTGCGGGATCTTTCCCAGGCCGGGGAGGCACATCTTATGAAACTAAGATTCACGGGTATCCTGCTGTTCTCTCTCTTGGCAACTGCCCTGGCGGCGAAAGGCCAAACAGCGAGCACTGGTTTCCGGCCGCCGGCCTTTCCTTTGGTGGCCGTTGATCCCTACTTCAGCATCTGGTCATTTGCCAGCCACTTGACGTATGACTCGACGCGGTACTGGACCGGTGCCCCCATGGCCATGGGAAGCATGGTGCGCGTGGACGGTAAGGCGTATCGCATCATGGGCGTTCGGCCTTGGAAGGCGACCCCGGCTCGCCAATTAAGTGTTCGGGTACTTCCGACGCGGACGGTCTACGATTTTAATGCCGGGAAAGTCCGCATTCGCCTCACCTTTCTTACCCCGGACCTTCCCCGGCAGATCGATATCCTTAGCCGCCCGGTGACCTATCTTAGCTGGCAGGCTTACTCGCTTGATGGCAAGCAGCATCAAGTTGAGATTTACTACGACAACACGGCAGAACTGGTGGTGAATACGCTCAACGAAGCCGTCACGTGGCAGAGCGAAAGCGTCATGGGCCTCAGAGTGCTCCGGATGGGTACCTCCGCGCAGCCGATTCTTGGCATGGCCGGCGACCGTGTTCATATCGATTGGGGCTATCTTTATGTGGCAGCGCCAGAGAGCGAATCACCCCAGGACACCGTTTTGCCTTGGGATGCTGCCATGAACGAATTCCTTTCGAGCGGCCAACTGAATTCCCCGATGGACACCCGCAAGCCGCGCGCCGCAGACGACAAAATGCCAGCGATAGCGTTTGCGTTCAATCTGGGCATGGTGGGGACCGAACCTGTCTCGCGGCACCTTATTCTGGCTTACGACGAAATCTACCCCATCGAATATTTCCACCAGCGGCTCCGGCCCTACTGGCAGCATGGCGGGGTTACAATCAGCGATCTGCTCCAGAGTGCCGAGCGTGACTATCCCACGCTCGACGCGCGCAGCGCCGAGTTTGATCAAGAACTTACGGCTGACCTTTACCGTGTGGGGGGTATGCGTTACGCCGCCGTGGCCGCCCTCGCCTATCGCCAGGCTTTTGCAGGCAACAAGCTGGCCCTGGGGCCGGATGGCAAGCCGCTGATGTGCTTAAAAGAAATATCAAGCTCCGGCGACGCTCAGACAACAGACGTGATCTATCCCGAATCGCCCCTTCTTTTACTGCTTAATCCCAAGCTGCTGGAATACTCGTTGATCCCGTTGCTGGACTATGCCCGCTCGGGCAAATGGCCGTATCCTTACGCTCCCCACGATCTCGGAACCTATCCCATCTACAACGTCCTTTACCCTTCCCGGATGGAAAGCATGCCGGTGGAAGAATCCGGCAATATGCTGCTGATGGCTGCCGGAATTGCGAAGGCCGAGGGTAACGCGTCGTTTGCAGAACGCTACTGGCCACTGCTCACGGAATGGGCGAATTACCTGAAGGCCCATGGCCTTGATCCCGGCGACCAGCTCAGTACAGACGACTTTACCGGCCCGCTCGCCCACAACGCGAACCTTTCACTGAAGGCTATCGTGGCGCTGGGTGCCTACGCGATGATGGCCAAAATGCTGGGCAAGACATCCGTGAGCGAAAGTTTTCGCCAGACGGCACAAGCATACGTCCGCAAGTGGATGGAGATGGCGGGCGACCACGGGCACACCCGTTTGGCTTTTGACCTGCCGGGCACCTGGAGCCAAAAGTATAACCTGGTGTGGGACCGTGTCCTGGGACTTAATCTGTTTCCCGCAAAGGTGGCCCGGGACGAGGTAGCCTATTACGAGGATCAATCGACCTTTTGGGGCTTTCCGCTGGACAGTCGGGCGGCCTTTACCAAGCTGGACTGGGAATCCTGGTCAGCCGCGCTGGCAACCTCGAAAGACACGTTTCGTTCAATGTTTTCCGGAGTGTATAACTTTGCCAACCGTACGCCCACTCGCGTTCCATTAAGCGATTGGTACTGGACTGTGGATGGAAGTCAGACGGGCTTTCAAGCGCGCCCGGTGGTGGGCGGCGTCTACATGGAAATGCTGACCGATCCCGCCGTTTGGCGGAAGTGGGCAGCCGGTGGGAGATGACCTCCGGCGTGAAAGGCTGGTTCTTGCCTCCGCTCGACGCATTTTCGACACCGTCAAGGCGTGTCTTAACCACATGATGCGCAGGGATTTATCTGATACATTCTTGTGCCCGAAGGCGCGATCTTAGAATCACCGCACATTATTCGGGGGAGGTTTCGGATGTCGCTCGGAATTGGCGAATTGAAATCCACGCTCAAGGGAATCATCGGCTTTGGCGTGACCCCGTTTCATAAAGATCTCAGCGTGAATGTCGACGCCCTGCGGCAAAATGCGTCATTTCTCGCCAAGCATTGTGAAGTGGTTGTTCCCCTGGCGGGAAACGGTGAAATATATTCAGTGTCGCCGGAAGAGCACAAAATGATCGCAAGAACCGTCGTGGAAGAGGTTCAGGGACGGAAACCGGTCGTAGTGGGAATCGGGTATTCCGTGCCCATCGCTTGCGAGATGGCGCAAGCGGCGGAGGCTTATGGCGCCGACGGCGTTCTGATCCTGCCGCCCTACTTCACCAGCGCCAACGACGACGGGTTGTTCGATTATTACCGCTCGATTGCCCGGGCAACGAAGCTCGGGGCGCTCCTGTTTCAAACGCACGCAATGAACTTCAGCATCTCTCTGCTGCGCCGACTCGCCGAAATTCCGAATATTGTGGGGATGAAGGACGAGCATGGGGACATGCACCAATTTGTCCGGCAATGGGGCGCCGTGGGCGACCGCCTGGAACTGTTGTGCGGGGTTGGAGAGATCCTTGCTCCCAGTTACTTCGCTTTGGGCGTTAAGGCCTTCACCAGCGGGTTGGTTAACTTCATGCCGGAGACCTGCCGAAGAATATTGAAGCATTTGCAGGAAGGAAAACTGGAAAGTGCGGCGCGCCTCGTCGAAAAAGAAACGATACCCATTTTCAATCTTCGGAAGAAGCGGCCCGGGTACGTGACGCTGATCGTCAAAGAGGCCATGAATCTCTGCGGAATGAATGCGGGGCCGGTCCGGCCGCCGCTGGCGCCTCTCCCTGCGAATGATTTCGAAGAGCTGCGGAATGTCCTGGCGAGTTTGGGGCTTCTCAAGCGTGAAGCCTTGAAGCTGTGAAGAGTGCTACGTTTGCGCTCAAGCGGGTTGCTGAAAAAAGCCGGGTGTTGTTAGGTAATACGGGATATCCTCTGAAGACAAGCCTACCTTAAGGAGGACGCCATGCCTGAATTACGCCATAACGTTTTAACCCGGGAATGGGTGATTATTGCTTCCGAGCGCGCCAAGCGGCCGCACGAATTCGTCAGGGAAAGAACGCAAAAAGAGGAACGGCCTTCTTATGAATCCCGGTGTCCTTTTTGTCCCGGCAACGAAGCCCTGACCCCGCCGGCAACGCTTGTGCTTCCGAACGACGGGGCCTGGAAAGTGCGGGTGACGCCTAACAAGTTTGCCGCCTTATCGTACGAAGGCGACCGCCGGCGCGGATTTGCAGATATTCGCCGAACCGTGACGGGAGTGGGAATCCATGAGGTAATTATAGAAACCCCCGACCATAGCAAGACAACCGCCTTGCTGGAAGACCGGCAGGTCGAGACCATCCTCGATACCTATCTCAACCGTTTCAATTACGCTTCTTCAGATCCCCGCGTCGAGCAAGTGACCATTTTCAAGAACCACGGCGAGGCAGCAGGAACCTCTCTTGAGCATCCCCACTCGCAGATTATCGGGGCTCCGGTCATTACGTCCCAGCTTCGCGACCGGCTGATCAATGCCTTGAAACATTTTGACGAGTATGGCGAATGTATTTTTTGCCACGTCTTGAAAGTCGAACTGCAGGAGCAGACGCGAATTGTCATGGAAACAGAGCACTTTGTAACCTTTGTCCAGTTCGCCGCTCTGACCCCGTTTTCGATGCTGATTATGCCGCGCCGTCACATGGCCTGCTTCTCGGAAATTCGCGATGCGGAAGCGGCGGACCTTGCTCGCATCCTGCGCCGGACTTTAGCGAAGCTTTATCACGGGCTTAAAAACCCCGACTTCAACTACACGATCCGGACCGCGCCCCGGGAGGTCTGCGGCGTAAAGTATTTCCACTGGTACGTCAGCATCATTCCGCGACTTACCAGGGTGGCGGGGTTTGAGCTTGGCTCCGGGATGTTCATCAACACATCTTTGCCCGAAGCTGACGCCGATTTTCTCCGCCAGGCCAGCACCGAAGCGTGAAGAGCCGTAGCCCCGGCCGACCGGATTTGCGGTGTTCGTGGGCTTGCCGGGTGCTCCAAAGCCCATGGACAGAAGGGTGCTGTCGGTGGCTACCGGTTGTGGAATGGGATTAGGATAAGGGGGAATCTGTTGCTGCGAAGAGAATTTATCGCCTGTTTAGCCGGTGGTCTGGCTGCTGGGATGTTGGGTGACGAGAGCGTGTCGCGCGCGGCCCGCCGGCGCCGTATTCCCCGGTCTCGTTACTTTCTGGGGCGCATCGGAGTGTCGTCACGGAGCTTTCACAACTATTTCTATTCCCAGCAGGAGGAAAACTATCAAGAGCCGCATGAGATGCTTGCGCTGCTCGATTTCCCGGAGATGATTGCGGATCGATATCGGATCCACCGCCTGGAATTTGCGACCCCGCACTTTGGCTCAACAGAGCCTGCTTACATCCAGGAATTGAGGACACAGATGATCCGTACGCACTCCCAGCTAGTGAATATCGCTGTTGGTATCGAGGAGTTGAGCGACGGCGGAGGCCTTTCTGACCCGGAGGAAGCGGTGCGCGAGCGCGCGCTAGAGGCTTCGAAGACATGGATCGACATTGCGGCCCAGCTCAAGGCCCGCTCGGTTCGATGCGACCCGGGAAAGCTGAACCCGCAGAATCTCGAGCCCGCCATCGATTCGTACCAAAAGCTTGCTGCTTACGGCAGAACGAAACGCGTCCGGGTGATTGTAGAAAATCACGGCGGTGCGGGATCGGACCATCCCGCGGAGCTGGTCAGACTCATTAAGCGGGTAAAAAGCGCATACTTTGGGGCGCTTCCGGACTTTGGCAACTTCTCTGACCAGAAGACTCGCGCGCGCGGCTTGGCGCTGCTTTTCCCTTATGCCCCCACGGTTTGTCATGCCGGGGGGCTGGAATTTGACGCCACCGGCAACGAAATGAAGTATGACTTCCCGGCCTGCGTTGCTATTGCCAGGCGGGCAAGGTTCCACGGCACATACTCTGTTGAATATGAAGGCCCTGGGGACGCCTATCAGGGCGTTCAGAGCGTAATCGACGAGCTGTTGAGATACCTATAGGTCCTGAAACTTACCCAGATTGAGATGCGTTCCTCCCTTAGTGCCGGGTCAAACGGAGATCAAGCTTCCGTCCGCCCCACGAGTTCTCGATTTCCTCAAGAGTTCGTCCTTTAGTTTCCGGGACCAGGTAATACGAGAACACGAAAGCGGCCACACAGGCAGCGGCGTAAATCCAGAAGGAGAACTTGGTCCCCACGGCCCCGACCAGACTCAGGAAGGTCACGCTGACAAGCAAGTCAAAGATCCAGATAGTCAAGGACGCCACGGACATTGCCTGCCCGCGAATGGTGGTGGGATAGATCTCTGAAATGAGGAGCCAAAAAACCGGTCCCAATCCGATGGCAAAGCACGCGAGATAGGCCAGGACGTCGGTCAGTATTCCCACCCGGGAGACATGGCTCGCTCCAAACAAATAACCCAGATGAGCCAGGCTTATCCCCATCCCGGCGATTCCGATCAGCAACAACGGCCTTCGCCCTATCCGATCGAGCAAGAAGAGTGCGATGACCGTCATCACCAGATTCACCCCGCCGACCAGCACGGTGGCCAGGATGGCGCTTGAAGCGCTTTTAAAGCCCGCCATCTGCAGAATTGTGGGCGTGTAATAGATGATCGTGTTGACTCCCGTGACCTGTTGGAAGACCGCCAGCCCCACGCCGATCAGGAGCGGTCGCCGAAACCTTTCGCCAAACAGATCTCGAAATCTGAGCCGGTCAGCCTGTGTGACATCCTGCAATTCCTCAAGGTGACGCCGGGCCTCCTGGGTGCTTTCAACCCGGTCAAGAATCCGGAACGCCGCGTCCGGCTGCTGGCGGGTTACGAGCCAGCGGGGGCTTTCCGGAAGGAAGATCAACGCGACCAGTAAAATCACGGAGGGCACGACGGCGCTGATGAACATCCCTCGCCAGCCGGCCGAGGCTGAAAACAGGTAGTCAACGTAGTAGGCGACGACGATTCCCGTTACGATAGCCAGTTGATTCAGCGTAACCAGCGCGCCACGAATTTTGGGCGGCGCAAGTTCCGCGATATATAACGGCGTCAGCATCGAAGCCACGCCCACGGCCACGCCCACAATCAAGCGCGCCGCCAGGAACAAGGGCAAGCCGTTCGCCAGGCCGGTAATTACGGCAAAAGCTCCAAACAATATGGCGTTTACAATCAGCACCGGCCGGCGGCCAAAGCGGTCTCCAAAGTAGCCTGCGACGGCCGCGCCAACCGCCGCCCCCGCCAGGACGATGCTCACTGCGACTTCCGTTTCAATTACCGTCAGATGAAATTGCCGGCGGACGAACAGGATCGCGCCGGAAATCACGCTGGTATCGTACCCAAAAAGCAACCCGCCCAGTGCTGCAGCAACCGCAATCATCAAGGCGTAACCACGTTTCCCCAAGCCGAAAGGATTCTTTTCCATTATTTGTTACTCAGATTATAAATAATAAATTTGTGTCTTTATACTTCTAATGATAATTTGCAATGCCTCTGCCGTTTGTCCTGATTGCGCTTCCAGTTTTATTTTCGATCGCGGGTTCAGAATTGCTGAGCGAGGCGCGAAGCCCCGGGGCGACTGCCTGGTTTCACCGCCGGAATCCCCGACTTGCAGAGGGGGCAATTGTCAGGATCGTAAGTCCCAACGTTCAGGGTGACCAGCGCAGCCTTGGGCATGCCAAAGTCCACCTGGCCCCCACTGCGGTCAACAAGCGCTCCCACGCCGACCCCTTTGCCGCCCGCTTCCTCCACGCAGTGGATGGTCTCGCGGGTAGATTTGCCCGTGGTGATCACGTCCTCGACCACGATCGCCGGTTCATCCGGGTCAAGATGAAAGCCGCGCCGAAGCGTCATGATTCCATTCTGCCGCTCGGTAAAAAGCGCCCGCAGACCCAAGGCCCGGGCGACTTCGTGGGCGACGATCACACCTCCCAGGGCTGGAGCTACCACAACTGAAGCGCCCAGTTTGCCCAGCTTCGGTCCCAGTTCAACGCACAACTGCTCGGCAATGCGAGGATGCTGGAGAACGAGCGCGCACTGAATATACCGGTCACTGTGGAGACCGGAAGAAAGAATAAAATGTCCTTCCAGTAAAGCGGAGTGCTCCCGAAAAATGTCAAGAATTTCTTTTTCTGTCATAAGTAGTCCTAATTAGGATGCTGAAAAACCGAATGAGCGCTTTTCGCAGTGCTGGGCTTTAGAGTCGGTGTGGCAACATACGCTGGCTACAGGGAATCAGTAAGATAGAAAAATGCGTCAATCCGCAACCTGTTGATTCCGCGTTTCGGCTTCAACTCCTCACACAAACTCGTTAGTGCGGTGCTTTAGTTTCTCTTGCCGTGTTCATCCGGCCGGGCGGAAACCATGGCACTTTTGCCTCGTGGCCGCAGCAACTCGAAAGAGGATTGTAGACCGGCGCGGCGAAAAACGAAACACAAAACACGTTGCGCTATGTTCTTCTGCAAATTATTTGCGGTGTTTCCGGCCTTTTGCCGCATCCGGCACCGAACGCCGGAGCCCGGCCACTTCTTCGCGATATCGTGCCACGTTGCGCAGGTGTCCCGCAAGAGTTCGGGCAAAGGCATGGCCGCCGTGATTGTTACTGACGAAGTATAGATAATGAGTCGAGGCGGGATGCAAGACCGCACGTATCGAAGCTAGCCCGGGATTCGCGATAGGTCCGGGAGGGAGTCCGGCGTGAAGGTAAGTGTTGTAAGGAGACTGGATCTGCAAATCGCTTTCGGTGATGGTGTCAATCGGATGGTGGTCGAGATCGGCGGCATAGAGCACGGTGGGATCGCACTGGAGTAACATCCCCTTCTTTAACCGAAGCTCGAAGACTTGCGCGATGATGGGACGCTCAGCGGGATCCGGGGTCTCTGTTTCCACCAGCGAAGCGAGCGTCATCACCTGGTGCAAGCTCAGGCCGGACTCGCTAAGATCTTGCTCGATGTCTCGCTTGAAGACCCGCCGAAACTGCCCCAGCATTATTCGCACCACGTGCGCGGCTGAGGTATGGTACTCAAACTGGTAGGTGTCTGGAAACAAATAACCTTCAAGCGATGGCGCCTGGGGGTCCAGGTCGCGAATCGCCGCCGGGTTTTGGCTGGCCTGGAGAAAATCTTTTACGGGAATGTCCAGGCGTTCGTGAAGGATTCGCGCAATGTCAAAACGGTTGGAGCCTTCCGGGATCACCACCGAGCGAAAATACACCTGGCCGCGGGCGAGCTTGCGGTACACATCGAGTGGGCGCAGCGGGCGATCAAACAGGTACGCTCCCGCCTGCAGGTGATAGCGCCAGCGGCCAACCCCGTAGAGCAGAAGGAACGGCCACCGCTGCGCAAGGATACCTTTGGCGGCCAGCAGATCCGCCACTTGCGGCGCTCGCATGCCCGGAGGAATCTCCACAATCACCTTTCCCGCATAGCCTCGGTAGGGCCGCAAGATTTCCGCCCCGGCAACAGCAAGTCCAGCGATGACCAGCAACAGGACGAAGACGGCCACAAGCTTTTTCACACTTCGTCTCCGTTTGGGCCCGTGCGCTGAAGCTCGTTGGCGCGATAATCGAGGTAATTTTGCAGCAGCAGCACGGCCGCCACACGGTCAACCGCGCGCTGGCGCTTGCCGATGCTCAGGCCGGCGGACCGCAGCGTGCGGTTTGCTTCCACGCTGGTCAGACGTTCATCCCACAGCTCCACGGGACACTCCAGGCAGGAGCGCAACTTCTCGGCAAACTTGCTCGCGCGCTCCGACATGGCGGTGGCGCCGCCGGAATGCCCCAGGGGGTTGCCAACAAGCACTTTTTCGACGGAATATTGCTCGGCGAGCGCGCGGATATGTTCAGTATCCTTGCGGATGTTGGATCGCGTGAGCGTCGGGAGCCCCTGGGCGGTGATCCCCAATGCGTCTGAAACGGCCAAGCCGATCCGTTTCAGCCCAAAATCAATTCCTAAAACTCTTGCCGGCAAACTTCTCCTTCCATCAAAAGCATAGCGTGCAAAGGAATCAACGCCGCCCTCTTGCTTTCATTATTCTTATGATACACTGCGACAGCCTGCGGCACGGTTAAATGCGGCAAGATACAGCAACATCCGCCGAGCATAGCTCGACGCTACAGCGCGGTAGAATAAGCGGAGCCGGGAGGTCGCACCTATTCTTGCTGCTGATCTAGTTCCGGATTTCGTTGTTGGTTTACGAGGGAGATTACGCTTTCCGCCGGCGCCAGGTATTTGAACGCCTGGAAGGTGGTAAACAGGCTCGTTGCCAGCACCAGCGCTCCCACCGCCGCATGGGTAACTTGCATTACCAGCAGCCCGGGTTGCGGCGCGGAAGCGACGCCGGCGTCGAGTCCCATGCTATAGGAAATAATCCCCAGAAAAAGCTCAAGTCCCACCAGTTCCGCCAGCAGGATCGCTGACATTTTAAACGGGCGCGAGTGCGCGAACTTGTTGAGCGCCATCTCGAGCACCCATACGGCGCAAAGGGTAACCACAATGCCGAGCACGAGATGGGGTGCAATTCCCAGATTTCCCCGGTGGAACCCCTCGCCGAGGAGAGACTGCAGGAACAGAGCGCCGGTCATGAAGACAAGAATCTGCCGCACCGATGGAGAGGCAACATCGGGGGTCTTGGGGTGATCCCATCGCCAGTCGGTTCGAGTGAAGAGAGCCAGACATACCGTGAGGCCGAAGAAGGCCTGAATCCCCAAATCGTATCCCAGAGAAAACACGGAGAGCCCGGGAATCAAAAGCCCAACTGCCAGCACGAGCAGGACACCGACCGTAATGCCCGCCAGGGTTTTTATGTAGCGGCGGGAATCGCTTATCCACAGCCAAAAAGCCATGAGGATCGTCAGGACCAGAACGCTTACGGCCACCAATTGATAGACGTGTGAATACTTGGCAGGGGGATCAGAAATGGCGCCCGAGCCGGCCAAATGGCCTGTCCATTGCAGCATCATCGTCGATCCGCCTGACCCGGAAGCAAGTGTCCCGGTAAGGATCAGCAGAAACGCCATAACCGCGACCAGGCTCGAAAATCGATGCATCCAGGAAACTCCGCCTTTAACTTCTGTCCTGGTTTCGTGAATTTCCGCCAAACAACTTCCCTTTTCCATCATCAGTGTCCACCCAGCCTCGCGGCCTCCACTCGAGAAGAGACCGTCCGATTATTATCAAGCGCAGAAAAAACCGCGGCGTGCCGGCCTAAGGCCGGTTCATTCTTGCAAGGACTTTCGGCGCCAAACTGCGGGGGAAAAAGCGTTGCGAGAAAACGCTGGCCTTATTCAGGAAGCGCGGAACGACCAGGCCGCCTCCAAGATCGAGCTGCTTGAGCGCTTCCGCAACGACTTCCTCCGGCGGTTGCGGGCTGCCCGGAAATCTGTGCCGCCCATGCCGGGCCCCCACGGTCACAAAATTCGTTCGCGTGCCGCCAGGGCAGACCGTAACAACCGCTATTCCGTAAGGCCTTAATTCCTCGCGAAGCCCCATCGAAAAACTGGTCACGAAGGCTTTCGTGGCGGAATAAGTTGTTGCGTAAGGAATGGGCTGAAATCCCGTCATCGACGAGACGTTAATCAGCCCGCCCTGGCACTGGGTAATCATGGGCGGAAGAAGGCAAAAAGTCAACTCCACCGTCGTTTCGATCTGCAGGCGCATCATGGCCGATTGCCGCTCGAGCGGAAGCTTCCAGAACTCCCCGCGGGCCCCGAACCCCGCATTATTGATCAGGAGGTCGATTGCAAAGCCGCGCTCCGCAAGGAGGTCGGCCAGACGAATGCCGGCCTCAGGCTGGCTCAAATCCGAGGTCAAGGGCTCGGCAAGGATGCCGTGGGAAGATTGGAGTTCGGTGGCCAAGGCGCGGAGTTTATCTGTCGACCGCGCCACGAGCACCAGGTTCCTCTTGCGGGCGGCGAGCGAGCGCGCAAAGCATTCCCCGATGCCGCTCGAAGCTCCGGTCACCAGCGCGTAGCTTTGTTGGTTCACGCTTGGACCTCACTTGGAGCGTTGGGGGAGTCTCCGGACTTCATCTTGAGGGACGCAGTTCGCTTGCGGCGGTAAAGGACCTGGCGCACGGGAGCCGGGTAGCGCGTCTTGAAGATAATGTCCCAGAAGCCGTTCGTAAGGCCGAAACCTAAGTTCATTCCTTTCGGGCTGTGATGGTAATAGTGAAACCGCTTGATGTAGCGGAAATATGGGTTCCGGAAGTTATAGAAATGCACGGAATGATGAATCCACTCCTCCAGAACGTAGCATTGCACCGTTCCCGCCAGCAGCACGGGAGCGGTATAGATTGGCCAAATAAAACTCACGGGCGCCGCGACGACAAACAACGGAAGCAGGTCGCGAAGCTCGCCGTTGACATGGAGCCCGTCGAAGGGGTGCTTGTGGTGTTCCCAATGAAGCGGGTCGAGCCGTTCGTGCAGAAATCGCCGGATAATCCCTTTCCCGGAGGCAAAGTGCCCGTGCAGGATATTGCGGTGAAAGATGTACTCCACCAGAGTCCAGACGGGAATCCCCGCCGCATAAAAACTCGCTGCCACCCAGGGATGCGCGGAACGGAGCGCAAAGAAAAGCACGATCATCGCATAGGCACTGTAGAAAACCGTCACGGGGTACAGGCGTCCGCGGGAAATGGCGGCCTGCTGGCGCCTGTAGACGCCGAAGGGAATGTCGGATTGCGATGCTTGCCCCGTGTTTTGTCCTTTTTGGACTTCAGATATTGCAGACATTTCGTCTCCCCACTGCTTAGCAAAGATATCTCTCACCCCCTTAGAATGGATGTTCGAGTGCGCCTCTTGTTACATGTTTAGTTAGAGACAGGCCTTGTCTCGCGAGATGTTACGAAACAGATTTCTCCTTTTCCATTCTAGCGCCCCCTGTCTTCGCCTTCAACGCCCCTTACGTCCTTAAGCTTCTTCTGCAACGTGCCGCGGAAATCTCGATCAGACGTAATCTTGGCCGCCAAAACAGTTACAATGGAGGGCTGCGATCGGAATCGGTCGTTTCCGAGGAGCGCTGCAAAATATAGTGAAAATCCCGGCTTTAGCGCCGGCGTCCCCAGCGGCGGTTTCCAGCGCTACGGACA
>JAMCXS010000015.1:24860-55096 GCA_023474345.1 Acidobacteriota bacterium | reverse complement strand
GAACCAGCTTTGGGGCATCAACCCAGGGTGAAGTGGAACTTGCGACCGAAGTGCGAAAGGCATTTCCGTCAGTCGAACGGGTGCGCCTGGTGAATTCCGGAACTGAGGCCACTCTTTCAGCCCTGCGATTGGCGCGGGCTGCTACCGGGCGCGACAAAATTCTGAAATTTGAGGGCTGCTACCACGGTCATGCCGACAGCCTGCTGGTCAAAGCCGGCTCTGGAATTGCCACGCTGGGTTTGCCGGATAGCCCTGGGGTCCCCCGGGCGTTGGCCGAGCTAACGGTAACGATACCTTTTAATGATTTTGAGACCCTGGAGGATGCATTCCGGACTCACCGCAATCAGTTTGCCGCCGCCCTGATCGAACCGGTTGCGGGTAACATGGGGACGGTTCCACCACGCCCCGGCTTTCTTGAGCGGCTCCGTGCGCTGACGGCGGAGCAGGGAACAGTGCTCATTTTCGACGAGGTCATCACCGGCTTCCGAGTGGCCTACGGCGGCGCGCAGCAGCTTTACGGGATTCGGCCGGACCTGACAACGCTCGGCAAAGTGATTGGCGGCGGTTTGCCGGTCGGCGCCTACGGGGGAAAGGCCTCACTGATGGAACTTGTGGCGCCTGCAGGGCCCGTTTACCAGGCAGGGACGCTCTCTGGGAATCCGTTAGCGGTCGCTGCCGGGTTGAGAACCCTGGAGGTGCTTCGCCGTCCCGGAACTTACGAGCGCCTGGAAGCTCTAAGCCTGAAACTGGCTGACGGTCTGAGGGAGGAGGCAAGGCGTGCAGGGGTTTCTCTCACGGTCAACCGGGTTGGCTCCATGCTGACCCCGTTTTTCACTGCCGGGCCCGTTACGGATTACGCCTCGGCGCGCAAATCCGACACGGCGCAGTTTGGGAGATTTTTCCGGGCGCTCCTCGAAAAAGGCATCTACCTTCCTCCTTCGCAATTTGAGACAGCTTTTATTTCACTGGCGCATTCCGATGAGGATATCGATAGGGCTGTCCGTGCGGCGGCTGAAAGCTTTGTTGCGCTCGGGACAGGGAATTGAGCGTCTCGCGGCCGGGGGATTGCGAATATCTATGAAAGGAAGTAGTTGCGGCATGCCTGCCTGACGGAAGGTCCATCCAGATGAGGATCTTTGCCCTGGTATCGCGCCGCCCAGCAAATATGTTGCACGATGTCTCGTGGGTAACAAGCCCGGAGCGGCTGCTGCAAGGCAGCGAGCAGGCTTAGGACACCATCGACCACCCCGGAATCGTACAAAAGCTTGTACTCCTCGCAAACGCGGCGGAAAATTTCGTGGAATTGAGCAGGGGGCACGTAATCCACTTTAATCTTGGTTTGAATTCTTCTGAGAAAGGCTTCGTCAGCCAAACTCCTGGGGTCGAGGTTGGTGGCAAAGGCGACGAACAGGTCAAAGGGGATTTCCAATTGCTTGCCGCCCGTCAGATTGAGAAAATCGATGCGCCGGTCCAGGGGCACAATCCAGCGGTTCAGCAGATCTTCAGGACGCATGCGCTGGCGACCGAAGTCATCGACGATAAGGACGCCGTTATTTGCCTTCATTTGCAGCGGGGCGGAATAAAACTTGGTAAGCGGGTTGAGCTGCAAGTCGAGCGCTTCGAGGGTCAGTTCACCTCCCACGACCACGCGCGGCCGCCGGCAGAGGACCCAACGCCGGTCGTATTCAGCCAGACCATTCTCCTCGAAGCGTCCATGTAACTGCGGGTCATAGACGGTGATGATTTGTCCGTCGACTTCGACGGCGTAAGGAATCCACACGCGGTCGGAATAGATACTGGGCAGGGTTTCAGCAATGGCAGTCTTTCCTGTTCCGCTGGGACCGTAGAGGATGATGCACCTGCCGGACACAACAGCGGTGCCGAGTTGATTCAACGTTTCCTCGGTCAGCACCAAGTGCTGAAACGCTGTCTCAACATTAACGGGGCGGACATCTGCATCGCGGATGGTCTGAGCCCTGACCCGCTGGATATAATCTGATAAGGATACCGGAGCGGGGCCGCTATAGTGATTCAAACCCAGAAATTCCAGAGCCCGCTTCCGCCCTTCGGACGTTATGGCGATGCGGTGAACGGTGCCCAGCATCCCGGTCACTTCGCACGTCCGTTCTTTCCGGAGCCGCTCGAAGAGTTCTTCAACAATCGCCAAGCTGAGGCACATCCGCTTGCTCAGATCGAGCAGCGTTATTTCTCCCACCAAGTAAAGAATCTTGGTCGCCAGCTCTTCCAGCAGATTTCTGCCAACGCCGATCTCGTTCAGGTTTTGCGGTGCTGAAATTTCAGCGGTGACCATCTTCCATGTTCTCCTATCGGTCGTGCTTAGGTCTGGCCTGGCCGCGCCCTGACCCTTGACTGTGTCCTGCGCGCATTCGGGACGGGATTAAAACCCCGGAAGGCCACTGACGGGCCGGTTGGCCTTACGGGCACATCTTGCCCTCAGCAGGGCGATACCCTCGCTGAAGCGCCGCGTCCTGCCGCACGTAGAAGCCGGGATAGATCTTTCCGTAGGATCTGCTCTTTTGGCAGTAATAAAAGCCGGATCGCCGATTAACCCATACCCGGCGAGCAAAGTTGTGGGTCTCCTGCTGGTCTGCACTGAGCTTCGGCAACCACGAAATGCCTCGCCTTTGGGCAAGAACAGGCGCCAAAACCGCCAGAGCAACAAGCAGCAGAACAACGGCAACAACTGAAACGACACCAGAACGTGAAGCCATACTGATCCCTTCCCGAGCGGGCCAGCTTAAAACCACTATCCCCTACGGCGAGAAGAGTAGATAATCCCCCCAGCCGAACCAACCGATGGCCCACGGTCAAAGGCGATGTAGCCGTCTCATGCCCTGATGCTGGGCACGTACTTTGGAACGCCATTTAAAGTCGATTGCGCGGATGCGGAGCGGGACTTGGAAGGCGTGGGCAACGGTCCGATTTCAAGCAGATCTCCAACGTGTGTCCTGGTGCGGAAAATAGTGTGCGGGGGCAATTCAAGCACGCTATCGGCTTTCAGGATGACCTTGGAGATACGGAACGGGCGTACGTGTTCTTCGATGTGGACCACATGGTTGGCGCGGTCGAGAAAGACCAAATCTATTGAGAACAACATCCCAATCGTGTGGACCCCGTAGGAAGGGACGATCCATAGTCCCTGCCCCGGTCGTACCCAGCGGCGAGTTCTTCCCAACAGACCCACCAGCCGACTCATGTACGTGTCGGCTACGGTGGCACTCGTGGCTACAAAAGTTTCACGAGTCTTGTTATACACATACACCCGTTTCGATTCATGGTTGCGCACGTCTGGTGCTCCGTCCTCGAGGTAGCGACACTCCGGCTAGTCTCGAGATGCCTGCCGCTTCCGACGCCAAATAATGATATACAACACGACGATTGCTCCGATTCCCGCGATAATGCGAATAGTCGTTACATCTGGCATGGTATTGGCTCCTCCCTCACTTTTGTAATTTGACTTGTCCTTTTCACTTGCCTTGGCCTAACTTCTTCCGCGTAAGCGCGTCTTCACTTCTTGATCTGCAGAAACTGGCGATAAATGGCAATCATCGCAGGACCCAGGATGACCACAAACAACGCCGGAAAAATAAAGAACACCAGCGGCGGCACCATCTTGACAGTCGTCTTGGCGGCCATTTCCTCAGCGCGCTGCCGGCGCTTTATTCGCATATCCTCTGAATGCACGCGCAAGGATTGAGCCACGCTGGTCCCAAAGCGATCGGTCTGGATCAGCATGGCAACGAGCGCTTTGATATCGTCCACGCCGGTTCTCGAGGCGAGTTCGCGCAACGCCTCAATTCGGGTCCTTCCTATGCGGATCTGGGCGTTGACCAGGTCGAGTTCTTCACAGAGCGCCGGGTGGGTAATTCTCAGCTCCTGGGAAACACGCATGAAAGCTTGATCCAAGCCCAAGCCCGCTTCGATGCAAACGACCAGAAGATCGAGCGCATCCGGCAGTGCCAGACGGATGACATGCTGGCGTTTCCTGACCTGCCGCGTCAGCCACATGTCGGGCGCAAGAAATCCTGCCAAAGCGGCGAACGCCAGAATAAACAAAGGGTTCGCCATGTAAATACCGGTGAAGTAAACTGTGCTCAAAAGGATAATGGGCAGAAGGATCTTCGCGCCGCGCATGGCCATAACGGCCTCTGGACGCCGGTAGCCTGCTCGCACCAGCAGGCGCTGAGTGTGGGAAAGATCCTTGGTAGACACGGGAAGGAATTTGCCCACGTCGCTTAGAACGCGCGTCGCCGTCTGCTTCTGCTTCTCGCGAAAGGTGACTTTCTTGGGGGGGGTGCGGGGCTGCCAGAGCCTGGCCAGGCGATCGGCGATGGGTAACTCCGCCGGCGAGAAGGCGTAAACCAGCGCTCCTGCAATAAGCGCAACTGCCAAAAACGTAAGTCCCGTTGCCACCCAAATCATGGTTTAATTCCCCTTTGTCACCGCTAAACTTCGATATTGACGATCTTCCAGAGCATTATTGATCCTATGATCTGTAATACCGCCGCTATCGCGACCACGATGGGCCCGAAAGGGTCATGAAACAGCGGCCGCATATAACTGGGGTTCAAGGTCCGCAAAACGAGAACCATGATGGGAGGCAAGGAAATGAGAATTCCCGCTGTCATCCGGCCTTGTGCAGTGCGGATACGGACCTCCCCTAGAATTCGAAAACGTTCTCGAACGATGTGCGCGAGATTATCCAGAATTTCCGCCAAGTTGCCGCCGGTTTCCTTCTGGATCAGCACGGCGGTCACAAAGAAGCGAACGTCGATGATGGGCACGCGCTCTGAAAGATTTAACAGGGCGTCTCGCAACGGCAGGCCGAAGTTCTGCTCCTCAAAGGCCGTTCGAAACTCTCCCGCCACCGGTTCGGGCAGCTCCGTGGTGATCATTTCAAGCCCCGTGGAAAACGAGTGGCCAGCCCTGACTGCGCGCCCGAGCAAGTCAATGGCCTCGGGAAATATTCTTTCAAAGGCGTGGAGCCGGCGAGAGCGCTTGATGGCGACCACGGTGATAGGAGTTACTGATGCTGCGAGTCCGGCCAAAATGGCAAGGATCAAGCTGTCCGTTACCTGCAAGAGCACAAGATACCCTGCCAGAGCCGCAATCGCGCTGAGAAGGATAAGCTTGCCCGGCTTGAGTTTCATTCCGGCCTGACCAATATAGTTTTGGAGCCGGCTCGACCACCGCCATTTCAACAGAAGGCGGTTGACCGCCGGTATTTCGCTGAGCAGTTCGTCACGGACAAGTTGGAGTTCAAGCGAATTACTTCCCCGCCGTGTACTTCGCTCAATAGCCTCCAGTCGACGGGCGACCGATTTCTCGGCCGCGGGGTTTCCTGCCACAAAGAAGACAAGTCCCCCCGCGACGACAATGATGATCAAAAATGTCAGTGCGGCAAGTAACAGCGGCATTTGCCGGTCTCCTCCTAATAAACGGATTCCGTTTGCTCGAACATCGCTGCCGGCAATTGAATCCCCGATGTTACAAGGCGTTCGGCAAACTTTGGACGGATGCCCGTTGACATAAACTTCCCCAAGACTTCACCGTTCTCGCCAATGCCCATCTTCTTGTACACGAAGATGTCCTGCATGGTAACCACTTCACCCTCCATTCCGGTTACTTCGGACAGGTTTGTGACGCGGCGCCTTCCGTCACTTAACCGGGTCACCTGGACGACCACATCAAGGGCCGAAGCGATCTGTCGCCGTATGGCGGATTCAGGGATGTTGAGGTTGGCCATCGCGACCATCGTCTCCAAGCGAGCAAGAGCATCGCGAGGGGAATTGGCGTGGATCGTCGTCAAGGATCCGTCATGGCCCGTGTTCATGGCCTGCAACATATCGAGCGCTTCTTCGCCGCGGACCTCACCCACGATGATGCGGTCAGGACGCATACGGAGACAGTTGATGACCAGTTGCCTCTGGCGGACCGCCCCTTTACCTTCCACGTTGGGCGGCCGCGTTTCCAAGCGCACAACATGCTCCTGGTGCAACTGCAATTCAGCGGCGTCTTCGATGGTGACGATCCGTTCGCGGTTGGAGATGAAAGAGGAAAGAACGTTGAGCAGGGTCGTCTTGCCTGCGCCGGTTCCGCCCGAGACCAGAACGTTCAAACGAGAGTAAACACACCCCCGGAGCAAGTCAACCATCTTCGCGGTTATTGATTCGTTTTGAATGAGGTCATTGGCCGTGAGGGGATCCCGTCCAAAACGCCGGATGGACAGGCAGGGGCCGTCGATGGCCAGAGGCGGAATGATGGCGTTAACGCGCGAGCCGTCTGCCAAGCGAGCGTCCACCATCGGGGAAGACTCATCAATCCGTCGGCCCACTGCGGAGACAATCCGGTCAATGATTGACATCAAGTGCTGGTCGTTGCGGAAGGTGGCGGATGTGCGTTCCAGCAAGCCATTTCTTTCGATGTAGATATTCTTGTAAGTATTAACGAGGATATCGGAGATGGTATGGTCCTTCATCAACGGCTCAAGCGGTCCCAGCCCGAACACCTCGTCGAGGACTTCCTGCGCGAGGCGCTCCCTCTCCAGCAAGGTCATGGGGGCGTTTTCTTCCGCCGCAAGGGTTGCCACCATTTCGGCGACTTCCGTCTTGACCCGGTTCCGATCAAGTTGATTGATTCGCTCAAGGTCTAACCTCTGAATCAACTTGTGATGGATCTCGACTTTGATCTTGCTGTAGTCACTGCGCACCGGGGAAATAGTGTCCATAGTTTCAGTTACCTCTTGGAAGTGTTAGAAAACAAGCCGAAGATGGTGTTTCGCTTCTCCGGTCCGACCAGGCTGACTCCAGCCAGCTTGGACGCCAGCTGTTGAAAGTTTGATACCAGAGGGTTGTTATGGTTACGGGAGAGCGGCGCTCCCAGGTTGACTGCCTCACTGACCTGTCGAAAGTCGTTCGGCAAGCGCGCGTAGACAGGCTGCTTCGTCCGCTTTTCAAACGCTTTGAGGGCCTCCTCGTCCGTGCGATGCCAGCGATTGATGACAACGTGGCACTTCTGCGAGTCGATCCCCCACGTTGCCATCTTCGCCAAGTGGCGTTCCAGCGTCCAAAGGGCAGGGACATCGGCCTCCGCCACCAGCATAATCATGCGGGCCATCTGAAGGACGGACCTTAATTCGAACGAATACGAGCACCCGATATCCGTCAGGACGTAGTCGTTGCAGCTTTGCGCCACATTCACGACGCGGGCAAGCGCGCTGTCCGCAATTCCGTGCCACTCTTCGGGATCTGACGCGCCTGCCAAGACTTCCAGGCCGCTCTTTTCGTGGACGGTCAGCAAGGCATTAAAAAAATGACTGTCCAGACGTTCCAGATTTCCCGCCGCGTCGCGGATCGAGAAGCGGGCCCGCAAGTCAAGCAGCAGCGAAACATGTCCGAAGGGCCGGGCCAAATCCAGGAGGATGACGCGCTTTTGCGTGAGGCGCGCCAGTTGAGCTCCCAAATTGACCGCCACTGTCGTGGTGCCAACCCCGCCCTTTGAGCCCATTAATACAACAAGCTTTCTGTCAACGCTCTTTTGGCCGGGCGCCTGTTCTTCGATAAAGCGTTTCAGAGCAGATTCCAGCAAGGACGGATCCAGGGGATGGGCCAGAAACTCCCGCACACCGCTTCGCATGGCCTGCATCAACAGCTCGGGATCGGGTTGCTTCAAAGGCGAACAGGCGATGATGCAGACGGTGGGGCGCAAGCGGCGCAAGTGAGCCGAAAAATCGAGGCAGGTTTCCGTCCCGCCGGCAAGATCCAAAAGCACAACATCAGGGACAGACTCCCCCGGCTGCGGATACTGGTCGGTTGAGGGAGTCCATTCAGAGACGGACTCAATCAGTCCTGTTTGTTCCACGCAGGCCCGCAGGTAGGAGGTGCTTTTGGCGTCTGCAGCAACAACGGCTGCGGTCAGCATTTCTTAATTCCCCTCTCCAGCTTCCAAAACTCCCGTTCCGCGACAATACCGAATGAAGCACGCTCTCCGTGAGTCAACGGCCCGAGGCGCTACCCTTTGGCGCCTGAACGGGCGGCAAGAACCGCATCGGGAATTGCGGTCCGCTCGGGACTTCCCCTGGCGGCAGCGGATGGACGATTTGCGGCGTCACTAACACCAGGAGCTCGGTTTTGCTTTTGTTCAAATTGTAACTTTGAAAAATCTTTCCCAAGAGTGGAATATCGCCCAAACCCGGGACTTTCGATAATTGTCTTGTGACGCGATTGTCCATCAGACCGGCGATAACAAAACTCTGCCCATCCCTTAAATCCATTTCCGACTCCACCCTTCGTGTGGAGATAGCAGGAATCGTAAACCCCTGGATTACTAAGGCGTTCGAATAGTCAAGAGAACTTACTTCAGGTTTGACTTTCAGATGGATATAGCCGTCCTGAGTTATCGTGGGCGTGAAGTCAAGCCTGACTCCAAATTGATGAAATTGAATCGTAATCGCGGGAAAACCCGTAGTCGCTGATTGAATCACCGGGTAAGGGAACTCTCCGCCGGAAATGAAGCTGGCCGGTTTGCCGGACTGGGTCAGCACATTGGGCTCCGCCAAGATTTGCAGGAGGTTCCGCGTTTGGAGCGCCTGGATTGTAGCGGCAAGGTTGATGTCGGGACGGAAGATGAAGATATTAAGCAAGTTTTGAATAGAAAGTCCAGACCCTCCCCCTGCTCCGCTGGAGCCCATGCCAGCAATTGAGCCGCTCTGCACCCCGGGGGGACTAAATTGCTGAGTGGAAGTCGTGAAAACGTTTTTTGCCGGCGGAATGCTCATAAGATTCACACCGAAAGTTGTGATAGCGGACCGATCGACTTCGGCAAACCTTACTTTCAGCAAGACCTCGCCGGTCGGAGGAGCTGGCACTTCGAGCAAGCTGACAACGTCTTCCTTCCGTGGAACCATGGATTGAGCCAGTTCAAGAATTTTGTCCGCCACCTCGGGTGACGAGACGTGCCCTGAAAGCGTCACAAGGTCTTTGCTGACTTGGACCTTGACGGGCACGTTAGGGAAAGTGTTTCGGATGTCGTTGCTTAATTCGAGCACATCCAGGTCCACATAGACGTCAAACGTTTGCATTTCACCTGACTGGCCCCAAATCACCAGCGAGGTGGCCCCGGCCTTCTTGCCGTTAAGAAGGATTTCCCTGGGACTCACCACGATTGCGTCACAAATGTTGGGATTGGCAAGTGAGACCCGCTTGATCTGGACCGGAGAAGTGATCACCAGCGACCGGTCGACGATCAAATGTAAGGCTTCCGGGCCGGCGGCACTTTGCTCAGACGGCGTGCTTGCGCCTTGAGCTTGCTGCAGCGCCGTATGCGTATTGATCGGGGAACGGCGCGCTTGCTGGGCGCCGAAAGTGACACCCGCAAAACACATCACGGTAAGAACTACGCTTGCCACGTTTGGAATTCTGGAATTAGCGTTTTTCTTGTATTTTCTTCGCATTGGCTCCGCCTGGAACGTAGCTTATTGAGTTGGAAAAGATTGATCGGTCTTCTTGTCGCCGCGAATCACCTCAACCACATAGGGAGCAGGGCCTTCCGGCTTGCTGGGCTGGACCCGGCGCGGAGCATGTCCGCCGCCTCCGCCGCCGTAATGCGGAGCTGTTGCCCCGCCCAGAAGGAGGGGAGTTTTGAACACCGGAGGCGGGTTGGTAATTTGGGTATCGATGGTGTTGCGCAAGGCCAAGTGGATTCTGCCATCAGTGCTGGCCATCGTGAGCTTATCGGCCTGCTCCGGGGTGAGCAGCAGCGTAACAACCGAAACTGTTTTGGGCTTTCCTTCCTTGTCCTGTTCCACGGCCTGTCCGGCTGCCAGCACGCGCACGTCCTCGAGGATGGTGCGCGTGACACTGTCGCCTCCGCCGGAGGGCTGCCCGGTAACCATCACGTCCACCATCGTCCCGGGCATCGCAAATCCGGAGACGCCCACCACGTCGTCAACTCTTACGGAGACCGCCCGCATCCCTTCCGGGATAGCGGCCGGCAGCCCTACGCCGGCTGCCTTGGGGGCCAATTTTTGCTCCAGAATCGGCTCGTTTTTTGCAACGGGAGTAATTAACGACCGGCCCACGCAGTCCTGGATCCGGGTGAAGGATCCTCCCATGGGATCGCCTTGGGGCCAATCTATTAGCCGTAAATCTTGTGGCGTCAAAGGCGTTCCCAATGCCATCGGTCGCGCTGCCACAACGATATGGCCGACGGGTACAGGCTTTATCGAGGAGGCACGCTGCAGTTCTCTATACACGTAGCGGCTTGCGATGATGCCAATCACCAGCGCGACGGCCACTCCGATGAGAAGTCTGTTTCTGTTCATTTTCCCCTACCTGATTCTTTACAAGGTTCTTAAAGTCGACTTAGTACAGACCAGAATGACCACGGCTAACGCGGTTGCCACCCCGAAGGGCAGGCGAAGCGCGGTGGGGTTGTCCAACGTTATCAATCCTTCTCGGACCCCTATTCCGAACGTCACGAACGCGCGCAGCAACCCCCCCAGATTCCTTAAGGTTTGCATCGCGCGGCGCCTACGAACCATCTCTACAATTGCCATCAGGCCCACAATGAGGATATTGATCAAGAGCACCTGGAGAAACTGGCGCGGGCCCAAACAGGCCCCGAGCGCGCCCATCAACTTCCAGTCGCCAGCACCCATGCCGCGCAGCAAGACAGGGAGAAACAGCAACCCTAAACCCAACCCGGCACCTTCAAGTCCTGCCTTAATTCCGCTCCATCCCCCGAATGCCGCATTGACACTCAGTCCGAGAACAAATCCCGGGACTGTCAGCCAGTTGGGAATGCGCCGCGACCGCCAATCCAGCCAACCCGCTAAAAGGGCGAGCAGAGAGGCCAGCCCCCATACTACAACTTGACTTGAGACTGGATCACGCATCCCCGGAAGCATCATCGCTCCCGTATCTGCGTCAAGGCAGGATGTACTCTACGAATTAATGTGGAAGTAGTGAACAATTCTTGCACACATCCCCCTCAGATGGTATCGCACTAAAAATCCCTGCCCTTGCCTCTTGTGGCGAATAATGGCAGAGAAGAGAAGTAAACCTGACCTTCGCCCAGGCCCCGGTGAGCATTGCTTCTCCCTTGCTCAGGCGCAGAAGGCTCTCACCCGCCAGGGAAAAGGCTTCATCCTCCCCGGCTGGTGATTGCATTCTCTGCCTCGTGGCGCTGGCTTAGGTTAGCTCGTTGCCAAGTTTTTCGCCGCGTTGGAAAACGCGTTGCTGACTTCGGACCCCAGTATACCCATGGCAGCGACCGCAACCAACGAAATCAGCACCAAGAGCAGTGCGTACTCGGTGAGGTCCTGGCCTTCTTCATCTTGCCATAGCCTCTTGAGAAGCTCCTTCATCTGTGCATTCCTCCCGTGTCAGAAGTTAGTGGTGTGTAAAACCACGTCATACCCCCTGGTGTGGAGCACTTAACATGCCAAAGCATGAGAATGCGAGGAGTTTTGTGGCTGGTCACATCGCATTTAAAATCAGTAGGTTATCATGGGAGCAAGCAACTGAGCTTTAAGACTAGAACGAACTCATCGTTGCACGTTACCTTTTGTTGACGCTTTGCCATCAAATTGTGAGCTTTCTGGTGACGTTTTCAGGATTCCGGGATCTCCCAATCGAACCACTTGCAGACCGTCGCTGTCGAAAATGACCTTTCCAATCTTCATGAACCGGGGAGAGTATTCGCCCGCTCCGTACGCCCACAAATAATCATAATCGGATCGGACTCGGTCCCACTTTACAGGTTGTTTTCTTGTGACAAGATATCCGGCATCCCTGCCAAACGTATAGGTCTGCAGTTTTATCCGGAAAGGCTGCACTCCCTTGTCGTGGAAGAGATAAGGAGAGAACCAGCCCCGTTTGATCACTCCGTAAGCCCAGAAGTGGTCTTCAGGCCGAGGTCTGTCACTAGGGTGAATGATGAAGGGTAGAACGCGAGAATTTCTTGGAATATAGGCAAACGATTGGGCCAAACCCTCGAAATGAGGCTGAATCGAGAGGAAGTTCATCTCCACGTTACCCGTCCGGAAAACAAACAACAAGAGAGCGACGGGAACCAACAGCATGCCTCGCTTGCCAACTCTGGCCGTTACCAACGCAACTACGAATATGAAGGGAAGCAGACGTCTGTCTACCATGTTTCCAGGACCATAATTTGTGGGAAACGCAAGAAAAACGAGAAACAAGCAGCCAAGCACCGCAAGCCAAGTGCGGTTCCAGACCAGCTCCGGATTATCTGCGCAGGCCCAAAGGATGCATCCAAGCAGAAGCAAGAGCGTAACGAAGTCTAATACCATAGAAAATCCGAGCATTACCGCGACCAGGCTCTCGAATTTCCCAGCCATTGTTCGGAAATACATGGGCCAACGCTGGGTGTCAGAGATCTTCCAATAGGAGTAGATAAGCGTTCCGGGAAGGAACAGTAACCATGACCGCAGAACGACTCCAAGATTACGACGCGAGAACAACAAATATAAGGTCATTATTAGGCCTGCCATGCCAAAGGCAAGGATATGGGTAAAGTAAAGAGCCGTGACCAAGCCGAGCAGAAGCCACCAAAGGCCCCAACGAGGCGCCTCCAGGTACCGTAGCCAAAGGCCTAAAACGACGAAACAAAGCGCGAATCCAAGCTGCAGGTTAAGAAAGCCGTATAGGAAGAAGAACATGTTGCTGCAAAGAAGCAGAGACCAAAAGGCGAGGCTTTCTTGCCCGGGATTCGCCTGCCGAATAAAGAACCAGACCGCCGGCGGCACCGCCAGCAAACACAAACTGAGGAAAACGCGTCCGACCACCATCACGGGGAGGAAGTGCAGCAAGCCCACAAGAATCAGGTCCATAGTGAGGTAAGGAGTCGGGCTCCAGTCGGAGCCGTAAAATTGGCTGAAATGGAAGGCCGGGTCCTTCAAGTGCGCCAAAACAAAAGCGCTTGCCAGGTGATTGGGGTAATCAATCAATGGGGGGTAGCGGACGGTCCACACGGGCGCAAGCAAGATTGTGCCGAGAACGCAGAACAGTCCGATGAAGAGGCCGCGGTGAGTGCTCCACTGGAGGGCAGTCAACCGATCCAAAAGGCCGGGCCCGGTCGTTGGCCTGACGCCGTTATGTGTTGTCGCCATGCGTACGTCCTTACCTTCGGACAGCTTCGAAACTCCTACGGGGAGGGTTCTTCACCTTGGCGAAGATAACGCTCGTCTTGTCACGGTAGACCTCTTTCCAATCCCGGGATGCCTCGAGAAGCGTGGCCAGCGGGAGGGTGGGAGGAATCAGACAAGAACGTATGTGATACTTGTGAAGCAGAAAAAACACGTTGGGCTGAGTCGATATGACGCACAAATAATCGAAAAGCACTCCGGAGTAGTCGTAGATATCGAGGCGTCCATCAACAAAGACCCTGTGCTCAGGCCAGGAGTTTTTTATGAGATAACCTCCCCATTCCTCTAGGTTGAACATCGGCTGGGGTACCGGGTGCTCGTTAAGGTACCGGACCGCCCGGACTGGGTTCAATAGTTCTCCAGCTTTGTGCAGCCGGGCGCGCGAAGGGAAGAAAAATATCACCACCCAGCAAGTTACGGCAATCAGCGCAAAGTTCAGGAAGAAGCGCTCTCTTGCCAAAGGCCGCCGAGGTATCCACTGGGCCACTGACTGCGCAAGCAGAGGCGTGAAAACCGGGACAAGTAAAATGATGAACCTGGCGTGGAGCAAGGTTTCCGTTAAAGCTGCGAAGAACAGGACGACGTCGGCAAAATCGTAGGTGACCTTTCTGACCAGATTAGCCACTAGGAATAGAAGCAGAAGGCCCAGGAGCAAGTGCCCATAAGCCGTTCCCAGAGGGAACGATCTCCATTCCAAGACGTGGGCCCGTTGAAAGGATTGGAAAAACTGCATTTCCAGCGGGTAGGCTGCAACTTGAGTTCTGTACGGAGTTATTGTGCAGGCAACAAGGGACAGGAAAAAGGCGAGAGCCAGAAACAGGCGCTCCCGATAGCTCCACGGTTTTGCAACAATGTTTCCGAATTTCCATTCCCGAATGCCGCACACCCAATAGGCTCCGAGCACCACAAATCCCAGAACAAAAGTGCCGTGGGTGTTTGTCCATACCAGGAAGATGATCGGGAGGCCCCATAGGGCGTTTGTATGGCCTTGACGGAATGCCTCAATCAAGATCAGCGTCAGGATGAGGAGCGCGTAACCGGCGGTCTCCGGACGCATGTGGGAGTTGAGAGCAGCCAGAGGCAGCACGAGGGCGCAAGCCACAAACGCCGCTAAGCTATTTCTGGTGCGAAGCCAGGCGTAGTAATAAAGCAACAGCATGACCGCGCTCGCCATGATTGCGAGGAGCAGCATGAGGCCTTGAGTGCCAGCCAGCCGCCACGCGACCGCCATCACGATCTCACCCAGCCATTCGTACGCGATCCAGGGAGTCCCGGGCGCGGTGAAGGAGTAAATGTCATGAGTTGGCCAACTGTGTGTTCTCAGGATTCTTTCGCCGACAGCCACGTGCCAGTCCTGATCTCCGTCAAAGCAATATGCGGAATAACCCTTTGTCCCGCTGGGAATGTTAGCCACGTTCACATATCGATCAATGCACGCGCCGGCCACCAGGAGTACGCCCAAGAGAACGGGAAGAGAAAAGGCCTTGCGCGCAAGGGAAGAAAGCAGCGGCTGCCGAGCTGTTTCGGCGGGTTTCACGGGTGGCAGAGTTTGCATCGCGGCTTCCAGCTTGACGGTTTACTGTGAGAAGATGGCTTCAGGCGCCTTAACCGCTTTGACCTCCCTTGGCTTTCTCCTCATTCCTTTCTGTTGCGTTCCCTGACTCGTTTTCGGCTTTACGGACAAACACTGCGCTCAGGTTATCCTGATACACTTCCTGCCAATTTGGCGAAGCGGCCAGAAACACCGCCAATGGGCTGCTGCGCGGTAACAGGCAGGATTGCACCTGGTATTTTCTCAATAAGAAACGTGTGTCAGGCGCGAGCCGAGTCATGTTCAGGTAGTCGGCCATGACCCCGCTGTACTCGTAAAGGTCGAGCCGCCCGTCAATAAAGACCTTATGGGTCGGCCAGAGCTTTTCGATGAGGTAACCTCCCCAATAAGCATCGTTCAACGTTCTTTTCAGAGCGGGATGGGCGCGGAAGAACCATACTGCTCTGACCGGCATTTTAGATTCAACCTTCTGTTCAAGCCTTCGGTTCGACGGGAAAAGCTTCACGATTCCAGCGGCGATCAGCGCCATCAACACAAAGTTCAAGATGTAATGATCCTTGGCGGGTTGGTATTGCGGAATCCATTTGGCTAGCAATTCTGCAAGCAACGGCGCAAACACCGGAACGAAGAGAAGGATGAATCGCGCGTGCAGGAAGGTCTCTCCAATCGCAAACGCCAAAAGCACAAAATCCTGCAAGCGGCACCGCAGCCGGGAAGCCACCAGCGCGAGCCAGAACACTAACAACAACACAACAAAGTACTTCCCGTAAGCTAGAGAAAGATTTAGCGGCTCCCATTCCTGAATAGACTGGACGATCAAAGGCTGGGAAGAAGCCATTTCTAGCGGATAGGCGAGCAGGCGTGTCCCGTAAGGGGTCAACGTGGAGGCCAGCAGGCATAGCAAAGAAATGAACTCCAAGCGCTGCCGGTCGCGCTCAGTCCACCGCTCGGCGTAAAGTCCGCCGAATTCGAATGCCTTCAGGCCGCTCGCCCAGTAGACTCCCAGAATCAGGAACCCGAACACGAAAGTTCCATGAGCGTTGACCCAAAGTAAAAAAATCGGCGGAAGCACCCATAAAGCTCTCTGATGGCCTTGGCGAAACTTCTCGAGGACAATCAGCGTGGCGATCAGGAAGATGTAACCGAGCAGTTGCGGACGCATGGTGATCGTCAAGGAAACCAGCGGCAGAAGCAGCGTACAGGCAACAAAGGCCGCCTTCGAATTCTTGCAGCGCAAGTAAGCCTGGTAGTAGAGAAGCAGCAGAATCGCGCCCGCCAGCGCTCCCAGCAGGATCATGAGGCCTCGTAAGCTGCCCAACCGCCAGGCGAATGCGATGAGGACTTCACCCAGCCACTCGTACGCGATCCATGGACTCGCCGGGGCCGTGAAGGAATAAGGATCGTGAGTTGGCCAAATGTGAGTCTTAAGGATCTGGTTGCCCACCGCCAGATGCCACCAGGTGTCGCCTTCCAGCCAAGATATCGATCCGGCACCCGAGGAAGAGAGTTGCCCTGGATTGAGCAATCTGCCCGCAAAGAAACCAGCCACCAACAACATGCCGAGAAAGACCGGGAAAGAGAACACTCTTTGG
This sequence comes from Acidobacteriota bacterium, assembly GCA_023474345.1. Lineage (GTDB taxonomy): Bacteria > Acidobacteriota > Terriglobia > UBA7540 > UBA7540 > JAMCXS01. The sequence continues at coordinate 38,763 of JAMCXS010000015.1, read as the reverse complement.
AGAATAGCCCGCGTGCCTCGCGGTTCTCCGGGTGGGGAATCAGAGCGCTCATCAGGTGGGGCGGAGCCGGAGTTCTGGATAATCTGTTTCACTTGAGATGAACGTTCGCTTTGATTGCTCATTAATCCTTCGGCGAGAGGCTGGTGATTTCCCGCCATGCCCCATACGGGAAGTTCCCGCCATATCGTAATCTTAAGACCTGCTTCCCCAGCCGATGATCCTGGTGCTGTGACTTCCGTGGCGTTGCACGGTTTTGCTTCCCGAAGCGACTTTCTCCCGGCCGTGATGCGGAACGGGCATTTTACTTGGAGAGTCAGGAGATTGCTTCGCTTGCTGAACGAAGATAGCGCTGAGCTTGTCCTGATAGACTTTTTTCCAGTCTGGCAAGGCAGACAACACGGTTGCGAGCGCGCTGTCCTGATGAATCAAGCAGAACTGGATATGGTATTTGCGCAACAGAAAGAGCGCATCGGGTTTTACATCAGTGATGGCGAAGTAATCGGAAAGCACTCCGGCATACTCATAAAAATCGGCGCGGCCATCCACAAAAACCCTTTGATGGAAGTCTGGTGACCAGATCAAATAGCCACCCCAGTCGTATTCGTTCAGCATCGGGCCCGGCTGCGGGTGCTGGCTTAAGTATTCGACAGCCTTCTCCGGGTAGCGCTCCGCAACGATTTTCTCCAGTTGTTTGTGAGAAGGGAAGGCCATGATCAGTCCAAAAGCGACCAATGCCATGAGGATGGCGTTCAGAGCGAAATGGTCGATCTCTGGCCGGTACTTGGGGATCCATCTCGCGATCAATTTTGCGATCAAGGGGGTAAGGATCAGCACCAGAAACGGGATGAACCGGCGGTGCACAAAGCATGCGTACGTAGCCAGAAGCAGCAGGGCGACGTTTTCCAAGCGATAAGTTGGACGCACCGGAATGTGCGCCAGCCAGAAAATAAGTAGCACCACCAAAAGGAGTTTGGTCTGCCAATATAGGAAACTGAGCGCCTGCCACTCGCTGATGTGCGAGACATTAACCGGCTGGGAAAATGCCATCTGTAAAGGGTAGGCGGCTTCTTTCGTCCCGTAAGGACTGACCACCAGCGCCAGCACGCACAGCAGGAACACAACGGCCAGATGAAGCCGTTCGGCCGGGGTCCATCGCTCCGTATAGATTCCGCCGGCGTGGAAGTCGAACAAGCCGCTTAGCCAATAGATTCCAAAAACCGTAAGGCCGAAGGCGAACGAGCCATGCGTGTTGACCCAGATGAGGAATAAGGGCGGGAGAATCCACAAGCTCTTTTGTTTTCCCTGGCGATAACGTTCAAGACAGATGATGGTGATAACCAGGAAGATATAGCCGATCAACTGGGGACGCGGCGTGAAAAAGACAGTGAGGAGCGGCAGAAAAATCGCGCATGAAACCAAGGCGGCCTTCGAATTTCCGCTGACCAGGCAGGCATAGCCATAAAGCAATGCCATGTAAATCGCGCCCAGCGCCATGAGCAAAGCGGTCAAGCCTTGAAATAAGCCCAAGCGCGCCGCCAGTGCCATCACCACTTCACCCAGCCACTCGTAAGCCATCCAGGGAGCCCCCGGAGCGGTGAAGGAAAAGGAGTCTGACGTCGGCCAGGTGTGGGTTGACAAAATGCGTTTGCCCACCACCACGTGCCACCACATGTCGGGATCGGGCAGATTCAAACGCGCCGAAAACACCGCCACGCCCACCAATAGAGCGCCCATCAGAACAGGGAAAGAGAAAACCTTGCGCGCAAGGGCGCCAATCGCCCCGGGGCTGGCGTGCCTCGGAGATCCGAGAGATGGGTCGCGAACCGTGTCAACTGACTTTGAGTTATCCATCAGCATGTCACCACGCTGCAATCAACCGGCGGCGGAAACGTTCGGGCTCCATAATACACGCCCACTGGCCTTTTGCCGAGGGTCTTTTAGCAGCCTCGAACCGTAAGCGCAACGCTGCGTTTCAAAGGTTGCCGCTCGCGGGAACCTCCTTACGACGGACAAACAACACGCTGAGTTGATCGCCGTAGGCCCGGGTCCAGCCGGGCGAGTGGGCGAGGAAAACCGCCAGAGCTGATTGCGGCTCGACCAGGCAGGATCGTATGTGGTATTTCCGGAGCAAGAACGGCGTGTCAGGGGCGAGGTCTATGATCCTCAAATAGTCGGAAAGTACTCCCGCCTCCTCATAGAGGTCCGCCCGGCCATCGATGAACACTTTCTGCTGGGGCCCCAGTTCCTTGATCAGATAGCCACCCCAAAATTCCTTGTCGAATACCGGCCCGGCCGAAGGATGCTGGCGCAGATACGCTACCGCTCCCTCCGGAAATCCGTGGTTTACGACCTGTCGCAACTCCCCGCGGGAAGGGAACAGCTTGACGCATCCGAAAGCGATTAGAGCAATCAACGCAGCGTTCAGGAACCGCTTGTCCTTGCCCGGTTCATAGCGAGGCACATAGCGCTCAATCATCTGTGCGAGGACCCCTGCGATGATCATCACGAAAAACACAATGAGCCGGGTGTGAACGCAAGCGCCGTACACAGCGAGCAGCAGCAAGCCGGCCTCCTCCAGGCGATATTCCATCCGGGCTACGAGGTGAATCACCAGAATGATGAGCAGCAACACCAGGAAATACTTCCCGTACGACCCGTCGAAGCCAGGCGGCTTCCACTCCTGGAAAGAGGCCACAGTAAGCGGCTGGAATAAAGCCATCTGCAATGGAAATGCGGTGAGGCGCGTCCCGTACGGGGTGATGGTTGCCGCCAGCAAGGATAGCAGAGTGACAATCTCCAGATGGCGGCGCTCCCCGGCGGTCCAGAGCTGCGGCTGAAGACCGCCCACGCGCAGATTCACCACGCCGCCTAACCAGTACAGGGCCACGATTCCAAACCCCAAAGCAAACGTTCCGTGGGTGTTGACCCAGAGGAGAAAAACTACAGGCAGAAACCACAGCTTCTTCAGCCGGCCTTGCCGAAAGCTTTCGAGGGAAATCAGCGTGATGAGCAGAAAAATATAGCCCAATAGCTGAGGACGAAGGTTGAAGAAAATGATAATGAGAGGCAGTAGCAAGGCGCAAGAGACAAAGGCGGCCTTGGCGTTTCGGCTTTTCACGTAAGCGTAGCCGTAGATAAGAAAGATCATGGAGGCCGCAAAGGCGATCAGCAGGATGGTCAAACCGGTCAAGCCGCCCCTAAGGTCACTTGCAGCCATCGCCACTTCGCCCAGCCATTCGTCCGCAATCCATGGGTCGCCCGGGGCGCTGAACGAGTAGGCGTCCGAAGTGGGCCAGGTGTGGGTGGAGAGAATCTGTTTGCCAACCACCACATGCCACCACGTATCCCCTTCAAAAATGCAATAACGCGCGGTTCCCTGGAGATCGGAGGCCGCGGCCCTGAGGCCCAGGAACAGGTTGCCAACGACGGCGGCAACCAGCAGCATGCCCATCAAAACGGGAAAGGAGGAGAGCTTTCTGATGAGTGAGCTTGCGCGGGCGAACGCGGCGTGACCGTGCTCCGCGTCGTATTGCGCCTCGGGAGCAGTGGCGGATTTGGAATCTTCGAAAGGCATCAAGCGCTCTGAAAGCTGCGGAATCTCTTAACAACTCCCATGGACACAACGACGGTCACGGGAATTCGTTCTACTTTCCCGGAACAGAATTTATCAGCATAAGGAAGCTCCGGAGGAGCGACAGAACCTAGCCCAACGGCGCAAGCCGTGGGTTGATGAACCATCCCCCTCACCCCAGCCCTCTCCCCACGGGAGAGGGGGGCCGCGAAGCGGTGGGTGAGGGCAATTCGACCCGCGGGCTCGCGCCTTGGGCTACCATCATTCGCCCCTGCCGGGGCTATCGAACCCGACGCCGGAGCCCGAGACTTCGTGAACGGACTTCGGTTACGCGATATTAGTTAGTGTTTGTCGTTCTGGCTTCTCCCGCGGCAATGTCTGCAGACTGGTGAAAAAACCTTCGCAGAGCGTCGTCCTGAGCCCCTTCGCTTCGCTCATGGCCGTTCGCCAGCAGAGGGAGAACGGGCTCAGCATGACGGCCGGCCTTTTTCACCAACCTGTTTGATGCAACCCGCTTTTGACGCACGTAGAGAACGCAAAGCTCGTCGGAATAAACCCGGTCCCAGCCCGGCGAGTGATCAAGGTACACTGCCAGGGAAGAGCCGGGCCGAATTAAGCAAGATCTTACCCCGTATTTCCGAAGCAGGAACAGGGCGTTGTCGCTGGGCTTCTGGATATCAAAATAGTCCGTGAGAACCCCCGCGGCCTCGTAGAGATCGGCTCGCCCGTCGATGAAGACTTTTCTCTCGGGTTCCAGCTTGCTGATCAAATATCCGCCCCAATATTCTTCATTGAAAGTTCTCCCCACCAAGGGATGTTGCTCTATATATTCCACCGCTCCTTGGGGGAATATGTGATTCACGACCTCGTGCAGTTCCTGCCGGGAAGGGAAGAGCTTAACGCATCCAAAGGCGATCAGGGCCATCAAAATGGCGTTCAATACGTATTTGTCTTTGCTCGGGTCGTACGGGGGCATATAGCGGGCGATCAGGCCGGCGAGAACGGGCGCAAAGAGCAGCGCGAACACGATGACAAAGCGCATGTGCAAGCAGGCCGCAACCACGCCGAAAAGCAGAAGCCCCAGCTCTTCCAGGCGATATTCAATACGCGTGACCAGAGGAACCAGCAGGATTAATAGGAGCATGGCCAGGAAGATCTTCCCGGAAGCCGTGCCAAAATCGAGCGGCCTCCACTCCTCGAAGTGAGCGATGTTGACGGGCTGGAAAAAAGCCATCTGCAAAGGATAAGCCGCCAGCCGCGTGCCGTAAGGCGTAATAACCAGCGCCACGAGAGAAAGAAGCGTGACCAGTCCCAAACGCCGCCGCTGGGGCTCGCTCCAGCGTTCGGCGCGAATGGCTCCGATTTCGAAACTGACTAGGCCGCTTGCCCAATAAAGGACCAGCACGGCAAGCCCGAAGGCAAATGTGCCATGCGTATTAATCCAGACAAGAAAAATCCCCGGCAGAATCCAAAGGGATTTCTGTTTCCCCTGGCGGAACCTTTCGAGCAAGATCAAGGTGATCAGCAGGAAGATATATCCGAGGAGCTGAGGACGCAGGGTGAACGAGAGAACCGCCAATGGCAGCAGCAAGGCACACGCGACGAAGGAAGCTTTGCCGCTCCGGCTCCTTATATAAGCGTACGAAAACATCAGGAGGACGATTCCGACGGTGAGGCTCACGTAAAGTATCGCCAGGCCGGTCAGCCCGGCGGCGCGGTCCGCGGCCGCCATCACCACATCGCCCAGCCATTCGTAAGCGATCCAAGGATCGCCGGGAGCCGTGAACGAGTAATGGTCAACCGTGGGCCAGGTATGAGTTGCTAAGATCTGCTCACCCACCGTGAGGTGCCACCAGGTGTCCCCTTCAAAAATCGACAATTGGGTTTGGCCCGGAAGCGGGGAAGCGGCTTGGCGCAGATTGAGGAAGATGGTGCCCACCACACCACCCAGCAGCAGGACCGCCAGAAGGGCCTGAAAAGAAAATATTTTGTAAAAGATGGAATGTGCCGGCGTGCCCCTGGGGCGCTCCCGTGTCTGCGTGCTGTGCGGCGAGACTTGCCCTTTTGGCCCGGCTATGGCGATGCCTCTCCCTTTTCCTCCCATCGCCTATTGATGGATCAGCCTGATAGGGATGAACGAGCCCCCTGTGGAGGTTGCCGGAGGGGGACTTGACCCTGACCCTTGAGTTCCCGCGCCGCACCCTCCTATATTCATAACGACCGTATCAATGGAGTCGCAGCTCCCGCCCCCAGGACATTCTTTGCCTCCTGTCACTGACGTGACGTCTTGAATGAACAGTTGCATATATCCCTGCACAATGATCTGGGTTCCTCCAGGGGTCAGCGTCAAATTCTGAGATGAACCGGCCAAGGTGCTATAACAAGTTTGACCCGAGGGACAACCGAAGATAACAACGCTGACAATCGAGTCACTCGGTCCTCCATAAAAGGTTTGTCCCGCCAGATTATATGGGTTGTTAGCGCCCCCCAGGATCTGGAAAGGAGACGTTGCGCAGTATCCCCCGGAGGAGCTTGGCCAGGTGGGGCTGCACATGTAGTCCTGGCCTTGGTTCAGACCGTCGTTGGCCGCGTGGATCAGGGTGTCAATGCCTTGGTCGGTGGGCCCTACCTTCTGGCCGTTGAGGCTGTTTAGAGTGGCATTGCACGCAACGGTCTGAGGAACGGTCTGCATTATAGCTTCTTTATATGATTGGCCGCTTTGGTTGGTAAACGCAATCGTATACCACTGGCTTGGGCTCCCCCCATTGTCATGAAGCGTCCAAGGGGCGCCCATCACCCCGCTGCCCGCGGCGCAGCCACCTGTTGTTGCATCCAACACACAAGGCCCTGGATTGACAATGTCGCCCGAGGTCGGGTCGACATAGTAGGACATGTAATCCGTGGTGGGTGTACCCGCCGGACAATCGCCATTGCTCACGCCTCCCGTGCCACACGCACAGTCCGGGTTGTGCTCGGGGTCAGTCGATGCAACGGGGTGATTCGGGTCACAGTTCGGCACCAGAAAGGGCTTAACGTTTGCTCCTATGGACGTATTCCCTCCGGAAGGGTTATAGGCCTCCGCGGTGGCCGACGCCGAGACATCTACGTAATCAACGCCGAGGATCTTGGCGAAAAAGGTGTGCAGTTCGTCTCCGTGGGCCTTGTCCCGATAGACCGCAACGGTTATCTGCGGCTCCTCGGCATTTGGGTAAGAAAAGCTCGTTGAGACCGTCGAAGCCGTGGGGGCGAGCCCCGCCACAAGGTTGTGGCCTGCCACGGCGACGGCCTGAGTTGTTGCCGGCGCCTCCTGCGGGCCCCCTTGGACGCAACCTCCTAAGGCGCTCGTACACCCTTGGCTTACGAATACTGTCGCCCCGGCCAAGGCCGAGGCGTCCGCCGCCCGCTGGCATTGCACCCGCGCGAGATATGCCCTGACCAAATCGATAGCAAGCGCGGAAATGCCCAGCAAGACTACCATCGCCGCGGCCACAATAAGCAGCGTCGCGCCATTCTCCCGCCCGCCTCGATTGTTTATTTTCGCTTTGTGTCGCATCTTTTCCTCACAACAAATCACGCTCTAGTTTAAGACGAAATTCTGCATCGTCGCGTCGGCGGTCAAAATGTGTTGTCCTGAGATGCCCGTGGCACCATTCACGAGAAGGCCTATAATCGTGCCGAAGAAAAACGTGTGAGGATAAGAAAGAGTCACTTTTGTGCTCGAGATTACCCCACCGTCCGCGCCGCCGGTGATAACGTAGGCTTTGTTGATGACTAGCGTCACGTTGCTGCAGGAATAGGTCCATGTCATCGGGGTGCTGTAGGCCGGGGTCGAGGAACTCAGACAAGTCGCCGCGTTGAGCCCGGCTGTCGACAGGTAATTTTCCACACTGTCGGCGGCGGCCTCGACTGCGCACGGGGTTCCATTCCCCGGGTTGCTACTTGTCCAGTTGCTTGGGCAGCTCGAGTTGCTGAGGGCTGTGGAGGCCATCAGGCGAGCAGCTCCTCGCGTGGCGTTCACCAGGATTTGTTTGGTATTGTAAGCGCGGGCAAAGTCGACAATACTTACAACCAGAACCAACAAAAGGGGCAGCGCCACAGCAAATTCATAGAGTTCGGCCCCGCAAGTTTCTCGTAACTGCCGCAGCAGTGACTTTTTGCAAAATGCATGGAAAAAATGCTTCCACTTCGCGGAGGCCAGCCTTGCGCCGCTAGAAGGGTGGCCCCTGTCCGGTTCGTTCCCCATTTGAATCCCCGTTGCCATTTGGAAACCTCCTCGTGCAACTCCTGCGTCCCCCTCATGGGCAGGTTGGCAAGCCCGTCGACGCATCAACGGGCTGGTTCTCCATGCGCATGGTGACGCTGGTTGAGATGTAAATCGTACTGACATCAATTGTGGTAAAGGGGATAGGGAACTGCGGCCCCGGATACTTAAAGCTGATTTGCACCCCGCATTGTTGAACACTAGGGTCGCTGTCCGGGTTGATCACTATGGCCTGCTGGCAATAGTTCTTGACCGATTTAGGGTTAAGTTGCGACGCCAAAAGGGCGGGAGCGACGTAGTTGGTGAATTCGTACGTCGGGAATCCTATGCAGGATGGAGCCGTGTCCGTGCCTGCCGCGGTGTATGTTTCTTCAGTCGTATTTCCGCACGTCGCACAGCTCGGAAGGACGGCATAGCGGGCTCCCTCGCGCGCGGCCCGCGTGATCGTCTCGTAGATATTGTACGCGCGCCCCACCCATACTATCCCTAGAAGCAGCATCAGAAGCAAGGGAAGTACCAAGGCAGCTTCAACCAGTTCAGCGCCTGGGTCTCCCCGCCACTTTGCAAGCTTTCGGGCACGGATTCGGCCCAGGAGTTTTCTCAAGTATCGATACATACCTCCCCTATCGCCCCTCCCGCCACATCATAATATAAAGCTTAGAAATCCGTTAGAATTTCTTAAACATCCCAAAAACAACCGGTGGCAACTTCTTGCTGCCATAGCCCCTTTGCTCCTTTCACGTCAGATCGATCATGGTGGCATCCGTCTCGATGCTAATGGTGCCGGGCAGGGTTCCTGCTTGAAAGAAGTAATAGAAAAGCAAAGAAATGACGTGGTTGAATCCGTAAGTCCAGTTATAGGGATAGGTCAAAGTCACGCGGGTTTCCAACTGACCCGATCCATCGGGACCAACAAACGGAATGCATCTTTCGATCTTAAGCCCATAATTCGCACCGCCTGGACTTGGATTGGCTTTATAGAAAGTCGCCGTACAGGGCGTAGCTGGGTCGTAACTCATGTCCTTTTCGACATCAGTAATAAATGAGGTGTCGACTCCCGCCTGTTGCAGATAGGTGGTTACGTCATCTTTGATGGACAAGATAGAGCAGGGAACAGGGCCCGAGGGATTTGAACAACTGGTCCTGTCCAAATCGCGTCGCGGCTGTGAAGCCCCCAGCCGGGCGCCTTCGCGGGCTGCGTTGGCGAGTTTCTGTTTTAGGTTGAAGGCCGTCGCAAAGTCGAGCAGGCCGACGATCATCACGAGCAAGACCGGGAGAAGCAAGGCAAACTCGAGTAGCTCGGCGGCTTCCGTAGACGGCCATGCAATCCGATACCTCTGGCGCGGCCCGGCGAAAAGTCGGCTAAAGAGATGAAGACGCGAGCGCATAAATTTGCCGCTCATGCGCAAGAGATTGCGCGTCCGTCTTTTGTACTCCTTTTTTGTTATCACAGATCGTTCACCTCTAAGTACGCCCCCCGAACCTCATAGCGCGATACCAGAACACGACGCAAGCGGGTTCTCCAGAATCGGAAGGAGCGCGGCATACTCGACCATCTCGGGGGCATTGTCGCTCCCGGCAACCCTTACAGCAAAGTGACGCCAATATGAGCTCCCGGCGGAGGCTTTCCTCCTCCGCGCTGAACCTTGCCACCGATTTGTTTCGCGCATTTTCAAGGCAGCATTCCTTCGCATGTGTGACTCCCAAAGGGCGTCAGCCGGCGCGCGGCTCGTCACGCCATATTCATGGGTTTACTGCGCCTGAGCAATTCTGACTCTCCATGCGCATTTGCACATCGGTGTGCAAAGTTATCGTTGAGAAATTAAGGCTAGTAAAGGGAATTGCCAAGTTGTATGGGTAATCAAAACTGATTTGCCACCCGCAGATGGTGTTTTGGGGATAATCCAGCCACACGATTTGCGCCTTGTAGTTTTGGATCAGGGATTTCCCACCAGATTCCACGTTGATGTTCGAAGCCAGCATGGCAGGTTTGATGAACTGGTTCAAAACATCGGACCCATCGGAAGAGTACGAAGCATTTCCGCAAGTCGCACAGGTTGTCAGCACCTGCTCTCTAGCTCCTTCTCTCGCGGCTCGGGTCATAGTCTGGTAGACGTTATAGGCCCGCCCGAACGAAATGATTCCGAAAAGCAACATGAACAGGAGGGGGAGAACCAGTGCTGCTTCGACTAGCTCGGCTCCGGCGTCATCGGACCATTTTATCCGGGAACTCACACTGAGCCGCCGTGCAACTGTCGCGCTTTTTTTGTCCATCTCGCCGCCGTTCGCCTGTTCCCGCAGAATCGCAATATAAGTCATCAAGATCCGTCACACCTTTTTCATGTCAAAAGTAAAATGCGCAACTTGCTTGCCAAACGGTACTCAGATTTCACCCTCCTGCATTCGCAGTCTTTGAAAAGCCGGCAGGACTTCAAAAGGATTTCTCACGCTGGCTATACTTTCTCCGCGCTGTTCGACCTTTTCTTCCTGCAGGTTACCCAGCAGCAACGCTGCGCGCTTCAAATAATCAATCCGTTCCGGGGCAAGCCCCATGATCCGGGCGCAGGTGGCATCGACGGCTACCGGGTCATTCCCCAGGACCAGCACTCCGCACGCCTTCTGATCGCCTTGGATGGGTCCGTTTCCTTCCATGGCGACGATCCCATCCACGATAGCGAAGTCCGGAGCGATGGTGCTGTTGATGTCCAGGATGGAGCGGCCGATTCCAGCCCAATGCAGAATGTTTTTCGGCCAGCCGTAGCAGTTTCCCGGCACCACGCCGAACATGTTCTTCAAGGACAAGGTGACTCCCACCCAATGATGGGTTTTCATCTTGGGCATGGAAACCACAAAATCAGCTCCCAGAACCGTTTTGGGCAAACAAAGGTTCTTCAGCCTGGAAGCATGGGTACGCGTCGGAACGCGCGAGACCTCATCGGTGTTCAAGTCCACAAAGACATCTTCCAAGGCGCCGACGTAATCTCTTAATCGCAGCCCTTCCACAATGCCCTCGGTATCGCGCTCGTGTCCGGGCCCTTCTCCGATGATCACCGCCTTTGCTCCCAGGCGCAGAAACGCTTCCCGCGCGGCCCTGATTACCGCCGGGTGCGTATTGATGACCTCCTGGGCGTCCGGCTCAACAAAGTTGGGTTTGATCAGAACCGTTTTGTCCCGGACCTGAAGTTGGAACTCCACGAGACTTTCCCATACCAGCCATTCCAGATCGTCCTGATAGCTCGCCACCCGCCGGATCACCACCTTGGAAGGCGGCCGGTTAAAAGACGGCGTCAGGCGGCTGTTGGAATAGCTCATGCTTCCGCCTCCGAGGAACTTTGCAGCCAGCTTGGGATGCTGCCGAGGGACAAACAGACCCAAGCTGCCACGACGACATTCCGCAAGAAGTGGTTTTCTGAATATAAATCGCCAAGCTTGGGTTCCGGCGGGGGAACCGGTCGTCCGTAGGCCCTGATGCAAAGGTGAGCCAGAGCCAAGGAAGCGGGCCCCGAAATGTTTTCGTAATTCCTTTCCAGCCAATCCAAACTTGCCCGGTTCTCAGCCCGTTCCTTGTAATCCACCAAGGCCATGAGCGCCCAGGCAGTTGGGCCGATGCGGGGTTCGCCCGGAACACCGTAGACCATAGGGTTGCCGGCGTTCCAACCTCCGCTTGGACACATCCGGTCGTACAGCATCCTTTCGCCGAGTTGTCTTCGCCGAACCGCCCCCTTGGGATGAAACCTGTCGGGGATATTGCGGAGCAGGATGAGAGCGTAAGCGGTGGGTTCAACCCAGCTTGCTGTACCGGGGGTCCAACTCCAACCCCGGAGGGCGTGGTTTTGGCGTACCACAACCCCTGACTTTTTATGCCATTGTCGCAGCAGGCGGCTCCATGTGCTTCCCTCGGCCGGCCAAGTATCCAAGAGCCAGCGAAGTCCTTTGAGAACGGTTTCGTCAGGAGCCTTCGTCTGGTCAGACAAGGCCAGGCATGCCAGCGCTGTAACCCAGCAACCCGGGTGTTGATCCGCTGCGGCGGGCCACGCGCCGTCTGCCATTTGGGCTTGACGCAACCACTTGGCCGCCCGTTCGAGGGCTTGCGGAGATTCCGGCTTTGGCCCTTCCCGCAGAGCGAGAGCTGCCCAGGCCGTAGGTTCTACGCTGCTTTGCGATTCCGGGTGATAGCCCCACCCGCCATCGGAGTTCTGTGCGCGGAGCAAAAATGGCAGGCAATACACCTCGCGGAAAGGAAGGTGCCCAGCTTCCTTCCAGGGAGTCACTGCGGGCTTGAAATCAACTCGCATTCCATCCACACAGTACGAAGAAAGCTACATGATTCGTTCGTGCGGCGTCGGACCTTGCGCGTCAGCAATCTCAAAATCATCGTCATCGAGTTGGATTTGCAGTTGATTGATCAGGCGATGCAAATAACCGCGCGCGACGCCAAGCGCGCGCGCAGCATCCACCTTGCGCCCTCCGCATTCACGAAGGGTCCGCAAGATCAGGCGACGCTTGAAATCCCGCACTTCTTCCTCATAGGAGCGGATCTCCGAGGGTTGCTCAAAGCCGCTGTGCAAGCTATTGGGCAAGTGCCAAGCCTCAATGGTTTGCCCCTCCGCCATGACGACGGCGCGTTGCACCGCGTTTTCCAACTCACGGACATTTCCCGGCCAGCCGTACTCTTCGAGCGCGTGCACAGCCATGGGAGAAAACTGCTTGGCCTCCTTGCCAAACTGGCCGGCAAACTGCCGCAGAAAATGTTGGGCCAGTACGGGGATTTCGTCGCGGCGCTCGCGCAACGACGGAATGTGAATCTGGATTACATTCAAGCGGTAGTAGAGGTCCCTGCGGAAGGTGCCTGCCTCGACCATACCTTCCAAATCCTGATGCGTGGCGCAGATGACCCGTACATCCGTCATGATGGGCGTGCTGCTTCCCAAGCGCTCGAAAGAGCGCTGCTGGAGGACTCGCAATAACTTGGCCTGCAGGCCCAGCGGCAAATCTCCAATCTCATCCAGCAACAGCGTCCCGCCATGCGCGGTTTCAAAGCGCCCATGCCGGCGGGCAATAGCCCCCGTGAAGGCGCCTTTCTCGTGCCCAAAGAGTTCATCATCCACTAAAGTCTCTGGCAGGTTGGCACAAGAGAAAGCCACAAAAGGACCCGAGGTGCGGGGACTCAAGCGGTGGATCGCACGCGCCAGTAATTCCTTGCCTGTTCCTGTCTCACCTGTGATCAGCACGCTGACATCGCAGCAGGCCACCTTACGCGATGTCGCAAAGACCCGGTGCATGGACTCCGTCGACCCAAGCATTTCGCCCAAGCGTCCTGCCCCACGGTCTTGGGAGCGGAGCTCGATCAGTTCTTTTTCGGTTCGTTGGAAAGACGGTAGGCGCGGCGAAGCAGAAGGCGCAGCTCCGCCACGTTAGGAGGAGTCGCTACGGTGTCATAGGCTCCATTCTCGACGAGCATCCGTGACAGGTTATCCGTGGCGTCGCCAAGAAACGCGATAATGGGGGTTGAGCCATCAAGTTGCTTAATCTCATCCAAGGCGCGAAGACCTGCCTCGGTTCCGGAATCCTCCCCAACATCCCGCAGGTCCAGCAGGATAACGTCCCACCATTGCTCGGCGCCATGGTTTGCGGCACAGTCAAGTTGTTCGTTGGAACGCACCTCATAGCCCGGTCCCAGAGTTCGTGCGATTACTTGGGCAAAGGCGCTATCGGAACTGCAGAAGAAGACACGAACCACATCCTCGGACATCAACAACTCTCCGTTCTTCTAGGGGCCCGGTTCATCAATCACCTTCGCATTACGTCCCGGCGAAGGCGAAAAGTTTGTCAAATGTGAACTTTTTTTCTTACTTAACTCCTTAGTTCTACAGGATAGAGCGAGGGAGCGCAATGGTACCAAGGTACAGTTACGGTACAGTCACTTGACTGTGGACTAATGGCCAGGGGGATACGCATCTACTAGCCCTCGGCCCGGCTCCGACGCACTTGTTTACTGTGCGGGCTCTAATTGCCCTACATTTTACTGCTATTTGTCAGTAAGTCAAGTTTTAAATATAATCCATTCATTC
>JAMCXS010000015.1:0-24850 GCA_023474345.1 Acidobacteriota bacterium | reverse complement strand
AAGCAGATATGGAACGATGAAACACCTTTGCATGTTGCCGGTAGTGGTGCAGTTTGGGGCACGCTATTTTAGAGCGGGTAGTGGTGCCAGAGATCTTTCGTAAGACATGCGGGATGCTGGCGGACCATAGATCATAGGGTGCGCCATTGCCTTACTGCGCCTCTCAAGACTATCCACGGGAATTGTCGGGGGCGGGGGCTCTCAATCCGAGAAGCATGTGAAGGCTGGAACTGCTCGTGGGCTCAGCTCACGGGAATGCCCACCAGGATCTCAACGGCAATCGGCTTCCCGTCTTTCAAAGCGGGCTTGAACTTCCATCGGTTGAAGGCAGCCAAAGCAGCCTGATCGGCGATCTCTTGAACGCCTTGGTAGATGCGCAATTTTTGCACCGACCCATCCTTGTCGATAATCCCGTGCAGGATGATCATTCTGCTCTTCTGATCGGCAGGCAGAGACGGACGATGGAAATCGAAACGTTTCTCGACATCCGGCGGAAGGAGACCGAAGCTCAGTGCGACGCTCACACTGGGACTTTGGCTACTTGCTTGATGGTCGTCGCCATCCGTCGCGCAATACTGCAAAATCCAATTCTTTTGGGGCATGGGGAGAAAGACAGTATAGACCTTGCCGCCTGTCAGGACCCCGTAGACATGGAGCCCCCCTCCTCCGACCGGTCCGGCAGTGACAACCATCGCAAAGCGGTTCTTAGGCGGGGGACGAAGAATTGGATAAATGAGTTTAGCCGCTGCAGCGGCTGCCAAGCTTCCTCCCATGCCAGTGCCGCCGCTTGCTGCGGTACCGCTGGTTGAGACGGCCAGATTACTCTTCCCGCCACCGTTGCCGCCGCCGCCTCGGTTGCCTGGCCCGACGCCGGTACTGTTGTCACCGCCGCTCCCGGGCCCGCCCTCACCGCCGTTCAAGGTTCCACCGTTAACGCCCGAGGGAGATCCGGGCTGATTGCCGCCGGGCGAGATGGAAAAAGCGCCGTAGCGGTTTCCCGCTGGAATCGAAATGCTGCTTGCAGGCGGGGCAGGATTCAAACTGAGCACGAGCAGGCGGCTTGAGGACCCGTTCGCATCAGCGACTATGCCGACATTAGGGATCACTGGAGCGGTGGGGGTGCGAGGTGTCAACTGCGGTTCGAGCGGGGGCGGAGGAGGCTGGGGCATAGGAATTGGCGGCAGGTTGGGCGTCGAAGAGGCGGGAATAATCAAGTTGGGCGGTGTTGGAGAGGCGACCGCGACTTGAGGAACTGTCAGAGAGTGAAGCGTGCTGGGAACCGTGAGTTTCATGGGAGGAGGCGGAACGGGCGGCGGAGGGCCGGGAACCGGCAGCACTCCTCCCATAATGATATTGGGCAAGTGCAAGTTCATCTTGATAATTACATTATGCGGCACGCTGGGTTGAAGGATGGTTTGGAAGTGATTATCGGGATTCGGGGGATTGGAGACCACCGTTACCTTCGGGTGAAATGCCGTGCTGCCGCGTGCCGGAGCCTCTTGGAGATGGGTCCCCTTCCCCGGCTCTCCTCCGGGGCCGGGGGGCTTCAAGGCAGGGAGATCCTGAGGAAGCTCGATTTCATGAAACTCGTACACAATTTGGGGGAGCTGGAAGCTGTGAGATTCGCGGTGCCGCAGGAAAATTGCGAAAGGCACGCGAACAAGAAAAAAGACTACCGCAAAATGAAGCAGTACGGAGGCGAAGAAGGCAGACGCACGCGAGCGCTCCCTAAGCACGATTTCGGGGCGTTGGACCTTCACTGGCTGCACTCGTACGTTCTTGCTGGACAGTGCAGTTAACGCATCCAATGCAACCAGCGCATCCCCAATAGCCTTATGCGGGGATTCCTGGTCAGGAGGGAATTGAGGCGCTTCGTCCTGCGCCATTACTCTTGTGTCCTCTCTCTTTTCCTGGCTTCCGGCTTCTCTGTGACCCCCCTATCGGAACCTATACTACCCTGCAAGTCTGAGACCGTCGAGTACAAAATGAAGGTATCGAGGTAAGTCGTTAAAGGCAGTAGGAGATTAGCTGAAGGGAAGGGAATCTTCCGGCGAGCAAATGTCTCCTTTTTGAAACACTCTTGCCCGCTGAATGACCTATTTCAGGAACACTTTACGTCCTTCGTCGTGCGAGGCTTCGTATCCCGGACCCCATGCTGCTCATAAGGCGCGCCCCTCGGCGTGGACTTCCGGCATCGGCCTAAATGTACTGGCAATGATTCCTTGACTGCGTGCCCGGTCAAAGCCTGCGATTCAACCTAATCACTAACGGAGCTTCGCCCCAGCCCGACCAGCATGTATAAGTATCCAAAACACGTGCATAAAAACTTCACTCATTTACACCAAGTTCTGTACTTCAAGATTTCTAGGGGGGGTGGAAAATGAGCATGCCGCTAATCGTCTGAACGATCGCGTTGGTGCTCTTTCTGAACGCGGCTTTACCGCCACTGAGGGGTATATACAAGATGTCGTTAGCGGCAAGCGTTGGATCTGGAGCCTTCTGCTTTAAGATCGCGTCGATATCGACGCGAATCTCAACTCTTGAACCATCGGCCTTGGTATGAATAATGCGCGCGCGACGTTTGGCTGCATCGGGTGCCAAGCCCTCGGCCATGGCCATTGCCTGGATCACGGTTACACCATCCCGATCTCCCAGCACAAAGCCGCCGGGCTTTCGGACTCCTCCCCCGGCTACATAAATCACATTGGCGTTGGCAACGGCGATAATATCGTGCGGCCTGATGGGAATGTTCAGGTCGGTGTCCTGCGTGTACAGCAAGTCCTTGAGGTCAATTCCGATTTTGCCGGGGGCAACTAACTGCATGCCGGGGACGACATGAAGATCTGGAAATCCCCCTTGCCGCGTAATGTAAACGGTTTTGCCGGGTTCGGCGTTCTTGCCGCTTGCCAGACCGCCGGCCATGGAGAGCGCCTCAATCAGCGTGCGCGGGCCGGTAATTTGATAGAGACCGGGCTTCTGAACCGCGCCAATGACGGAGATGGGCTGTGCATGAAACTCCTTAACGAAAACGCTGATCTGCGGATTTTGAAGGAGGTTCTTTCCATAAGCTTGCTCAAGCTCTTTGCGCAATTGGTCGGGAGTCAGTCCGGCGGCTTCGACGCGGCCCAGTAAGGGCACAGCAATGGTGCCGTCGTTTGAAACGCGGACAGTTTCATCCAGGTCGCTCACCTGGAATACGCTTATTTGCAGCACATCTTCCGGTCCGATTTCATAGTCCGGTCCTACACCGGATTCAGAAGAAAACTGGGGAGCACTTTGGGCTTGTGGAACCGAGGGAGTCGCATTAGAGTTGACGGACTTCGCGGTGGGCGTGGCATCCTGGGCAAATAGCCCGCGCATCCCCCCTAGGGCCAGTGTCAGGGTGACCACCATTGCAGCCCCCCAACATGGTTTGGAATTCCGCCTCATCGTGAGCCTCCCGCTGTTTCGGAGATCCTAAATCGATCAGCCCCACCGCGGCTTCGTTGCGCGGACGATCCGAACCGGCGACTGAAACATCACAAGCCTAGCAGACGCCATTTTCGGCTGTCAATAACATGCACTGTCCCACTGAAGATGTTTGCCCGTAAGACTGTTGCGAGGTGGTCGGCTTTCCTCTTGGCAGGCGGCCGATTCCACTGCGTTCCCAGAAGCCAAGCCCCCCAAGCATGCCGCCCTCAGGGACGGCGCTACGCCTGTAAACCTATCGTGAAGCACTACATTAGCAGGAAGGTCGAGAAACTACGCGGCCGAGCGTGCTATATTGGGTTCTTGAACCGGAAAACGTTCAATCTTGTATCTGTTGAGGGTTGTAATTGGCTCGAATGCGAGGCGTTCAGCCGCATTCCGTGGCTGACTCACGCCTTTTCAACCAGAAAATGTGAAAAAACACCCAGGTCGAAATTGCGTCCAGGCGACACGGCCACGACCACAGGCGCTGACAAAAGCCGCTTCTTGTCGGAGTTTAGGAGCGACGGTTTCCGCCTCGCTGCCCTTCGTCAGAAACACTCGGCGATCATTTATTCCGTGTCTCCGGGCCGGGATTCTTTGTCCCTCCGGTACGACCTTTCCGGTTACCCTTCTTCAGCACCGGATCGTAAGCATCAAGACCTCTCGGGCGACGCACTGATGACCAACAGCGCCAAAATTCTCCTTAGTGTGCGGGTGGCCGACTGCATGCCGGTGCTCCTCGTCGATTCCGAAAACCGATGTGTTGCCGCCGTACATGCAGGCTGGCGTGGCGCCCTTAGCCGCATCATCGAAAAGACGGCGGGCGAGATGCGGCGGGTGTTTCATTCAAAACCAGAGAACCTTATTGCCGCGATTGGTCCTTCAATCAGGGCTTGCTGTTACGAAGTAGGGGAAGAGGTCGTGGAGGCATTCTATGGCCGGTTTGCACGCCCTGAGAAATTCTTTCGAAATGATCTCTCAGAGTCCTCTGATTCAGGGGCCGCTAATCGTCGCCTGCCACTCTTCTTTTCTCAAGCGCCTCCGGGTCACCAGCTTAAGGAGCATTCCGGGGCTCGCCTTGATCTGGTTGCCGTGGCGTGTTCGCAACTGGAACTTGCTGGTGTCCCGCCTGCCCAAATTCACATTGCCGATTACTGTACGGCCTGCAGGAACGATCTCTTTTACTCTTATCGTAAAGAGGGGAGTCTTGCCGGGCGCATGATGGCCGTGGTCGGGATTCGCGCGGCCGCGCCCGACTAACCGGGGGAAACAGAGGGGGCAACATCAACTGGTGCGGTCTCGCTTTCCATGCCCGCCAGCCGCAACTGGCCGCACGCTGCCATAATATCCTGACCCCGCGAAATGCGAATGAAGGCCGGGATGTGATGATCCTGAAGTATCTTCTGAAACGCCAACACACGGCGAAGGGGCGAAGGCCGGTAGGGCAGGTCAGGCCCGGCATTGTAAGGGATCAGGTTCACCTTGGATCGTATTCCTCCGAGCAGCGCAGCCACCCGCTGGGCATCGGAATCGGTATCGTTAATCCCATCGAGAAGCACGTACTCAAAAGTTAACCGCTCTCGCGATCCCAGCGGAAATTCCCGGCACGCCTGGAGCAGCTCACTCAAAGGATATTTGCGATTCAGGGGCATTAAGGCTGTTCGCTGTTCTTCGGTGGAAGCGTTAAGTGAAATGGCCAGCTTGGGGCGGACTGTTTCACGAGCCATCTCGCGAATTTTCGGAACGATTCCGGCGGTGGAAATCGTGATCCGGCGTAAAGGTATTGCCATCCCGTCGCGGTCTGCCAGGATTCTCACCGCTTTCATCACCGGCGCCAGGTTCAGCAAAGGCTCGCCCATTCCCATAAACACCACGTTGAAAGGCGTCGCGGGAGGAATCCTCTGGGCGGCTGTCACCGCCATGACCTGTCCAAGGATTTCACCCGCCTCAAGGTTTCGTTTGACTCCCAGCAGCGCGGTGAAACAAAAATGACAGTTGACGGCACAACCCACTTGGCTCGAAACGCATAGCGTTAGTCGCCCTTCATCCGGCATAAAAACGGTTTCGACATTCTCGCCATCGTGAAGGGAGAGAAGATATCGGACCGCACCATCGCGCGATGCGATCCGGGCTTTGATCGCAGGGTAATCAACGCGGTATCGGGAACTGAGGAGATGGCGGAAGCGGGCGGGCAGTTCCGTGCACTCGGCGAAATCGCGCTGGCGGCGGGCGTAAATATTCCGGAATAATTGCGCGCCTCGAAACTGCGGCTCTTCGCAGAGTGCGGCCAACTCGCGTAGATCGGACTTATCCAGGCCCAGGAGGTTATCTCGCGAAGCTGAAATTACGGCTTTCATAAGGCTCTATGGCCATCGTATCATTACCTTTCTAAGGGGTTCAACGGCGCTTCAAACGCTCCATTCCAATGCTGAATTCTTCTTACAAGCGACCGACCCTTGCGCTGGACGCCTTTATAGATTTGACCACCCGTGTCCGGATAACTTACGATAAGCCGTCTGGGCGATTTTAGAAAGGCAGGGTTATGAGCCCACGCCGAGTTGATCTGGCGCTGACGGCCCGGCGCCGGGAGGCTTTGATCAAAGCAGGCTACGCAGAAATCCTGGAAAAGGGCCTCTATGCGACGAGCATCGACTCCGTCGTGGCGCGGGCGAACTCCAGCAAAGGCGGGGCGCTTCATTATTTTCATACCAAGGAAGATTTGTTCTTTGCGGTCTTGGAGTGGCTGCTCGCTGAACTGACCAGCAGCCTGGACCAGGTGGCGGCTAGCGATGAGCTTCCTCGCGCCCGCTTGGCCGCGGAGTTGGAGCTCCTGTTTCACAGCACTGAAGTCAATCGCAAACTCTATCTGGTGCTGTTTGACTACGTGAGCCTCGGCACCCGCTCGAAACGCTTTCGCGCCTTATTCGAGGATTTTTTTGCAAAGTGCCGGGCGCGCGACCAAAAGATCATTGCCGACGGAATTCGCGAGCAGCAGTTTCGGCGTGTTCATCCGGAGGAGGCTGCAACGACCATTCGCGCGCTTGTCGATGGATATTGCCTGCAATGGCTCATGGGACCCGGAGACCTTTCCGTGGAAATCTGCCGAGACCGTTGCGGCGCGGTTTTGGGCGCATACCTGTTGCGTGCTTAAAAGCCTTCGACGGCGGGACTCTCAGCCGAAATCCGTTGCTACTGTAGTGTCCAGTAATTGGGTGGACAATGTAGCGCCGCCGTCCCGGCGGCATTTGCCGGCAGGATGCCGGCGTTACGGACGCGCCGATTGTCCAGTTATGTCGCGGACACTACACTATATTTCGGCTCCTATTAAGAAGGGGCGGGCCGTGAGGACGCGGCCCCTAGTGTAGTGCGTCACAGATAGGATTACAGGCGTAGCGCTGCTCTTTAGAGCGGCATGCCGGGCTCAGCATGACAATTTGGCCTTTTCCCGCTGCCTGTAAAGCCCGGCGCTACGCAGGCGCCAACCCTGTCCCGGATTGTAAAGGCTCTTGAGGCGCACAACACTAGAGTCAAGGCCGGGGATAAAACCGGGCCGGCGGGAAGAAGGATCGGTGATGTTTCCTCAGCTTGTGCGAATCATATTCGCGGTTTTTCTCATCGCCGGGGTCCCCGCGCTTTCCTGGCACAGCGCCCGTCCGTCCCGGCTTCAGGGAATTCCGAAAACGGCCCTTTATCTTTCGGCTGTTGTGTCGCAGTGGATTCTGGCCGGGATCGGTCTCGGTGTCGTTGTGGCAACCTGGCCGGGCTGGTATAAGGTGTGTTTCCACTCAATGGCGCCGTCCGCCTTTCTTCAGTGGACCGTCCTGCTGGCAGTTGGATCCGTGCTGGGTTTAGGCTTCTTCCTGTTGCTCGAACACCGGGGCTGGTGGCCGGAAGAATCCGAAGTGGTTCGCCTGTTGGTGCCTGAGAACACGCGGGAAAGGTGGTGGGCGTTGCTCGGGCTGGCGCCGACAGCGGGCTTTTGTGAGGAGTTTCTATATCGCGGGTTTCTTCTTTCAGAAGCTTCTGGATGGTTCCATTCTGTCGTCTGGGGTGTCGTGGTGTCTTCCGTGGCCTTTGGCTTGGCGCATTTCTATCAGGGCGTTAACGGAATGTTTCGAGCCGCCTTGCTGGGTGCGCTGCTGGCCTACCCGGTGGTGAGGCTTGGGTCGCTTTATCCTTCGATGGCTGCGCACTTTCTGATCGATGCTACAGCCTTGCTGTGGCTCGGGCCGAAATTCGTGAAACAAGAGGACTCGTCCGGGGTGATGCCTTGAAAGTGGAAGTGGACCGGGCGGCGGGTCCTGCCTAAGCGGAAAATACTGGCGCTCAGCGGGGACTCAAGGTAACTTATTAAATGCTGCCTGACAGACTCGATAAAGATTGGCTTGGGAAGCGGCTTCAATTTCGGGGACTCCCATTGACCAGAGTAGTTGTGTTGTGCAGCACTTTGCTTTTCGCTGTGTCCATGGCCGCTGCCGGGAACAAACCAACGGCGAGCCATTCAAAGTTGATTGTGCAGGGCAAGTATCTGGTTGAAAATCTTGGGATGTGCAAGGACTGCCATTCGCCGCGCAATGAAAAAGGTGATTTCATACCCGGCCGGTATCTCGAAGGAGCGAAGCTGGACTTTCTACCCATGCATCCTGTTCCCAACTGGGCTCCGGCCGCGCCAGCCATCGCGGGCCTGCCGGGCTGGACTTCGGCTGAAGCGATCAGGTTCTTCATGACGGGTATCGGCAAGAACGGCAAGCTGGCTGGTCCTCCGATGCCTCAGTTTCGCCTGTCGCGACGGGATGCCGAGGCTGTTGTCGCCTATCTGAAATCATTGCGCCCGGAGGATGAATAAAGTGGCAGCGAGGCGGGTTCGATCTTAAGCTCGAATCTTCCCGTTTATTTTGCGGATTCACGGTAGAATATCAACTCCATGGAAGAACGCGATTTTTTCGACGAAAAAGAAATTCTGAAACCTGCCAATCTCTCCTGCTTTTTCTGCCGCCAAAGCGCCACGTATCAGATCCGATGGCTTGAGCGCACGAAGAAGCGGACGCTCAAGGGAAATGCGGATGAGCGGGACCGCGCGCGGTACCAGAAAGCGAGGTCCTACCTCCTGCGGCGGGATGACTTTGTTCAATGTCAGAACCCGCGCTGCCGGAAGAGGTTTGAGATCTCGGGTCTGCAATCGGTGGTCTTCCTGTAAGGGGTATGGTCCGGTTCGGAGCGATCTCCTCAGGCTTGCCGGTAAGCGTCAGAGAGAGGCTGTCACCTACCGGCAAGCTGCTAAAATAACCATTTTTGGTGAATATAGTCTATGACTTTGGAAAGATTACGTGGAATGGGCAGACGCCTTGGGCGAACAGCAGGACTCGTGTGCCTGATTCTGGGCGGCCTGATATTGTTTCAAAGCGGACGCAGGATGCCGCGCAGCCTTGAAGCTCTTCCGGCGCGCAAGGCCTCTGCACAGGTTGCAGCGAACTACTTGAAGCTCCCTTTGAGCTTTGTGCGGAATCTTGGGCAAGTGGGGAATGATCCGCGACGCCAGGTTGCCTTCTTTTCCGCGGGTCAAGGCTACAGCCTCTTCCTGACCTCGCGCCAGGCTGTATTGGCCCTGCAGGAGAATTCCGGTAGGAAATCAACAAGATCTCAAGGATTTTCAACTTCCGGTGGCTCGCCGACG
This sequence comes from Acidobacteriota bacterium, assembly GCA_023474345.1. Lineage (GTDB taxonomy): Bacteria > Acidobacteriota > Terriglobia > UBA7540 > UBA7540 > JAMCXS01. Next base: position 15,726 of record JAMCXS010000015.1, on the reverse strand, counting down.
CCCCACACGGCGGCGCTGAGGATGAAACTCTCGAATGCCAACCCGCACCCGGTCCTTACGGGAATGGATGAGTTGCCGGGGAAGAACAATTACTTCATCGGCAGGAACCCCAGAAAATGGCTGACGGACGTGCCCACGTACGCCAAGGTGAAGTACCGGAATGTGTATCCCGGCGTTGACCTGATTTTTTACGGCAATCAGCGGCATCTGGAATTTGACTTTGTGGTGTCTCCACAGGGTGATCCCAGGAGCATCGGCTTGGCGCTTGAGGGAGCTACGAAAGTCCAATCGGATTTCGAGGGCAACCTTGTCGCACAGGTTGGCGGCAGAACCGTATGGTTCCATAAGCCTTTGATTTTTCAGCCAGGGGCAAGTTCCAGGAAGAATCCCTCAGGGAAGCATTTTGTAGAAGGCGGCTACGTTCTTGGGGCGAACGGGCGGGTCAGTTTTCGGGTGGCGAGTTACGACCCGAAAAAACCTCTCGTGATTGATCCCATGCTCAGCTACTCGACGTTTTTGGGAGGCAATGCTGCCGACAGCGGATCCGGCATCGCGGTGGATTCTTCCGGGAACGTATACGTTACCGGAGCCACGGCCTCGACGAATTTTCCCACCGCCACGCCGATCGCGTCATCGCTTTCCGGGACGGTGGACGCTTTTGTGGCCAAATTGGACTCTTCGGGCGCATCACTTATTTACTCAACTTTTCTGGGCGGAAATAGTGTCGACCAGGGCAGCGCGCTCGCCGTAGATTCTTCGGGCGATGCTTATGTGGCCGGAACGACTTCCTCGACAAACTTTCCGACGACCAAGGGGGCAGATCAAACCAGCTTTGCCGGGGGGCAAACAGACGCCTTTGTAGCCAAGCTCAATTCGACGGGAGATTCCCTCGCGTACTCGACCTACCTGGGAGGCACCGGAAGCGACACCGCCCATGCGATTGCGGTGGACTCGAGCGGCGACGCCTACGTAGCCGGAGATACGCAATCCACTAACTTTCCAACGGCCAGTCCCTTTCAGAGTGCGAATGGAGGGCAGGGAGACGCCTTTTTGAGCAAGCTAAAGCCGGACGGCTCCGGCTTGGTGTATTCCACCTACCTGGGAGGAAGCGCTGCGGATTCAGGGCAAGGTGTCGCTGTCGATGCTTCTGGAGACGCCTACCTGACCGGTTATACCTATTCAACCGATTTCCCCACCGCCAGCCCTTATCAGGCTACGAACGCGGGTTCGGCCGACGCCTTTATCGCCAAGTTCAACCCGGCAGGTACGGCCCTGGACTTTTCCACATATCTTGGCGGAACGGGGTTGGATACGAGCACTTGTATCGCTGTGGACTCTACGGGGAATGTCTATGTGGCCGGAGATACCCTTTCGACTGCGTTTCCCACCACGAGCGGGGTTCTCCAGACGGCGAACCACGGCAACGGCGATGCTTTCGTGGCAAAACTTGATGCGGCCGGAACCGCTCTTGGCTACTCCACTTATCTGGGTGGCACGCAGGCCGACGAAGCCAACGGAATCGCCGTTGATAGCTCTGGGGACGCGTTCGTCACGGGGTATACTCAATCTTCCGATTTCCCAGTGCTAAACGCCGTCGATGCGGCTTTTGGAGGCGGGACTTGCGGCTCCGGCTCGTGCCCTGATGCTTTTGTGGCCGAGATCGACTCCACGGCGAGCGCCTTGGTCTACTCCACTTACCTTGGCGGGAATGCAAATGATTACGGCCAGGCTCTTGCCCTTGACACGTCCGGCAACGCCTATGTGACGGGAGCGGCCTCTTCATCCAATTTCCCGGTGACGGCGGGCGTCCTGCAAAGCACGATCGGTTCTTCCGGAGGGAATAGCGATGTTTTTGTTGCCAAGATCAGCGCGGCCGATGCACCTTCCGCCGGCCTATCTCCTCAATCTTTGACGTTTGCTGACCAGGCCACGGGAACCAAGAGCAGTCCGCTCAGTGTAACGTTCTCGAATTACGGTACCGCAACGTTGAACATAACCAGCATCACAACGAGCGGAGACTTTTCCCAGACTAATAACTGCGGCTCGTCGCTCGCTGCCGGGGGGGGCAATTGTACGATCAACGTTACCTTTAGCCCCACGGCTACGGGCAGCAGAACCGGCGAGGTAACGATCGCCGACAACGCTCAAGGCAGCCCTCAAACGATTCAACTTTCCGGGAACGGTACGACTCCCGCCCCGGCGGTGATCCTTTCGCCTGACACGCTGACTTTTGCTGATCAGACGGTTGGCACGACGAGCGCGCCGCAAACCGCAACACTGAAGAACTCGGGCAGCGCCACTCTGAACATCACCAGCATCGCGACAACCGGGGATTTTGCTGAAACCAACAACTGCCCTGCTTCGCTGGCGGCGGGAGCAAGCTGTGCTGTCAGCATGACGTTCGCTCCGAAAAGCTCGGGAAGCCTGACGGGATCGTTAACTGTTACCGACGATGCGACCGGAAGTCCGCAAGCGTTTACGCTAAGCGGAACCGGCGTTGCCGAATTCACGATTTCATCCAATCAGAGTTCCGCGATCGCCGCTGCCGACGCCACGTCTACGACCTTTACGATTTCGCTTGCTGCCCCACAGTCGTTTACGGATAGCGTCACGCTGTCCTGCAACAACAACGGGAACGCGACGTGTGCATTCAATCCCGCTTCCATCACGGCAGGTCAGACCAGCACGCTGACGCTGGGAAGTCTATCGGCTGTTGCCCCGAATACCCTGGACTTCCAGGTTGTCGGAACCAGCGGCACCCAGAGTGACACAATTTCGGTGGCCGTTCTGTTTGAGAATTTTACGCTTGCGTTGTCTCCTCCGTTGCTTACCGTTAACGCTGGAGACTCGGGGTCCTATACACTCGCCGCCACGTCGGTGAACGGGTTTAGCGGTGACATCACGCTGTCCTGTTCCCATGCCCCAAAGTCGGCAACGTGCACGCCTGATCCGGCTTCCGTTACTCTCAGCGGCTCAGGCACGACGAATGTGACCGTCAAGATCACCACCAAGGCCAATTCGATGTTAGGCCCGGGAAGCGGTCCCTCCGGCTTCCCTCCGGGTACGGGGTATTGGGTTTGGGGCCTTAGTTTGCTACTCGTGGCTCTTCTGGCGTTGTTGGCAAGCCGCAGACTCAGCTCGCACGGGCGCCGCGTGTGGGTAGGGTTAGCGGTGCTTCTGTTTGTGGCCTTAGCCTGGGCGTCGTGCAACAACTACTATTTCAATCCGATCACGAGTCAAGTTCTGCCTCCAGGAACGCCGCCGGGAGTGTATACGCTGACACTGACGGGCAAGACCTCCACGCTCAGTCGCACGGCAAGCGCGAACTTGTTGGTCAAATAACTTCTATCGGATTTCTTGGAGCCCGCGCAGGGCTGGCGGCGGGATCTCAAACGCCGCACATTTCACGATTCTGAAGAGAGCCTTCAGGGGGAATCCCGGGCTGCCTGGAATAGCCCCCCTTCATCAATTGTTTCTCTGGCTGAAGGAGAGAGGTGAATCAAGCCGAAGCTCCAGGCTGGTTCCTGGCGGGAGGTAGATTTGTTTGCCCCGTCCGGCCAGAACCCAGATGACTCCGCCCGCAGCGCCCGCCGCGCTTCCAATGCCAAGCCCCTTGAGCGACCTTCCGCGTGATATTCCTGCGATCGAACCGATCTCTGCGCCGATCACGGTGGTACGGGCTATGCGGCCTACGTCCTTCCCTTTAGTAGACTGGCCCTCGATTTTTGCCTCTTTCCGGTCAAATCCTTCCGTGCCATTTCCGGCAAAAGCCGACAACGTTGCTCGCAATGGCCGAGTAACGCCGCTCGGAAGAGTAATGGAGTCAAACCGAAGGCCGAGCTTCGCCTTCCCTCTGATCCGCCCGGGATGAATGACCTGGGTCACGTCTCCCTTGACGTAGCTGCCCACGGGAATAACGATCTGGTCGCCGACGGTGATGGGATAGACCGTTCGGCAATAGATTGCCTCTCCCACATAAGCTGTCTTTGAACTGATTGCGCTCTGAAGCCGGAGAGGAATCCTGGTGTCGACAGGGACGGTCATGCCTGTTTCGACCCCTTCTTGCGTCATCCGGTTTTTTCGGGCAGGCTGGCTTTGGGCTTGCTGTGGCTGCCAGGCAATTACGAATATAGTGCTCAGGAACAAAAACTTCATATAACTTCGCATCGTGCGGATTTTCCACCGCCCAAGCCCTGAGGCTGGCCTGTGCCGCAGCCCTCCGGCCTGGAGGACGCCCCAGCTTCTTCCTGCTGCCTTTTTGTCGAGGTGCCAATGCATTGTCATACTCCCTTAGGGTTCCCAGGGCTTACGGACCGGGAACACCTTCTGATTTCGATGCAGCCTAGTGAAGTTTCGATCGCAAGTCCTGGTTCTCCCTTTCTAACAGACGAAGGCGTTCTTGCATTTCCTCGGCCAAGTGAAGGGCGTAAGATTCGATCAGATGTTTTTCATGGTGCAACGTTGTTGCAAGGGTGCTCAAGCGATCTGCCATTTCTTCCTGATCGTTGTCATAACATGTTTCCGTAAGGTCCGCGAGGTCATCGGTCAAGGTTTCGGTCTCGATGAAGAGCCTGAGAGCGGCGGAAACATCGTCCGGGTTTGCGAGCAGTTGCTGGGAGGTTTCCGTAATATAGGGAATAGGCTTGAGGCGGTTCCGCAAGGATTCCGGCGTGAGGGTTTTGCCGGACTCGTCCCGTAGGGGAGGTTCCAGGCGCGTGAGATCCTGATAAGCGGAATCCACGGCTTTGAGTTCTTTTTGGTAAGCCGCGATAAATTTGGGAAGATTGGCTGCGGTCATTTTTTCGAGTTCGGCCGCGCCGGCTTTTTGTGGGCAGGAAGGCGCCGCCAGCAACATCAGGAGTGGTATGAGTGCCCACATGCCTGCCTCCCCGGCAAGGCCTTTACCGGACTACCGCCGGATTCCATGGTCGCCGCTTTGTCTGCCGCCCTACCCCGAACCAATCGCCAGTTCGATGGCACTCGCGATCCGCTTGGCGTGGCGCTCTACCGTATAGGTGTCTTCCGCCTCGACCATGACCCGCGCCAAGCACTCCGTCCCTGAATAGCGCACGATGACTCGCCCTCTCTTCCCAATCTCCTCCTGGCATGACTCAATGATGCGCGTCACTTCCGGAAGGGATTCAAAAGGGCGCTTTTCACGAACGGGAACGTTGCGGATGAGTTGCGGGAACTGTTTCAGCCCGCTGACCAGCTCCCCAAAGGACGCTCCGGTTTCCGCGACCAAACGCAAAACTTGCAGCAAGGTTATGACGCCATCCCCCGCCAACGAGAGGTCAGCAAAAATGATGTGGCCGGAGGGCTCTCCGCCGAGGCTGTACCCTGACTTCAATATTTCCTCGAGCACATATTTGTCGCCTACCGCCGTTCGCTTGAGGGCAATGCCGAAGCTTTCAAGTGCGATCTCTAGGCCCAGGTTGGTCATCAAGGTGCCCACGACGGTGTGACCTTTTAGCCTATGATTCCTCTCGAAGTAGGGCGCCACGGCATAGAGAACGTGATCGCCGTCAGCGACTCGGCCGTCCGCAGTGGCGAAAATGGCACGGTCGGCATCGCCGTCAAAAGCGACGCCGAGCTGCGCCCCGGAAGAGTGCGTTTCTTCAGCCATGCGGCTGGGAAAAAGAGAGCCACACTGGTGGTTGATGTTACGGCCATCCGGGGAGGCGTTAAGGATCAGAGCCCTGATTCCCAGGTTCTTTAGAAGCGCGGGAACTACCCGGCACGCTGCCCCGTGAGCGCAATCGACGACCAGCGGCGTCTCAGGCAGCGACAAATTTTCCGGCAGTATGCCCTGAAGATATCCCACGTATTGGTCGAGGAGTGCCGGTTCAGCGACGAGAGGCTCGTCGGGGAATGATTCCCGTTGGGGGTGCGGGCCTTCGAGGGCAAGTTCGATTTCAACTTCCTGAGTTTCAGAAAGCTTCAGCCCTGAGCTGGCAAAAACCTTGATTCCATTGTCCTGGTATGGGTTGTGAGACGCTGAAACCATGATTCCGGCCATGAAACCAAACCGACGAGTCAGAAAAGCAATACCCGGCGTAGTGATGACCCCGGCGTAAGCGACTTCGCTTCCGGACGCACGGAGGCCGGCGGCAAGCGCCCGCGAAATTTCACAGCTTGATTCTCGCGTATCTTCCCCAAGGACTACGCGCGGACGGTCTGCCCCGTCGGCTTCTTGGAGCAGATTGCCGAGCACCCTGCCGAATTTTCGGACGGTTTCCCGATCGAGCGGATAATGGCCTGCCACACCTCGCATGCCGTCCGTCCCAAAAAGTTTGGGGCTACGCACCATAATGCTGACATTGTAAACGGCGGAAGCCTTTCTGCTCAAGTCGGCAAGCGTCGCAGCCCCGGTAGCGCGATCGAACGGAAGTGACGGCAATGCGGTGTTGGGGCTGGCGGACGGCCCGAGCTGCGGGCGTTACGCGCGGCCGCCTTTAATTGACAGAGGACGGCGATTTTAGTAGGCTGAAGCATATCAGCTTCAAATAAACTAAGGGAGCATTTATGTCGTACGTACGGAAAGTTGCTAGCATCGGAGCCGTGGCAAGCATGTTGTTAGCCGGAAGCGTTCTATTGAGCGGAGGGATGGCTTGGTCAGCCCAGGACACGCTACAGCAGATGAGCGTGGAGCAGCAGGCAGCCCAGAAAAACGTGAAGAATCCCAAGTCGAAGGCGCCCCTCACGGAAAAAGAGCTTATCAAGCTCGTCAAACATCACAAGAAAGACTTGAGCGCTTTGGGGCCGGAGATTGAAAGCCGGGGGCTCGGATTCGAAGTGACTCCCGACATTGAGCAGAGCCTGCGGAAGGCTGGCGCTGACGACAATTTCATTGCTGCCATCAAGAATTTTACTCCTTCGGCAAGGGCGAAAGGGGCAAGCGGTCCCCAGGTGAGTCCGGCAGAAGCACAAGCCTATAACCAGCTCAAAGGTGAACAGGACCCTGACAAGATCATTCAGGACGCCAATGCTTTTGCCAAGAATTTTCCGAATAGTTCGGTCTTGACGTATGTCTACTCGATCGCAGCGGTTGCTTATCAGCAGAAAAATGATGCGGAGAACGTCGTGCTCTATGGTGAAAGGAGCCTTGCTCTCAAGCCCGATAATTTGATGGCGCTGCTCTTGGTGTCCTCCACGCTGCCGCAGCCCCAGATGTTGAACGTCAGCGACGCCGAGAAGGAAAAGAGGCTGACCCTGGCGGAGGTTTATGCCAATAAGGCCTTGCAGGAAATCGATCAGATTGGCAAGCAAGCTAGCGAAACTGATCAGGCCTTTCAAGCCCGGAAAGACCAGATGGCCAGTGGCGCCTATTCTTCCTTGGGAATGGTGCATTTAGAACGCTCCCGGATGGCGATCCAGGAACCGGACCTGGGTGAACTGGCAAAGGCCGAGCAGAACTACAAGACGGCGATTGAAAAATCCGGGGGGAATGACGCCGTTGATTATTACCGGCTGGGAGAAGTCTATTCCAGTGAAGGTAAAGTGGACGAAGCGATTGCCGCTTTTTCCAACGCCAGCAAACAAGCCCCGGGAACTGTTATCGAGCAGTATGCTAACCGCCAGATCCAGGCTCTAAAGCAGAAGAAGTCCGAAGCCAAAGCCAACGCGAAGCCTTAAGGGAGTTCGCAAGTTTTTGCCGACAATAGAGGAGGCGCGATTCCGAACCTGGTGTTGAGATTTCAAGTTCTCCGGCAGCGCCCATGGCCGATCGTTACTCGCACGGCTGCATTACCGCTCGTATGGTCCGACCTTCCTTCGACAAGCTAGAAGCACGCATCGGATATAAGTTTCAGAACCAGGACTTGCTGATTGAGGCTCTCACGCACTCCTCCTGCGTGAAAGAGGCTGGAGGGAGCGGCCGCGACAATGAGCTCATGGAATTTCTTGGGGATGCTGTTCTCAACTTCGCTGTCACCATCCGCCTGGTTGAAATCTTTCCGGAGTACGACGAAGGCAAACTCTCGCTTGCGCGTTCGAGCTTAGTGGCGGCGAGTTTCCTGGGACGGGCGGCGGCGGACCTCCGGCTAGGTGATTTCCTGCGGCTGGGCCCTGCGGAGGAAAGGACCGGCGGGAGGAAGAAATCCGGAATTCTTGCGGACGCGCTCGAAGCGCTGGTGGCGGCAGTGTATCGCGATGGTGGAGTGGAAGCTGCGCAGGGTTTTGTAGACCGCATTCTGCCGCCCAACCTTGCTGAATGTGTTCAAGAGCTTTTCTCGCAAAATTACAAGGGAACTCTGCAGGAACACCTTCAGGCCGGCCACCAGCCTGCGGCACAATATCGGGTGATCGAAGAGGCCGGACTGGAGCATCAAAAGATCTTCACGGTGGAGGTCAGGGCCGGGGATTCCATCGTTGCTCGAGGGCGGGGAGTCAGTAAGAAGGCCGCAGAACAGCAGGCCGCCCGCCTGGCGTTAAAGCACTTGGCCAAGAAAGTGGAGGCCGATGGCTGAACCCTACCGCAAATCAAGCCTGCGCGATACATTTGAGTCCTTGGTCGTGACGGTCATCCTGGCGATCTTTGGCACCACCTTCGTGGTCCAGGCGTTCAAAATACCGACAGGGTCCATGGAGAACACGCTGCTCATCGGTGACCACTTGCTGGTCAACAAATTTGCCTTTGCTTATCCCGAGGGGCCTTTGGCCCGTTTTCTCCCGTACCGGAAGATTCAACGTGATGACGTTGTGGTGTTCAAGTTTCCGGGTGATGCCGATAATGCGCAGGAGCCGGGCGAGCATTTTGTCAAAAGGGTCATCGGGGTGCCGGGCGATCGGATTCGCATTGTGAATCGGCAGGTTTTTGTTAACGGGAAAGCTGTCCCAGAACCCTTCGTGCGCAACACTTATCCGAATGAGGTCCGGCCGGGTGACGATTTCCCGCCGGTCACCTGGGGTGAGATGCAAGGCGCAACTTCGACCTGGCGCGCGGAGTTCCAAAACTATGTGAAGAATGGCCAGATCGTTGTCCCTCCCCATGAATATTTTGTTATGGGGGATAATCGGGAGGAAAGTTGGGACAGTCGCTTCTGGGGTTTCGTGCCGCGGAAGCTTATTTCCGGCCGTCCGCTCATCATTTATTGGTCTTATGAAACGCCCCACGGGCAATACGAGCAGAACACGCTGGGTGACCGATTGAAGCAGACGGCGGGCATGATCGTCCACTTCTTCAGCAAAACGCGCTGGAGCCGGACCTTCAAGCTTATCCATTGATGAGTCCACACAAGCGTCGGTTTTTTCGTAACGTCGTTGCCGTGCTGGTACTCGTGCTGGTGACGGGGTGGGTGGTCCCGTCCTTTTTTAACGCTGATCGCTACCGTCCTCTCCTCAAGGCAGGGCTGGAGAACGCGCTCCACCGCAAAATCACTTTTGGGCAAATTACGTTTCACCTCTTTCCTCAGCCGGGATTCACGATTGATAACGTCGTGGTGGAAGAGGCGCCGGCGTTCGGCCTAGAACCTTTTGCGAATGTGCAGCGCATCGATTGTGAACTCCTGTGGCGAAGCTTATGGCATTCAGGGCTCGATTTCAGCACCCTGCAGCTTCATCACCCCAGCATCAATCTTGTTCGCAACGCTGCGGGTGAATGGAACATCGAAAATCTGCTCTTGAACAGCGGAATCACCGGCTCCGCTCGCCGGCCGTCGTCCCGCGCCAGCCATCGGCCTAGTTTGAGAATCGAAGCCGAAGACGCTCGCTTCAATTTCAAGTTGCGCGAGGATAAGAAGCCGTTTGCGATTGTCGACTCGCGCGCCGAAATAGACTTTGATTTCGGTTCGCGTCGCGTCAGTTTCAGGCTGAGCGGCGACCCGGTACGCACCGATTCGGAATTGCCCACTCCCGGGCCCGTTGAACTCTCTGGGACGTGGCGCCCGGCCAAAACCACGGGCAGCGCACTCGATGCGACTCTCCGAACCCAGGGTGCATTGCTTTACGATTGGGTGCCCCTCCTCACCGGTCATAATCCCGGAATATATGGAGTGCTGGATAGCACCATCCATTTGACCGGAACTCTTCGCAAGATTGATTTTGTCGGTGATGCGCGTCTCAGCCAGGTTCACCGCTGGGAACAACTGCCGCCATCCAATGACCTGCCCTGCCGGATTCGCTTTCAGGGGATCTTCGACCGGGACCAGAGAAAGCTGGAGCTGGAAGATTTCAATTTGGCGTTCGCGGATTCCAAAGCCAGCGTGCGGGGTTCCATTGAGAAGGTGACGTCGAAGCCGGATTTCGATTTGGCCGTTAATTTTAAACAATCGCGGGTGCAGGATTTGCTGGAGCTTGGCAGCCGTGTGCTGGGGATCCGCCTCGGTTGGAACCTTACCGGCAATGTGGATGGCAAGCTTGAGATTCTGGGGCCCTGGGCTGAACGCCGCTACGAAGGTACGTTGGCAGCGCGAGAGGTTCGCTTGCGAACGCCTTCCGGCGCCTTTCCGATTTCCAGGGTTGACGTTCGAATAGCTCGCGATCGGATTTGGTTGTCCCCCGCGAGGGTCCATCTGGCGCCCGGCGTGGAGGTTTTCGCTGAGGGATATGTGCGGGATCTATGGCCCGGCAAGGGCAGATACCGGCGAGCCGTGAAGCCACGTTATGACCTGACCGTTTACTCGCGCGCCGTTGCGCTCACTGATCTTTTGCGTTTTGGCCGCGCCTTGGGCCTGAAGGATGCGGAAGATTTCGCGGCCGAGGGTATTGGAACCTTCACCTTGCATGCGACGGGCTGGGCTTGGCCGCTGAGCAGGCCCAACATTACGGCCCAAGCACGGATTCGCAGCGCACGCTTGATGATTCCCGGCCTGACTCAGCCCGTCAACATCCCGCGGGCCCGCATCCAGATTTATGGCAAGCAAGTTATCGTGAACCCTGTGGTAGCGGTTATGGGCACCAGCGTTTTTTCAGGGTGGATGTCGCATGAAGGCTCGCCCGCAGTACCCTGGAACTTCAGCCTGGAGTCCGACAAGTTGAGCGTCGGCCAGGCATCGCAGTGGTTCGAAGCCACTCGCAGCCAGGACTCGACCTCACTGTTTGAGAGACTCTCCGGGATAAGCGCCCTGCTCGGGGTCCGCCGCCCCGCGTCCAGCCTGCTGAACCGCCTGAACGCACAAGGACATTTTGCCACGCCCATCGTAAGTTACAGGGCATTGGCCCTTCGTCACTTCAAGGCAACGATCGACATCCATGACCGCACGATTCGCGTCTCGAAAGTTACCTTTGAGGCTTCGAGCGGGCGCGGCAAGGGAAAGTTGCTGGTGAACCTGCGGGAATCGCGGCCGCAGATTTCGGGCGAGATGAACATCGAGGGCGGCAAGCTGCAAACGCTGGCGTCCTATTTGCCTCCCGCCTTGGCAACGGTCCGGGGGTTTTATTCCGCTGCCGGGCATTTTAGCGCACGCGGTCTGACTCACGATGAGATTACCCGCAGCTTAGAGGGCCAGGCGGCGGTGAAGCTGGAAAGTGTTAATTTGGGCGACTTTGACCCGATTAGTGCCCTAGCCCGCCGTGCCGGATTGAACGTTCTTGAGTTGAATCCTCAACCGGCGCTGATCCCCTTCGTTCAAGCACATCTTCAGATTCAAAACCGTCAGGTGACGCTTGAAAACTTTTCTGTAGATCTTTCGGGCGCCGAATTGCACTTGAAAGGCGCCTGCGGATTTGATGGGACCGCTACGCTTCAGGTTCACGCGAACTTAAGCGGCCTGTCCCCTCGTTTGTTTCCAACACAGGCGGGGAAAGGAACCGCATCGCGGTTGGCAGATGTTCGTTTTGCAGGCTCGCTCCGTCATTTGCGGGCGATCCCCTCTATGCGGCTTTCACAAGAGCAACCCTAAGGTAGTGAATCGCAACGTCCCCGAGACCATGTGAGGCAATTTTGAAACGTGAGGTTCCTCGAATTGGGCTGGCAGTTCTAGAGTGGTCAATCCTCGTGGCCATAGTTTTTTTAGCTGGCGCAGCGTTGGCGGCGCCCTTGCGGGCTATGGCTGGAGAAGCTCCTGCGGCGAGTGCCGATGCCGGGCAGGCGCTTTCTGAGGCGGCTGCCACAACCTTCCAACGCAAGTTAATGGAACTTTCCAATTCATCTTCTTCCTCCCCAAAATCTCTCAGCTCCGTTGTGTTGACAGACACGGAGGTTAACTCTTATCTGAAATATGAACGCCCTCCATTCCTGCCTGCTGGCTTGACCGATCTGGAAATTCATTTCAAGCCTGAAGGGATTTATGGGGGGTCGAACGTGAACTTTGACACGCTGCAACCGGCCGAGCAGTCTGCCAACGACTTAACGTCCAGGGTCCTGTCATCTATTTTCCGGGGTAATCAGCGGGTCACGGCGCTAGCCAAGATTGCTTCAAACAATGGAACCGCTACGCTCACAATCCAGGATGTCCATGTCGGTTCCGTGGCGCTTTCCGACTGGCTGGTGAATTGGCTGATCCAAACCTACGTGGAATCCCAGTACAAGATTGATTTGAGCAAGCCTTTCTTGCTTCCCGCGCACGTCACGCAAATCGAATTTGCTCCTGGCAAGGCCATCTTCGTGCGCGGTCGGAAATAGCAGTCAGATCAGCCTCGGCGCCGGCTAACCTTCCGGGGCGTGGCGAAGCTCGGCGGCCACAATCCTTTCCGCTCACATGAAGAGAACGTTTGGCCGTAAGAGCCGATCTGAGCGAATCTCTGGTACTATATCCTGCAATTCACCACAATCTCCGTCGCGCGTGCATCGCGAGAGGGTGCGGGCGGCTGGGGGGTTGGGCTTTATGGAGAACTCGGGGAAAGTCCTGCTGGAACTTTTCCTTGTCTTTGCAGGCGGCAAGGTGATGGCGGAAATCTCTGAACGCCTCCGGCAGCCGGGCGTCCTGGGAGAGTTGCTGGCGGGGGTGTTGTTGGGACCGTCCCTCCTGGGCCTTGTTCGCGCCGATGAACTGACGCTCGGCCTTGCGGAGATAGGAGCGATCTTTCTCCTTTTTACCGTGGGTCTTGAAACCAAGCCGAGAGATCTGCTGGAAGTGGGCTGGACGGCCGTCCTGGTGGGGTCTCTGGGCGTGATCCTACCCTTTATCTTAGGGCTTTGGTACATGAAGGCCCTTGGGTACAGCAGCATTGAATCCATTTTTGTCGGCGCCGCCATGGTGGCCACGAGCGTGGGCATTACGGCCAGGGTCTTGGCGGACCTGGGAGCGCTTTCGACTCGAGCAGCGCGGGTCATTCTGGCGGCGGCGGTGCTGGACGACATCCTGGGCCTGCTGGTTTTGGCGGTCGTCAGCAGCCTTTCCACCGGGCAGGTTCATTACATGCAATTGGGCATTGTTGCTGCCGAGGCCGTTGCCTTTGCCTTGGTTATGATTTTCTTAGGCTCGAAGGTGATCGGCCGCTTTCACCCCCATGTTGAGAAGTTGCGAGCCCGAAACTCCGCTTTTATCCTCTCGATTATTCTGTGTCTGGGTCTTTCCCTGGCCTCGGTTTATATCGGCATGGCGGCGATCATCGGAGCGTTCCTCACCGGGCTGGCGCTGGCTGATCATAGCGACCGGTGGAAGCTTCAGGAAAACGCCCACCCGGTGAGCGAGTTTTTGGCGCCTTTCTTTTTTGTGCTTTTGGGCGTGCAGGTGAATGTCCAGACGTTCGCCAAGCCCAGCTTGATCGGCTTGGCGTCGGTGATTTGTGTTTTGGCCATTGTGGGAAAGCTGATCGGTTGCGGATTAGGATGCCTGCACCTGGGGCTGAAAGACGCGCTTCGCGTTGGCATCGGGATGGTGCCGCGCGGAGAAGTGGGATTGATTGTAGCCGGCGTAGGCTTGTCCTTGCATACGATATCGGACGCGGTGTACTCGATCGTTTTGGTGATGAGCATAGTGACGACGCTGGTGGCTCCTCCTTTCTTGCGCATGGTCCTGCCGCCTCCTTCTGCGCCTTCATCGTTCGCTTCGGAAGGCTCTTTTCAGGGGGATCGTGTTTCTCCGGATGTTCTCGCAGGGAAATAGAGGCAACCGAACAAGAAGAGTTGAAGCGTCACTGCGGCTCGAAAAGGTGCTTTAGATGAATGCAGGGAAGCGATATAAGGTCTACCAGTCGGAGACGGGTGTCTCCTACCGGTATTTCTTTGATTGCCAGCGCCGCGTGGTCCGGCCTGAGGGCCAAGGGGCGGGTACGGATTTCATCTTTGTCGTTAGCCCGGATCAGCGTGTGCCCTTCGTGCTGAGAATTTTTGTTGCCGATCGAGCTCTCGCTGCCTGGCGCGAACATCGGGGTCGCGAACTCGATTCGCAGGAGCAATATGTGGCGGCAAAGATGCGCCTGTTCCGTGGGTTCGACGAACAGGATCGGCTTAGCGAAAACTGGCTCGATTTGGTGGTCGATGAAACCAACGTGGAGGAACTGCTTGAGCCGCTTGATCTAGCGTAGTTAGTAGCCTCGGAACCGATTTTGTGCCGTGGGCTTTTCTGTAGCGGCGTCTATGATCGCCGCAATCCCGGACGTCGAGCTCAGCTCGACGCTGCAATCTGACCCGCGGCCGCTCTTCACGCTTTTTGGTTGCTCCCAGGGCGGGGTCTGTCCTATCCTTTGTCTTCATTCTTTGCAGGAGGGGTGAATTGATGAAGCAATCAAAAGTTGGGCGCCGGGAGTTCATGAAAACGGCGGGAGTTTCCGCTGCCACGCTGGGAACGGCCGGAAGTCTGGGAGCGGAGGCGGGTGACGAAAAGCGCCGTGATGTCGGCTTTGCTCCTGAGACGAAGTTCCCCAAGCTGGCATTGATCACGAACTACTCGCCCCAGAAGCTGGCCTTCGCCACGGAAACAGGATACGAAGGCGTGGTGGTGAAGGTGGGCAAGGATTTCAACCCTTACCTGAGCGACCGTCAAATCGACAAAATTCTTGCTACTTCACGCGATACAGGTTGCCGCATCATCAGCGTCGAATGTTTTTCGGACCTCGAAGGGAAGGGAATCAATCACATTGCGCCTGATCCGGCCGTGCGTCGCTCCTCGAATGAGTTTTTTATTCACGGCCTGGAAGTTGCCCACCGCCTGGGCTGCAAGTTTGTCGGTTCATTCAGCGGAGGCATTCCCGGGGCCAGCATTGAGCGCCAGGCAAAAGAACTCGCGGACGTGTTCCACGAGCAGTTCCTGCCCGTTTGCGAGAAGTACGACGTTTCAATGGGCTGGGAAAATTATCCCACTTCCATCAACTTTGCCACGGTTCCGGCCGCATGGGACCAAGTGTTTGCCCTGGTTTCAAACCGCCGTCTGGGGATGGAGTTCGACCCCTCGCACCTGGTCCGTCAATACATTGATCCTTACCGGGCCGTGTGGCATATCCGGGACCGCCTCTTGGCGATTCACCTGAAGGACACTGAAATTACGCAGCCGATTCTGCAGCAGGTCGGCATTTTGGGGGAAGGCTGGTGGCGCTATCGGATTCCCGGCCAAGGATTAATTGACTGGCCGCGGTTTATCACGGTATTGCTCCAGGTCGGTTTTAACGGCGGGGCTGCGGTCGAACACGAGGACCGGTTTTGGGATGCGCCGCAGGAGAACAATGCCTCGGACTTTCCTCAGGCGCGCAAGGATGGATTCATCCTGGCTTACCGCTTCCTGCGGCAATACCTTCCGGGCCGCCTGTCTTCCTGAGCCCTTCGCTGCGCTCAGGGTAAACTCCGCGAAGAATCCCGGCATTTCAGGGAATAAATAATACCGAGGTCCTTCGTCGCCTGCGGCTCCT
>JAMCXS010000029.1:38362-55613 GCA_023474345.1 Acidobacteriota bacterium | reverse complement strand
CGGCTGAAGACCGGAACGCCGCGGGCACGCCAGCGCTGGAGCGTTCCTGATTCGAGTGACGCCCCGCTGCTTGGCTACGTCGGCTACTTCCAGCCGGAGAAAGGACAGGAGTTTTTGATCCGGGCTATGCCGCTCGTGCAAAAACGATACCCGAATTGCCGCCTGCTGCTGGCGGGTGACGGACCCTGCCGGCATCGCTTGGAAGAACTTGCGCTTGAACTGGGAGTGCGACCCGCAGTGCATTTTCTCGGCGTCGTGGATGATGTCGCGCAAGTTTATCAAGCTCTCGATATCTTTGTCTTTCCCTCCTTGGCAGAAGGCCTGGGCAGCGCCCTTTTGTCAGCGATGTCTTATGGCCTGCCGAGCGTCGCCGTGGCGCGCTGTGCGGTGCCGGAAGTTATCCAGGACGGGCGGAACGGCTTGCTGGTTCCTGAACCCGACCACGGTGCCATAGCCGCTGCGGTTCTTTGCCTGCTCGATGATACTTCGCTCTCCGCAGGCCTCGCCGCCGCCGCGCACAAAACCATCAAGCAATACTTTAGCGTTGACCGCATGGTTGCAGAAACCATAAAGCTTTACATTCGGGTTTGCTCCGGCCCCCTTGATTCGAGGTGAGGTTACAGATAGCACGGGGATTGCGTCGCCCTCGACGGGTCATACGTATAAAGTAATGCATGAAATCTTGAGGCTGATTTTCGGCTCAGGCTCCCTTACGAGTTGGAGGTAAGCAGGGGACCAATCGCCGGATGGTCATCCTTTCCGCGCCCCTAAACGAGGGATGGGGACGCCCTCGTTAGTGGCTGCGTTTTCTGAAGCGGTCTTCAGTTCCGAAGTGCAGTGCGGGCAGCGCGTCGCTTTGAGCGGAATGCTGGACAGGCCATGGGGGCATTCCTTCGATGCAGGCGCTGCCGGGACCGGAACCAGAGTTGGCCTCCTCAATCGGTTGACCGGCTGGACCACCAGAAAGACCGCAGACGCCACGATGATAAATTCCAGGAGCGTATTCACAAACGCCCCATAGCCAATGACGACAGCTCCGGCCTTCTTGGCGTCCGCGATAGCTGTGCAGTGAGTTCCAAAGAGGTTGATGAAGAGGTTGGAAAAATCGACGTGCCCGAGCAGCATTCCTCTCGCGAATCGCAAACGGAGTCATCGCGGCAGGGCAGGGAACTTTGAGAAATCTGTCAGGGTGCAGTAGTTTGGGGCCGGCCGGGAACGCGATCAACGGTCAGGTTCGCTGGCGGGAGGGCCGCTGTCTCTGTTCTCCTCGCTCAATTCCTGGCTATCGGGTGGCTGGCGATAAAAGAGCATGCTCAAGAAACAGCCGATCGCCGTTGCGACCAGCAAGAAGAAGATGAGAGACACGACGACTCCGAGGGGTGTGCCGCGAACCGAAGGCGCTCCGGCCACGGTGCCTGCGGCAAACGCAATCACGCCTGCCGCTAAAGCCAGAAGGGCATAAAGCGGCACGCTCAATTTTCCTCGCCACGCCGCGGCAGGGATGACGACGAGCAAAACGAGGCAAGCCAGCCCCAGGGGAACAACGACCGCCGTTTTAAGAGCTACAAACGCCCCCGCCGAGATGATTGAATAAGGGACAAGGTGCATAATGAGAGCCCTAGCCTGCGCAAAAGCGTCATTCACCGCCAAGCGTTATCTTAAGGGGTAGCTGCCTGGAAGTCAATTTTGCTAGGCTTGGGAGTTCATCCGAAGATTGCCGGGCTCTCGCGAACCTCGCGCGTCCGACCCAGAAAATCCCAGCTTGAATTCCCATCACGGGAGCCTCCGCCAGGATCTCAAGTCCCGCCTCGCAGGGTCGGTCGAAACCTTTCGTATGCGCCCAAACGACCCTGCAGGAGGCAGAGACTCTGGTTCTTCCCATCAGGAAAACCTCTACCCGTTGGCCGGGAATCAGACAGGGACAGGTCTGAATCCGCAAACCCCTCTTCGAAAGATCCATAACACTGCCGGGTTGCTCGACCCTTCCTGTGGCTAACGTGGCAACCAGTTCGACTGGGAGCCTCGCGTTTGACCGGTCATAGCGTCTTACCATAGGTTGTCCTCTCTCCTGGCGCAGCCTCTCCTCCTGCCGCGCCCCTGACTGAAATCGGCCGATGGCGGCGCAAACTTTAAGCGACAAATTTGTGAGGCCTTTGCCTCCCGCTAAACTGTCCTGAGCAGGAGGGAAGGGAAGACCGGCCAGGTCCCGACCTCCTCAACTCCTGGGATTATCATTCGGGCGGCAGCAAGACCTGAAGCGAGCGGGTCCGCACGCGGCAGGATATGTTTTCCACATGCATGTCTGATAATATTTATAGTGGGATGCGGTAGTTAACATAATACGATTTGCACAAATTCCTCAGCTTTTTTCACAGGTCGTGGGCTTCTCGGTGATCGGCGGGTGTCCTGAATTCAGGAAAGAGAATTGGTTTTTGAGTAACGCGGTTTGGTGGGCCCTTCGTGCATTTGCCTGAAAGCTTCATGGAGTTTTCCTTGCCGGTCTCGCCTGCTTCGATTTTTGGCGGGAACTTCTACAGGCATCAGATGGGAATTGTTCTTGGGATCGTTTACGGCTTATGCTAACTTAATAGGTTTGTCGGCGCGCCGACATCACGGCTTCCAATGCCCCTTGTAGAAACCGAAGCTATCGTGTTAAGAACGCATCGCTTGGGGGAAGCCGACAAGATTGTTTCGTTGCTCACGCGGCAGTTGGGCCGGGTCCGCGCTGTAGCTCGGGGGGCTATGAGCCTTCGGGGGCGGTTCGGGTCGGCGCTTGAGCCTCTGAGTTATATTCGCCTCTGGATTTATGACCGGGAAGGCCGGGACCTGCAGCGGGTTAGCTCGGCGGAGGTTCTGGAATCCTTCTTCGAGATGCAGAAGGACTACCGCATCCAGGTGGCGGCGCAATACTTGTCCGAGGTGACCGAGCATTTCCTGCCGGAGCGAGAACTGAATGAGCGTGCATTCCGGCTGCTCCTGGTGGTTCTCCGGGCGCTGAAGCGTTTCGGAGAGGTTAACCGTCCGCTCTTGTTTTTCGATTACTGGCTGCTGAGACTGAGCGGATTTCTCCCAGACCTGGGGCGGTGCGCGAGATGCCAGAGGCCTTTTGAAAACCAGGCGGGATTTTACGATCCGATTAGCGGGGAATTGTTCTGTATGGATTGCCGGCCGGGAGGGTGTGCAGAGCAGGTTTCGTCGCAGGCTCTCGCTCTCATTAAGGAATTTGAGTCCGCGCGCATCGAGCAATGGCTGGCAACGAAGAAGGCGCCTCCAGGCAGCCGTGAACTGCGGCGATTCTTCGAGGAAGTGATCGAGTCGCATCTTGAAAGGAAACTGACGACTCGCCCGCTGCTCGCCGAAGAGGTTTAGCCGAACCCAGGCCTCAGCGGGGCACAACGCTTCGTCAAACCTATATGGTAACGAGATTCAAGAAGGTGGCAGGAACAGTCGGCTTGACGTTTCAGGATATGGTGGTCAAGCTGAGCGAGTTTTGGGCGAGGCAGGGTGCCGTGCTGGCGCTGCCCTACGATCTGGAAGTGGGTGCGGGGACCATGTGTCCCGAGACCTTCTTCCGCGTGTTGGGTCGTGAGCCCTGGAAGGTGGTTTACGTTCAGCCCTCGCGGCGTCCGGCTGATGGCCGGTATGGGGAAAATCCCAATCGGCTCCTGAAACACACCCAACTGCAGGTGATCTTGAAGCCTCCTCCGGTGAATGTCCAGGACCTTTATCTTGAAAGCCTGCGTGACATCGGAATCGATTTTCGCCACCACGACATACGATTTGAAGAGGACAACTGGGAAGCCCCAACCCTGGGGGCTTGGGGCATTGGGTGGCAGGTTGTGCTGGACGGGCTTGAGATCACGCAATTTACCTATTTCCAGCAATCCGGCCGAGTCGACCTCGACCCGATTTCAGTGGAATTGACCTACGGCCTTGAGAGGATCGCGGCGTTCCTTCAGAATGTTAATGATGTATATGAAGTCAAATGGAATAATACATTGACTTACGGAGACTTAAGACGCACAGAAGAGTTTGAACTTTCACTTTACGACTTTGAGTTTGCATCGCCCGAGGAGACGCGCTTGTTGTTCGAGACTTATGAGAAGGAGGCGACGCGGCTTTTAAACGGTTACTTTAAGTCAGCGGACGGGCACGCTCGCGACCGCTTCCCGCTGCGCAAGGTGTACGAATTCTGCCTGAAATGTTCGCACCTGTTCAACATTCTCGACGCCCGGGGAGCGATTAGCGTGACGGAGCGAGTGGCGCTCATTGCCCGTATTCGAAAGCTGGCCACTGCGGTGGCGCAGATATACCTTGAGCAGTCCGCTCCTGTTGCGGAGGTGCAATCCGCGTGAAAACTCCTAAAACACTACGGTGTGAGCCCCTGCTGATTGAGGTGGGTTCCGAAGAAATCCCGGCACGCTTTCTCGCCGCAGCTGAAGAGAGCCTGGGTCAGCACCTGGAAGCAACCTTGCGAAATCTTCGCCTGCTCGCTTCGACCGCCGGCCCCGTGAAAACCTTTTCAACCCCAAGACGGCTTGTCGCCTGGGTCCCGGAAGTCTTGTTCCGGCAGATGGACGAGACGGAGGAGATTGTGGGCCCGCCCATCAAGGTGGCTTTTGATGAGGAGGGAAAGCCCACCCGCGCCGCGGAAAGTTTTGCGCAAAAGAACGGCGTCCCCATCGAGCGCCTGGTTCGCGTTGAAACTCCAAAAGGTCTCTATCTGGCGGTTCGCAAGTCGATTCGCGGGCGTTTTGCTCGGGAGCTTCTCGCGGAGGCCCTGCCGGAAATTGTGTTGGGGATCAGCTTTCCCAAGAGCATGTATTGGACTTCGAAAACCGGTCCGCGGTTTATTCGGCCGATCCGCTGGCTGCTGGCGCTGCAGGGAGAGGGAGGGAAGTCGCGTGTCATCCCGTTTGAAATCGCTGGCGTGCCATCGCGCAACTTTACTTATGGGCACCGGGTGGCGGGAGCGGCAAGGATTCGGGTTCACGGTTTTGAGGAATTCGTGAAGAAGCTTGCCGAACATCAAGTTGAACTTGATCCCCAGCGCCGCCGGGAGCGAGTTGAGCGCGACCTTAAAGTATTACTTGAAGATGAAGGGCTCAGCGTTCTTCGTGACCCGGAGCTCGCCGATTGGGTGGTTAATTCCACCGAGTGGCCGCGAGCCATCCTGGGTGGTTTTGATCAGCGTTTTCTCGGACTGCCTCGGGAAATTCTGGTGACTGTCATGCGCGATCACCAGAAGTACTTTGCCGTGGAGGATGGCCAAGGCAGCCTTCAGCCGAAATTCGTCGCCGTCATGAATCTTGATAACGACGCGAAGGGATTGATCCGCGAGGGGCATGAACGCGTGCTGACCGCGCGCTTCGCGGACGCTGAATTCTTTTGGAAGTCTGACCAGAAGCGGCCGCTTCGGGACCGGCTGGAAATGCTGGAGCGTGTCACCTACCAGGCACAACTGGGAAGCTACGCGGATAAAGTCCGGCGCATGGAAACCATCGCGCAAGAAATTTGTTCGCAACTTGAAGGGCAGGGTAAACTTGCCCCTGGCGAGAAGGATCACGCGCTTCGCGCCGTTCGCCTGTGCAAATGCGATTTGACCACCCAAATGGTCGGGGAGTTCCCTGAGTTGCAAGGAGTCGTCGGCGGGCTATATGCCCGTGCGCAGGGAGAGGCGGAGGAAGTTGCGAGAGCCATCTACGACCATTACAAGCCCGTAAACGTGGAAGACGACTGCCCGGGAAGCACCGTGGGAGCCGTGGTCTCGCTCGCGGACAAGCTTGACAGCGTGGTGGCGGGATTTGCTGCAGGACTCCAGCCCTCAGGTTCGAGCGATCCGTTCGGCCTGCGCCGGGCAGGGAATGGAATCATCAAAATTGCCGTGGAGGCTCTTCCGACATTGGACCTTAAGTCCCTCATTGGGAGCCAAGCGATCGCAGCCGAATGGGTGCATTTTCAGGGTGCCGACTCGAACGTGATATTGGGGGCGCTTAAACCCTTTCTTGAGGAGCGCCTGGAATTTTATCTTCGCGACGCCCGACGGCTTCGCTACGACACTGTAAGGGCAGTCATGAGTGGGGTAAGGAGTGACACGGTGAGCGGTGGGCCAAAGACTCTCGCTGGTGCCGTCCTCTTCGCAGAGGCATTGGAGCGGGTTCGTGATACGCACGATTTTCAGAGCTTGGCGGCGGCGGCCAAGCGTACAAGAAACATTTTGGAGAAGTCGGCAAAAGCTGAGGACTTCGGGGAAGCGGCGCGAGTGGATGCCGCGCTTTTCGGGGCGCAGGAGGAACGGGATCTTTACGAGGCGTACGACGCGGCGCGCACCGCCGTAGACGGCTTTGAGGCACAATCGGACTACGCGTCGGCTTTCTTGCGGCTTGCGCAGCTACGGCCGGTCGTCGACCGGTTCTTCGATAAAGTTTTGGTGATGGATCCGGACCTTTCGGTGCGCGCGAACCGTCTGCGTCTGCTGGCGGAACTGATGGCGATGGTCTTCTCGCGTTTTGCCGACCTCTCTCAAATCGAAAGTACTGCTTCAACTTCTGTCGGCGCGCCGACATCGGGTTTGGCGACGACAAAGCCGGAACGATAGCGCTCCCGGTTTAGGGCGCGGCTCAAGAGACTCTGCGGCCCAGATAAGGCCGCCTACGAATACCAACCACAAGGAGACCATGCAACATGGAAAAATACGTCTATTTTTTTGGTAACAGCAAGGCTGACGGCCACGGAACGATGAAGGATGTCCTGGGCGGCAAGGGAGCGGGCCTGGCGGAGATGACCAACGCCGGGTTGCCGGTTCCACCGGGATTCACGATTGCCACCTCGGCTTGCCGGGCTTACTTTGAAAACGACAATCGCCTCCCGCAGGCGGTCACTTCCCAAGCCGACGAAGCGCTTGAGCGCCTGGAGGCGCTTCTCGAGCAAAAGCTTGGGGATTCTCAAAATCCCCTGTTGGTTTCCGTCCGCTCCGGGGCCAAGTTTTCGATGCCCGGAATGATGGACACCATCCTCAACCTGGGGATGAACGACGAGGTGGTGGAGATATTCGCGCGCAAGACCGGCAACCCCCGGTTTGCCTACGATAGCTACCGGCGATTCATTCAGATGTTCGGGAATGTGGTGCTAGATATCTCGAAGGACCAGTTTGAGCATATCCTGGACCGCCAGAAGAAAAAACGGCGCTTTACACTTGACACCCAGTTATCCGCCGACGACTTCAAGCAGGTGATCAGCGGTTACAAACAAGTCATTCGGAAAGTGACCGGCAAGGATTTTCCCCAAGACCCTCGCGTCCAACTCCAGATGGCGATTGAAGCGGTTTTTCGTTCCTGGAACAATCCGCGGGCGATCACCTATCGCCGCATGAACAAGATTCCCGATGATCTCGGGACGGCGGTAAACGTTCAAACCATGGTTTTTGGCAACATGGGCGAAACTTCCGGGACGGGAGTAGGCTTCACGCGGGACCCGGCTACGGGCGAGAAGCAATTTTACGGCGAGTTCCTCATGAACGCTCAGGGTGAAGATGTGGTGGCGGGCATCCGAACACCCGTTCCTATTACCGAACTTCACGAGATTATGCCGGAAGTTTACACGCAACTTCGGGAAATTACTTCCCGCCTCGAACACCATTATAAGGACGTCCAGGATTTCGAGTTTACGATCCAGGAAGGCAAGCTGTACATGTTGCAGACCCGCACGGGCAAGCGCACCGGAAAGGCAGCGGTCAAGATCGCGGTGGATCTGGTGGAGGAGGGAATCATCACGGCCGAAGAAGCCTTGATGCGAGTTGAGCCCGAACAATTGAATCAGCTCCTTCATCCAATACTTGATGAATCTAAGCCTTTGAAGGTCATTGCAAAAGGCTTACCGGCTTCTCCTGGAGCGGCCGTGGGGCGTGTAGTCTTTACGGCTGAAGATGCGGTCGAGAAGGGAAAGAGCGATCCCGTTATTTTGGTTCGCGCCGAAACAGTTCCAGATGATATTCACGGGATGGAAGTTGCTGCCGGCATTCTGACCTCGCGCGGCGGCATGACTTCGCACGCGGCGGTGGTGACCCGTGGCATGGGCAAGTGCTGCGTAGCAGGATGCGGCAGTGCTGAGGTTGACGCACGGCGGAAGGTGCTTCGGATTGGGTCGATTGTTATCAAGGAGGGCGATTGGCTTTCGCTCGACGGATCGACCGGGCGTGTGATTCTGGGCAAAGCCGAAACAAGCCTGCCTGATCCAGGGAGCGGCGATTTTGCAACGTTTATGAAGTGGGCGGATGAAGTTCGGCAGCTCGGAGTTCGGGCCAACGCCGACATCCCGCGCGATGCCTTAGTAGCTCGCCGCTTTGGCGCCGAAGGCATCGGCCTCTGCCGCACCGAGCATATGTTCTTTGCTTCAGACCGGCTCCCGCATGTGCAGCGGATGATCATGGCCTGCAAGGATACGACCGACGCCAAGGAAGCCGCCCGGTATGCGAAAGAGCGCCGCGCGGCTCTCGCCAAATTACTGCCCATGCAACGGAAAGACTTTTACGGCCTTTTCAAGGCGATGGATGGCCTTTCGGTAACCATCCGGACGCTCGACCCTCCGCTCCACGAATTTCTTCCGAAGCGTGAAGAGCTGATGGTTCAGATCGCCACCCTTGAAGCCAAAGGCAAGAAGAGCCCTAAATTGGGACAGCTCAAGAAGATGCTTGCTGTAGTGGAAGGATTACATGAATTTAATCCCATGCTGGGTTTGCGCGGCTGCAGGCTTGGGATCATGTATCCGGAAATCACTGAGATGCAAGCGCGAGCCATTTTCGAAGCCGCCGCCGACTGCAAGAAGCGCGGCATTGAAGCCAAGCCGGAAGTCATGATTCCTCTTGTCGGGGAAGTGAAGGAGCTAGCCCTGCAAAAGGAGATTGTCGACCGCGTGGCCCAAGAAGTCTTCAAGAAAAAGGGAGTCGAGGTGGAGTACTTGGTCGGGACGATGATTGAGTTGCCCGCCGCCGCGCTTTCCGCGGAGGAGATCGCTCAGGAGGCCGAATTCTTCAGTTTTGGCACCAACGACCTGACCCAGACCACGTTCGGGCTCTCGCGTGATGATTGCGGGAAGATCATCAACTCTTACGTGAAGCAGAAGATTTGGCCGGCGGATCCCTTTGCCGTCCTGGACCCGAAAAGGGTAGGACGGCTCGTGAAGCTGGGCACCTCAGAAGGGCGTAAGAGCCGCGCAAACCTCAAAGTGGGAATTTGCGGCGAGCACGGTGGCGATCCGGCTTCCATCGCAGTTTGCGCAGAGGCCGGGCTGAACTACGTGAGCTGTTCGCCTTACCGTGTCCCCATTGCGCGGTTGGCGGCGGCGCAGGCGGCACTACAGCGGGCAAAGGAACGCTCGGCGGAGGAGGCTTACACCACCGCGTAGCCGGGCGCTGATGTGGCAGGAGTAAAATCTAAAGTATTACTTTAATCTTGGGCGTTTCGGTTGCGTCGTCGGCTGCGGCAAGCTGTGGGAAGTTTGGGACGGCGCGCGGGTGTCGGCGCGCCGACATGCCTGAGGTGATCTCCCGTCAGGTCTTGACTCGGGTAAAGAGGTAGATGCCTCCCAGACCAAAGAGCATGTCGGGAGACCAGGCGGCTACGGCGGGAGGGAGTTGGCCCAAATTTCCCATCGCTTGAAACAGGCTTGAAACCGACCAATAGACGATCGCGATTCCAATGCTCAAGGCAATCCCCGCCAGCGTCCCCCGGCGTCCCGTTGCAAAGGAAAAGGGGATGGCAATCAGGGTGATCACAAAAGCGATCAGGGGGTAGGAAAACTTGCGATAAAAGGCCACGGACAGCCTGACGACGTCAAATCCGCTCTGCTTTAGTTCGTGAATGTAACGCCGCAACTCCAGCACGCTCATCTGTTCGGAAGGCTTGACTTCTTTTTTGAAGTAGGCCGGCTTCTCGTTGAGTTCCTTGAAGGTGCCCACTGAAAAAGCCATGTAGTCCTTGACCTGGCCCTTGGCAAAGTCACGTACCCACCCGTCTTCCAGCACCCATTCGTGGATGTGAGGCTCCCAGAAAGCCCGAACGGCATAGATGCGGCGGCGAAGGCTGAAATTATGAGGGTCGATTTCAAAGACCGAAAGGTTGGCAAAAACATTCTGGTCGGGGTCAAAAAAGCGGTAATTGTAAATCTTGTTCGATTCGCCGAAGATCCACTGCCGGTCCGGACGGTACATCGTTTGGGCGGGTTTGCCTTTGACCTCGTTGCGTAAAGCATCCTGGCGCTGGTTGGTGGTGGGAAGATAGTTGTTTCCCAAAACGAACATGCTGCCGCTCAACAGGCTTGCGATGATCAGCACAGGGACGGAGATTCTGTGGAGACTGATCCCGGCCGATTTAACGGCGATGATCTCATTGGACTTGCTGAGCAGGCCGAAGCTGACCAGGGTCGCGACCAGAATTGATAAGGGCAACATCAGGTAGACCACTTGCGGGATCAGGTACCAGTAATAGGCCAGGATGATCTGCAGAGGAATGTGATTGTGAACGATGTCGCCGAGCAATTGGAAGAAGTCAAAAATAATATAGATGCCTGTGAAGGCGACGAGCATGATCGCCAGGTAGAAGAGCCAGCTACCCAGTACATAGAGGTCAAGGATCTGAAGAAGACGTCCTCGAATAAGATTTCTCCGTCTGGTGCTGGCGGTCGCCATGCGGCGTTGAGCCTTTCCTTCGCGGAACTTTTTCACGTAGCGCTGAATTTTTTCGGGCCATTCCTGAAAATAATCCAGCCCGGTCCTTGCCCGGCTCATTTGGTGGAACATGACCATGCCGACCAGAAAGAAGACCACGTTGGCCGTCCAAAGCCCGATTTCGGGGTTCAGCGTGCCTTGCTTCGCGAAGCTCAGGCCGAACGCCATGAGAACGTAGTAAATAAAAACCAGCAGAATGCTCACCATCAGGCCAAAGGCTTTGCCGCCTTTTCGCGTCATCAAACCCAGCGGCAGGGCAACCAGCGCCAGCACAATCGCCGCGACGGGCAAGGCAAGCCGGTAATTGAGCTCCACCTGGGCGGCTCGCTTCCCGCCGGACTTCTTGAGAGCCGTCAACAAGGTCAGGGGCGGAAGCATGGAGGGGGAGAAGTGCCCCGGCGTTTGGTTTCCGGCGCTTTCGAGGGGGATGTCGGTTTCGTCAAACGAGATCACCGAATACCGCTGAGGTCGTTTCGGATTGAACTCATGGGTTGCGCCGTGCTCGAGATGGAGGTCCAACCGGCCGGAGCCGTTTTCGTTGACAAGGCGGCCGCTTTCCGCTAACGTTACTTTCACTTTGTCACGCTGAGATGTATCGGCAATGAATACTCCGTGCCACTGACCGCCGGAACTGGCGATGTCCTTTAGGTATAAGAGAAGATGTGGGAACTGCTCGATAAAGACGCGAGGGCGGATTTGGTAGTTTGCTTGGGCGGCAGCCAGGCTTGTTTCAATGCCCTGTAACTTGCGAAAAGCCATCGGAGAAAGGAAGAGGCTCATCCATGAAGCCAGGAGCCATCCGCCCACCGCAAAGATGAGGACCGGCCTCAGAAACTGCCCTCTGCCGATTCCGACAGCCCGGATCGCGATGGCTTCGCCATCCGCCGCCATACGGCTGAGGCCGATCAGCGTTCCCACCAGCACGGCGATGGGTATGGTAACCACAAAGATGCTGGGAAGAGGCAGCAGGAAGAGGGAAATCACGCTCGAGGCCGGAAGGTTCCGTTGTGCTACAAGCTCAAGGACGCGGCCCATCGGGCGCAGGTAGAGCACAAAGCTAAATACCGCCAGCCCGATCAATGAGTGGGCTAAGATTTCTCTTAGGATGTAGCGAGTCAGAATCCTCATGCAGGTCTTCCCGGCACTGCTACGATTTGGAGCTTGAATGAAGCAATCTTACCTCATGCTGCTCTGGCATATGCACCAGCCCTTCTATAAGGACTTATCAGAAGGGGTGTATGCCATGCCCTGGGTGCGGCTTCACGCCCTCAAGGACTATTTTGGAATGGTGGCGCTGTTGCGAGAATTCCCTTCATTTCACGCGACCTTCAACCTTGTCCCTTCGCTCGTCTCTCAACTTCAAGAGTATGCCCGAGACGAAGCGCGCGAGCAAGCCTACGAACTTGCGTTCAAGCCTGCGGCAAGCCTGTCCGGCGAGGAACGTGAAAGGCTCGTCCACTTTTCCTTCCAAGTAAACGTCAAGAACCTGGTGAGCCGTTTCCCTCGCTTCCGCGAGTTGTATGACAAGGTTCGATCAGGCGACCCGAAGAGCCCGGCTCGCTTCTTTGTCACTCAGGATTTGCTGGACCTTCAAGTACTATCTCAGCTTGCCTGGTTCGATGAAATTTACTTATCTTCGGACGAAGTCGTCCGGGGGCTGGTGAGGAAAGGCAGAGGGTACAGCGAAGGAGATAAGTCTGAAGTTCGCAAGAAGGAAATTGAAATATTTAATGTAACACTTGAAGAATATAAAAAGGCTTCTGAGCGTGGTCAGATTGAGATCTCAACCTCGCCTTTCTACCACCCGATTTTACCGCTCTTGTGCGATACGAATATTGCCCTCGAGTCGCATTCCGGGGTTCGCTTGCCTCGTCGTGCCTTTCACCGTCCGGAAGATGCCCTCGGTCAATTGCACGCCGCCATCGAGTTGCATCAGCAAGTTTTTGGGCGGCGGCCCAATGGCCTATGGCCGAGCGAGGGGAGTGTCTCCGATGAGGTTTTGCGATTGGCAGCCCAGGCAGGTTTCACTTGGGCAGCGACCGATGAGGGCGTTCTCTCGAGGTCGATTCAAGCCAATTTTCATCGTCATCCCGACGGAACGGTCGAGCGTGGTCGCGAGCTTTACCGGCCTCACCGTCTGACGACGGGCAACCAACAGATCTCCCTCTTTTTCCGTGATCATTACCTTTCAGATTTGATTGGATTCGTTTACTCCCGCATGGAACCCGGCGCCGCAGCCGAGGATCTTTATCAACGAATTCGCCGCGTAGCCTGCAGTACGGGTGAGCAGCCCGCCCTGATTTCCATCATTTTGGACGGCGAGAACGCGTGGGAATTTTATCCCGGCAATGGCCGTGAGTTTCTGAAAGCCTTCTATCGCCGGGTTGCCGCAGATCCGGAACTAAAGGCTGTCACGGCCAGCGAGGCCTTGCAGGTTGTCGAACAGGGGAATCTTACCCATATTGTTCCGGGCTCCTGGATCAACGCGAATTTCGATGTCTGGATCGGGGCGGAAGAGGATAACCGTGCTTGGGAACTGCTGGCGGAAGCTCGTGATTTCTTTGAGCGGAGCAAGCGTCGCGCGAATCTTGATCCTGCCAGCGTGCGGAACGCCCAGCACGAGGTTTGGGTCTCCGAGGGGAGCGATTGGTGCTGGTGGTATGGCCCCGAGCACTCCAGCGCTCATGACGAGGAATTTGATTTTCTCTACCGGAAACACCTGAGCAACATTTACCGCTTGCTGGGCGGGTCGCCACCCGACGACCTCGCGGTCCCGGTGAAGTCTGCCAAACTCCGAGCGGTTAATTATCTTCCCACAGGGTACATTGAACCCGAGATCGATGGTCTGGAGACGAATTACTTTGAGTGGATCGGCGCGGGGCTTTACCTCCCCGATATCAGCTCCGGATCGATGCATGGCACCCGCAATTACCTGGAAGCGCTTTATTACGGGTACAGCGCGCGCGCCCTTTACCTGCGCCTTGATTTCTCCCCGGATTTCAGCAAGGATCACCCATCCTTTGAGGTTCGCATTACGATCAATGGCGACAACCGCGCCCGCCTTCACGCCATAGCCCGTGAAGGCGCGATCCGCCAAATTGAGTTCTGGCGCGGCGAGGAGTTACTCCTGGTTCCACTCGCCACACGAGACAGGTTGCGGGCAAGCTTTTCAAACATCTTTGAGGTTGAGATCGCATATGATCTTTTGGGAATCGATACGGGTGGAAGGCTCCGCCTGCAAGCCTCGCTTTGGGCCAATGACCTGCCGCTTCAAGTCATGCCACTGGATGGCTGGCTGACAATCGAACTTACCGAAGAGATGTCTGTCTG
The DNA here is from genome assembly GCA_023474345.1 of Acidobacteriota bacterium. Lineage (GTDB taxonomy): Bacteria > Acidobacteriota > Terriglobia > UBA7540 > UBA7540 > JAMCXS01. Next base: position 41,560 of record JAMCXS010000029.1, on the reverse strand, counting down.
GTGAAATGATCTTAGGGTGATGCAGGGCTCTTAAGTCTCTCGCTGTTTCTTGTAAGTCTTTAATCGTGACAATGATGCGATTTAATTGTAAATTGTTACTTTAATATTCTATTGAAGTTTGGCTTTAAGTCCTCGGGTCCCTTCCGGGCATCCGATGATGCTCACTGCATCCATTTCCATCCAGGCACGATGACATTCGCGGGATCTGCACCCACCGGCACCGTGGTGACCAGGGCTAGCGGTGAGGTGCGCACAATTGCCAGGTTCCCGGAAGTGCTATCGGCCACCGCCAGGAATCTTTCATCGGGAGTCAGCGCCAAGGCCCCGGGGGGGATGCTTCCCACGCCGATATGCACCGTGCTGAGTACGTTGCGGTTGGCCAAGTCAAAAGCTGTTACAAAGCCGTCGCCGGCGCTCGCCAAGAACATCACGCTCGAGTCGCGTGTGAAAGCCGCCGCCACAGGATCTAGCCCGGTCGGCAAGACCTGCTCAACGTTAGCGTGGGAAGCATCCAAAATAGTCATGTCAGAGCCTTCTTTGCTCAGGACAAACAGTTCGCCGCCATCGGGCTTGAGCGCCAAGCCGCTGGGTTTCGCGCCAATCTCAATGTTCGAGAGGATGGCTCGGGAATTGATTTCTGCTACGGAGACCTTGTCCTCTCCGGTGTCGGCCACAAATACTTCAGTGCTGTCGAGAGAAATAACCAGCGGTCCGGGCGCTTTGCCGACCTTGACGGAGCCCAACAACTTCTGTGCCTGCGTGCTCACAAAAAAGAGACGGTTACCAGCGGGGTCGCTCGCCACGAGCGTCTTTCCGTCGGGCGTGAGCGCCAGCCGCCCCAGCCCGGGCGCCACTTCGACGCGGGCCGTTTCCTGCATCGTGGCACAATTCAGAAAAACAATCTGGCCCTTGTCGGGTTCAAGGGTATACGCTCTGCTCCCGTCGTGAGCGAAGGCAAGATCGTGCGCGGCCTGCCCGATCTCGAATTGATGCACCACGGCGAGCGATGGGAAAGCGATCACGCTCACTTCCCCTGACTCTGAAACGACGTAGATCTCCTGGCTTTTCGGGCGCTGCACGGCTTCCTGGGGAAGCGGAGCAACTGGGATCGAAGCAAGAATTTGCGCGCTCGCCAGATTCAGAACTGTCACGGAATTGCTCTGACGGTTGACGACAAATGCCACGTAAGGCGCGGGCAGCGGCGCCTGTTTGCGGCAACCTGCGCAGGCCAAAGTGATCAAGCCAATCGCCAGAAACATTCTCAGCCGAGCAAACTGTTTCGATATGCTAGCGGCTTGCTGAAAAAAAGCTCCCGTCATGCTGAGCCCGTTACTGTCATTCCGAGCGAAGCGGGGAATCTGATTTTCCCCGCTCAGGCTGACATCGTTCCAAGCGCTTTTCAGCAGCCTGCATGGCCTGGTGGGCGCATTGGATTTGGCCCTAAATTGTCCTGAGTTCAAATACACGCTCCTCAAAAAAGTGCTGCGCGCATGAGGTGCGACTGCGGATGAAACCTCCGCGCGCAAGTTCAACTTGAAAGTCGCGACGAAGTTTAGCCTAACCCGGCTTCCAAACACAACTGTACCTTTGCCTCTTGTACCTTTGCCTCTGTGCACGGTAGCAGAAACATTTCGTCGATGCCAGCGCCTTGGGGCGGCCAAAGCGCTGCGGCAAAGGCTCGGCATCTTCGTCAAAAGCCTCCGGTAGAAGAAATTAGTAAATACTTTAACTTATGCTTTGAGCCTCGCCTGCGCGAGCAGATGGAAATCTTTATAAATTTGCTTTCGAGGAAAATCGAAGTAAAACTTCACGCCTTGGCCTGAATGAGGTTTTCTTGAATCTTGTCAGCGAGGGCTTAAACGTCAATCTTCAAGTGCTTCTTTAATTTGTCGACGTGTCGACGGCGCACCTGCATGGCGCAGCGGTATCTCCCGCCTGAGCTCATTCAGGAGAGCCCTCAGCGGCGTCAGGCGGTGAGCCGCCGGGAATGTGCAAGTCACAATCATTTATAAGCTAGGCATCGCGCGAGCAGGTACTCGACACCCTGTCATTATTGCGCTAGAAATGGTTCAGAATTCTACTTATTGCACCGCACACACATCCGCGCGAGGGTCATTTCGCGTCGGCACATCTGAGGACCAGGCGACATGACCGGAGAGGAGGCGAAGAAATTCGTTCGATCCTACTCGCACGGTTCCCACTAACTCTGCCATCAGCCTGAAAAGTCGCTTCCCGACAGGGAAGGGAAAATGAATTTGGCAAGATTCCGACATTAGCATGAGGAGGTGAAAGATCATGCGAAAAGTGAAGTGGAACGTGAGCTTTTGGCTCGCGCTGGGCGCAGTGGCCCTCCGGCTTGCGGGGGGAACGATCGCCCGCGCGCAGGCGGAGCATCTGGCAGGGCTCTGGCATTTTGACGGAAACCTGCTGGACAATTCCGAAAACGGCAACAACGGAGCGCTAGTCGGCGGCGCAACCTTCACCAATAACTTTAAGTTTGGCGACGCGGGATTGGCCGGCGCTATCAACCGTGACGGTGTGCGCGGGTACGTTGACCTCCCTAACTCGCCCTCGCTCAACATCACCGATGAATTGACCGTGGAAGCTTGGATCAAGCAAACGAGCCAGAATGGGAAACAGAGCATGTTCATAGTTTCCAAGGGATACTATCAGATGGCCTTCACGCTTGGCACAGTGGACGCGCCGTTTTGCTTTGAGCACTCGCAGCAGCCCGGTCCGCATGCATTTCTGGAGGTGATCACAACCGGCTACATGGTTCGGGCCCACGAGGCCTGTGGGGCCACCGCCCTCACGCTGGGGGTCTGGCATCACCTGGCCGGTACCTATAACGCGAAGAATGGCGACATCAAGATTCACGTCGACGGTGTGTTTGACGGATACGACAATGGCTATGGGCCCCTCAACGTTAATGATGATGACGTTCAGATCGGGAACGCGCCCGGGGCGACCGCCTACTTCCATGGCAGCGTCGACGAAGTTCGCATCTGGCATCGCGTGCTGAGTCCCGCGGAGGTCATGGCCAGCGCCCAGGCGGGTCTGCGAGCTGACTGGCACTTCGATAAAAATTCCGGGACGATGATAGCGGACGCTCTCACCGCAAGAAATCGGTTTCCTGGCCGCTGATTCCACAAAGGGGGAGCTGTTTGTTCCTGAAGATATCAGCCAAGAGTTCAGTGA
>JAMCXS010000029.1:0-38352 GCA_023474345.1 Acidobacteriota bacterium | reverse complement strand
AATGTAATACTTTATGTTTTATGATTCAACGCTAGCAAAACACGACTCGCGGAGTTCAGTGAGAACCGGTCCTAGCCATCCCCTTCTTCACTTCCGCCTGGCACGTGGGCGACACGCCCGCAAACGCAAAGGCCATCGTGTTGGGTTTTATCGTTCCGGATGACTCCGGCACAACAATTGGAGCCACCGCCGAGAGGAACAAGAATTACTCAACGCCTGTTGCCGGGGCGAAGCTGGCAGGCTCGCAGAATGGAATGCCCAGCTTGTGGAGGCTTATTACTGCGAAGCGTGAAAATACTGATGCGCACACCCTGCACCTGCGGACCATGCTCAGCGACGACACCCAATTCGGCACAAACATTCAGTGGTCGGCGCCGTAGGAGGCACTGAGCGGGCTGGCCGGGAAGAAGGGGATGGCTAGGACCGGTTCTCACTGAACTCCGCGAGTCGTGTTTTGCTAGCGTTGAATCATAAAACATAAAGTATTACATTATGCCTATGGGATAGCCTTTTTAAGAGTACATAGGAATGGGTACCTCGTGTACCGCATTAGGATAAGGAGCGCTCCTGTGGAAGCAAGCGTTTTGCTTATTGTGGAGCCGACAAGAGCGGCTCGTTGATCCAGTTCTCCAACGGAAAGCTGGATCAATAATTCCATGCCGCAGTGTTGGTGCCTGCAGGAGCGTGCTCTTTTACAAATGCGGCCATGGCCCTGATCAATTGTGCGTTCGACATGGGGCTCCAGCCGTGGCCTTTCATAGGGCGGCCGTACTCAAACGTGCCTTTGTAATGAGGATCCCGGGTTTCGCGCAGGTAATTCTGCATGCGGTAGATGGCCAGATTCAAATAATAGTTGTCCATATCGCCCACGTAAAAATGCAGTTTTCCCACAAGCTCATGCCCGATCGTCGGCCAGTTCCGGCTGAGATAGGCTCTCAGGTCGTAGCCGTGATCGCGCATATAGTCAGCGACCTGATGATCGATCTGGCCCGTCAGCTTGTTCCACAGCGGCTTTGGATAACCATCGGCGCCCACCGGGCCGAAGACAGCTTCCCAGGCCTCAAGCTGCTGGCCGGACCGGCCGTGGGTTCCAAGCACTGCTTCAAGCCGGCTGAATTGGCGGACTGTAACCTCCGGCTGGCCATCGGAGGCACGCATGATGTAGCGCTGCGGAATCAACCAGTGGCGATCGGGAACGCGGAAGGCGTTGTCATCGGTGTAGATGTTGATAAGCCCGTAGTTGCGGAAATCGATGGGGTCAGGGCAGAAGCACCAGACGCCTCCAAAGAACGCGGGGTGATAAAGCTGCAGCGCCAGGGATTCCCATCCGCCGGTCGAACCGCCCGTAAGAAGTCGCCCGTAAGGCTGGCGGATAACCCGAAACCGCGCTTCGACGGCGGGAATAAGTTCTTTCATGATGGCATCGCCGTAAGGACCGTCATTAGCGGAGTTGACCGCGTAAGAATCGTCAAAGTAGGGAGTAGGGTGCTGGAAAGTGACGACGACCATCCGCGGAAAGCCGGAGGAGTCCCAGGCGTTCGAGAACTCTCGACCCCGGTCGTCCTCGCTCTCTTCCTGGCCGGAACCCGGCGCCCGAAATCCGAAAGGAGGGCGCAAGCTGAAGTGACCTTGCAAGTAGACCACGGGATAATGGACTTGCGGGTGTTCGTCGTAGCCCTTAGGGAGCAGCACCGTCGCCCCCAGATAGATGGGCCGTCCCCAAAAATGGCTGAGAAGTCTGCTTTGAATCTTGAGGTGCTTGACCCAGGCCGTATCCGGGGGGGCGTGGATGGGGGGAATGACCCGCGCCAGGCTGATTTTGATGTCGTAGCCGGCGCGGGGATCGAGGTGAACCTGGCGGACTTCGCTATAGAGATTTCCCGGAGAGCTCGCGAACCACTGACCTTCCCAGTGATCCATATGCGCCCAAATCACGTGGCCGTCCGCGCGGTGAAACTCGGTATAAACGTTCAGCACCGCCTGCACGTAATAGTTGCCGGGAGGAATATCCCGCAAGCTTTTGACGGGATAGCCCAGCGTGCCGGAATCGACCGTGGCTGCTCCTCCAGGCTTGAGAGCGGAAACATCCACTCCAAAGATGGGCGGGGTGTCGCCCCACCACCCCGCGCGGAAACGCGGCTCCGTGGTGTCTCGCCGACTGACAATCAGAAAGACCCGTCCGGTGATCGGTCCTCTGTGCACAGATGCCGGAAAGGAAATCTCGAATTTGGTTGCCGCTTCCGGAGCGGCTGAAAAGGCGCGAAGGGCGCAGCAGCCCATCAGGATGATCAGCAAACACTGCGTAGCTTTTGATGCGCGGCCCGGAAGACTTGCGGGTTTGTATGGTTTCATAGGGGGTGGATTTTAGCACGATCTGTCCTTGTTGTGTCCGGTCAGATTGCGGATGCCAGGGGCGGGGAATTGCAGCCGAGTCGCGCAAGGGCCGGATGTCTGAATGTGGGGTTGGAATGCTTGCGCGCCAGAATTAAAGTAATACTTCAGCTGTCGGCGCGCCGACAATCGGCGTAAGGTTTCACGTGAAACCTATCACGCTACTGCCATCCCGGATTTTAACCCGGAAACTGGAATCCCTTTCGCTCAATACCGCATGCGTTCGTCTTCTACACGACAAGCGCCGGACAAATTGACGGGTTTGAAGGCGCTCTGCTAAGATGCACGTTCCAATAGCGGGAGGCGGAGTGCGGGTAGGCGTCCACACCTCAATTGCCGGGGCGCTCGTAAATGCGGTGCACCGTGCCAAGGGAATCGGCTGCGACACGTTTCAGATGTTTTCCGCCAATCCGCGGGGCTGGCGGGCCGAGGAGCCGTCGGCAGAGGCCTGCCGGCGCTTTCGGGCGGCGCGCGAGGCGGCTGGACTTGCGCCTTTGGTGATTCACGACAATTATCTGATCAACCTGGCCTCTTCGGAAACGGAGATCCGGAAGAAGTCGATTGCGAGCTTCCGAGGCGAGATCCGAAGGGCCCTGGATCTCGGCGCGGATTACCTGGTGGCGCATCCCGGAAGCGCCAAGGGGTCGAGCGCGGCGGAAGCTGTCAAGTCCTGCGCCGAGTCGCTCCAGGAAGCTGCCGGCGGATTTCAACTGGATGGGCTGATGATCTTGATTGAGAATACCGCCGGACAGGGATCGGCCATCGGCCGGAGTTTTGAGGAGGTCGCGGAAATCATCGCGAGGGCGGGAAGGGAACTGCCCGTGGGGGCTTGCATCGACACGGCGCACTGCTTTGCGTCGGGATACCCCATCCACACGCCCGCCGGGCTCCGCGAGACGGTTAAAGCTCTCGAAAAGACCATCGGCCTCAAGAACGTGCGCGTCATCCATGCCAACGATTCGAAGGCGGCTTTCAACTCCCATGCCGATCGCCACGAGCACATCGGCAAAGGGCAAATTGGCGCGGAAGCCTTTGCGCGGATCGTACGCCACCCGCGCCTGCGGGACATTCCCTTTATCTGTGAAACGCCTGTGGACAATCCGGACGACGATAAACGGAACCTTGAAATGATGCGAAAATTGGCAGCCCAACCGGGTCTGCCAGGGCGGCCAGAGAAGCTCCGGCCCCACGGAGGCGGCAAGAAAGAACAAAAGACAGGCCAACGTGATACGATTACTGAAAGAGGCCAAATCTGAGCGGCAAGAACTTTTATTTATACCAAAACGAGCTTTGTGATTGCTAACAGGAACTTATGGATTCCAACTACAATCCTCAGAAAATTGAAGCCAAGTGGCAAAAGCGCTGGGAGGAACAGAAACTGTTCGATGCGGACGTTTCGCCCGGGCGCAAGAAGTATTACGTGCTGGAAATGCTGCCTTATCCTTCCGGCGACATCCACATGGGCCACGTCCGCAATTACTCGATCGGGGATGCCCTGGCGCGTTTTATGTCGATGGAGGGCTACAACGTTCTTCACCCCATCGGCTGGGACGCTTTTGGTCTGCCCGCTGAAAACGCTGCCATCAAGCACCAGCGGCCACCCGCGGAATTCACTTTCAGCTACATCGACCGCATGCGCAAGCAGTTGAAGCGCCTGGGCGTCAGTTATGACTGGCGCCGGGAAATTGCGACCTGCGTTCCGGACTATTACCGCTGGAACCAGTGGTTCTTTCTCAAGATGTACGAGCGGGGCTTGGCCTACCGCAAGAAGAGCCGCGTCAACTGGTGTCCGGAATGCGAAACGGTTCTTGCCAACGAGCAGGTAGTTGATGGCTGCTGCTGGCGGCACGACGAGACACCCGTCATCGAAAAAGAGATCGAGCAATGGTTCCTGAAAATCACTGACTATGCCGAACGGCTGCTTGAAGACATGAAGGAACTGGTGCGCTGGCCCGAGCGCGTGCTGACCATGCAGCAAAACTGGATTGGGAAGTCCTGGGGCACGGAAGTAGACTTCCAGATTGTTGAGCTCGGCCAGCCCCTGCGCGTTTTCACCACGCGCGTGGATACGATTTTCGGATGCACAGCGGTTTTCCTGGCTCCTGAGCATCCGCAGATTGAAAAGTTGATCGCCGCGTCGAAATCTCCGGAGAGGCTCCGCGCTGAAGTGGAGCGGATCAAAACTTCCGCGATCCGCGCCCGCGTGGAAGTCAATCTGGAAAAAGAGGGGGTGGCAACGGGATTTACTGCTCGCAACCCTTATAACGGCGGGACGGTTCCGATTTGGGTGGCGAATTTCGTTCTGATGGAATACGGGACCGGCGCCGTGATGGCCGTTCCGGCGCACGACCAGCGCGACTTTGAGTTTTGCACAGCGTTCAATCTTCCGATTCGCACGGTGATCGTGCCGGTCAATAACGTAGGGAAGGGTTTCAAACCCGCCCCTACGGAAGCTTTTGTGGACTACGGGGAGCTCGTAAATTCCGGGCCATATTCGGGCCTCACTTCTGAGCAGGCGATCGAGCGTATGACCCGGGACGCTGAGGCCAAAGATTTTGGGAAGGGAACCGTCCAGTATCGCATCAAGGATTGGGGCATCTCGCGCCAGCGCTACTGGGGCACGCCCATCCCCATGATTTATTGCGACACTTGCGGGATTGTGCCGGTGCCGGAGGAGGATTTGCCCATCGTTCTCCCGGCAGGCGTCAAACTGACGGGCGAGGGGCAGTCGCCGCTTGCGAACGTTCCGGAATTTGTTTCCACCCAGTGCCCCAAATGCGGCGAGAGCGCGCGCCGGGAAACGGACACGATGGATACGTTCGTTGATTCCTCGTGGTACTTCTACCGCTACACTGATCCCAAGATTTCGACCGCGCCGGTCAGCCAGGAAGCGGTTGACTACTGGTTCCCGGTGGACCAGTACATCGGGGGCATCGAGCACGCCATCCTGCACCTGATCTACATGCGATTCTTCACCAAGGTCATGAAGGATATCGGCCTGGTGAATTTCTCTGAGCCTGTGGCGCGCTTGTTCACGCAAGGGATGGTCATCAAAGACGGCGCCAAGATGTCCAAGTCGAAGGGCAACGTGGTGGACCCTACGCTCATGTTTGAAAAGTACGGGGCTGACACCGTGCGGCTTTACATGCTGTTTGCCGCGCCGCCGGAAAAGGATCTGGATTGGAGCGACGCGGGAATCGAAGGCGCCTCGCGGTTCCTGGGCAAGGTCTATCGCCTCGTGGCAAGGCACGCGGACACGCTCCGGTCGATCGAATCGCAGCTTGGGAAGAGAAGTAGTCCCTCCGGGCTTACGGGTGAGGAACGCCGCCTGCTCCGCAAAGCGCATCAGGTGCTTCGGCACGTCACCGAGGACATGGAAGAGCGCTGGCACTTCAATACCGATGTCGCCATGACCATGGAGCTGGTCAACGAATTGACCGAACTTGAGTCCGGGGTTTCAGACGGGCGAGTGCGTCCGGAAGTTCTTAAGGTATCACTTGAGATTTTAGTCCTCGTCCTGGCTCTGTTTGCGCCCCATATCGCCGACGAACTCTGGGAAAGCCTGGGGCATTCCACACCGACTTTGAGGGTCGAATGGCCCGCCTATGACCCTGAACTCGCTGCTGAAGAAGAACTTGAACTTCCGGTGCAGGTGAACGGCAAGCTGCGCGGGCGGATTCGCGTGGCAGTTGGGACCGGTGAGGATGAAATCCGGCGGCGGGCCCAGGCGGAAGAGAAGGTAGCCCAGCACCTCAACGGCCGCAAAATCGTCAAGTTCATCGTCGTTCCGCAAAAGCTGATTAACATCGTGGTGAAGTGATTGAGTGATTCCTCATGGAAAACCCTCGTCCTATTGTCGTTCTTGATTTCGGCTCGCAGTACACGCAGCTCATTGCGCGGCGCATTCGTGAGATGCACGTCTATTCGGTGATCGTGCCGTGCCACTTGTCGTTTGAAGATCTCGTGGAAATGAAGCCCCAGGCGATCATTCTTTCCGGCGGACCGTCTTCGGTGTATGACCCGCTTTCTCCCACCTGCGATGATCGTGTTTTCCAATTGAAGGTGCCGATTCTGGGGATTTGCTACGGATTGCAGTTGATGGCCTACAAGCTGGGAGGCAAAGTCGAGCCTGCCGCGCGGCGGGAGTACGGGTTTGCGGAGTTGGAGATTGCGCCGCCCAGCGAGCTTTTTTCCGGCCTCAACTCGCCGCTGCGAGTTTGGAACAGCCACGGCGATCACATCGTGGAAGTGCCGCCGGGCTTCCGCGTCACCGGGCGCACGGAAAATGCCATTTCCGCGATCGAGAACCCCAAAACAGGAATGTACGCTGTGGAATTCCATCCCGAGGTGCGCCATACGGCCTCCGGGGCGGAGATCCTGCGCCGGTTTGTGGAGGGGATCTGCGGCGCCAAGGCAAACTGGTATCCGAGATCGTTTATCGATGAGACGGTGGAGCGGATTCGGGAAGAAGTGGGCGATGAGCGCGCCTTGTGCGCGCTTTCGGGAGGCGTGGATTCCGCCGTTGCGGCCACGCTGGTCAGCCGCGCCATCGGCGACCGCCTGCTGTGCGTTTTCGTCAACAACGGCTTGTTGCGGAAGAATGAGTTTGAGGAGGTGACCGCGGCCTTGCGGAGCCAGGCGCACCTGAACGTTCGTGCGGTGGACCGTTCTGAGCGATTTCTCACACGCCTCAGCGGCGTGACCGATCCCGAGCAGAAGCGCAAGATTATCGGCGAAGAATTCATTCGCGTTTTCGAAGAAGAAGCGCGCGCCGAAGGGCAAGCGGCCTTCCTGGTGCAGGGAACGCTTTATCCGGACGTGATCGAATCCGTATCCGTCAAAGGCCCGGCAGCCACGATCAAGAGCCACCACAATGTGGGTGGGCTGCCTTCCGACCTAACGTTCCGGTTGGTCGAACCGTTACGCGAGCTATTCAAGGACGAGGTCCGGGAGGTGGGAAGGGCGCTGGGGCTCAGCGAAGAGGTGGTGTGCCGGCAGCCCTTTCCGGGGCCAGGGCTGGCGGTGAGGATTTTGGGTGATGTTACCGAAGAGCGCTTGCGGATTGTTAGGGAGGCGGATGCGATCGTCGAGCAGGAGATTCGAGCGGCCGGACTCTACAATGATTTGTGGCAGTCGTTTGCTATCCTGCTGCCGGTTTCAAGCGTGGGGGTGATGGGGGACTCGCGCACATATGCGACCACTGTCGCGTTGCGCGCCGTGACGTCGGAAGACGGCATGACAGCCGACTGGGCGAAACTCCCTGCGCCGGTGCTGGAACGAATCGCCACGCGAATCGTTAATGAGGTCAGGGAAGTTAACCGGGTTGTCTACGATATCACTTCCAAGCCGCCGGGGACCATAGAGTGGGAATGAAGATACACTACCCCCTCCGCGCCATATGACCCCTCCTGCCCTATGGAACGAACCAACTCCGCAGCAAACGAGCTACCGATTTGCGAGTTTCTGAGCCATGTAAAGCAGCAGCCGGCGGTCTTGCTCGTTGATATGTCCGATCAATCGCTTGACCTTTTGGAAGAACCGCGAGTCGCGATCAGTCGGAACTTCCTCGGCCAGTTCTTCGGTGCTCTTACGCTGGATCAGATTTGGGAGTTCCGGGGGTTTGTCCCCGTCGTAAAACAGGGCATAGAGAGGGATCTCCAGAGCAGCCGCCAGTCTCTCCATGGTTTCGAGCGATGGCACGGTGTGGCCATTCTCGACCCGGGAGATATAGCAGCGAAGGAGCCCCGTACGCTTTTCAATGTCGCCTTGGGAAAGATTACGCTCCTCGCGCAACTTTCTCAGGCGTGATCCTATAATCATGGTGACGATTTTGACATAGCTTGATAAACTAGTCAACAAAAAAGTTTCGGGCCCGCCGGGCGATTTGGAAGGGGCCGGAACCCCCTGTAACCCTAAAGAGGCTATCCTCGTCAATCAATAGAGGAAAGCCAAGCCATGGGCACTGAATGGCAAACTCACGATCTGATGTTGGTGGCGAGGCTGAATGGATCAAGCGTTGTCAGGCTGGGGATGGAGAGGCTTTCGCTCCTCTTGTCGAGGCCTATCAGCGGCGGATCTTTCACCTGGTATTCCATCTGGTCCGGCGCCGGGAAGATGTCGAAGATATTGTCCAGGACATCTTCATGAAGGCTTTTGCCGCGATCTCGAGTTACAATTTTCAGTCCTCATTTGGGACTTGGCTGAATCGGATTGCGGTTAATCACTGTTATGATTATTTGCGTCGGCGTCGTTCCTCCCGGATCAGTTATTTCTGGGAGATGTCTGAGGAGGGCCAGCGGGGAATTGAGTCAACAGCCCGAAGCCGGGAGCCGGGCGGGCTGAGCAACGAAGATCGCCTGGCCCTCAATGATCTGACTTCCAAGTTGCTGGGTCGCGCTCCGGCTGAAGACCGCGTGATTCTGACGCTGAAAGAAATTGAAGAAAAGTCCGTGGAAGAAATTGCAGAGATCCTGGGCCTTAAGTCGAGCACGGTTAAAGTGCGTTTGCACCGCGCGCGAAAAAGAATGGTGAAAGACCTCAAAAAGTGGCAGGAAGGACGGTGAAACATGCGTTGTGACGTCGTCCGGAGAATGGTTGAGGAAGACATTGAAATGGCGGCTGGTGTCCAAGCCCACGTGGCATCTTGCCCGGCCTGCGCGGAATATATTCGACGGTGGGAGCTTCTCCGAGCAGGGTTTGCGGTACTCAAGGAAGAAGAGCCGCCTCATGCCTCATTGGGCTTTGCCGAGCGACTCGTCCGGCGGTTGGCGTACGCCCGCGCTGTCTCACAGACGGGACAGCAGTTTGTCGTGCAAGCGGGAAAGCGGGTGGTTTACGCCACCTTGCTTGTGGCGCTGATGCTCATCTTAGGCCTGGTGCTGCCGTCTTCGGGACCGTTGCGAACTCCTCGGGCTGCGGAGCCGATCCTTTCCCAGCCCCAAATTGCCACGATGTCCCCCGAGCAGATCATTGGGATTTCTGACAGCAGCTACTCGCGCAGCGTCCCGGCGAGCCGAAACCAGCAGAGGGGGCAAGAGTCGAGATGACGCGCCGAGCTTACCTTTATTTCATGCTGACCTTCTTGCTGGGGATTGTGGTGGGAGGCGTGGGAGTCTACACCTACGGGTGGTACACAGGCCAATGGCAGCGGAAATTCAGCCGGCATCATGTGGTTGAATACCTTAGGCGCCATCTGGATCTCTCCAACACCCAAACCACGGAGTTAAAGCAAATCGTGGATGAGATGCAGCAAAAGCAGCGTGAGGTTCAGCAACAAGTGGAGCCCCAATTTCAAGCTGTTCGGGAAGAAGCCCGCGCCCGTACGCGAGCAATCTTGAATCCCCAGCAACTCCAAAAGTTCGACGAGATGGTGAAGCGCTGGGACGAATGGAGAAAAAAACACCCGCATCCCCCTCGCTGAGATGTTTTGCTGACTCGAGAGCGCTCCTTCACCTGTCGGCGCCGCGGGAAGTTGCAGCTTTCGCTACCGACGACTATGCCGGTACCGTCCGCTCGATTCCCTGAGCGTGCGCGACGGCAATCGCGGCCATGTTCACAATTTCGTCGACGGTGGCGCCACGCTGCAGGACGTGAACCGGCTTGGACAACCCCACGACGATGGGCCCGAGAGCTTCCGCGCCGCCGATTCGCAACATGAGCTTGTAGGCGATGTTCGCCGAGTCAAGGTCCGGAAAAACAAGAACGTTTGCGCTTCCCTTCAGCGTGGAGAACGGGTAGTCTTCCTGGAGGATCTCCGGGAACACCGCGGTGTCCGCCATCATTTCTCCGTCGACCATCATCTCCGGATGTGCTTGCTTGACGAGTTCCGTGGCTCTTCGGATTTTTTCGGTCAGAGGGTGCTTGGTGCTGCCGAAGTTTGAAAATGACAGCATCGCGACGCGAGGCTCGCAGTTGAAATCCCGTGCCACCTCCGCCGCCAGGGCAGCGATTTCCGCCAAATCTTCGGCGGTGGGCTCAATGTTCACGGTGGTATCGGAAAAGAAATAGACCTCTTGCTTTGTGACGATTACATACACGCCGGAGACGCGGCGGACATTTTCCCTGACCCTGATAATTTGCAGCGCGGGCCGGATGGTTTCCGGATAGTGCTGGGAAACACCGGCCACAAACCCCTCGGCGTCTCCAAGGTGTACCATCATGGCACCGAAATAGTTCGGATTGAGCATCTGCTCGCGCGCTTCGCTGAGGGTAACGCCATGGCGCTGGCGAAGCCGGTAGAATTCCTCCACATAGGCGTCAAGGCGAGGGGAAAGTTGGGGTTCGATGACCTCAGGCTCAAACCGGCGGATCGCCAGCTCCGCAAGCTTTGCCCGGATGGCCTCCGGACGGCCCAGCAATATGGGCCGGGCGATCTTCTCCTCGTTGAGTTGATAACTGGCTCTCAAAATTTTTTCGTGCTCGCCTTCGGAAAAAACGATCCGCTTGGGTGCCGCCTTGGCCCGCTGCCGAACGCTTTGCATCACTTCGTAGGTGCGTCCCAGGCGCCGGGAAAGTTCTTCCCGGTACTCTTCAAGATCCAACGATAGCCGGGCCACCCCGCTTTCGATGGCGGCTTGGGCGACGGCTGACGACTCCCAGATCAACACGCGCGGGTCAAATGGTTTGGGAATGATATAGTCCGGACCGAACTCGAGGCGGCGTATGCCGTAGGCTCGCAGCACGGAATCCGGCACATCTTCCTTGGTAAGAGCAGCCAGAGCCCGGGTGGCGGCGATTTCCATCTCGTGGTTGATGGCGCGCGCGCGCACGTCCAATGCACCTCGAAAAATGAACGGAAATCCCAGGACGTTATTGACCTGGTTGGGATAATCAGAGCGTCCCGTTGCTAGGATCACGTCCGGCCGGGCTTCCTTGGCCTCTTCATAGCTGATTTCCGGAACAGGATTGGCCATAGCAAAAACGACGGGATCGTCGGCCATGGAGCGCACCATTTCCTGGGTGAGACAGCGGGGAACGGAAAGTCCCACGAACACATCGGCACCCTTCAAGGCCTCGGCGAGGGTGCGTGCGGTGGTTTTCGAAGCGAGGCGGGCTTTGTAGGGATTCATGCCCTCCGTGCGGCCTTCGTAAACCACGCCTTTGGAATCGCAGAGGATAATGTTTTCCCGCTTTGCACCCAGCCGGACGTAATGTTCCGCGCAGGCGATCCCGGAAGCCCCCGCGCCATTGAAAACCACCTTGACTTTGTCGATATATTTTCCGGCTACCTCGAGGGCGTTGAGCAGGGCCGCGCCGGAAATGATGGCGGTCCCGTGCTGGTCATCATGCATTACCGGAATCGACATGGTGCGCCGGAGCGTTTCCTCAATGACGAAACACTCCGGCGCTTTGATGTCTTCCAGGTTGATGCCGCCGAAGGTGGGTTCAAGAAGCTGGCAGAACTTGATGATATCCTCGGGGTCCTTCGAATTCACTTCCAGATCGAACACATCGATATCCGCAAATCGCTTGAAAAGAACACCCTTGCCCTCCATCACGGGCTTGCCTGCCTCCGCTCCTATGTTTCCCAGGCCCAGCACGGCGGTGCCGTTTGAAACGACGGCCACCAAGTTCCCGCGAGCGGTGTACTCAAAACTGAGATCTGCCGACTTCGCAATCTCAAGACAGGGCTCAGCCACACCCGGCGTGTACGCCAGGCTCAAATCCCATTGGGTGCGGCAGGGTTTCGTTGCCACAACTTCGATCTTGCCTTTGCGACCCTTGGAGTGATAATCCAACGCTTCTTGGCGACGAATTTCCATTTAAAACCTCTTCCCGCCCCGAATCCGTTCACAAGCTTTTGACGGTGCAGTCACGGACTCCCCAGGAGCGATTAAAGCTTTTGCTGCGTGTAGCTTGATCTGTTTCTACGCACGAATCTGTGTGGAGAATCACGCCCTCCTGTGAGCTTCGTCACAACAAATCCAGAGCATACATCCTTTTATGCCGGAGATCCCGGAGAAAGATTCTGAACGACGCAGGAAAGGAGGAGCACTTATTTCTAAACGCGGCGTTCGTTCCTGCAGACTTGCTCATCTGGCTCAGGCTGATGCCGCCAGTAGTCCGGCCGTCCACGCCGAGCAGATCGTCTATGGCCGAGACCCACGTGGGCTCGCCGATCGTAAGATCGCGGCTCCGATGCTGACCTTCACCCCGCCTATTACGAACACTGGGGCAAGACGCTTACCACTCGCCGAAACGGAAGACGAGCCCAGCGGAAATCCGCGTCTCATTCTGGCCATTATTGGGGAATTGGGAACGGATGTAGTCCACCTGGATCAAGCGCAGCCAGATATGCCGTGTAGCCTTGACGTTGATGCCGCCGCCGAAGGCCAGTCCGAGGGCGTTCTCCGTCACAGTGGTTGTCGCGAACGGGATTGTCGGGGATGGGACAGTGGCTACGCCATGAACTGTTCCCAATAGGGCATGAACAAAGGGATGGATTCTCGGCAGAGCAAGCGTGTAACGGGGACCATACAACTGCATGAATTGAGGGACATAGAACGTCCTGCCATCCGCAGGAAGAGCAGGGGAGACGCCGTAATGGTTGCTGAAATCTCCCTCGATGCCGAGCGGGCCCAGCAGATGAAGGTAGGCAGAGCCTTCCCAACCATTCGAACTCGATCCGATATTGGATGGAGCGCTGCTTAGACCCAGATGGGAATATCCGCCAAACAATTCGACTTGGCTGAAAGCCTTTGGCGCTGAAATTACGGTAAGGAAAAACACAAGAGAGGATAGGGTCAGTATCCTTCGCATAGGGGGTTATTCTCCTTCCAATTCAACATTCAGACTTCCACATTCACAAGGCCAGCAGCAGAATTCCCTCCCATGCACCTGTCAAAATTCGATGTTCCAGATCTGCAATCGGTTGCCGGAGACTCTGGAGCGGAATCAGCGAGGCCTGCTCGGGACCCCCACGGCTGCGAGAGTCGCTCGCAAAGATGCGATTTGCATACCCCGGAGGGGAACAGGGAAGATTCCCCAACGAGCCAATGTGAGTTACGGTGCCAAGCCCGCAGACACTCCGTACCTTACGGCATTGAGAACCGAAATTCAAAAAATTAAAAGGGAATATCGTCGTCTGTGATTTCGCCCTCCGGAGCAGGCTCGGGTGGTGCGGGGGGTTCTCCAGGGCCAGGACCGGACGTGCGCTCAAAGGCTGCCGCGGCCCGTTCCGAGTCGGCCTTCGATCCCAGCATCTGCATAGTGCGTGCAATGATGTCATAAGAAGTGCGCTTGTTCCCGGACTGATCTTCCCACTGGCGGCTTCGAATGCTGCCTTCAATATAGATCTGCTTGCCTTTGGAGAGATATTCTCCGCAGATTTCCGCCAGCTTGTTCCAGGCTACAATGTTGTGCCATTCGGTACGGCGCTGCTGCGCTCCGTTGCGATCTTTGAATGTTTCGTCAGTCGCCAGTGAAAACTTCGCTACCGGACTTCCACTGGGAGTGTATTTGACCTCAGGATCCCGGCCGACCCGGCCAATCAGGATGACTTTATTCACAGACCCAGACATAAGAACCTCGCCCTTTTATGTGCGATTGATTTCCCTTTTCCGTTTGCTCCTGCCGCTTTAGGTTCGCGCCTTAGCCTTTGCGGCTGGGACGAATGATGATTCCCAGCCTCCTGAGACGCTGGATTGCGAGATCAGCCTCGTGCGACCCGGGGTGCCGTTCGACCAGGGAACGCAGCTCCTGGATACCCGCCGCCCTCTGCCCGTTGGCGAGCAAGGCGTACCCCTTCTTGAGTTGTGCGGCAGCGGCCTTGTTACCCTTTGGATAACGCTCAATGCACTTGTCATATGCTTTGATTGCGTGGGCATAATCGCCGTTGTTGTAATAGCATTCGGCGATGTAGTACTGCGCATTCGAGGCTCGCGGCGTATCACCATAGTACTGTAAGTACTCTTGAAAGCTCTGCATCGCCAGAGCGTACTGTCCGCTGTTAAAGCTGGTCAACGCGGAGCTGTACAGAGAATTGGGGTCGGGGACGTTCGGGGCAGCGCTCGTGCCGGCACTCGGAGCGCCGCCAGGCGTGGTGGCCCCGCCAGGAGCAGCGGTGGCGCCCTCCTCAGGCGTTTGTCCCGGAGGGGGCGCAGGCGGCTTATTCAGCGTCTGAATAATGTTCTGTGTCTGGGCAACCTGGTCGCTAAGCTTGCTCAGTTGTGCTTGCGCCTGGTCCAGACTCGCGTTGAGGGCCTGAATCTGGCTGGTCATCGAGTCCAGTTTGTTCGCCGATGTCGCCAGGTTTTCACTGGTTTTCTGCTGAAGGTCCGCCATGTTGGATTTTATCTGGCTGACGTCATGGGCGGTTTGCTGAACCAAGGTATGCAGAATGGCCGTCTGGGTGGATACGGTATTCTGGAGATTCTGGACCATTTGCTGCAACGTATCGAGCTGTTGCATCATTTGGATGATCTCACGGCTCACGCCAAAAGCCGGAGACGAAGTGAAGGCACAGAATAACGTGATGGAGACGGCTGTAAAGATATACTTTCTCAAGGGCGTATCTACCTCACGCAAGGAGATGTAAACGCTTTTGAGTCTAACCTTAAGGCAAGGCTCGGGTCAACTGCGAAGGCCGCTCGGTGGGAATGTAGTATTTCACCCTTGCTGCACGTTCGCCTGTGCTCAGGCGAACCAACCTGGGCGCGGCAGGCCGGCCTTCCGCGTAAGGCTAAACTGGTTTTCAAACAAAGGGGAAGCCGGGAGCCCGTTGAGAACTCCCGGCATGACCTTGCGACTACTTAAGCACAAAATGAGCCCGGCGGTTCTTCTGCCAGCAGGCTTCTGTATGCTCGGTGCAGAACGGACGGTCTTTCCCGTAAGAGATGGTTGTAATTCGGGACGCCGACACGCCGAGGTTCACCAGGAAATTCTTGGCTGCATTCGCGCGCCGGTCTCCCAGGCCAAGGTTGTATTCTTCGCTGCCGCGCTCATCGCAGTGACCTTCGATTACGAAGTTGATGCTGGGATGAGCCTGGAGGAAGTTGGCGTCTGCCGTCAAGGCTTGCTGAGCATCCGGCCGGATGTTGGACTTGTTAAAGTCAAAGAAGGCATCCTTGATGTTTTGCTCAAACAAGGTTTCTTCTGAGACCGCCGGCGGAGCCGCAGGGGGTGGCGGCGGGGGTGGGCTGGTGACGGTAACGCGTGCCTGGGCAGTACTGGTTCCGCCGGGACCCTTTGCCGTCAGTGTGTAAGTGGTCGACTCCTCCGGTGACACGCTGGTCGAACCGCTTGGCTGAACCTTGCCGATCTCGGGTTGGAGGTCAAGATCAGTCGCGTTTTCTGACGACCAACTCAACGTAACGGATTCCCCTTGTTGAATGGTGCTCGGTTCTGCCGTAAGGCTTACCGTTGGGGCAGCCGCTGCGGGCGGCGGGGGTGGCGGCGGTGGCGGTGCCACCTTTTTCTTGTGGCACGACGCCGCCAGAATAACAACACCGAGAATACCTACGAGAAGCGCGAACTTGCGTTTCCCCTGTTGCATACTACATCCTCCTTGAATGTGCGGGAGCTTTTGTCTTCCCGATGAGATAGTTGTTACGATGTTTAACAATTCGTTTTTAGAATGATGAACCGACTACCTACTCTATATGAGACCCACCAGGAACAATTGGCAAAGCACTGAATCCTAACACTAATTGGAAATAAAAAACAGTCTCTATGTGTGCAGCGGCTTATTAATCTCGCTTATATTAGCTGATTCCAACTCGGATTATTCATGTCATGACGGGAACTCGTGAAAGGATGCGACCTCCAGTCGAGCCCCAAGACGCGGCCCTGAGATCGTGATGTCTGGCCAGTGACACTCCCGTAGCGTTGGAAACGGCGAAGAAAGAACAGGTTAAAAGGGACCGCGTTACGGAATGGAGCAATCCGCGTACCTTCGCGTCCCTCACGCGCCAATTCCCGAATAATCCGGGCAAGCCGGGGTGCTAATTCGACCAGTTGGGGTTCCAATTGCGGCCTTTGGTGGTTAATTGCTTCGGGTCTGAGCCGTCGGCCAGCATGGTCCAAATTTGCCGCGTGCCGGTTCGCGTGGACTCGAAGACAAG
Source organism: Acidobacteriota bacterium (assembly GCA_023474345.1). Taxonomy (GTDB): domain Bacteria; phylum Acidobacteriota; class Terriglobia; order UBA7540; family UBA7540; genus JAMCXS01. Next base: position 21,901 of record JAMCXS010000029.1, on the reverse strand, counting down.
GTGCCGCCCATCCGGAGACCAGGTGGGATGCTCGTTCCTCCCCGCGTTGTGCGTCAACTGTATGATGCGCCCTGTTGCAATTTCGATCACATAAACATCCCATTCTCCGGTCTCTGTAACCCGCCACGAGAAGGCGATGTAGAGCCCATTCGGCGACCAAGAGGGCGCCTCGGCATCGCCCCCTGCCGTAATCAGCCGCCGCAGATTTGTACCATCGGCATTCATGATGTAAATCTGCGGGCTGCCACTGCGGTCCGAGACGAAAGCAATTTCATTGCCGGTTTTGGGATTCCAGACAGGGGAGATGTCGACTCCCGGCGAAAAAGTGAGCCGTTGCAGGTTGAGTCCATTGCGATCGCAGACATAGATTTCCGGATCACCGCTCATGCTGGAACAAAAGGCAATCTTCTTGCCGTCCGGGGACCATGCGGGCGTGGTGTTGAGGCCCTTGTATGTCGGGAAGGGAATTCGGCGATTGGTGAGCAACGAGAAGACATAAATTTCAGGATTGCCGCTGGCGTAGCTTGTGAAGGCCAAATCGGAATTGTCCGGCGACCAGCGCGGCGTTAAACACAACGAGTGATAATTGGTTATTTGGTGCTGATTGTAGCCATCATAATCCATCACCCAGATTTCAGGATTACCCGTCCGGTTGCTGACAAAGGCGATCTTGGTCAGGTTAATTCCGGAGATGCCTCCGCCGAGGATTTGAATAATTTCATTGGCGAAGTGATGCGCTACTTCCCGGGCGGAGAGTTCGGTGAGGGTCGCGACATACCGCTTTTGCAGCACCGCAGGGTTCGTGGGGTTGTGGACGTCAAACAGCCGTGCGGTAACCACGAAGTTGTTGTTGATGATTTCCGCATACCCGAAGGCCAGCATCTGGGCGGAAGCAGGAGCGCTGCTCCAGGCATTGTAGTCAACGTCTTGGGGTTCCTGGGGGGTTTTCAGAGGATAGAGGCTCTTGCTGACCAGATCTAAAATTCCTGAGTTGTCCAGATCGTCCCATAACACCTTGTTAAAGACCTGCGTCAGGCTGACCAGGCGCTGGTCCTGTGAGCGCGCAGCAAAGTCGGGAACCGCGATCCGGACCTTTGACTGGCCCAGGTTGATTCCAGTGCGAAACCAGCCCTGGCTCTTTGCCACTTGCGTGTGGCCCAAAAAAGTTGCAAGAAATATCGCTAGCAGAAGGAGGTTAGTGTGTCGGTGTTTCATCGGTCAAGTGATGCGTCATCATCCTCATAAGATGTCTTGAACTGTGTTGCACCTTGAGAACAGGCGGCCCGCTAAAACTCAGCGCTTGTAGTCAAAGTAAAACTCCACGGATACTTTATTCCCGGAATAGTCTGAAGGGAGCGGCGCCAAAGGGCTGGAGGCGAGGACCGCCCGGAGAGCGGAACGGTCCACCTCAGGGATTCCGCTCGACTGGGTAATGTGAGCGTCGGTAACGGCTCCGTCCCGCTGAATGGTGAAATCCACGTAGACGCGCGGCGCCGTCAGAATATTTGGGCTAATAGTTGAAAGCAGCCAGTTGCCGCTGATTCGATTCCGAACCGCCTGGACGTACCATCCGTATTGCTCTCCAAAATTGCCTTCGCCGATCGCAATGCCCGCCTCACCGGCGGCCGTCGCGACCGCGCTGTAGTTCATGGCGGGTTTGCCGCCCTGGCCGAAGGGAACGGCGTTTGTGGGAGGCGGCACGATTTCTTTTTGGATCCGCGGGTTGGCACGGATCTTCTGCCTTTCAGGTTTTACGGCCTCTTTGAACTTGGGGATTTTCTCCACGTCGGGTGAGGGCGGCGGTTTGGGAACAGGCTCAGTCTGGTAAAGGCCCGGACTCTCAACGGCGACGGTGCTCGGAGCGGTAAGCCGGGGGCTAGGGAGCGGAACACCGGGCAGAGAAGCCACGGCATTCACGTGAATGGCGCTCCCCGAACTCAAGGATTGTCCCCAACCTTTGCCCATGCGTGATCCCAAGAAAGTGTAGACGACCGCAATCACCAGTAAGAGCCCGTGAAAAACGATCGAGGCGAGAAGCGGGCCGCGAAGGCTCTCACGATGATCGGCCGGAAATGTGAAGGCTGCAGCGCCCATGACTAGACAGCAAGGCTACCTGGCCGATGCCTCGGTTACGTATTGCCCTTGGTGTGCAGAGGTTCAGTAACAATATTGACGTTGGTGAGCTTCGCCTGTTTCAGGGCGTCAATAACCTCTGCAAACGCCCCGAACGGCACGGCCTGGTCACAGCGAATATAGACGGGCGATTCGCCCGAGCCCTTCAACTGTTTGAGAATGATTTGACCCAGGTTGTGAATGTTGACCGGGTCATTGCCCACATAGATCGTTTGCCGCTTGTCAATGGTGACCACCACCCGCTCCTCGGAAATCACTTTGACGGTTTTTGTCTTGGGCAGATCAACTTCGATTCCCGATTCTAAGAGCGGAGCAGTGAGCATGAAGATCACCAACAGAACCAGCATGACGTCCACAAAGGGCGTCACGTTGATGTCAGACATCGACGTCTGCGTTTTTCCCTGGAGGTTTGTAAAAGCCATATTCAACCTCTTCTTGCCGCTCGGCTGGCATCCCGCTTGACATTTGATGATGCGAGCCGCCGTGTGCCGCAGGCTCGGCAGCGGAACTCAAGCGCTCTATGTAAAGTACCGCTCGGCCAGGTTCAGGAATTCAAGAGCAAAATCGTCCAGCATGGAGCCAAATTCCTTAATCCGTTGCAGAAACTGATTATAGGCAATCAAAGCCGGGACAGCGGCAAACAGGCCTGCTGCAGTCGTGATCAGGGCTTCAGAAATTCCGGGGGCCACGCTTCGCAGGCTGGCCGCTCCTGACATGCCTAGGCCATGGAAAGCGTCCATAATCCCCCAGACGGTTCCAAACAGGCCGATAAAAGGCGCTGCGGCGGCGGTGGTTGCCAGCCAAGGCAGCCTCCGTTCCAGGCGGGAGAGTTCCGCCGTAGAAGCAATCTGGAGGGCACGCCGGACAGACTCTAAACTGCGAATGACGACTTTGCCGGGATTTTCGCTCACGGTAGCCTGGTTCTCGATTTCCCGGTATCCTGATTCAAAGACATCGGGGAGAGGGCTGGCCTTGAGAAGCGAGCAAGAAGATCGAATGTCAGAGAGCTTCTTGCTCTGACGGAATATCTTCAGGAATTCATGGGAATCGAGCAGCGCTTGCTTAAAGGTCCGGTACTTCTGAAAGATAATGGCCCAGGAGAAAATCGAGAAGAAAAGCAGGATCAGCAAAACGATGCGTGCTACAAGTCCCGTGCTTTCCACATATTGCCAGACATCACCCTGGAAAACCAGGATTAGGGCAGTAACCAAAAGACCTCCTTTGCAGGCGGAAATCCCGTCATACTACCATCCAATCGAACGTAACACAGCGCGCCAAATTCCGTCAATCACGCGAAAGCGCTGGTAGTGGATCAGTTTCCGGTTTGGGCATCATGTGCTAAGGTAGCCCCACATTTTCTCCAACCTTCCTCGAAGGCCCTTTTGTGGACTCTGAGAGTAGTAAGCCGCATGGTCGAGATCCGACTTGTCAGGAGTTGGCTGCGAACTAAATTGCTCCGGATGGTCGCGAAAGGACTTGAGGCATAATAGTTTGTCAATGCCAAACCAGGGAGCGAGGGGCGCTAACGTGCAGTCAGTGCGGTTTGGGCGATGGGAAATCAGCGATGATCCGGAGGCCACTAGAAAGGCTTATGCTTCCGTCCCTCTTGGCGGACCTGAAAAGTGTGGCTGTGAGGCTTGTCAGAATTTTGCGGCTGCGAGAGCTCAACTCTATCCGGCTGAGGTACTCGTCCTATTTGAGAAGCTGGGTATTTCCCCCAATGGTGAGGTCGAAGTCTATCACCTTGCTCGCCTCGCACCGGGCAGGCACCTCTATGGTGGCTGGTTTCACTTCGTCGGGTCCATTCTCTCCGGCGCCGACGCCATGAAACAAGTTGCAGAAAATATCTGGCAACCCGACCTTGAGAAAATAAACGAGAATTTCAGCTTGGGATTCAGCTCACGCCTGGGTTTGGTGCGCGTGCCATTTGCCGGACCGCCCCTTGTTCAACTTGAGTTCGCCGCAAAAGTGCCTTGGATTCTCCCGTCGACCGAGCCCACATGATTGGGCGTCCCGACGATGGATTAACCCTTGATGAACGCATTGCCCTAAGGGCTGAAACTCGCGACGTTCCACAGAAGTCTGGTCCGGGGAAGCTGCCGAGCGCAGCAGGTGGCCTGGAGTTGCCAGCCGGGAAACGAACCTGCTGCGCAAACGGCTGGTTAATGCTTCTTCCTTTCAGCGAACGCGCGTTGGGAAGGGGGGAATTTTGGCGATTTCCTAACCATTGTTTTCGAGTTATGATCCGTTTCCAGTCGCTTCGGAAAGGTACGCACGGCGGCTGCACTCGCGGTAAACTCGATTCCTGAGGTTCTATGCTGCAGGAAATCCATATCCAGAATTACGCGGTAATCGACGATCTCACGCTGGAGTTTCACCCGGGCCTGAATCTCTTATCGGGCGAGACAGGTTCGGGCAAGTCGATTGTCGTGGATGCCCTGGGTTTGGCTCTCGGCGGACGCGCTACAACCGACTTGATTCGAACCGGTTGTGAGAAGACCATCGTCACGGCGGTTTTTCGAGTGCCGGACAAACAAGCCTGGAAAGACTGGCTGGAAGAATACGGTTTGGCGATGTCCGATGAAACGGAGATCATTTTTCGTCGCATCATCCAGTCGAACGGCAAGAGTCGGTTATTGGTGAACGATCAGCCTGTAACCCTCGCGGCAGTCCGGGCGCTTGCCAGTCAATTGGTGGAGGTTCATGGCCAGAATGAGCAGGTTTCCTTGTTTTCCCGCGAAGCGCAACTCGAGTTGCTTGACCGCTTTGCCGGCGTGGAGGACCTCCGCAGTCAGGTAGCCGAGCTTTACGCGCGCCGCCGGCAAAGCGAAACGGAGCTTGAGAATCTCAGCCAAAATGAACAAGATCGTCTGAGGACGGCCGACTTGCTCGGCTTCCAACTCCGCGAACTTGAGCAGGCAAGCCTGGAACCGGGTGAGGACACGCGCCTCGAAGAGGAAAGACGCGTTCTGGTCCATCTTGAGAAGATCCAGGCTGCAGCCTCAACCGCCTATGGAGCGCTCTACGAAGAAGAGCGTTCCGCCTGCGACAGGGTGGCCACCGCAATCCGCGCGTTAGAAGAGCTGCGAATCTACGACCCCGCCCTGGAAGCTCACTTTGCGCCTCTCTATGAAACTAAAGCTCAGCTTGAAGACCTGGCGCTAACCCTCCGGGATTACGTGAAGAACCTTGAGGCCAAACCACACCGGCTGGAAGAAGTGGAAGACCGGCTTGCCTTGATCGGGCGCATGAAGAGGAAATACGGCAAGACGCTCGAAGAAGTTCTGGCCTATCAAGAACAAGTTCGGCAGCGGCTTTCTGCTTTGGAGCATTCGGATGAGCGGCGGGGGGAACTGGCACGGCAGCTCCAGCAGGCGGCAAACGAATACCAAAGGGCGGCTACGCAACTTTCGGAGAAGCGGCGGGCGGCGGCCGAGCGGCTTGAGAAGTCGGTTCGGAAAGAACTTGCGGAACTGAGCATGGAAAAGACGCGTTTCGTCGTTCACTTTGAATCCCCCGCTCCATCGGGTGCGGATTCCACGAAGGGAGGGCCGAACGGGCTCGATGATATCGATCTGCGCCTTTCACCGAACCCTGGCGAAGAACTGCGCCCGCTCGAAAAGATTGCCTCGGGTGGCGAACTCTCCCGGATTATGCTCGCTCTCAAAACGGTGCTCGGCACAGAGCGCCTTGCTCCCCCGGCGAAGATGAAGCGCGCGTACGATCCCACTTTTGTTTTTGACGAAGTTGACGCTGGCATCGGCGGCCGTGTAGCGGAACGTGTGGGGCAAAGGCTGAAGCGGCTGGCACGCGCATCCCAGGTGCTCTGTGTAACGCATCTGGCGCAAATCGCGTGTTTTGCTGATCACCATTTCTATGTGGAAAAATTCGAGCGCAACGGACGTTCGCTTACCGGCGTGCACTACTTACCCCACGAGAAGGAACGCGCCGCGGAGCTTGCGCGGATGCTTTCCGGCAGCCAGGTGACCGATGCGGTTCTCAAGCACGCGGTCACGATGCTTCGGCAGGCGGCTGCTCAAAGCGGATCAGGTGGTTGAACTGCCGGATATTTAATCCGACGTTGCCTTCGGCCAGGAAATTCATAAACAACTGAGATTAAAGTACCGCCCGAAAAGTCGCACGCTACCCAAAGCGGATCATTCAAGATATACTGAAACGAGCGAGGCGGGTTTCACCTGATGACGAGCGGCCCTTTTCAAATTCTGCCGGGCAGTCCTCAATTATTCGAGAGCGCGAAGGCGCAAGGCGATTTTGCGAGGGTCTGCGAAAGCGCCGGGAAGCCCTTTTACATCGAAACCTTTGGCTGCCAGATGAATGTTCATGACTCGGAGAAAGTCGCCGGCGTCCTGATGGCGCGTGGCTATCGCCCGGTCTCGAGCCCTGAGGAGGCCGAGGTCATTTTCTACAACACCTGCAGCATTCGAGAGAAGGCTGCGCAAAAAGTCTTCTCGCGGCTGGGGACTTACCGAAAAGGGCGGGATAGCGATCGAAAAATCATCGGAGTGCTCGGCTGCGTCGCGCAGCAGGAGGCCGACCGCATTTTTGAGCGTGCGCCTCACGTCAGCCTGGTCTGCGGTTCGGCAAGCTACCCGAAGCTGCCGGATTTGCTCGATCAGCTTGAGAGCGGGCATCGCCGCATCACTGGCCTTTCCTTGGATACCGACGAATGCTTTGAAACCGAAATGACGCGGCGTGACAACCGGTTTCGAGCCTATATCACGATCATCGAGGGTTGTGACAAGGCATGCACTTACTGCGTGGTTCCGATGACCCGCGGTCCCGAACGCAGCCGGCCCAGCAACACGATCCTGTCCGAGTGCCGCCGGTTGGCTGAGGAGGGCTTCACGGAAATCCAGCTTCTTGGCCAAACGGTGAATTCTTATCGCGATCCTGCGCCGGCGCGTTTGAGCTTTGCGGAATTGCTGGCTCGAGTTGCAGAGGTTCCTGGCGTGCGCCGGGTTCGGTTCACCACCTCCCACCCGCATGATTTCAGCGCGGACATCGTTGAGGCTATCGACCGCCATCCGGCCCTGTGTGATCAGATTCATTTGCCGGTGCAATCCGGCTCGAACGCGGTCTTGCAGCGCATGCGGCGGACCTATACGCGCGAGGAGTATCTTGAAAAAATTCATTGCATCCGCAGCGCGAAGCGTGCTATTAGCATTTCAACGGATATGATCGTGGGCTTCTGCGGCGAAACGATCGAAGATTTTGAGGAGACCCTCAGCCTCCTCGACGAAGTGGGCTACGACCAGGTCTTTTCCTTCAAGTACTCTCCGCGTCCCAAGACGGTTGCGGGCCATCTGGAAGATTCCGTGCCCGAGGAAGAGAAGGGCCGGCGCCTTTCGGTTCTGCAGGCGAAGCAGCGGGAGATTCAGAACCAGCGGAATCAAACGTGTGTGGAGCAAACATATGAAGTGTTAGTTGAAGGTTTCCAGCCTCGTTTAGGACAGGCGGTGGGAAGAACCACGAGCAACCGCATTGTTAATTTCCCCGGTGAGCCCTCGTGGTTGGGACGCTACATGAACGTGCGAGTGACAGCGTCGGGACCGAACAGCTTGGTTGGCGAGTTGGCCACAGAGCAAACTGCCGGTCAAGTCAAGCGTTGAAAACTTTCTGCAACGCAGCTCGCCACGGGCGGGGCTGCGGGGAGGGTACGATGGAAGTGGAGGTCAAAATCCGAGGTCTGATGATGGATCCTGTCACGAACATGCCGATCGTCATCTTGAAGGATGTCAACGGCGCTTCGGTGCTTCCGATCTGGGTAGGAATTTACGAGGCCAACGCCATCGCGCTTGAAATTGAAAAAGTCACCACACCGCGTCCCATGACTCACGACTTGCTGAAGAATCTTCTTCTCGGTCTCGAGGCGCGGGTGAGCAAGGTTGTGGTAAATGAACTCAAGGACGACACTTTCTATGCCCTCATCTGGCTTGAAAAGGATGGGGAAACCTTTTCCATCGATTCGCGTCCAAGCGATGCGATGGCGCTTGCCCTGCGGGTGGATTGTCCCATTTTTGTTGAGGATGAAGTTCTCAAAAACTCCAAGGTATCGGGTGCCGGAGCCGATAAAGTCAACAACGAAGAGCTTCGCAAGTGGCTCGAAAATCTTAACGATGAGGACATCGGAAGGTATAAAATGTAACACCCGAGGGCGGATAAACCCGTTCCCTGCCAGGGAACGGGCGGTGTTTAATCTAACCTGTCTCAGCTGGAGCTATTGAGTGGCAAAGGTTATAGCGGTCGCCAACCAGAAGGGTGGGGTGGGCAAGACTACGACAGCTATCAATCTGGCGGCCGCATTGGCCCTCAAGAAAAAGCGGACCCTCCTGATTGATCTTGACCCCCAGGCTAACAGTACCCTGAGCTTTTTAGAAGGGGGCGAAATCCAAAGTTCCATTTATGACGTTCTGACCGACCACCACATGAAGGTTACGGAGGTGGTCAAGCCCACTCGCTGGGCGAACCTTTCCCTGGTGCCTTCCCGAATCGCCTTGGCCAAGCTCGAGGCCCAACTGGTCGGGCAGTTTGACGCGCCGTTCCGCCTGAAGGATGCCATCACACCCTGCCGGGAGGATTTTGACTTTGTTGTTATCGACACTCCTCCGGCCCTGGGCATTATCACCGTGAACGCTTTCGTTGCGGCGTCCTTTTTGATTGTGCCGATTCAGGCTTCCTACTATGCCCTGGAGGGCACGGACGATCTGCTGGAAACGCTGGAGCGCATTCGCGCGCGGCCGAACCCGGAGTTGCAGTTGCTGGGAGTTCTCATCACGCTTTACGATAAGCGCACCAATCTGGCCCGGGACATCCATAAGCAGGTTCGGCAGGTCTTTGGAAGCAAGGTATTCAACACGGTGATCGGCAAAAACGTCCGGCTCGAAGAAAGCCCGGCTTATAAGGAAACCATCTTCAGCTTTGCCCCAGACTCCTCAGGGGCGGAGGAGTATGCCAGCCTGGCTCGGGAGGTACTGCAACGTGTCGGTTAGACGCGCAGGGTTACCCATCGCAGTCAAAATGCGCCACAACGCGCACTATGTCGAAGAAATCATTTCCCGGAGCGGGGCCGCGATCGGCCGGATGATCTCGATCGAGGAGATCCAGCCTTATGCCGATCAGCCGCGGAAAGACCGAGGCGACTTGCGTGGCCTCACGGAGTCCGTGCGCGAGAAGGGTGTCTTGGAGCCGCTCCTGGTGCGACGATACCCGGAGTCCGGCAAGTATCTGATTATTTCCGGCGAGCGCCGCTACTTCGCGGCGTGCGCGGCAGGCCTTACGGAAGTACCCTGCATTGAAAAGGACGCCGACGACGCTGAAACCCTGGAACTGGCTCTCATTGAAAACATGCAGCGCAAGGACTTGACCCCGTTCGAAGAAGCGGACGGCGTCCAGGCCCTGGGCGACCGCTTCGGTTTGACGCACGAGGAAATCGCCAAGAAGATCGGTAAGTCGCGCTCCTCGGTCACCGAATTACTGAGCCTGCGGATGATTCCTGACGAGGTTAAGGCCATCTGCATTGAGAACGGCGTAATTTCCAAATCCCAACTGCTCCAGGTGGCCCGCCAGCCCAGCGAGGCCAAGATGCGCGAGGTCATTCGCCGCTTCGCGCAGGGAACGCTCAATCGCGACCAGGCTCGGCAGGAGCGAAACCCTGAAAAAAAACCTCGCAATGCGGCCTTTCGGTTTGTCCCTCCTACCAAAGACTTCCGGCTAACCCTGCAATTCCGCAAGGGGAGTGTGGAGCGCGATCAGGTTATTGCAGCGCTGCGCCGCGTGCTGGAAGAGCTCGAAAACGAAGCCTGACCCATTGGGAATGCATTGAATACGCTGTGGCGGCTCGGCCGTGTGCGAAAACGGCACGGGCTCTTGCGAGAGGGTTTCACTCCAATTTCTTTGCTGCTTTATCTTGTAACCGATCGCCTGGATGGCGGATGGCAGGCATGCCGTCAAATGTCTTTGGGTAGCTGAATTCATGGCAGACATTTCCATCTGAAGCAGGTGGCGGATAGCCTCGTGCATAGTCAGGAAAGAAAGTCACCGGTCGCACTGGTCACGAACTTGGGGAATGAAACCTGCGCAATTGAAGGGCGGGGAAGTATTAAAGGTTCGCCCGGCGCCGGTTTTCGAATCCGATTACGACCTGCAGGGGGCTCTCAGGATCGCTTATGGCAATCCAGATTTGCGTGCAGACGTTGTGAGCCCTGTCTTGAGGCTTGGCGAAGACGGCCTGACTTCGATAACGTATGGTCATGTGGACCATTACACCTACGGCAGCAAGCTTATCGTTTTCAACCCGCGAGAAGAAAGTACAGAGCCGCTGACAAGCGCCGAAGTCGCCCGCCGGTATTTTCGGCTTCACGATCCGGATTTTAACAGCGAGTGCCGGCCAGTGCGTTTATCGCCCAGTATCTACCCCTTCGCGAAAGACGGACGGGTCAAAGGCTTGTGCTCAAACGAGCGCGGAGACCCCTTAAAATGGAAGACGAAAATCGGCCGGAGAGTTTCGTAAACCTTCCACTGTTTGTTTATGGTACGCTGCGAAAGGGATTTCGCGCTCATGAACTGTTACGAAGGCTGCACGCGCAGTTCCTGGCAAGAGGGCAGGTGAGAGGGCGGCTCTACGACCTTGGCGAATATCCTGGAGCGACGGAGGGCGCGAGCGACGCGGACCGCGTCCACGGCGAGGTTTATCTCCTTCCCGACTCTGAACGCGCTCTCAATCTGCTCGACAAGTTTGAAGGTTTTGACCCTGACCGGCCGGAATCCGGTTTGTTTTTGCGCGAGAGAACTACCGTAACCCTGGCCAGCGGCCGGCGGATGCCGGCCTGGATTTACCGGCTCCGTGAGGCACGCGGTAAGAAGCGTTGGCTTCCGTCCGGGGAGTACGAGCAGGGTGAAAGTTAATACCTCAAGTACTACTTGAGGTATGGGTAGGCAAAAGACAACGTTTCGAAGAAAGGATAGGTAGTCGGATGGGAAATGTTCTGGACGTGCTGGTAGTGGGCGCAGGTCCTACGGGCTTAGCCTGCGCGATAGAAGCCGTGCGGGAAAATCTGAACGCTCTGGTGGTGGAAAAAGGATGTCTTGTTAATTCGTTGTTCAATTATCCCCCGGGCATGACTTTCTTTACAACGCGCGAGCGGCTGGAGATTGGCGATGTTCCATTTCCGAGCGTCAATGTGAAGCCCACGCGGGCGGAGGCGCTCGAATATTACCGGCGCGTGGCGGACCTGTTTCACCTTCCGCTCCGCTACCAGGAACGAGTCCTGGCTGTGACCGGGTCGAACGATCAATTTGAAGTGCAAACCTCGACGAGTGACGGAAAACCAAACATCCACCGCAGTCGCAAAGTGATCTTTGCTACGGGTTACTATGACATTCCCAATCTGCTGGGCATTCCCGGAGAGAATTTGCCTAAAGTTTCCCATTATTATGGCGAGGCGCACGCGTTCTTCCAAAGAAAAGTCGCCGTGATTGGAGGAGCCAATTCCGCGGCCATTGCGGCTCTCGACCTTTTTCGACATGGGGCCGAAGTGACTTTGGTCCACTGGGAACCTGAGTTAAGCCGGCACATCAAGTACTGGATTCGTCCCGATATTGAAAATCGCATCAAGGAAGGTTCGATTCGGGCTTTCCTGGGAGCCACGCTGAAGGAAGTGGCCGAGGATTCGATTTTGATTGAGACAGCTCAGCATGAGCTGGTTCGTTTGGAAAATGATTTCGTTTATGCTCTGACGGGGTATCACCCGGATTACGGTCTTCTTGAGAGCGCGGGCGTGGCCGTCGATCCGAAAACTTCAAGGCCCCAGTGCAATCCCAAAACGCTTGAAAGTAACGTTCCCGGGCTTTATCTAGCCGGAGTGTTGATTTCCGGAAGACACACGAATGAGATCTTTATTGAGAATGGCCGCTTCCACGGGAAACTGATCATCAGTCACATCAAGAAGCGCCTGGATGAGCGCGCTCCTCGTTCTTGAGTCCTCCAATGGCGCGTCTGCTTGGCATCGATTTGCGCAGCAAGCGTGCTCTTGCAAAAAGGCTTTGTGCCTGCTAGATTCGCTGGAAAGGGGCAAATGCTGATCTTCCAGGGGAAGCTGCATCCATCTTTGCCTCGTGAGGTGATGTCATGAAACGACGCGAGTTTATGACCCGGGTTGCGGGCGGGGCCGGAGCATTGTGGCTGGGCGCGAAAGCTTTGCCGGAGGCGGTAGTTCCAGGCGGTGCGGCGGAGCATTTCAGCGCTTCGGATACGGTGGTGCTGGGCCAAACCGGAATCCGCACCAGTCGGCTGGCGTGCGGAACGGGTACGATGGGTTTTAACCATCACTCTCAACAGACGGCGCTGGGCATCCAGGGGCTGAGCGACTTGCTGGTTCACGGGTACGAGCATGGCCTGCGCTTCTTCGACTGCGCGGATTCTTACGGAAGCCATCCTGACGTTGCCGCGGCGCTCAAGCGGATACCCCGCGAGAAGGTGACCATCCTGACCAAATCCTGGTCTCGGGATCCCAAAGGCATGCGCTCTGATATCGATCGTTTTCGCCGCGAGCTCAACGTTGATTACATCGACATCCTGCTGATGCATTGTCTTACCGACGCGAATTGGACCGAGCGCTATCGCGGGGTGATGGACGTTCTCTCGGAAGCGAAGGAGAAGAAACTGATCCGCACCCACGGGTGCTCCTGCCATTCGATTGGCGCCCTGCGTGCTGCTGCGGCCTCGCCCTGGGTGGAAGTGGACTTGGTCCGCATCAACCCCATCGGTTCGCACATGGACGCCGATCCTTCCACGGTGGTGGAAGTGATCCATAGCATGAAGGCGTCGGGGAAGGCCGTCGTGGGGATGAAAATTCTGGGGCAGGGGGACATGCGCCAGCGCCAGGACCAGGCTCTCTCTTACGCCCTGTCCCTGGGCCTCCTGGATGCTTTCACGATCGGCGCCGAAAGCATTGCGGAGCAGGACGACTTGATTCGCAGGATTGCCCAAGTGCGGGCGTGAGGAGTAAGCGAAATCGCGAAGAATTTTTCTGTAAGCTTGCGGCTTTTGAACTTGCATGAGAGCCGCAAACTTGAAGAACAAGCTTGCGGCGCCTGTTCCAGGCGATCAGGATGATTGATCTTCAGGTAAGCCTTTAGAAATTGCAGACAACAGTAATGGAGGATTGAATGGAGTTCAGGACCCTGCCTAATACCGAACTAAAAGTATCACGAGTTTCTTTTGGCACCATGACCTTTGGAGGACAGACCGATGAAGCGACGGCGCGCCGCATCGTTGACCGCTGTTTTGATGCCGGAGTCAATTTTTTCGATACCGCCAATGTTTACAACAAGGGTGCGGCGGAAACGATCGTTGGGAAATTGCTTCGCGGCCGGCGCGACAAAGCCGTTCTGGCGACGAAAGTGCGCGGGAAGATGGGGGATGGGCCGAACGATTCCGGTCTTTCGCGCGTGGCCATTCACAAGGCCATCGATCACAGCCTGAAGCGTCTGGGGACCGACTACGTTGACATCTACTATTTGCATCAGCCGGACTATGACGTGCCGATCGAGGAAACCCTCGCCGCGATGCATGAGTTGGTGGGGGCAGGGAAGGTGCGCTATCTGGCGGTTTCGAACTACGCCGCCTGGCAAGTCTCGGAGATTCACTGCATCTCCGGGAAGGAAGGGTTCAAGGCGCCGCACATCTCGCAGCCCATGTACAACCTGCTGGCGCGCGCCATCGAGGACGAGTATCTGGCCTTCTGCAAGAAATTCGGTGTCGCGATTGTCCCATACAATCCGCTGGCCGGAGGATTGCTGACCGGAAAGCATCGATCCGCCAACCAGCCCGAGGCCGGAAGCCGTTTTGACGGAAACCAGATGTACCTTGACCGCTACTGGCACAAAGACGATTTTGCGGCGGTTGCGGAACTGCAAGAGATCGCGCGCGAGGCAGGGAAGACGCTGGTTGAACTGGCCTTGCAGTGGCTGCTAAGTCAGGCGCAGGTGGATTCCATCATCCTGGGAGCTTCACGCCTAGAACACCTTGAAGAAAATCTCAAAGCCTGTGAAGGGCCGCGCCTCGAAGCTGATGTTCTGGCGCGCTGCGACGAAGTCTGGAAACGCCTGCGGGGCGTCACGCCAAAGTATTCCCGCTGAGCGATGTTAACGTCCCCGGCGCTTTACTAACGCACTCACTGTAACGGCGATCTGTGATCGCCGATTCTTCGTGCACGAAAAGCCGGCGGCCGCACGCTGTCCGCTCCTGCCAAGCCTTTGTGAACTCCGTACCTTAGAAGCTTTAACACGGAGGGCACGGAGCCTCTCCGCGACCTCGGTGCTGAAATTCTTCAGGCCAGTGCCCACTTTGCCGGCCGCGCCCCGCGTACCGGTTTAACTTTCCCGTGCTGCTCCAGCCGGTCCATATGTCCCTTAATGGGGAACATGGCGAAAAACCAGGTATCGTTCGGCCAATCGCCGACGGCGCTTCCTACGGCGTCAATCAATTCTTTCATCGTGAGGCCGGAAGGATTTTGGGCCAGGCTTTGAAGGATGGCGCGATCGGCAATCTCGACAGTCCGGCGCGATTCCGCCAGGAAGTCCCGAATTTCTTCGCCGCGCATGATCGGCCAGTGGCCGGAGTAGAGGACGTCGATCGGCAAGTGTTCGATGTAGCGGATCGTTGAGAGGTAAGCATCAATGTGGTAATACGTCACGGGAATGGCCATTTCGCCTGTCGCCTTAGGACATCCGCGTCCGTGCACTGCGTCGCCGGAGAACAAGGCGCGCTTTTGGGGATCATACAGTGCCAGATGACCTCGGGAGTGCCCGGGCACATGAAGAACTTCAAGCCACCAGCCGTCGCGCAGATGAATCCGTTCTCCGCCCGTGAAGCAGAGGTCCATTGGGCGATGCTTTCCCGCGTCAGGCGATGGTTCGTCCTCGAATCCCACTCCGTGTTCGTCCTTGAGAAAGTTATAGCGCTGCGTATAAAGCGTGCCCGGGTCCTCTACCAATTCGCGATCCGCCTCGCCGCAACTCAGCATGGTTTGGGGCGAAGCCTTTTTGATGGCGTCGTTTCCGCCTTGATGGTCTACGTCCGAGTGCGTCGTGACGGCCAGGGTCAACTGCTGGGGCTTGATCTTCAGCTTGTCGAAAAATGGGAAAATGACTTTTTCAGGCGTTTCCGCTATTCCGGTATCCGCCAGAACGATGTTGTCGCCGACAAAAAGATATTGAAAAAGGTTTCGGCCTCCGAAGAGGGATTCGATCCTGTAGACGTTCGGATAAAGTTCCATGCGAGACTCCCCACAATTATATTTTGCCGCTTGGTGTTGTCCGGTCAGCCACCATGCCGGAACGGAATTCCATCATATCTTCACTTGGGTTTCGTGCGCTCAAATTTTTTGCCGAGAAACCATATTTCCAGCAGGCCCTGTAGAGACACCCTGCCGGGGCGTCTCAATCTCCGCATAACATGCGGACCTCGTTAAGGGCCGCTTTACTCGGTCAAAAGATCCAGCGAGACCGGCTCAATGGGCGGCGGCAAAAAGTCATGCGTTCGGATCATCCATTGGCTGAGCTCTGCCTGCAGCTTTCGGACCGTGTCACCATACGTCGGATCAGGGGCGTGGTTTTCCATCTCCCACGGGTCTTTTTCCAGGTCATAGAATTCCACTACGGCACGCGGCTTGGCAAAAAATTTCCGGGTCAATGCGGGGCTGAGCTTTCCTTCATTGTGGAGGTGTTCGATGGAGCGCCAGCTTGGAGACCGGGCAATGTCGCTCAAGGGCCGGTAGGGCTCTTGGGGCAGGAAGTTATGGATCAGCTTGTAACGCGCGGTCCGCACGCAGCGGATCAGATCCAAATGGGTGTGGTAATTCCGCTCGGCGAAAATTTCTTCGCGCGGGTGGTATTTGCCGCCCGTCAGAAGGCCCAGAAAGCTGCTGCCATCCATGGCTTTGGGCGGGCGAATTCCCGCCGCTTCAAGCCACGTCGGCGCCAGATCGACAAGAGAAATCAGTTCGGAAGAAATTCGGCCGGGTTTGATTTTTCCCGGCCAGCGGGCAACGAAAGGAACGTGAAGTCCGGGATCGTAAAGCGTTCCTTTGGCGCCCGGGAAGGACATACCTTGGTCACTCGTAAAGATCAGCAGGGTGTTTTCAGCGAGGCCATGCCGATCGAGCAGCTCCAGGCATATTCCGATACGCATGTCCAGCCGCTCGATGGCGTCACAATAGTGCGCCAAGTCTTTCCGGACGCCCGGCGTATCCGGCAGAAAACCAGGAACCGCCACCTCCGAGCGCGTATTGTGGATTGGAAAGCGCTCGCCCGGCAGGTAGGGCCGATGAGGGTCGTGATATCCGATGTGCAGATAAAAGGGGCGATTTTTGGGCCGCGCATCAAAGAATGTGTGGATGGGTTGCCGGTGCCCTTGAAAGTCCCAGCGGTTCCAGAACTCGAGTCCTTGGTGGACTTTCTTGAACGCTCCCGTGTAATAGCCGCGACTTTTCAGATATTCCAGGATTGTCTTTTGGTCGGCCGGCATGGGGGAATGAAACCGGGAGGTTCCGGTTTCGTGCGGGGACTCTCCGGTCAAAATGGCAGAGCGGCTGGGGCTGCAGGAAGGCGCGGGTGCAAAGACGCGGTCAAAACGCATGCCCTCGCGCGCCAGACGGTCGATGTTCGGAGTGTGGAGAGATTTGTTTCCGTAGCAGCCGGCATCCGGATAACTTTGGTCATCGGAAATCAAGAACACAAAGTTGGGAAGAGATCCTTTTGGGGGATCGGTAACCGCGGGCAGGGAAGAACTCTGCCGGGAACGGCCCAGCACACTGGCAGATCCCAGGCCGTAACTCATGTTCTTCATGAAGCTTCTCCGGTCCATTTCACCCCCCTGCTATTCGGGATTTCCCAAGGGCGCGGCGCTCGCTCAAACATTAATGTAAAGCTTGAAGAGTCTTCCGCCCCATCGGCTGCCGCGCCCGGAAGCGATCCCGCTGCGCAGCCTCGTGAATCGAACTTACCAAACTTATGACAGCGTGAAGAAAGATGGAAGGACTTTATTCGTGAGCAGGCCCCGAACGCCGAACCCTGTGCGCCGAAGGGCGGACGCGTCGCCGAGCCTGGCCAACGAAGAGAATCGGAAAAAATTTGCGCCCGTCCGCGAAAGGCAATGCAGCAAGGCCCGTTCTGGATTGGCGCCTACCACACCCGGCGGCGCGCTTGCTTTCGATCCGTTCCACCTTGAATTACTTACAGTTAAGTTCCTTACGCAAGGGCGTGTTGTCCTATGGCACAGGAATTGCTGACTTCCATCAAAGTACGAGAAGGAGCTATCGCTCCGTATTTGCAGGGGACGCGATGGGAACCGTCAAAGCTATAGAGCACGACACGGTCGCCAGCCAGGACAAGGAGACATGCTGCATTTTTCAACAGCCGTGGTGGCTGGAGGCTGTGGCGCCCGGTGCATGGGGCGAGGTAACGATCAACAAAAGCGGGGTAACCGTGGCAAGGCTGCCCTTCGTGCTCAAGAAGAAATTTGGCTTGACGGTGCTTTCGGTGCCACCGCTCACCTGTCGGCTGGGGCCGTGGTTGTGCCTTCATGAAATGAAATACTCCCAGCGGCTTGCCGACGAGAAAGAGCTGATGACGAAGCTGATCGGGCAGCTACCGCGGTTTGATCTGTTTCGCCAGAACTTCACGCCGGAGATTACCAATTGGCTCCCCTTCTACTGGGCCGGATTCGAACAGACGACGAATTACACATACCGGCTGGAAGACTTGACTGACCTTGACGCGGTTTGGGAGGGCTTCCGCCACAGTGCCAGGTCTGAGATACGGAAAGCCGAAAACGAGGTGAAGGTGAGAACCGACCTCGGCGTTGACCGCTTTCTTGAAATGAATGTTAAGACTTTTGCGCGACAGGGGTGCCAGCTACCCTATACCCCCGATCTTGTCCATCGAATTGACGCTGCGTGCGAGCGGAATAACTGCCGGCGAATATTCTTTGCGGAAGATGCTCGAGGCAACACCCATGCCGCGCTTTACGTTGTGTGGGACAAGCGCTTCCTCTTTACCATTATGGGCGGAAGCGATCCTACTCTGAGGAATAGTGGCGCCGGCAGCCTGTTATTTTGGCGGGCGATCCAGTTTGCCGCTAAGCAGGGCAAGGCGTTTGACTTTGAAGGTTCAATGATCGAGCCTGTGGAGCGTCACTTCCGTAATTATGGCGCTCGGCAGGTGCCATATTTTCGTGTTTGGAAAATGAGCCGCAGGATGAAGGCTCTTAACGCTGGCCTCGAATTTTGGCAAGCCTTGCGGGGGCAATAGAAGCGCGGTCGTTGCATGGGCGGAGCCCGGAATGTTTCAGGGTCGAAGGGAGCTTGCGAAACCGGAAATCCGAGACTGGAGGGAGACAACACAGTGCAAGTGAAGAAGTTCGACGAAGAATACATCTGCCAAAACGATGACTTGGCGGGGCGGTACAAGAATTATCCGACGGTCCTCGTCTGGGCGGCTCGAGCCCGTGACCATTTCGCTCAACATGGATTTTTCCAATCGATAGGATGGGCCGTGTCAAGGCTGTACTGGTGGACGCTCGTATTAGTTGGCGTCGCAAAGCGTGCGCCGGGTAAGACTCCCGAGATCGTCGATGAAGTTCTGAACCTCGTGCCGGGCGAGCTTGTCGAGGTTAAAACCGTCGACGAGATTCTCGCCACGCTTGACAGCTCCGGAAGAAACCGAGGTCTGGGATTCCCGCCGGAGATGAGAGAATATTGCGGCCGCCAGATGCGGGTGATGCGGCGGGTGCAGAAAATTTGTCTTGAGAGCAAGCCCGGAATCCTCCGGAAGCTCAAGAACACCGTCCTTCTCGAAGGGAGTGTTTGTCAGGGCGGTGGCATAGGCTGCGACCGTGCATGTCCCTTGTTCTGGCGCGAGTGCTGGCTGAAAAGGGTTGAGCCCGGATAATTCGAAAGACTCAGATGCTTGAAGGGTTGTGAGGCGCGGTACCCGAGTGATAAGGGAGGGGCCTGCAAAGCCTCTAACAGTGGTTTAATTCCACTCCGCGCCTCCATTTCCTGCTTGCAGCACCCAATCGGTACATTTCCGAGAACGGCGCTCCGGCGTCAATCATGCAGGGAAGGTTGCGCCGGGAGATGCCCAGCGCGGTCGCGGCTTCGCGGCCACAAGGCACGTTCTTGATGAAGCTTCTGAGATGTTTCCGGCCTTGCCACCCTCATTTCTGAGATTGCGCCCGAAAAGTCTTCCGCCGGGCGCGTCGCCTGTCGCCAAGCCCAGCAAGAATCGGCAAAAATTTGCGCTTTCTCGCGCAGGGCGGTGCATCTTGTCGCAGGCTCCTCTGAATCTGCAGCGCACCCGGCTGCCGGTTTGCTTGCCATCTGCTTCAATCTGAACTTCTTAGAGTTGAGTTCCCAACCCGGACGCGCAACGAGGCTGGTCCCGGAATTGCGTTATCCCTCGCGGGACGAGGCGATCGCCAGATTGTAGGCTATCTGCCTCATCAAGGCAAAGCTTCCCCATTCCCGCGTAGGAGGACGCCATGAAATGCGTGCTGCTCGTCCTGCTGATGGCTTCAACGGCTCAGGCGGCAAGCCTGAAAAAAATCGTTAAACCCTTCGCAAAGCTATCAACTCTCACGATCCTGTCCGCCGAATTCGACGCGGCAACCACTTATCGTGCCGTCCGTTCCGGCAGAGCTTATGAGGCAAACGTTCTGGTGCGGCCTTTTGCCCGGAATGCCTCCATATTTCCTGTTCTGGGAGCCACGGCCGTGGGCGTCAACTACCTTTCTTCATGGATGAAAAAGAACAACCATCAGAAGCTGGGGAAGACACTGCAAATTCTGTGTATTGGGTCTCATATCGCCGGCGGAGCAACGAACCTTCACACCCTGAAAACTACAGGGTATTGACGGTTATTATGGAGCCTGGTCGCAGGGATCTTCAGATCCGCGGCTTTGTGGTTAGATTCGTGCCGATGCGAGGTTGCGGCAGGATGTTGTCCTTAGCACCCGGGAAAGAAGGACGCACGGTTAAATCAAACTGCGATTTGACTGTAATAGCTGACTGCTGCCGCGTTCACTCGACCTTGGTCAGAACACAATTGAGGCTATGTCCCAAGTTCCATCCCGCGACGTGAAAGATGGATCCGATTGCCGGCTTGTCTAGGGACTTCTTGGCGAGATCAAAAAGGCGTCCGCGATCACCATAGGATTCCACGTCCGAGGGCTCGCAACATGCTTAGGCGCAGCCCGGAGAGCTCGGCAAGCATCCGAATGTGCGGCGGCCCAAAGATCTGAAGAGGAGAACCCTAAAGCGTGCGGCTTGCCAGCCGGCCAACCCGGGGCGCGAGCGCCACGACGCGTTTTGCGGCTCACCCACACGGCGCCGAAAAAGACACTTGACAATCTTACGCTAGTGTGCTAGTCTTTTGGGCTTGCAGGGGCCGCGAGGATACGATCCCTGCAGGCTGGTAGCGTGGGCTTTTGCTGCTTGGCTTCCCCTCGCCCCCAGCCTTCGCCCGGCGGGAGAAGGGATGCGAAGCGACGGGTGAGGAAAGGCAGCAAGGTAACGCGAATATAAAGAAAGAGTTCAACAAACAAATATAACGTTCTGAAAAATATAGATGATACATTTAGAATCGGCTGAAAAAACAGAAAAAAGAATTCTTTTTTTTCAAAAACGAAGCTAGGAAGTTATTGAAAATAAAGGATCGGAGTCAAAAACGAAGCTAAGAAGAACCCAAAACGAACCTAAAACGAACCTGGCCAACTTGCTGAAAACAAACAACCGGCCAAAAAACGAAGCTAAAACGAACCGAAAACGAACCGGAGCCATTTTTTGCGAAAGAAATTACTTTGTCGGCGCGTCGACTTTAGTAGGGCAGGGAATTTTTCCCAGCTTGGCGGTGGCTCGCGGCGCGGCTTGGATGGCCTCGGTGATGGGCGTTTCCGGTTCGTTGCGCTGGCAGGCGCGGCCATTCACCTTTACAGAACACTGGGTGGCAACTTTGGACTGGCCCGTGCGACGTGCTTCAGGCAGAGGCCAGGTTCTTGGACAGCGCCGCGGCGGAAAAAGCCTGCGAGGCTTTCACGCACGCTCGAGACAGGCTGCGAGGGTCGCTGTCGAAAGTGAGGGAATAGGCGCTGCCCGCAAACAGTTGTTGGAGGAAGGGAACCAGTTCAGCCGTGACTGTTTCGCGGGTGGCCGGGGTGTTGGGAGCCAGCAGGCGGTCATTGAGGATAATTTCAATCTCCTGGCCGTTAAAGTGGAGTTTTCCGTCGAGGCGCGGGTCCGCTTCCAGGCGCTCGCAAGCCCGGAGGGCCGCTTGCGCCGCTTGTTTCATGCGGTCGTGATTGCTCCCATTGAGCGCGGCTTTGCGATTATAGCGAACCCCCAGACGGTTGTGCGAATTGTCCACGCTGTAGTTGCCTTCGTGCCCGATCAGGATGACTCCGGGGCCTGCGTGAACGTGCCGGTAATCCGCCACATCGAGCAGGAGATCATCCCAGACCTGATCCTGGATCCATTCATGAAAGATCGGGACGAGCGGCTCAAGGTCTACTTGTTCAGGTTTCCCGAGCAGCAGTTTTACATTGATATGCTGAAGTTCCATTGGATGCTTTCCCCTGTCATTAAATGCCCACCGGAATTTCAATTCGGTTGGAGCAACTGTGCGAAGCCTCGATGAAAAGCTGCGCTTCATCCATCAGCAGGCGCGCAGAATCCGGAGTGTGAGGTGCGCC
>JAMCXS010000005.1 GCA_023474345.1 Acidobacteriota bacterium | reverse complement strand
TCGTGAAGAGCCACGACTTGCTTAAAATCAGCTTGGGCCTCATCCTTTGTAGATCGCAGCACTCCCGATCTCCTCTGCGCGACCCCAACCGCATCTTAACCGGCCATTCACTTGATCGGTGAAACATGCAAGGCGTGTTTAGCTTCTGGATGATTGCCCAAGCGAGGGGATGGTAGTAGATGCTGAGTAAGTCTTATTGTGACTGTTCCACAGCTTCCACCAGCAGGCCGGCCTTATGTGCAAGGTTTGAGGCTCTCTGCAGATCTGACTCTTTAAGGGCTCGCAAGGACTGCTGCAGGAATCCGCGCGCCCCCTCAAGCGTTTCGCGCTCGGTTGGCGAGAGCTGTTCCCGGTTGAGACGTGAAATCCGCTGTTCAATCTGCTGCTGCATTTGGACAACCTGGTCATGCAGTTGCGATTCCCGGGCTGTGCTCTCACCGGGTCCCAATGCCGGGACATTGGCGAGTTGTGGCTGCGACGTGGCATCACTGGCTCGAGGTTCGGCACGCTGAAGGCGCCGGTGTTGCTGCGACACGGGGGCGGTTGCACGCGCCGGGGCCGGAGCAGTTCGCTCCGCTTCTGGAAGAGCCGGAGCCTGAATGACAATTGCTCGTGCCGATTCCGCCGAGGCTGTCTCCATGGAACTGGCAGCCGGTGGCGGAGTAGGGATATACACAATCCGTGGCCCTGTATTCCTTTTGGGACAGCCACCGAATAACAAAGCAACAGTGCAGACTATAGCTTTTACTGTCAAACCGTTTTAATTGTACCATTCACTCCGGTCGCACGGATACAGGTGATCCCCGCGCCTTCCGTGACGACACGAGCCACCAGCCTGCCGCAGTGCAGGCTAGCAAGCTGAAGTGCCCGTATCGGTCCTAATGCGATACGGTGCCGCTGTGCTGGTGCGCTTTGACTTGCTGTTCGTACAGGTGGTACCATTCCTGCCGGTTCTTCAGCACGAACTGTTTGGCATCTTCGAAAGATTTGAACAGCCGCTTTCCCTTAATCACGTTGCAAGGCTGGCAGCAGGTTACAAGATTGTCCATCCTCCGTGCGCCGCCTCGGGCGTGTGGATGAACATGATCGATCGTGAGGATCATCCAGTTGGTGAACTGGTACAAGCCATCCAAACCGCAATACTGGCATTGAAAATGGTCACGTTTGAAAACCTTCATTGCCTCGTTACGCGGTATGCGCGGAGCGGGCCCGGTGAAAAACTTCTTAAGCGTTTTGATGGCCATAGCTCCTCCTCTTGAATTCGGGTCTGATACGCACCGACTGTCGTTCTCTGTACGGTTCCCAGCAACGAAAAAATCCCCCTTTCCTCTAGCCCCAAGTCTTTTTAATCACATCTTACTCCCGATAGTTCTTTTTAGATAGCGCCAAGCGAGCGCCATGGGGATTCGGCGAGGTGGTGTAGCATTTCTGTGTTAATTCCGGTTTATACAGGCAAGGAAACGCGGAACGTAGTTCCATGGTTTAGTTCGCTTGAAAAGTCAATCGAACCGTTATGGAGTTGTATGATCCGGTAAGCCATGGCCAGACCCACGCCTGAGCCTCCGGGTTTTGTGCTGAAGTAAAGCGAGAATATCTTAGGCCGTAGTTCCGGAGGAATTCCAACCCCCTGGTCAGCAATCTGCAACTCGATGCGCTGCGGCAAATTCCGAGATTTGACTCTTAGTTCGCCACCAGAAGGCATAGCTTGACAACCATTCAGCACAAGGTTGAGAAGAGCCTGCTTCATCAGATCGCGATCCACGCGCAAATTCGGTATGGAGTCGTCCTCCATCATTAACCGGATGTTATTTTGGCGCGCCTGAGGCTCCGCCAGAGTGAAAACTTCCCGCACAAGCTGGGCAAGGTCCGTTTCGCTGCGGTGTAACTCCACCGGGCGCGTAAAATCGAGGAACGTCTTGACAACCCGGTCAAGACGCAGAATCTCCGAGGAGAGAATGTCGAGATGCGGCTTAACGGTAGCGCCCTCGTCGGCGAGTTTGGTCCGCAGGAGTTCGAGTTGCAGAACCATTGCGTTTAAGGGGTTCTTAACCTCATGCGCAATGCCGGAGGTTATGCGGCCAAGGGCCGCCAGTTTCGACGCTATATCGATCTGGTCTTCGAGTTGCGCGCGGGTACCAGCATCGCGAATAGTCACTAAGGCGCCGACGGGTTCACCTCGCGCTTCTGCAAACTGGACACTGGCAGCTACTCGGGGGCCATCCCCCGAACTGTCCGCATCAGGAGATTCCCAGATGACGGGTTTCCGCGCCCGGAATGCCTCACGGAGAGCCCGGTCAAAAGGACGGTCGCCCCCAAAGACCTCCGCCGCAGAACAATGCAGCAGTGATTCGGGCGCCGCACCCAGAAAGCGTGTTACGGCCGGAGTAGCCAAAACCAATCGATCCTGGCGGTCAAAAAGCAAAAGACCGTCGGCGAGGTTGGCGAACAGTTGGTCAAGATTTTCCTTGAGCATGAGAAAGGCTGCCTTCTCGCCTCTCATTTGCTCACCCAACAGGTTCAGTTTGGAAGATAGGATGCCCCACTCATCCTTGCGTTTGATTCTCAATGGCTCGGTGTAGTCACCTCGGGCCATTTGTTCAACGCTATCGGAGATTGTCTTAAGCGGGCGGAGCAGGCGAAAAGAGAGCAGGCTGGCGAACCCTGTGCCCAGCACAATGGCCAGGAGGGCCAGCAGGAAAGCTTTGCGCAACTCCGGTGTCAACTGGTTAGCCACGAACAGCGTTGAAACGCCCACGTGGACTTCGCCGAAGGGTTTGTCGCCCACTTCGATCGGCAGCCTGATCTCATAGACTCTTGGTGGACCATAGATAACCTGGAGTTGCTGCCACGCGCTGGATTGCAGGAGTTGGCTGAAAGGCGTGCCGGGAGTAAATGCGGTCCCAATTTCTGCCGGATCATTGTGGACAAGAACGATTCCCTTGGTGTCCGTTATGACCACGTAATACGTGGTTGCTGAATAGCCCACCGCAGATTCGATCGTGGAAGTAAGGCCGGGGTCCTGGGCGAGGCGCTGTTGAATAAACTCCGAGACAGCCTCGGAATCAGACGGCTTGACACCGGGCGGAAGGTGACTCTGCGCCAGAACGGTTTGCGCCTGGTGATAAACCTCGTCGGCGACATATTGCCCGCGACGCTGCACATCGACAAGCGCATCTCGAGTCAGGCTGGTGAGATAAAGAGCGGATATGGCGAGCACCACCAGGAGCACGATC
Source organism: Acidobacteriota bacterium (assembly GCA_023474345.1). Taxonomy (GTDB): domain Bacteria; phylum Acidobacteriota; class Terriglobia; order UBA7540; family UBA7540; genus JAMCXS01. The sequence goes on along the minus strand of JAMCXS010000005.1, from coordinate 53,428 downwards.
AGTCCTGTCAGTGCCGTCAGCTTAGCTTTGAGGCTTAGCCTCATATTCTTTCAGCTTGTTGTGGAGGGTTTTCAGGCTGATCCCCAACATCTCCGCCGCGCGCGTCTTATTGTTTCCGGTAAAGGCCAGAGTTTCAAAGATCAACCGCCGTTCAGCTTCTCCCACCGTCATTCCAGGGCGAAGATGAAGGTCGTCACCCATACCCGTCGAGGCGGCGCGACCGAAATCAGCGGGAAGGTTTTCGGCTCGCAACACTTCTCCTGTGTTCAAGACCATCATGCGCTCGAGCGTGTTGCGGAGTTCGCGGACGTTGCCCGGCCATGAATAGTGCCGAAAGGCATCCATCAAACTATCGTCAATAGCTTTTATTTTACACTGATGCTTGCGATTCAGTTCTTCGATGAGGGCTTGCGTCAAAGACTCCAGGTCGTCCAGATGCTCCCGCAAGGGAGGCATAGCAATTTGAACGACGTTCAGGCGAAAATACAGGTCGCTTCGAAGCTGGCCTTTGCTGACGGCTTCTTCGGGAATCTTATTGGTGGCCGCAAGCACGCGAACATCCACCGAAGTCTCGCTCTTGCTCCCCAAGCGACGGAGTTTGGAATCCTCCAGCACGCGCAGGAGTTTCGCTTGGGTCTGGGCCGGCATCTCACCGATTTCGTCCAACAGCAGGGTGCCGCCGTCCGCCAGTTCAAAGCAGCCCATGCGCCTTTCGACCGCTCCGGTGAACGCTCCTTTCTCATGCCCAAAAATTTCGCTCTCCATCAGGGTTTCGGGAATGGCGGCGCAGTTGACGGCCACGAAAGGCCTTCCTTTGCGAGGGCTGAGTTCATGAATGGTTCGGGCGGCGAGTTCTTTGCCGGTTCCGCTTTCGCCGGTGATCAATATGCTGGCGCGGGAGGGCGCCACAGCGGAGATCGTTGACATTACCTCCCGCATCCTTTTCGACCGGCCAACCAGGCTTCCCAGGAGACCCGCCTCACGCAACCGCCGGTGAGCGATTTCAAGCTGCAGTTCGTTTTCATGGAGTTCCAAACAATTGCGGAGTTCAACCTGCAGGCGTTTTGGATTGATCGGCTTCTCAAGAAAGTTGAACGCGCCCAGCTTTGTGGCTTCGACGGCCTCTTCGATCGTTCCTTGTCCGGTAAGCATGATGAACGTTATCTCAGGCCGTGTATCCTGAATTTGTCTGAGGAGACTCATGCCGTCGACTTGCGGCATCCGCAAATCCGAGATCACGATGGCGGGGTTGAAAGCCAGAATTTTCTCCAAGGCTTGCTGGCCGTCGGCGGCTACTTCCGTTTCGTAACCCCACGCTGCCAACAATTCGGCCAACCCCTGCCGTGCGCTAAGTTCGTCATCGACCACCAGGATTTTTGCTCCGCTAGACACGATCAACCCCTTCTATGAATATATTACATATCTTCGACCGCTGGTTGAAAATCAACCCGACGCAAGTGCTTGTGTCCCCCCCTGGCAAGCGAAGACAACAACGATGAGTTTGAGCCACGCTTGTTCAGACCCCGATTGCGTATGCCGCCCCATTCGCTACTCGGAAGGGGTCTCAAGGCGAAAGTTCCATTTTGGGATTTGTTTTGACTTTATGGAAGTCTCGTTCTTATACTGGGCACGCTTTTAAAATTGCTGGATGAGCACCTGGTAAGGTGCACAAAGCATGGATCTTCATATCCTGATCGCAACCCAGGAGAAGCCCCGCCGCGATTTGTGTTTTGAAGTCGCAAAACGCCTTGGCCTTGCTGTCTCACTCGCCGAGTCTGCCCTTCGCGCTTTCGACATTCTCGATGCCGGGCGGGTCGACGTGGTTCTCGCGGATGCGCGGATGCCCGGCCTTGGCATGCTTGACCTGCTCAAGTCGGCGCGGGAAAATTCGCCGGAAACCGACGTGATCGTTATGGCGAATTCCACAGAAGCTGAGCTGGCTCAGCAAGTTGTGAAAGGAGGCGCCTGTGAGTGCATCATTCGACCCTTCGAAGCAGACGACCTTCAACGATTGCTCGGCCGGGTCATCCAAAAGAAGCAAATGTCCACTGAGAATCGGTTGCTCCGCGAACAGCTTGAAACGCACCGGGGACTGGGAACTCTCATTGGCTCGTCGGCGAAGATGCAGAAAGTTTACGAGATGATATTGAAAGTGGCGGCCAAGCGCCATCCCGTGCTGGTCCTGGGGGAAAGCGGCACGGGGAAAGAACTGGTTGCGCGCGCCATTCATTCCTACGGGCCGTGGCGTGACCTTCCTTTTGTTCCCGTTGATTGCGGAGCCTTGTCCGCTACACTGATTGAAAGTGAGCTGTTTGGGCACGTTCGAGGAGCCTTCACGGGCGCGAATCGTGACCGGTCCGGCCTTTTGGTCGCCGGAGGCAAGGGAACAGTTTTTCTGGACGAAATCGCGGAGCTTCCCGTGGAACTCCAATCGAAACTATTGCGAGCCATTCAGGAGCGTGAAGTCCGGCCGGTGGGCAGCAATCGGCGCATGCCTCTTGAAGCCCGCATTATCGCTGGAACCAACCAGCACCTGGAAGGAGCCATCACCCGGGGGACTTTCCGCAAGGACTTGTTCTTCCGGCTCAATGTGGTCTCCGTTAAACTGCCGCCTCTGCGGGACCGGAAGACCGACATTCCGGCCCTCGTACATCACTTCATTGACCGCTACAGTGGGACCAGCGGCGGCGCCAAAGATATCTCCTACGAAGCCATGAGCCGCCTGATGAGCTACGACTGGCCCGGCAATGTGCGGGAACTTGAGAATTGCATCCAACGCGCCTTGGCGCTGGGATCCAGCCCTGAAATTCAGATGAGCGATTTGCCTTCCAACCTCCTTTACGCAATGCAGGCGGGGAGCGGAGATCGCCGGATTTCCACTTTGCGAGAACTTGAGCGGGACGCTATCCGGCAGGCTCTTGAGATGACGGCAGGGGATCGCCTTCGGGCCGCCAGGCTGCTGGGCATCGGCAAAACCACGGTGTACCGAAAAATTAAAGAGTACGGTCTCGAGGACATTGTGAATTCCTCTCACCTCTCATGACGGGCGTCCCACGTCGGCGATCGACTATCCATTCGTCTGTGGGACGGTTCGAAGTCTTCTAAGGAGCACTTGATTATGCGGAAAACGTCGAAGAGAGCAATCAGCCGTCGCAAGTTCTTGGCAAGCGTCGCCGGTGGCGCCATGGGGGGACTGACGCTGGCTTCCTGCAAAGGGAGGCAGCAGGAAGCCGTGGAGGCGCCTGCCGAGGCTTTTCTCGTGCCCAATTTCCATCCGGCGAGTTGCGGCTGGCTGGACACTTTTTCTGAAGAACGCGTGTATTGCTGCAACAGCTACCTGGATCATCTCGACCGCGTGCGCGACGATCCCACCTACAAATTCGTTCTCTCGGAATGCAACAACATGATTGCCATCATGAATTTCCAGCCGCAGCGCATTCCGGAGCTTAAGGAAAGGTGCAAGGAAGGGCGGGTAGAGCTGGTCAATGCCACCTTCCTCGAAATGACCATCAATCTTTCCGGGGGTGAGGCGCTGATCAAAGAAGGTGTGGAAGGGTTGCGCTGGCAGGAAGAAATGATGGGATTCAGTCCGCGCTTCGCATGGACCATCGACATATGCGGTCTTCACGACCAGATGGGCCAGCTCTGCTCAGGATTGGGCCTCCAGGCCATGGTTTATGACCGGATGAATAAGACCGGCAGTACCATTCACTGGGCGGAATCGCCAGATGGTTCACGCATCCTTGCGCTGTGCCCCGGCAACTATAGCGACTTTAGTCCCGTATTTCGCACGAAGGTCCCTTTGACCGACGACCAGCTTCGGAAGCTTGAACAAGAACTGAAAGGAAAAACGAAAACGACGCCCGCAGGCGCTCCTATTCTGGTGCTTGGAGGCAGTGGTGATTACAGTCTCGCGCCCCTCTGCAAAGAATACCCCAAACGATTTCTCGAGCAGTGGAGACAAGTCAATCCCCAAACGAAGCTTCGCATTGCCACGGCGGGAGAATATCTGGATGCTCTCTTGCCCGGGATTCAATCCGGAAAGATACAAATCCCGACCATGCTTGGCGGCACAGGCTACACTTTTGATTCTTTCTGGATCGAAAATCCCAACGTCAAGACCTGGTATCGCAGGAATGAGCATAGCCTGCAAGCCGCAGAATCGCTGGCAACCATCGCAAGCCTTCAGTCAAACCTTCGTTATCCCGCCAAAGAGCTTTACGACGCATGGATCCAAATGCTTCTGAATATGGACCGCAATTCGCTTTGGGGGTCGGCGGCGGGAATGGTCTTTGTCAGCCAGAAGTCGTGGTGTGTTCAAGATCGCATGGAATCCGTGCAGGCTATCAACAAGAGAGTTCAGACCCGAGCATTTGAAGCCTTAAGCCCGGCTGGAAAAGATCTTGCCCTTTTCAATCCGCTCAATTGGGAAAGAAGCGACCCTGTAACCATCAGACTCAATCCGGGCGAAAACTTGAAGGGGATCGAATGCCAGAAAATGCCGTCGGGCGAGACCTTATGCAGCCTTCGGATTCCATCCTTCAGTACCTCTCAGGCTGAAGTTCACCGCCAGAATCCCGCAGATTCTAAAAAGATACCGCTACCTGAAACGATAGAGACTGATTACTACGCCGTTCGCGTCAACCCGAAAACCGGCGCTCTGGAAAGTCTGAAGTTGAAGCCCTCAGGAAGGGAGATGCTGGCTGCCCCCGCCAATGTGATTGTTGCCGAAAAGCCGAAGTCGCAACACGGAGATACCGGGGACTTCATGGTGCCCCGGCCGCAACGTGTGCGACTGGCTTCCTCCAGCGACTTTAAGCCCATTGTCTCCACCTATTCCGGCCCGCTTGCCACGACGGTCGTCGTCGAAAGTGAGTTTTACGGCGGCCAGCCGAGCCGGCGCGTCATGCACTTCTATAAGCGGCATCCGCGGATTGATTTTGAGACTGAGCTCCAGAATATCCCCAATCTTACGGTGGTGGTGTCAGAGTTCCCGCTGGCGGAGGAAATCAATGAAGTCCGCCGGGGCATCCCGAATGGATTTTCCCACGCTGCCTGGGCCAAGCCGGATCCCAACCTGCACGGTTGGGCAAAAGGCATCGTGCCTGCGGTGCGCTGGATCGATTTCGCGCTGGCCGGCGGGGGTGGGGTTGCTCTCCTGGACCGCGGCCTCACGGGCAGGGAGTTGAACGGCAGGACGCCCATCATTTATTTGTACAATGCCACGGACAAGTATTTGGGCTATCCGAATCCGTGGTTGAGTGGCAAGGGCAAGCATCATTTTGATTACGCGCTCGTCGCCCATGAAAGCGCGTGGAAAGACGCCCGGATCCCGAAAATGGCCTGGGAATACAACAGCCCGCCTCTTTGGACGTCCGGAAGGCAAGCCGCTCCAGCTAAAAGTTGCGTCGAGACCTCAAGCAACCTTATTGTTCAGGTAGTGCGCCGGGAAGGGACAGAAATTGAAATGAGGCTTCTGGAATGTTTGGGCCTGGCGGGAACAGGCGAAGTGACGTTGAATTTGCCACACCATGGCGCAGCCCTTACCAATTTGCGCGGTAAGAATCCCACTCCGCTCGAAGGCGGCTCGCCTTACCGATTCCCCGTCCGGCCCCAACAGATTGTGACCCTGCGATTCCGGACCGCATCTGCGGTTGAAGAAATCAAACCCATACTGGAGTGGGATCCTCTTGTGCCTAAGTCAAAGCTGGCAGCTCTCCACAAATATGGAAGCTACAAGGGACACCCTCCGCTTGGCGATCAAACGTAACGCAAGCTCTTACGTTCGCGGCGGCAACCTTCCGGACCTGCATTGGAACCCGGAGCAGTTTTTGATGTGCTGATCTTCAGCAGCAATTTCTCAGGGCTCAAATGAAATGCTGTTGCCCGCTGCATCCGTCAAAAATTGCTCGACAATCAGGAGGGTTAAATCGAAAATTGCTCTGATGGCCACAATTGCTCTGGATGCAACTTATACCGTCGGCCCCCAGCCTTCTGGCGTCGCAGTGTATTGCAGAAGGCTGATTGAATCGCTGGCGACACTTGAGAGCGAGCACCACTATCTGCTTTGCTATCGCATTTCAAGGTTTAAACGGCGGCGTGAGTTTCTGCGACCCAATCCCACGCCTCAGCCCAATTTACCGCGTTTTTCCATCCGCTTTTACCATAACCCTTGGACGTTCTGGTTGCCATGGCAGGCCGAGCTATTTCATAGTCTGGTGCAGCGGCCGCCGGCGTTTCGGTTCAAGAAAGAGATTGTGACGGTGTTGGATCTGTTTCCTGTGACGGGCAAGGATTTCTCAATGCCGGAATTTCAGCGAAAATTTTCTGCTCTCCTCTTGGAGGCAGTTGATCGCGCCGTGCGCGTGATTACACCTTCCCTGCATACGTCAGACGAATTGTTAAAGCACACCACGGTTCCGCGGGAAAAAATTCGCATGATTCCCCTCGGAGTTGATCTTCCTTTGGATTCGCTCAGCCCCGAACGCTGTATGCTTGAACGCGAACGCCTGGTGGGAAAAGGGAACGTGATGATTTTCACCGTGGGCGCGATTCAGACGAGGAAAAATACTTTGAACGCTTTGAAAGCGCTGCGGCATCTACCATCGCGCTATCGCCTGGTGATTGCGGGGGGAAACGGTCACGGCAGTGAAATTGTCCACGACTTCATTCGCGCCGAAGGGCTTAGCTCGCGCGCTTTGGTGCTTGGTTACGTGCCTGCCGAGCGCCTTCCCGTGCTCTACGACACCGCGAATGTATTTCTTTTCCCGTCTTTTGATGAAGGCTTTGGGCTCCCGGTGCTTGAGGCGATGGCACACGGACTCCCGGTGGTAGCTTCTGCCGCAGCCTCCCTGCCGGAAGTGGGAGGGGACGCGGCCGTTTATGTTAATCCGCACGATCCCAAGGATATTGCGGAGAAAGTTATGCGAGTTGCCGAGGATGAGGGTTTGCGGGAGTCGATGATTGCGCGCGGCCTTGAGCGGGCTCGGCAGTTTACCTGGCGTCGCACAGCCTCGGCCTACCTGGATGTCTATAATGAAGTGCAAGCAATGTAGAGTGTGCGTTGACGCCCGAAACGCCGGGGTGACACCCTGCCGGGAGACGCCGCAGCCTGAAGCGATTCTGCTCGAGCGCGTACGGAAGCTACAATACTACTAATTTGGGGGGACTTTTGAGAAGAGCACTGATTACCGGAATATCCGGACAAGACGGAAGTTATCTTGCGGAGTATCTGCTTGATCTCGGCTACGAGGTTTGGGGATTGGTGCGCCGTGAGCCCGAGACGTCGCGCTGGCTGGAAAAGATTGTTCACAGAATTGAATTTGTGTACGGCGACCTGCGGGATGAAGAATCTCTTAAGGTCGCCTTTCAGAAAGCCTGGCCAGATGAGGTTTACAACCTGGCGGCGCAGGTCTTTGTTCCCACCAGTTGGGAGTGTCCTGCGGAGACTTTTGACATTAATGTCGGCGGGTTTGCGCGGCTTCTGCAGATTGTCGAACGCCAAAAGCCGGACACGCGCGTGTATCAGGCATCAACCTCGGAAATGTTTGGGAATGTTGGAGCGATCTGCAGCGAGCGGACTCCTTTCAGTCCGACTTCTCCTTACGGAACCTCGAAAATGGCCGCCCATCGTCTGGCGGCCGTGTATCGAAACCGGGGACTCTTCGTATTGGGAGGCATTCTGTTCAACCATGAATCCCCGCGACGCGGTCCGGAAATGGTCACGCGAAAAATCACCCGGGCGGCGGCGCGCTGGGTCCTGGGCGACCGAACGAAGCTCAAGCTGGGAAATTTACAATCGCGGCGCGATTGGGGATTTGCCGGAGATTACGTGAAGGCGATGCATGCCATGCTGCAACACGATACGCCGAAGGACTACGTCATCGGCACGGGCGTTTCCCATAGTGTGCAGGATTTCCTCCGGCAGGTTTTGATTGAAGTCAAGAAGGTCTGCCACGAAGAAGATGTTCCTCGCACCATCGAAGAGTGGGTTGAGGTGGACTCGCAGTTTCTTCGGACCGGGGAGATCCACGACTTGCGGGCCGATTCGAGCGCCGCTCAGAAAGACCTTGGCTGGCAGCCGAAGGTGGATTTTCCGCAACTGGTGGAGATGATGGTCGAGGCTGATCTGGCCTCCGTCCGCGAAGCTCTGGGAACCAAGGCCGTGAGCTAACTGTAGCGGTGCCGCCCCCGCCGTCGCCATCTTCAATCTGAAATTTGCAATTTCCAATCCGGGCGTGGCGCGCCCGCCGTCCGGTGCCGCGAAGGAAGGTAGTGACGGTCAATCGGATTCCTGATTGACCGTGGGTTTTTCCACCAATCAAAATCCCATGCTCACCAGAACCGTTGCCCGCGGCTAAGAGCCGATAGCCCCTCTATGTAGGCTATATATTGAGCGGGGCCTTCGCCTTATGCTCGCCCGCAATGGGACATTTGGGACGTTGCATGCCTAAAAATCACGATAAACAACATTTGTATTATCAATAAGTTACAAAGACTTATAAGTCGCCAAAGCAAAAAAGTGTTCAATGTTGGCGCATTGGGTAAAGTCTACACACCCGTCTCCGGCTCCGTCAGGACGAGCTCAGAGAAACCCCAATCACGGTTCCCCCGGATGCACAAACTGCATTGGCTTGCCTTCTGTCCATGGGTGATAGCTCATGGCAAAGCGAATGCGCTGGTCGATTGGCGGATGGCTATAAAGCCAGAACACAATGAAAGGATTGGGATCGGGATCGGAAAGGTCCTGTTCTCCGAGGATTTGGAAAGCCCACGCTTCGGCGGCATTCGGGTCTGGAACAACGTCATGCGTGACTTCGAGCGCGAACTGGTCGGCCTGGTGCTCGTAATGGCGTGAAACGGCATTGACGGCCGGTGAGGCGAAGAAACTGAGTGCCGTCAGCACCAGCAACATCAGCGGAAACGACGCCAGGTCACCTTCGCCTTCAATACCGGTGCGGTCCCCGAAGCGTCTGATCAACCGCTTGACGGCAACAAAGCCCAACGCGATAAACCCCAGCGAGATCAGTTCATCCAGAACAAATTCCTTCAGGATGTGGTGCAAAACATAATGGCCTGTTTCATGCCCAAGCACCAGCAAGGTCTCGTCATCGGTCAGCTTTTTTAGGGTGGTGTCCCAAACCACCACGCGCTTGCTTTCGCCCAGCCCGGATACGTAAGCATTAAGGGTCTTTGTTTTCGAGCTGGCATTCATCTCCAGAATTCTAGAGGGAGGAATACGCAGGTGGGCACGGTGAAGCATCTTTTCAATTTGGGCGACCAGTGCGGGATCAGAGGCCTGGAGCGGCGTGAACTTGAAAAACAACGGCTCGACCACATATGGCTCAATGAACATCAGAAATAGGATTATGGGAATAGTGGCCGCCCAGAAATAAAACCACCAGCGTCGTGGGCTGCGACGCACTATGGCATAGAATATCCAAACTATGAACGTGCCGACAATAACCAGAAGGACCAGACTCTTGCCCCAATCCGCAGCCCAGGATCCAAGGCCCTCGCTTGAGAGCCCAAATCGATGCTCGACAATATAGTCCGAATAAAAATCGAAGGGGAACTCAACAAGTTCCACCGTAACAAAGAACAGGGGTGCAAACACGAGACATTGCAAGAAGTGACGGCGAGACAGGCGGCGCGCCCAATTCCGAAAAGCGACCGCGACCCCACCGCGCCACAAGACGAAATAGATTAGAAGCGCAAGCGCCACACCGGCGAAATAGAGGGCGTAACGGATGTGCGAATAGGCAATGGCTTCTGCCCTTTTCTGGGGTGAAAGTTCGTACCTGTCAGGAGGCGGAGGAAGGCGAGGCTCCGCCGGAGCAACATTCTCTGCCTTGGGTTGGTTCGCCTGTTGAGCTATCCGGGGAGTAGCGCCCCAACCAGGCGCGGCCATGCAAACCAGGATCAAGACGACGGAGGCCGTTAACCAAAGGCAGATTTTCATCATATTCGGGGTAAGACAATGCCTTGCTGTGCCTGGTATTTACCCTTCTTGTCTTTATAAGACGTTTCGCAGACTTCGTCTGACTCAAAAAACACTATCTGGCACAGCCCCTCGTTAGAATAGACGCGCGCAGGAAGGGGAGTGGTGTTGGAAATTTCCAGCGTGACGAACCCTTCCCATTCGGGCTCCAACGGAGTCACATTAACGATTATCCCACAACGCGCATAGGTTGACTTCCCCACGCAGACCGTCAGAATGTTCCGAGGAATCTTAAAGTACTCCACCGAACGGGCCAGGGCGAAGGAATTGGGTGGAACTATGCACACCGGCCCGCGAAATTCAACAAACGAACGGGCATCAAAGTTCTTCGGATCCACGGTCGTGCTGTTGACGTTCGTGAAAATCTTGAATTCGTCCGCGACACGTAGATCGTATCCGTAAGAAGACAGTCCATAGGAAATCACCCCTTCTCGCACCTGACTTTCGGCAAATGGGGAAATCATTTCATGCTCATGAACCATACGACGGATCCAGCGGTCATTTTTAACGGCCATCAGTTCTTCCTTAAAATTGGGATCTGACAACTCTGCGGGACACTCCCGACGGGTTGCGTCATTAAAGCAAACAGCGCAAGGCATCATAATACAGAAGAAAACAACTTGACAACGGCGAATGGGATTTTTACGATAAAATCCTGTGTTTTCAGGAGGTTTCTGTGATCAAGCTCGATCTTGTCAACGATGTGGTCAATCGAACAGGCATTACCAAGACCAAAGCCGAAGGCGCTGTTGAAACCGTTTTCGAGTCGATGAAGAAGGCCCTGGCCAGAGGTGAGCGGATTGAATTGCGAGGCTTCGGCGTGTTTAACGTCAAACCTCGCAAAACCGGCATCGGCAGAAATCCACGGACGGGTGCTGAAGTTAATATCGTGCCGGGGAAGGCGGTCCGCTTCAAACCTGGTAAGGAGCTTCAGTCTCTTCCCTAGAGTTAGTACTTGGCGTACAGTTCGAAGGGGCGCATCCGGTTTTGCAAGTGACGCTGGCGGCTCGACTTCCGAGTCCTGGGGCGTCCTCTACATAAGGCTCACCGGGTCCATATCGATCATCAGCGAGTGGGCCGGAATGCCAATCTGCCCGCATTCATCGGCCAGGCGACGGAGAACCGCATTGAGCCTTGCGCGCGATGCCGCCTTCAGCAGAAACTGTATGCGGTAAAGCCCTTCGATTCTCGCCAGTGGTGCAGGTCCGGGGCCCAGGATTTTTATTCCGCGAGCCAAATCGCCGATCTTCTCAAAAAAGTCTCCGACTTCTTTGGCAATCCGTGCAGCCTCATCAAGCTTCTTGTCCTGGACGATTACGTTGGCCAGAGCCGCTGTGGGAGGGTAGTGCATCAAGCGTCGGAACTGCATCTCTTTTGTGAAAAACCGGGCGAAGTCCTGTCCGGCGGCCAGGCGGATTGCGTAATGCTCCGGGTAGAATGTTTGTACCAGTACTCGTCCGGGAGTTTCGCCGCGGCCCGCCCGGCCTGCTGCCTGCGTGAGCAACTGGAAAGTGCGTTCCGCCGCTCGAAAATCCGGCAAGGCCAGCGAAGTGTCGGCAGAAACAATTCCGACCAGCGTCACCTTGGGGAAATCGTGTCCCTTGGCAATAAGCTGGGTCCCGACCAAAATATCGATTTTCCCCTCTTTAAAATCTGACAAAATCTTGAGGTATTGGCCGGGGCGGCGTGCGGCGTCGCGGTCCAGCCGGGCCACTTGCGCCTGAGGAAACATCTCGGCGAGTTTTTGCTCCAACTTCTCCGTCCCTTCGCCGACGTAATAGAGATATTCGCTGCCGCAAGCCCGGCACCGCGAAGGGACCGCAGCCCGGTAGCCGCAGTAGTGGCAAATCAAGCGTTTCTCGTGCCGATGGTATGTTAGAGAGATCGAGCAGTTTACGCAGCGTTCGGTTTGGCCGCAACTTCGGCAAAGCAGAAACCAGGAGTAGCCGCGCCGGTTCAACAGGAACATCGTCTGCTTTCCGGACCGAAGCTGTGCTTCCACTTCTTCTCGCAGGCGGCGGGAAATGGGAACCTGGGTGTGGGTCTGCCGAAACTCTTCGCGCATATCCACGATTTCCACGCTGGCCAGCGGGCGGCCACCCACGCGCTCGCCGAGCGTCAAAAGGTGATATTTTCCTTTTTGAGCGTTGGCGTAGCTCTCAAGAGATGGCGTGGCCGAACCAAGGACAATCAGAGCCTTGGCCAGTTGGGCCCGGACAATCGCCACATCCCGGCCGTGGTAACGAGGGGTCTCCTCCTGCTTGTAGCTGGACTCGTGTTCTTCATCCACAATGATTACGCCCAGGTTTTCCAGTGGCGCAAAAACCGCCGACCGCGTCCCCAGCACAACCCGAGCTTCACCCCGTCGCAAGCGCCACCAAGCGTCATGACGTTCGTTCGCCCCCAGACCGCTGTGGAGGACCGCCATGGTATTTCCGAAGCGGGATAGAAACTGCTGGTGCATGGCTGGGGTCAAGGCGATTTCCGGAACTAGCATTAAGGCGGTACGGCCGGATTCCAGCGCGCGCTCGATCACGCGCAGATAGACTTCCGTTTTGCCGCTCGCGGTGATGCCATGAAGCAATACAACGTTAAACTCCCGGCGACGAACGCATTCGGTCAGAACGTCAGTCGCGTGTGCTTGCAAAGCGGTCATGGCAGGGGGTTCGGACCTCGGACCGGGTTGGGTTGCAACCTGAGCTGCATCGGTGAATTCCACAAGACCTTGCTGGCGCAGCTTTTCCAAATGAGCGAAAGAAGCTCGCGTTATCTTCAAGAGCCCCCGATGGTCGTTTGCCTCCCCGAGGCGTTCGAGAGTTTCGACAATGCGGCGGGCCACGGGCGAAAGGTGTGACGTGGCGGATTCTAATGGCCCTGTTAGCCTGACGGAATACACTTTTTCCCGGCCTCGCAGGCGTTCGGCTTGCGAAAGAACCAGTAGGCGATCTTTTATCGCTCGGGATACAAGTTCAGGTGAAAGTCTATCGAACTTGCGGCGCAAGGACTCGATTGTCACGCCGGGATGTTTATTCACATAACGAAACAGGCTGACTTCCGCGCTTTGCCGGGTTTCTTCCAGAAGGTCTCCAGCCATTTCCTCCAGTTTTTGCCGCCCGGCTTCGGTAAGTTCGGCCAGACGTACTTTGCGCGTTTCGGAGCGCAGAGGTAGCATGGCGCGGAAGACTTCGCCCGGCGGAGCCAAATAGTATTCAGCGATCCAAAGCCCCAGCGTTAGAAGTTCTGGCGAAAGAAGCGGTTCCGGATCGATTACGCGAAGGACTTCGCGCACCTGGATGCCTGGCGGAGGCGGCGGCGCTGTCCCGAGCGCAATGCCGAATACCCGCCGCGCGCCGAGCGGAACCAGGAGCCTCTGGCCCACGCGTACCTCCAGAGACTCGGGAAGGGAGTAAGTCAGCGGATGCCGTATGGCCGCGAGAACGGCCACATTGACCAAGGCAGGAGGAGCGTACGGGCTTCGATTTGTTTTTGCCACTGACTTTTGACAAGTCATGGCAGGATTCTATGCCACCCCAACCAGGTTGGCTAGTGCGAACTCTGATCTTGCCGGAGACCGCTGTTGGTCGTACCGACGTCCCTGTGTTTATTTGCTTTCGGAAGCGTACACCTTCGGTGTTGTTGCTGGGGTGACCAGCGGCAGACTAATCCTTCTGCTTGCAGTGAGAAGGGGATTTGGCTAGGCTGAAGAAATGCAGACACTGTTGCATACTTTAGATCCGGGTCCGCAATCTCCGGAGATCGTCCGGATGATCGTGGAGATTCCCAAGAATTCCCCAAACAAATACGAGTACGACAAAAATCTCGGCCTGTTTCGTCTGGACCGTACTTTATATTCACCCATGCACTACCCGGGCGATTACGGTTTTATTCCCGGAACGATTGCCGAGGACGATGATCCGCTTGACGTGCTTGTTTCAGCCGACGAAGCAACCTTTCCCGGCTGCCTGTTGGAAGTGCGGCCGGTGGGCCTGCTGGCCATGGTGGATGAGCACGGACCCGACACGAAGATTCTCGCCGTGCCGGACAGAAATCCGCGGTATGACCAAATTCACACTATTGATCAAATCTTTCCACACGTTCTGACGGAGATCGAGCATTTCTTCACGATTTATAAAGAACTCGAGGGCAAAAAGACTAGAATGGAGGGGTGGCGCGGCCCCCGCGAAGCCCGGCAGGCTATCCAGGAATGCCGGCAGCGTTTCCTCGATGTAGCAAGCCAATCTGAGCAGGAACAAACTGCTACCAGTTCTTCCTGAGTCCTGGCCGCAGTGCCTGTCTTGGGTTTCGGTGCGGCGTGTGTTGAATCCCACCGGTAATTGCCAGTCTTTCCGTTCTCTTGTTGCCGAGCGATGCTGGAAACCAACGCTCCCAGGGACTACCCTTGGCTAAGCCAAGCGTTTCATAAATATAGCCTGCAGCGAATCGGGATACCGATGCGCCTTCTTGCGTTTCACGATTTTGCTGGAAAGACGCGAGAGGTGCTGTGACACACCAACTCAAACGAGCCACGATTCTTTTAGCAATTTGAGCGGTTTTTCACAGGTCGCCGAGCGGATAGCGGCCGAATGTCTTGGCTGTTTCGTAGAAAGTTAGAATGTTTTCAAGCGGAACGTCCGGCTGGATATTGTGGGCGGGGGAAATGATGAGGCCACCGTTCTTTCCAACCGTCCGCAAACGCAGTTTAACCTCGTTGGCGACATCTTCGGTGGTTCCGAAAGGCATTACTTCCTGGATGTCAATGGTTCCCCAGAAAGTAAGATGTTCTCCGAAGTCTCTTTTCAATCTGGCAGGGTCCATGGATTTCGGTTGGACAGGATTCAAGATATCGAGTCCGATTTCTACGAGGTCAGGAATAATGGGATAGATGTTGCCATCGGAATGAAAAGCAATCTTGACTTGAGGATTGAGGGTCTTCCACTTTTGAAAGAGCTGAGCGTAGCGGGGTTTGAAGAACTCCCGGAAAAGCTGAGGAGAAATCAACATGCGGTCCTGGGTTCCAAAGTCGTCCCCGATCCATACAATGTCGACGCCGAGCCCTACCATGCGATTCCCGGCTTCGTCGATCCATCGCATGAGCTTGTCCAGGTAGGCGTTCATGAAATCTTTATTATCAACCAAATCCACCAGGACCTGCTCCATCCCCCGCAGATACCACGACAACTCGAAGAGCGTGCAAGCCAATCCACCCATAATGCCGTATTCTTTCCCGTAATTAGCAATAAGCCGGCAAGCCCCGGCGTAACGATCTGCTCCACTAAAATCGGGCACGGAGAAATCCGCCGCGTCAACCAGGTCGGCAAGCGGGTGTTTTACCATTTCCGTATAAGAGGCACCAGCCGAATACCTGAACCACTTCCAGCCGATTCCCCATTCGTCGGTATATTCCTCCGCAGGATTGGCATAATAACCAGTGCAGGGGCCAACCCAGGAAATCAGAAAGTCGTGGTCCATCAGGATGGGAAGAGGCCCCCCCGCAGCCTTGTAAGTCTCTGTCTCCTCGGATTCCACACCGAGGTGACGCAACACCCTCTTCTCCGCTTCCGGCGTGTACCACGCGCAGATGGGAACCCGGTCGGGCTCCTCGTGATTAATGGCAGTCAGCAATCGCTCTTTATGAGTCATCGGGCCTCCACGACGAGCGCCTCAAGTTGTGCGCCGAGACTTGCGACTTCCGCTTGCAGAAGTAAGTAAGCAATCTGATATTTCTGATTTGTCTGTCAGCGAGAACTCTACGCCTGCCGGCATCTTCCCGTCAAGTTCAGACAGCAAACCTGGTCGCCCTGTTCCAACCCCACTATTTCTTATCTGCGCGTCCCAAGGCCAGGCCGGTTCGGGAAGTCACCCGCGACCCCAGAACATAACGCCCAAAAACCAACCCAAAGACCAAGGATAGGAACGACCGCCTTCGAACCAGCCCTGCCGGTTTTGAATTTCGTAAAGGCCGGACTTGCACCGTGACCGTCATGAAGATGGCAATCCAGCGCCAGCAGAGGAATTTGGAAGTGCCGGTTTAGACCAGGCTGGCGCGTTTTCGTGCGGCGATAAGGTTTGAGTAAAAAGTTCTGAGTTGCTCCAGCATCCGTACCGCAGCATTGAAGTTTCGGCGATTAATATGCTCGATGTTAATCCCCAGCGGGGGCGGGTCAGGCGGGAGATTATCAAAAACATCCATCAAAATTCGCTGTGCCAGGGTCAAGTTCCTCTCAAAAGCATGTTCTGAGGCACGGCTGGAAGCTTTTGCAGGGGGCGGGCTTTCAATCAGGAAATCATCGAGATCAGCCGGCGCATCGGCCCCCAGCCATCGCAAGAACTCGATGTCGCGTTGATGGCTTACAGGAGCGAAGCTCAGGAATATACGGGCTTCAAGGCCGTTGAGACGTTGAATCAGCCACACAATATCATTCGAGTCAAACAGAACCTGGGTCGTAAAGAAGCAGAGTCCCTCCGCAACCTTGCGCCGGATCCGTTCCACTTCGTGCGCACGGCTGGGGATGCTGATTCCACCCAGAGTCGCCGGCAATCCGGCAGACTGAATCTCCCTTGCCGCCTGGATGACGCTGGGCCCTGGATAATGAATGTGGCTGGATTCTCCACCCACAAGGATCAGGTTTTGAATTCCAAACTTTTCCTCGGTCTCCCGGAGCCAGCCAGCTTGGTCCGTTTCGTAAACTACGCAGCGGTTAAGCACAACGTCGGCGTTCAATTCTTTGCGAATCTTGCCCCCCAGGACTCGCGGTTCAACGCGCGGCACAAATTTAAAAGTTCTGTCGCCATCCCGTGCTTCATCATGGATTTCCGGAAGGTTGATCGCATCGGCAAGTTTCTGAATTCTGGCCACTTCTCCCAGTGTGGATTCAAGTGCCTCAGGCTTTCCCTTGACGGGAGGGACCATCTCAAAGAAGACAACTGGAATATGCGGATTCAGAATTTTGCTTTTTAAGTCCACCATAATATTTGTGCGGACGCCCCGCCCTCTGCAGCTCTCGTTTGCCCCCAGACCGAAGCCCCTAACTTCAGCCATGATAACACATGCCGTACCGGGGTCTGCTCGGCGGAAATGTAGACTACAGGCTGCGAACTTACCGCGAGGATTTTAAAAAATCACAGACTTTCTGAAAGTCTTCGCGTAAAAGTTTTTCTTCTCTGGGATTGCGGAGGATATAAGC
Organism: Acidobacteriota bacterium; assembly: GCA_023474345.1. Taxonomy (GTDB): domain Bacteria; phylum Acidobacteriota; class Terriglobia; order UBA7540; family UBA7540; genus JAMCXS01. The sequence continues at coordinate 36,244 of JAMCXS010000005.1, read as the reverse complement.
CGGATGGAAGATCGGGAGTGCCTTGATGTCGCCAAAATCGTAAAATTGTCCTCGAATTTTAGTAATGCCTTCTTTAATTCCCAAAACAGTTCGGACCGCCGGGGCTCCCAGGCAGCACACGAGACGGGGTCCAATCGTCCGGATCTGACGAAGAAGAAAAGGTGAACATATTTCGATTTCATCCGGCAAGGGTGTTCGATTCCCCGGAGGCCTGCATTTCACTACATTGCAGATGTAAACCTCTTCCCGTTTCATCCCCACAAGCTGGATCATGCGGTTCAGTAGCTGGCCCGCACGCCCCACAAAAGGAAGGCCTTGCGCATCTTCATCGGCTCCGGGCCCCTCGCCCACAAAGACTACCTCGGCATGAGGATTGCCTTGACCAAAGACGATGGTCTTGCGGCCGGAACTCAAGCGGCAACGGTGGCAATCGCCCAAATCTTTTCGAATTTCTTCCAGCGTTTCCTTTTCGCGAGGTATTGAGGAGATAGATTCAAAAAGGCTCAGAGACTTGGGCATAGGCTCCCTGACAGCGGCATGAACGGTTTGCAAGGGAGGCTGAGTCTTTTGCCCTTCCAGTTGCTTACGGGCGCCATCGTGATCAGGATGAGACGTCGCCGGCGGTCTGTGGGCCGGGGATGCGGGTTGAGTAGCTTCATGGTGAATCGCTGATCCCGACCCGTGGAGGTCGAGTTCTCCGATTCCCATCTCCCGATAAAACTCAAGCCAGTTGGCGACTTCTTTTCGCAGTCGTTCATCCATTTGATTTACTCACGAACTGCCGGAGTCAGCTTCGACCTTAATTCGACTACTGCGTTCAGAATCAGGTGTGCCACATCCAACTTGCTCATCTTTTCAAACGGCTTCGTTCGCCCGTCGGGGAAAACCAACGTGACGATGTTAGTATCGGAGTCGAATCCCGCGCCCGGTTGCGTGACATCATTTGCCACCGTTAAATCCAACTGTTTTTCGCGCAGCTTGGCGGCGGCGTTTTCCAGCACCTGGCCTGTTTCAGCGGCAAACCCTACGATAATCTGATGCGGCTTCCGCCGCCGCGCAACCTCCGCCAAAATGTCCAGGGTGGGCTTTAGCGTCACAGTGAGAAGACCACCTTGCTTCTTGATCTTTTCAGTCTGGACCTTCGTAGGGGCAAAATCGACCACTGCCGCGGCCATCAAAACCACCGTTGCCTGGTCAACGTGCCGGAACACGGCTTCTGCCATTTCTGCGGTCGTTCGCACGAACTCCACTGAAATCCCGGAAGGTGCCTGAAGGCGTGTTGGACCGCTGACAAGCAGAACTTTTGCTCCCCGCCTTTGGCTGGCCTCCGCCAAGGCGTATCCCATTTTCCCAGAGGAGCGGTTGGTGAGGTATCGAACTGGATCCAGAGCCTCTTCAGTCGGTCCCGCGGTGACCAGAATAGTCTCTCCTTTGAGGTCATCCCGAACCTGCAACGTCTCGAATACCGCTTGGGCAATCGTGTTAACAGAAGCCAGACGTCCCGCGCCGGTCATGCCGCAGGCCAGGTAGCCTTCCTCGGGTTCAATGACCTTGAACCCGCGTGTGCGCAAGACTTCCACATTCCGCTGCGTGGCGGCATTTTCCCACATATCCACGTTCATGGCAGGAGCGATGATTATCGGAGCCTTTGTCGCCAGAACCAGCGTGGTCAGGAAGTCGTCCGCGATGCCGTGGGCAATCTTAGCGATAACGTTGGCCGTTGCCGGCGCGATCACTAAAGCATCAATCGCTTGGGCTACAGCAATGTGTTCGATGGCGCTCTCAACGTTCGGCTCCTGTTCGCCCTCGCCAAAGACCTGTGAGATGACTTTGTGTCCCGACAACGCGGCAAAGGTGAGCGGCGTCACGAAGTTCCGAGCGCCAGCCGACATTACCACCTGCACGTCAAGGCCGCGGTCCTGGAGAAGACGTAACAGTTCCGCAGCTTTGTATGCGGCGATGCCTCCCGTAACTCCTAATCCGACACGCATCTCGGCATTCCTGCCCCTTGCGCCAACCAGTCCCGCTAAATATCATACTCCGCTTTAGGAAGCAGTCCTGTGGCAGTCTATCCTATGAACTAAAAGGCGGCTACCGACAAGCCTGACAGGTCCCGCTCCTTAACCCCACGGGTCCTCTACTTGCCTTGGTTGCCATTGTCTGACTTGATCTCAATGTTCTCGATCGGAATCAAGCCGGCACTCACTTCCTGCTGTGCAATCTTTGTTGCCTTCTTGGACGGTGACTGTACCAATGGCCTGCCACCCGACTGAAGCTGCCGGGCCCTCTTCGCAGCGATCAGAATATAACGAAACTTGCTGTCGATATTGCTGGGTAAATCCATCTATCCTCCCACAAACGTCTTAGAAATTTCCTTGACACGGCGTTCCTGACACTCACGGCGCCACCGTGCCGCGAGTACGATGTCGCGAAGCGCCTGCACCGCCGTGGCACGGCGATCGTTGACAATCAGGTAGTCGTACTCCTTCCAATGAGCCACTTCCTTCCGGGACGCTTCGAGGCGCTTGGCAATTACCTCTGGAGCATCTTTGTGCCGGTGGCGTAACCGCTTTTCAAGCTCGCGAAAGGACGGCGGCAACAAAAAAACGCTTACCGTTTCCGGAATCCGCCTGCGTAGCTTTTTATAACCTTGAACATCAATGTCCAGTAAAACATCCTGCCCCGCCTCCTGGGCTTTCTGAAGCTGCTGCCAAGAGGTCCCGTAGTGATGCCCGTGCACTTCCGCCCACTCGACAAACTCTTTCCGTGCCATCCGCTGCTTGAACTCCGCGCGTGAGACAAAGAAATACTCGCGCCCGTTTTTTTCGCCGGCGCGCGGCGGCCGTGTCGTGTACGACACTGAGAACGCCAGTCCGCGGACCAGGATTCTCAGTCTCTGGATTAAGGTACTTTTGCCTGTGCCCGAGGGTGCAGAAATAACAAAAATGCTGCCCCGCCTCTTCGGGAGCTTGTTTGCCGGGTCAAACCTCACTCGATGTTTTGCACCTGTTCTCGCAGCTTTTCGATTTCTGATTTCATTTCGATAGCCTGCCGCCCGACTTCAGCGCCTACTTCAGGGACGTCGGAAGTCTTGGAAAGCAGCGTATTCGCTTCCCGATTTAACTCTTGGAGCAGGAAATCAAGCTTTTTCCCCACTTCCGAGCTTTCATTAAGAAGCTGGCGGGCTTGGATCAGATGGCTTTGAAAGCGTGTCAACTCCTCCGAAATGTCGGAACGCGACGCCAGGTAAGCGACCTCCTGGGCCAGGCGTGCCTGGTCCACGTGGACGGCCCCCAGCAGTTCGTGAAGCCGGTTTTCAAGCCGCTGCTGAGCATATTTGGGAATGCGCCGCGCCAGTTTAGCAACACTCTTGCGTAAATCTTCCAAACGCTCAAGCCGGGTCCGTATATCCTGCTCTAACACGGCTCCTTCCGAAGCTCGCATCTCGTTGAGCGTAACTAAGGAGTTTGCCAATCCTTCTTCCAAGGTTTTCTGGATGCGGCCCAAATCCTCTTCAGAAAGTTCACCATTGCTGGCGATTACGCCCGGAATCCGCAGGAGCGCCACCAAGTCAGGTCCTCCGCCGAAATCCAACTCAGTCCTGAGTTCCCGGCAGGCGCGGACATAGGCATCCAGCAACTTGCGATCCAGCTTCAATTCTCCAGTATTTGTTCTTTCCAGAGTGACGCTTACTTCCACATGCCCTCGGGTAATATGGTCCTTTACACCGCGTCGCAGCACAGGTTCCAACGGCGTCAGCTCTGGGGGCAGCCGGAATTGTAAATCGAGGAATCGATGATTGACGGATTTTATCCCTACGCCGAGAGAAAAGTTATCGCCTTCACACCGTACTCTGCTATAGCCGGTCATGCTTCGAATCATGTTTCCTCAATTAGCAACTACAAGATGAAACGCCGGGGCCTTGCACTTCCCGTACAGACCCTAAACTTCGGCATCCACGAATTGGAGTTCGTGGAGTCGTTGGTAAATCCCTCCGCGTGTCACGAGGTCTTCATGCGTGCCCGCCTCCGAGATCATTCCGCGGTCCAGAACCACAATACGGTCGGCGCGGCGAACCGTGCTCAGCCGATGCGCGATTACCAGTACCGTGCGTCCTGCCATCAAATTGCTCAGGGCTTTTTGAACCAGAGCCTCCGATTCTGTATCCAACTCAGAAGTGGCTTCATCGAGAATGAGGATCGGAGAATCCTTGAGGAGGGCGCGCGCAATAGCCAGCCGTTGACGCTGGCCTCCGGATAGGCGTTGCCCGCGCTCACCGATTACAGTCTCATAACCCTCTGTTTTTTCCATGATGAAGTCGTGGGCTAAAGCCGCACGAGCCGCCTCAACAACTTCTTCTTTCCTGCAGTAACCGTTGCCGTAACAGATGTTGTTGAAAATTGTATCGTTAAACAAGATGGTGCCTTGCGTTACCATCCCAACCTGGGACCGCAAAGACCGGAGTTTGACGTCGCGAATGTCATGGCCGTCAATAAGGATTTGCCCGCGTGTGGCGTCGTAAAACCTTGGTATCAAGCTGGCCAAAGTGGTCTTTCCGGCTCCGCTTGAACCGACGAGGGCCACAACTTCACCTTTCCGAATCCGAAGAGAAACTCCTTGGAGGAGCGGCACACCCGGTTCGTATTCAAAGTCCACATTATCAAAAACAATTTCATGTTGGAAGGGCGGCAGCTCAATGGCTGAGGGTTTTTCGTTAACTTCCGGCCTTACCTGCAGAAATTGGAAAACCTGTTCGGAGGCCCCGACGGCTTGCTGGACGGCGTTGTTGACACCCGTCAGGCGCTTTATCGGTTCACCCATCCTGAACAGTGCGTATATGAAAGCAAGAAAACCGCCCATAGTTTGCGCATGGTGAAGGATCTCATTGCGCTCGTAAAGCAGTAGCCCGGCAACCGTAACCATCGTCAGAAGTTCCATCAGCGGCGCGGTTGCAGCCTGTGCGCGGACCCAACGCATATTCGTCCGAAGCAGCCTGTGGGTTGCTGCCTTGAACCGCGCCACTTCAAAGTGCTCCATGACGAAGGCTTTCACAATTCCAATGCCCGTGAGGGTTTCTTGGACAAGGTTGTTGATATCGGCCATCCTGTCCTGGCTGGAGCGGCTGGAGCGGCGGATCGACCGCCCAATATTTGCCGTGGGTAGCACTACTAAGGGCACAAGCACAAATGAACTTAGAGCCAGTTTCCAGTCAAAATGAAAGAGGACGGCGAGTAACGCAATCAAAGTGAAGGAGTTCCTCAAGAAGTCTGCCGACACCTGGGAAACCGCATACTGGATCATGTCAGTGTCGTTACTGATCGCCGAAATCAGGCGGCCGGTAGGGTTCCTCTTGAAAAAGGCCATCGACTGCTGAACGATTTTAGAGTAGAGCTGGTTGCGCAGATTGCGAACGGTGGATTGGCCAATGTAGTTGATGCTGACTGTGGCCGTGTACCGCGCAACCCCTTTCACAATGGTCACCACAATGATGGAGAGGGCTACCAGGGTCCAGACATTGTGGATGTGGCCGGGGAAAAGATTGCTCAGGTACACCACGTGGTGGCTCCAGGGAAGTGTGAAGGAAATGCCAGCAGAGTCGCTACCGGGCTTGAGGACACTGTCCCCGATTGGCTTGATGAGCAGAGCAGTAATCGCCTCACATGCTCCCACCACAGCCATCAGGACAACAGCTATGGCAAAGCGCAGTCTGTAAGGTCGGAGAAATCCTAGTAGGCGTTGAACTTGGCTCATCCGGCGTCCTACCCATCAGGCTGGAGAGCCCACCGGGCACAGCAAAATTTAATCTTAATCTCCGCCCAAGGACAAGTCAAGCAGAGCTGCCCGGAAAAGACCCCCAACCCATAATCCATAGCGACAATTGAACAGGGTTGTGGATAACGATTTCGCATGAAGGAGCTGGCGAACCTATTGAGGCGGCTCTTTATAGAAATTGCCATCTGGACCCGGCGCAAGTTTCCTGCTTCAGTCTTTTGCCCAGGCGGCAGGGTATTGCCCGGGTGCTTACTCCAGTGACAATAAAAGGCCAAGTTGGGGTATGCTGAAACGTCGGTCAGGGGTAAAGGCGATCGACGCGCATATCGAGTTTTGCACTTGACCCGAAGACGGTTTAACTGACGCGAACCAAATTCTTTTGATATGAGGGAATCGATGCGATCCAAATTCATCTTGCCGGTTTTTGTCCTCCTGGGAAGCACCGTTGCCATGGCTCAAAGCGTCGCTGGCACCGTGCACAAGTTTCTTCCCAACCCGCTGCAGTCGGGCGGGGTGGTTACTTACCAGTTGCAGCAGTTTCTGCTGAAACGAGTACCCAAGCTCCCAAAACCCACAAGCGCAGAGCAGTGGACCGCGGAAGAGCAGCAAATCCGCCAGCATGTTTTGGACGACGTCATCTACCACGGGTGGCCGAAGGCATGGGTGGATTCTCCGCCAAAGTTTGAAGACATGGGAGCCGTCCCGGTGCCCGCCGGAGCCGGATACCGCCTGCGCAAATTCCGGTATGAGGTTGTGCCGGGACTTTACTCCACGGCCGTTTTGTACGAGCCCGCGCATCTTGAAGGCAAAGCCCCGGGGGTGTTGGATGTGCTGGGCCATTTCCCAATCGGGAAAGCCTCGATGTTCGAGCAGAAGCTTTGCATCAACCAGGCCTTGCGCGGCATGATCGCGCTGAGCATCGCCTTTATCGACATGGGCGAAATGCGTCTGCCAGGAAACGAGCATCACTTTGGTGCGGACCTTGACCTGGTGGGCGTGAGCGGGGTGGGCTTGTTTTATATGGCGATGCGCCGCGGGCTCGACTATTTGTACGACGATCCGCACGTTGATCGAAGCCGCCTCGCCGTTACGGGCCTTTCGGGTGGGGGGTGGCAGACCATTATGCTCAGCGCGCTTGACCCGAGAGTTCTGGTGTCGATCCCGGTGGCGGGTTTCACTTCGCTCCAGGGAAGGCTGGAACGCCTGCCCGGCGAGCCGGGAGATTACGAGCAACTCCCTCCGAACTTGCTGGACGGTCAAGGCTACCAGACCTTCGCCGCCATGCGGGCGCCGAGACCGACGCTGGAGATCAATAACGCCGAGGACAGTTGCTGCTTTCGCGCGCCGCTGGTGAAGCCTTACATCTTTGATGAGATCAAGCCTTTCTTCCGTTTGTACGGCAAGGAAGATGTGTTCCAATTCCACACGGACACGCAAGTTTCGGCTCACAACTACCAGCGCGACAACCGGCAGCAGGCTTATCGGTTTCTTTCCACCTACTTTCACCTTCCGGTCAAGCCTGAGGAGATTCCGGTGGGGCAGGACCTCAGGACTTATAGCCAGTTGGCCGCCGGCGTGCCACCGGATAACCAGACCATCCTGGGGCTGGCCAAGCAGTTCGCCTCGCAAATCCATCACCCGCCTGTCCCTACTGATCCGGCAGCCAGAGAAACGTGGGCCAAATCCGAGCGCGCAAAGCTCAGCAAGGTGGTCCATTACCAACCGGTCACCGTGGCGCACCCCTGGTATATGCAGGACACGAACCACAACACGATCGAGTCGATATCGTTCCGATTCACGCTCAGCAATGGCTTGAGCGCCACGGGAGTCTGGGTGAAATCCATTTGGACGCCTGAAGGGGCGCCCATGACGGTCGTGGTGAATGACGGCGGCCGCAAAGGCGCGGACCAGGAAGTCTGGAACCACATGCCCGAAGTCGCCGCCCGCATCGCGCGCGGCGAGCAGGTGCTGGTGCTCTCGATTCTCTTTACCGGAGACGCCAACCCCCTCAGCGCCGACGTGGGCAGCTTCGGCTATATGCTTGCTTCGGTGGGCGCTCCGCCGCTGGGGCTTGAGGCGGCGCAGTTGATCGGGATCTCGCGGTGGGCGGAGGGCCGCTGGCATCCGTCGCGCCTCAGGCTTGAGAGTTCGGGCTATCGCATGCAGGTGGTGTCGCTGGTGGCCGGCGCGCTTGAGCCGCACCTGTTCAAGAGCATCACAATCCATCAGGGTATGCATAGCCTGAGTTACATCCTCGACCAACAGGTCAGTTCCAGCCAGGTGCCGGATATGTTCTGCCTGGACCTCGATAAGGACTTCAACCTTAACATGCTGAAGGCCATGACGGAGCCTACAAAGGTAACGGAGGCCGACTACGTGGAAGTGACTCCGGCCAAACAGTAGGCGGGCCGGAAAGCAGGGAACCTGCGGGCCAAGAAACTTTTCCGGTTCGTTTCCGGTTCGTTTTTTGGCCCGTCCTTTATTTTCAGCAAGTTGGCTAGCTTCGTTTTAGGTTCGTTTTCGGTTCGTTTTGGCGGTTTTTTCGACTGCGATTATTTATTTTCAATAACTTCCCAGCTTCGTTTAACTAAAAAAAGAATTCTTTTTTTTCGCGTTTTCGCGGAGCCAAGCTTCGAAACAGGCATTTTGCCTTTTTTTTGAACGTGTTACCGCCGCGCTCGCGCTCATTTCCCTTTCCTTTGCCCTCGCGAGGCCTATGCCCCGTCGAGCCAAGTGTTAGACTAGCATACTAGGCCTATTTTGTCAAGACATTTTTGCGTCGGAACATTCCAAGGTGGTGGACCGTCGGCAGGCGCGCTGTGATCATTATGCGGCCTTTTGCTGCCTCAGCGTCCGGCTTCGATAGTCAATCGCCAAGCTCCCATCGTGGCCTTCGCGGACTAACATTTTGCCCTGGACTGGCGCAGAATTGCCCGTCCGACTTGCGAATACGAATATAATTAAGAACCGCGCGTTTGAAGTTGCGCGGTACCGTGCTGCGCTTGCGAGGAACCTAAGGAGATGAAGATCCCTGAACAACTTCGCCGGGAGGTGTGGGAAGCTAACCTGGCAATTTACCGTGCCGGCCTGGTGACGATGCACAGCGGCAACGCGAGCGGGGTTGACCGCCGGCGTGGCCTGGTGGTCATTAAACCGAGCGGTATGGACTACGACAAACTTCGTTCCGAAGACATGGTGGTGACTGACCTGGAGGGGCGGAAAGTCAGCGGCCGATGGCAGCCCTCGGTGGATTTGCCCCACCACCTTTACATCTACAAGCATCGCCCGGATATTGGCGGTGTTATCCACACACATTCGAATTACGCCACGAGTTTCGCCCTGCTCAATCGGCCGATTCCTGTTTACCTGACGGCGATTGCCGACGAATTCGGCGCTGAGATTCCTTGCGTGCCCTACGCTGACAATCAGGGTGACCACATGGGCGAAGGAATCCTGAAGTATATGGGCAATGCGCCGGCGGTGCTGCTGGCCCAGCATGGCGTCTTCACGTTTGGAGCAACGCCTCGCGCGGCGCTGAAAGCCGCTGTGATGCTGGAAGACGTGGCCAAGACGTGCCACCTCGCACTGCTGCTGGGCAAACCCAGGCCGCTGCCCGCGAAAGAGGTTCGGAAGTGGTACGAGCGTTATCATACAACGTACGGTCAAACGAGGAGGTAGGCCAAATGAGTGCAACAACTTTTGGAGTGATCGTCGGCAATCGGGGATTCTTTCCGGACGCCCTGGCGCGTGATGGGCGGGAAGAGATTCTGCGGACCTTGGAGGCCGAAGGCTACAGGACAATCTGCCTGACTCCGCACGAAACCAAGCACGGCGCGGTGGAAACCCTCCAGGAAGCACGGAAGTGCGCGGATCTGTTCAAGCAGCACGCGGATGAGATTGACGGCGTGCTGGTGGCGCTGCCCAACTTCGGGGACGAGCGGGGCGTCGCCAATACGTTACGAATGAGCGGGTTGGATGTCCCGGTGCTGGTGCAAGCGTTTCCGGACGAGCCCAACAAAATGCTGATGGGCGGACGGCGGGACAGCTTTTGCGGCAAGATTTCGGTTTGCAACAACCTGTGGCAATACGGGATTCGGTTTACGCTGACAAGCCTCCACACCACCTCTCCAGCGTCGGAAGAATTCAAGAAAGATCTCGGGTCATTCGCGGCTACTTGCCGGATTGTCAAGGGATTGAAAAGCCTGCGGGTGGGCGTGCTGGGAGCGCGTCCGGCAGCTTTTAATACCGTGCGCTTCAGCGAAAAGCTGCTGGAACACGCCGGAATTACGGTGGAAACCCTGGACCTGTCCGAAGTGTTCGGGCGCATCGAACGCCTGAAGGATGGCGACGCCAAGGTCAAGGAAAAGCTTGCCAGCATCGGAGAATACGTTTCGACCGGCGGAATTCCTTCCGCCGCGCTTCTGAAAATGGCGAAGTTTGGGGTGGTCGTTGATGAGTGGATGGCGGCGAATGAGCTGGCCGGAACGTCCGTGCAGTGCTGGACGTCAATGGAAGAGTTTTTTGGCGTCGTCCCCTGCACGCTGATGAGCATGCTATCCAATAACCTGCTGCCCAGCGCCTGCGAAACAGACATGGCCGGGATGATCGGCATGTATGTCCTGCAGCTCGCCTCCGGGACGCCCAGCGCAATAGTGGACTGGAACAACAATTACGGCGATGACCCCGATAAATGCGTCATATTCCATTGCTCCAATCTACCAAAACACTTTTTTGAAGATTTCCGGATGGACTTCCAGGAAATCATCGCCGGTTCCGTGGGGAAAGAGAATACCTATGGAACCGTGGTGGGCAAGCTGAAGAGCGGGCCTGTCACCTTCTGCCGCGTATCGACGGACGACCTGAAGGGCGGGATTCGCGCTTACGTCGGCGAGGGCGAAACCACGGACGACCGGCCGGCAAGCTTTGGCGGATATGGCGTGCTGAAAGTGCCGGACCTGCAGAAACTGCTGCAATACGTCTGCAAGAATGGTTACGAGCACCACGTGGCCGTGAATCGCAGCCGCTATGGGGCCGCCATCGCCGAAGCGCTGGGAAATTACAAACGATGGGACGTCTACCATCACGGGACAAACGCGGCATGAGGGAAATCAAGGCGTGAGGATTACCTGAACGGGTTACAGCCTGGAATCGCTCCAGGATACCGCCCGGGGCGCGACGTACGGTTTATTGCTGCGGGTTTGGCCTGTGTGGTATGTTTAAAATTGGTGCATGGAGGCTGCGCGCAGCTTACGGTCAGTGCCCGTCAGGATTTTCTGAACCCTGCCTATGAGCAAAAGAGTAGCGGAAGAAAATGAGAAAAAGGTGAAGGAGGCTGCCGCTTCAGCCCGCCCACAGCCCTCCGCCGGTAATTTGTTCGGTTTGTGCCTGGCGGCATGGCTGGTCCCGGGATTGGGTCATCTGCTGCTGGGCCGCAAGTGGCGCGCCGTCATTCTATTTGCTTCCATCGTCGGCATGTTCGTGGTGGGGATTGCCATGCAGGGGCAGTACTTTTACCTGGGATCGGGCTCCTATCTTCACACACTTGGCTACTTTGCTGAACTCGCGGTAGGGATACCTATGCGGGCCGCCACCTTTTTCGGTTACGGGGGCGGTGACACTTATTTTGTTTGCTCCGACTACGGGACGGCGTATTTGATTTCCGCAGGCATGCTGAACGTGTTGACCGTGCTGGACGCTTACGATATTGCGCTGGGCAGGAAGCCTTAGAAAACAACGAATGGCGGAGGCCTTTTTTCGCGCTCCGCGAGGCCTACTTGGCCTGCCATAAGAGGTAACGAATGGTTATTTCTCAGTTCACGGCCATGGTGCTATTCTCCTTCTTTGTTTCTGTGGTCTTCGCGGTCCTCAGCAAGGAGAATCTGCGCGATCAACTGATTTACGGGGCCAAAGTATTTGTCGCCTTTGTGGGAATCGCGCTGGCTCTGGCATGGATCATGTATCCTTTTGCCTGAGCGCGCTCCCTCCTCTTCTTTTCTCACCATCAAATCTTTCCTTTGAGCTTGCCGCAAATTGCGATATTCTGCCGAAGCCTTTTCCAAAGAGGAGGTAAGGCAAGTGGACTCTTCCGGTGTAACTCGAACGAACTTTGAATTGATTGGGACAGGGCCCGCCGGCGTTACCAACGCCCGGCGTTGGGCCGTGGTGTGGCTGCTCTTTGCTGCTTCGCTGATCAATTATCTTGACCGCGCCACGATTTCTTTTGCGTTGCCGCTAATCTCCCTTGACCTGCATCTTGGCCCGGAAACCAAGGGCCTGCTGCTTTCCGCATTTTTCTGGTCCTACACGGCGATGCAGGTGCCAATCGGGTTGATCGTTGACCGTTTGAACCTTCTGTGGGTTTACGCGGGAGCATTTGCTCTCTGGTCGTTGGCCCAAGGGCTCACGGGACTGGCGGGGACCCTCGGCGTTCTGATCCTGCTCCGCATCCTGCTGGGGACGGGCGAATCCATTTACCTTCCAGGCGGACTTCGAATCGTGAGCAGGCTTTTTGGTCCGTCGGAGCGGGGATTGCCCAGCGGACTCTTCGACTTTGGCACCCGGACGGGTCTTGTTTTCGAAGGAATCATTATTCCGTGGCTGCTGGTTCACTTTGGATGGAGGGACACGTTTGTATTTGTTGGATTGACTGCGTTCCTTTGGCTGATTCCCTGGTTTGCGGTGTTTCCGCAGAAGGTGGCGAAGAGAAGCGAGAAGCCGCCTTTGCCGCAGACCCGAAGGCGCATGAGGATTGCCCACTTTAACCGCAACTTGTTGGGCATTTGCCTGGGCTTTTTCTGCTTTGACTATTTCTGGTATCTGATGCTGACCTGGCTGCCTGACTACCTGTATGAAGCCCGGCACTTGAGCATTATGAAGGCGGGAATTTACGCGGCTATTCCCTACGCGGTCTTCGGCCTCAGCGAGCCCGTGGGCGGCTGGATTTCCGACCGGCTGGTGCGCCGCGGGTGGGACGAAACTCGCACCCGAAAGGGAATCATCAGCTTCGCGTTCATGTTCGGGCTGCTGATAATCCCGGCGGCGATGGCCCGCACGGCGGGAACGGCGGTGATTCTGATTGTATGCGCGGGGCTGGTGGGACTTGCTTCCGCGAATTTGCTGGTCATGCTGCAATCCTGCGCTCCTCCGGACGAGGTTGGCGTCTGGACCGGGTTCCAAAACATGGCTGGCAACATTGGCGGAATTGCAGCTCCCCTGATAACGGGTTTCCTGATTGAATGGACCGGCTCTTTTCTATCGGCCTTTATTCTGGCGCCGGCTCTGCTTATTAGCGGCCAGTTGGCCTTCTGGTTCATTGTCGGCAAACTGGAGCCCCCGGCCCCGGATGAAGTCTTGGAAGCGAGATAAGCGGGCCTATTCGGAGGGTCCGGATCTCCTACTGATGATGACTGCAAATAGAGTGACATTCGTCGTCTGGAGCGGCGCTACAATAGACCCAGCCGAAAAGAGAAAGAGGATTGCAATTCACGTCACCGCGCCTCGTGCTTCTAAGGAATGCATCTGCTAAGGTATGAAGTTGGCGAGGAACGCATGAATCTTCCCCTTACTCCAATCCGCTTCAAGCGTCATGCGGCCCGTATGTTCGGCCGCAAGGAGGGTGTGGTCTGCGATCAGCTTCGTCTTACTTACCAGGAATTCGGCGAACGCTGCGACCGGCTTTCCGACGCCTTGCGAAAACTAGGCCTGCAAAAAGGGGATCGGGTGGCTTATCTAAGCTTCAACTGCCACCGGTTGCTCGAAGGCTATTTCGGCGTTCCTCAAATCGGAGCCATCCTCCTGCCGCTTAACATCCGGCTGGCTCCAGAAGAGCTGGCTTACATCCTGAACGACGCCACGCCGCGTCTGCTCTTTTTCGATCCGGAATTCATTCCGCTGGTCGAAGCCTTGCGCTCAGGTCTCCATTCGGTCGAATACCTGATTGCGCTGCGCGGGACCAGGCCCACTTGGGCCTATTCGAAGCTTTATGATGAAATGCTGGCCGAGGCCGAACCCCGCGAGATCGACTACCGCGGCATCGATGAAAACTCGATTGCCGAGCTTTTTTATACCAGTGGAACCACAGCTTATCCCAAGGGAGTCATGCTGACGCATCGGAACCTCTATCTGCATGCTTTCCATCGAGCGCAATCGGAAAACGGCAGCGACCACGACGTCGGCCTTTATACGGTTCCGTTGTTTCACGTCAATAGCTGGGGATCTCCGCATGTCCTGACGCTGCGGGGGGGGCGCCATGTCATCTTGAAGAAGTTTGATCCGCTGGAGGCGCTCAAGCTCATCCAAACGGAACGAGTCTCCGTGCTTCAGATGGTCCCCACGATGGTTCGCGCGCTTATCAACCATCCGGATTTTGCCAAGTATGACCTCTCCAGTGTGAAAACGATGCTTGTCGGTGGAGCGCCGGGGAGCATTGCCTTGATTCGCGAGGTCGAAGAGAAAATGCCCCAGTGCGAGGCGATTGGCGGGTACGGTTTGACGGAAACTTCGCCCGTCGTTTCCCACGCCCACATCAAGGACCACCTTGCCGGGAGCCCCAAGGAGGAACAACTGTGGCGCAAGGCCACGGCGGGATTTGCCCTGGGGGGAACGGAAATCCGCGTGGTGGATGTTTATGGCAGGGACGTGAAGCCGAACGCGGAGGAAATCGGTGAAGTAATCATCCGCAGCGATGTGGTGATGGCCGGCTACTGGAAACAACCTGAGGCCACCGCCGAGGCTATCCGCGATGACTGGTTTCACACCGGCGACCTCGCCACCATCGACGAAGAAGGTTATATCCTGATTGTCGACCGCGCTAAGGACATGATTTTGAGCGGCGGAGAGAATATCGCTTCAGCGGAGATCGAACGCGTCCTTTACGCGCACGACGCCGTGTTCGAATGTGCGGTGATCGCCGTGCCGGACGACAAATGGGGGGAAGTTCCAAAAGCCCTCATTACTCTGAGAACGGGCCACAAAATCACCAAAGAAGAAATTTTGGAGCACTGCCGAAAACACTTGGCCGGCTACAAGGTCCCGAAATCGGTGGAATTTGTCGAAAGCTTGCCCAAAGGTGGGACAGGCAAAATCCTGAAAAAGGTGCTGAGGGGAAAATATTGGGCGGGACGGCCGCGCCGCGTGCAGTGAACTTTCTCGAAAGGGCCGCGGTGGGCTTACACTGATGCGCCGGCCAGGAAAATGATTTCTCCCCCGGGACATCGCTGTAGGGGTTACAACCGCGGGCCTGGCATTGTGCGAAGGCGAAGCGATTCGTTCAACGCTTTGGTATGGCATTCTGCCAGCGCTTGGTTTATGTAACTTGGCGCTTGGGCAAGTTTATTGGCTGAAGTGGATGATTCCTTGAGGCCATAAACACACGACAGTGAAGAACAGGCGTTGACGGTGCGACATGCACGAGTTTTGAAGCATAGGGGCAAAGGACGACGGCTATCCGAAAACCATTTGTGCCAAACACGTCCTAAGCGACACCGCCGCCTTATGATAGGGGAGCTTGAAAAGGATATAGGGGCTACGTGGTAAACCGAATCACAGAATCCAGGGCATATGAGGGAAATCGCTCCGGGGCCGTCTTGCGCTTTTTTGTGTTCAGCTCTCTGATCGGGTTCCTTATTGGGCTCTTTGAAGCTGCGCTGCTCTGGAAAACTCCGCATATGGCGGCGCTACTCGTTCCGGATGTTCGGTATGTTGTCTGGTTCTTAGCCCCCCTCCTGGACATGGTATTTTTTGGCGTTCTTGGCCTCGGGTTGGGATGGGTTGCCTGCAGAGCCGGCTACCAGAAAATGCTGGTCGCTGTTCAAATCGGCATTGCCGGAACGTTTGTGTACCTGACGCTGCACTGGTTCCACATAAAGATCGGTCTCCAGCCATTTTCTCCATATGAAGACGCCTTTGTTCCCTTTGCCTGTTTCTCTCTTGTGTTCGCTTTGTCGTTGCTCTTCCTTATAAGGGGTTGGGTCCGCGTGGGCGGATATTTCGAACGCTGGGCGGGCACGCTTGTCAGACCGCTAGCCTGGGGGCTGCTGGCAGCAACCATCGTAGCCGTGGTGGGCATCGTAGCCTTTATCGCAAGGATTTCTTTTTCCGCCAACACCGCGGAGGCTGCAACGCCGCCTCCGGCAGGCAGCCCGAATATCATCCTCATCACTCTGGACACGGTGCGAGCGGATCATCTCTCGGCTTATGGCTATTCGCGTCCCACAACGCCTCATCTCGACCGGTTCGCGCAACAGGGCGTGTTGTTTGAGAATGCTATCGCCGCGACCTCATGGACTTTGGCCTCTCACGCATCGATTTTCACCGGCCTGCTTCCCCATCAACACGGGGCAGATTGGACCGTCCCTTTGCCCCGGGGTCCGCACACGCTGGCGGAGATTCTCGGCTCGCGGGGATATGAAACGGCAGGATTCACTTCAAACCTCCGTTACTGTGACAAGGGGTGGGGGATCGCACGGGGCTTTGAAGCCTACGAAGACAGCAGCGATTCCTTTCGCCACAACCTGGCCCAGACGTTTCTTGGCGAAGCCCTTATTCAACCCCTCTATCAGGATTGGTGCCGTTATGATCTGTTTGACCGCCGGAATGCACAAGAGTTGAATGCGAGCATTTTCCACTGGTTTCGGCATCGTTCGAAACGTCCTTATTTTCTCTTCATCAACTATTTCGACGCCCACGACCCTTATTTGACCTCAGGTTCTTACAATCATCGCTTTGGCAAAATTCCGATCTCGTTGCTGCGCAGAGTGCATCTCGCGTCCTATCTTAGCAACACCCCACAGCGCCTCAGCCCAAGTGAGCAAGCCGCGGAGATCTCGGCATACGACAATTGCCTTGCTTACCTCGACGACCATGTTGGTCGCTTGTCACAGTTTCTCCGCCAGTCACCGGGATGGCAGAATACGATCGTCATCATCACCTCCGATCACGGCGAGGCTTTCGGCGAGCACGGCTATTACGGCCATGGTTACGATCTCTACCGGGAGGTCTTGCATGTGCCGCTGATCATCGTGGGACCGGGCGTGCCGCGAGGTCTGCGGATTCAGCATGTGGTAGGGATTCGCGAGCTTTTCGCGACGGTTCTGGACCTGGCGGGAGGAGGCAAGACGCCCTTCAGCGGCCGCAGTTTGGCGAGATTCTGGCATCCCGGGTTTAAGCCTCAGCCTGGTGATGATGCCGTTGTTTCCGAACTGGCCTTTCCGGAATTGTGGGAGAACAAAGTACCGGCCACGATCAGCCTGACAACCCCGGAATGGCAATACATTTACGACTCGGCCGGCCGCCAGGAACTCTATCGCTGGACCACGGACCCGCTGGAGCAAAGTAACCTTGCGGCTTCCCCCGACGAACAGGCGACGCTCGATAGCCTTCACGCGCAGCTTGTGGGCCTCATTCAGAACTCCGTGGGGCCGTGGCGGGGAGCGGAATATTTGGTTCCTCTAGAAAAGCAGCGCTCCTTCCTGCGCGAAGTCTTGTTCCCTCCTCCGTTCAAACCAGGCGCGCCGGGCAACCAGTTTCGCATCGGCGCCTCACAGGCATACTTTGGCCCCGAGCGGCCATGGACACCGCCCAGACCCTCTCCGGCTCAACAAGATTTGATGAAAAGCCTTCCGTACCATTAGCCCGCCACCAACGGTTTTCGACCTGAAATTCCGTGTCGGAAAGTCGAGCCCGGAAAGCGCTCACCCGATATTACTCTTGCAGGAACGAGATGAGCCGGCAGACGTCTGCGTACGCGGTGCCCGGTACTGGTTCTCCGGTTCGTTGCGGCTTCGTTCTTTGTGTTCAGCGGGCCGGTACTGTTTTTGGGCAGCTTTTGCAGCGAGGTCGTATGCGCAGCCTGAATGCCCTGGGCGCTGCTCCTCACGGATCATGCTTTTGAGGCGGTTCAATCCGCCCTTGGTTTCTGCTGACGATGACCTTCCTGATGCAGTTTCTTGCCGGCAAACTCTTTACGTTGCTTGCCACCCTCGGATTATGTCTGGCCTACGCGCTTTACAAGGCAATCGACAGTGGTTATTTACTGATCAATCTGGAGAGATGACAGCGGCGCGAGGTTCTATGATCCATGTGGAGATGCGGGCATCAAATCCCCATGCGAAACAGAAATCGGCGAGCCCCAAACCCTCCAAATCGCGGGCACCTTGAAGAGGAGATTAAAGGCGCCATCCACGAGCACCCCGCACGCCGCCGCTAAAATCAGCCGTGTGCCGCCTCCGGCCAAGAGAAGCGTCAAGCAGATATTAAGGAGTGCCCCGGGCAGGCAGGCTTTCTCATAAAGCAAGAAGCGCGTGAGAATTCTGCTTTTAGGGGAATTGCTGTGAGTGGGCTGCGGGAACGTTACCAGTTGGTTCCCCAAGAAGTTCCAGAGCAGCGCTGCCTGAACGGCTACGGGCAATGCCCAAGCCACTCCCCAGCCGGCGCGCTCAGCGCCCCAGTACACCAGGCCAAGATCGACTGCCGTTCCGGTGAGCCCCACGATGCTATATTCAACCCAGGCGCCGATCTGCCCGGTGGACCATGACAGGCGCATGAGATGCGTCAGGTACTCGCCATACTGGCGAAAACCGAGTTTGGAACTTCCGCGAGTCCGCACCTCGAATTGGTAAGCGACTTCCGCAATCTTTTCGATCTGTCCCTTGCCCAAAACTTCGAGAAGGATTTTGTATCCAAGCGGAGAGAGTTTGGCTCCCTTAATCGCCTTGGAGCGAACGAGAAACATGCCGGACATGGGATCACTCACCGTGGCTAACTTCAAAGGCAGGACGGACGCGGCCAGATGCGTTGCGCCCCGCGAAATCAGCCGACGGCTCAATTTCCAGTCGGAAGTCCCGCCACCAGCCACATAGCGGCTGGCAATGGCTAAGTCGGCATTTGAACTGCGCAGCGCTCGGGCAAGCGGCGTGAGGATTTCCGGCGGGTGTTGAAGATCAGAGTCAATGACGCCCAGCATGTCGCCGCGCGCGATTCCCCAGCCTGCCACAACCGCTGTTGCAAGGCCTTGCCTGCCGGGACGACGAAGGACGCGCACCGGAAATTTCTGAGCAAGTTCCTCCGCGAGTTCGGCTGTCCCATCTCCACTGTTGTCATCCACAACGATCAGCTCATATTCTTCGCCGGACTGGCTTAGAGTCGCGGCTGCACGCCGGATGACTTCCTGAATCGAATCTGCTTCTTTATAAGTCGGTATGACAACGGAGATCATAAGGCGGTCCGCAGCCCTCTGGCGCGATACGTAGAAACTCCCCGAAAATAGCACGCACTTGTAATTCAGTCAATGAGCGCGGCGGTTTTATCATTGGTCAGTTGGAAGACCGGCTTCTGAATTTTTCCCCCGGCGATTTTTACCAATTTGCACCCAACAGGATCTTCTCCCTGCGCTCAGGACGACCCGGCCCAGGTCCATTTCCCGGCTGACAGGGCCACGGTTGCCTTCTTCACGGTACCAAGCGCATGTGCGGTTGCCTTTTGAAGGCCGAGGTGCTATCAGTATTGCTTGCTTTTAATCCAAGTTCAGGTGTGCATGTTACTGTGGTTCAACTATGACACAGCGTTCGACGTGACGGGGGCTTCTCCGGTTGCTGTGGCCAAGGGAACAACCCCGCGCGGTCATTCCTGGAAGCGCCTGATACCAGCACACGTGTTCCTTTGCAATAGCAAAGCCGGGTTGAGAGGAGATCATGAGTTCAACGAAAAACCATTCTGGAAATAACAGGGTTGACGCGGGGATTTCGCGCAGGGATATTTTGAAGCTTGGCGCCGGAACGCTGGGAGGGGCGCTTTTGACAGTCGCTTCGCCATCCGCAGTCGATGCCCAACAATCCTCAGGCACGGGAACGCGCAAGCCTAATTTCGTCATCTTTATGGGTGATGGTATCCAGCACACCGAATTGAGCGTTGCCGGCAATCTGATCATCCAAACGCCAAATATCGATCGCATCGCACGCGAGGGCCTGCGCTTCCGGAATGCATTCGTAATCAATGCCCTCTGTGCTCCCAGCCGGGCGACCATCCTGACCGGCCTTTATTCACGCCGGAACGGAGTGATCGATAACAAGCAGCGGCCCATCGGAACCGGTATCCCGATTGTCTCAGACTATTTACGCAAGGCCGGTTACGAGGTGGCTTTTTGCGGGAAATCGCACGTGGCCGGAGGGTTGCGGAATTACTATTGGGATTACTATTACGGCTATCTCGGCCAGAAACCGTACGTCAATGCGCCGATTGCCGAAGGCGTGGATGGGCACATTGGAAGAGACCGCGTCGCCCACGGATACTCAGATGATGTGATTACGATGGCCGCCGCCGACTGGCTGGAAGGAAAACGGGAAAAGCCGTTTTGTCTTTATTTGTGGCTCAAAGCTCCCCACGAGCCGTTCATTCCGCCGCGGAATCTGGCCCTCTTGTATGACGACGGAACCAAGATCCCCGTACCAGAGACTTTTAACGAAGACCTGAAGGGCTACCCCGGCAAACCGCGTGCTTTCGCGGCTTGTGACAACCACATCGGAACCGACTCGACGGGAGTAACCACATTGGAGGCGCTGGTTAAGCAGCGTTACGCCTCCACCGTGGGACTGGACCAGAATGTGGGCCGCATCCTGAAGGTTCTGGAGAGGACGGGCAAACTCGACGAAACGGTTGTCATGTTCACTTCCGATCACGGGTACTTTCTGGGAGAATGGCATTTTATGGACAAGCGACTGATGCATGAACCTTCCATTCGCATCCCCTTGCTGATGCGTTATCCTAAAATGATCAAGGCGGGATCCCTGAATGACGACATGGTTCTGAACCTTGATCTTGCGCCAACCATGCTCGATTTGGCCGGAGTGAAGGTGCCTGATTCCATGCAGGGGCGAAGCATCGTACCGTTTTTGAATGGCGGGAAACCCGCTTCTTGGCGGAAGGATTGGTACTACGCGTTCTACGAATACCCCGGAGCGAACATGGTCCCCAAGAATCGCGGCGTGCGAACGGAACGTTACAAGCTGATCGAATACTGGGAGTTCGACCCGAAAGAATACGAACTGTACGATTTGCAGGAGGATCCGAAGGAGCTTCATAATTTGTATGGTGAGCCGAAGTACAAGGAACTCGCCGAGCACTTGAGGCATCGGATGATGGAACTTGGCCGGGAGACGGGAGAAATTTAATTAGTAGCGCCATTTTTTAGGGTGGCGTGCCGGGTGTTAGAGATAGCCTGTTGGGCATAGAGCCCGACGGTAATGAATGGTTAAGCCATGCCGGACTTACCAAACAAGGTTGCTGAACCGCCAGAAGCTTTCCAGGATACTCTGTCGGCATTCCATATCATGGCGAAGCCCGTCGGCCCGATCTGCAACCTGGATTGCCGTTACTGTTTTTACCTCGAAAAGGAAAACCTTTATCCAGGAAAACCCAACTGGACGATGGCGGATGACGTGCTGGAGTCTTACATCCGGCAATACATTGAGGCCCAGGACGTTCCGCAAATAACTTTTGCCTGGCAGGGAGGCGAGCCCACGCTGCTGGGCGTGCAGTTTTTCCAAAAAGTTGTTGACCTCGAAAGAAAATACGCGAATGGGAAACGAATCGATAACGCTTTTCAGACCAACGGGATTTTGCTGGATGACCGATGGGGTGAACTCCTCGCTCAGAATCGATTTCTGGTGGGGCTCTCGATCGATGGACCGCAAGATCTCCACGATCATTATCGGGTGGACAAGGGAGGCCAGCCGACCTTTAAGCGCGTGATGCGCGGCCTCGGATATCTCAAGAAGCATGGTGTGGAGTTCAACACCTTGACCGTGGTCCAAGGTCATAATTCCCGCCAGCCCTTGGAAGTGTACCGTTTTCTCAAAGAAGCCGGCAGCGGTTTCATGCAGTTTATTCCCATTGTCGAAAGGGTAGCGCAGACGCCCGCGCCGGACGGGCTGGTACTGATCAGCCCCAGTTCCGACGCTGTGGCCAAGGTTTCAGAGTGGTCTGTGGAACCCATTCAGTACGGGAAATTCCTGTGCGCCATTTTCGATGAATGGGTCCGGAACGACGTGGGCCGCTATTTCGTTCAAGTCTTCGATGTCGCGTTGGAGAGTTGGATGGGCTACGAACCCAGCCTGTGCGTTTTCCGTGAAACGTGCGGAAGTGCCATGGTCATTGAGCACAATGGAGATCTTTATTCCTGTGACCATTTTGTCTATCCGGAAAACAGGCTGGGCAATATTTTGGAGAGGCCGTTGGCCTCGCTGGTCAATTCTCCCCAGCAGCGGGAGTTTGGATTGGACAAACGGGCTGCCCTTCCGCGCTATTGCCGTGAATGCGAAGTGCGCTTTGCATGTAATGGCGAATGCCCTAAACACCGTTTTATCCGGACCCCGGATGGCGAAGAGGGGCTGAATTACTTGTGCGCCGGGTACAAGATCTTCTTCAAGCATATCGATCCCTACATGAAGTTCATGGCCGGGGAGCTTCGGCAAGGAAGAGCGCCCGCCAACGTGATGGCCTGGGCGCGCATGCGGGATCTGGAAACTTCGGGCAGGCGCCAGCCGGGCAGAAACGATTCCTGCCCCTGCGGCAGCGGGAAAAAATACAAGAAATGCTGCGGCTCACCAGCCAAAGCAATTTGATTCTGCGATCCGTACCCCCGGGCTGGCGAAGCGGGGTAAGGTCCGAACCGAAGCCGGCACCCGGAAACACCGTTTTTCTACTGGCGGTTTTCAGTGCGGGGATAGAGCTCGCGCAACAATGTGTGATGCCTTTGACCTATGGAGTTCCGCGGCAGTTTGATGGAGGATCCCCGGGGCCAGAGCCCATATTAAGGATGATGCTCATGTTGCTTTCCAGTGTATCCACCCGGTAGGTGGCACAGCGTTTCGATGGGTTCACCGGCTTTGTATTCAACCTTATGCACCGCTGGACATCCCTGTGGATGTCGGTGCAGGGATGGACGATTCTTTGCCTTTTTTTTGGCCCTGGCGTTCACTTTGACCAGTTCCTTTTTCATTCTCATGAACGCGGTCGTGTTTTCAATGTAACGCTTCTTTTTGGGGAGGAACATGATCTCGCGCATAGCGTCTTTCATCCGCAGATAGAATGGCGGATGGTCGTAAAACCAGCCCACGCCATTGACATATCCCTCGTCGGTGGCCATCTTGTCAAAAAACCTGATGAAACCTTCGGGATCATATCCGCTGTTCCACGCATATTGAATGCCAAGTTGATCAGCCTGCAGTTCGAACTGGCGGCTGACTCCCAAAAGCCGAAGATCAAGCGCCATTGACAATCCGTAAAATCCGTACTGGATAGCGTAGTAAGTGCCAATGCTTGCTATCCCCCCGGTGAGAACCATGGCTGCGACCTGGGCGCCCTGGTAGAAAATCCCTGCGACAGTTTGCCTTTCCATCAGCTTGTGGCCGTGGCGGGCGACCACGTGCCCGATCTCGTGGCCGATGACGCCGGCAAGTTCGGCTTCGTTGTCAGCGGCGTTCAGCAGGCCGCGATCGACAAATATGTATCCTCCTGGGAAAGAAAAGGCGTTGATTTCGTTTGAATTCAAAACGGTAACGTGCAAGGGAACATGCAGGTCAGAGTGAGCGGCAACTTTCTCCGCCACACTTTTCACGTAATCGACGACCTTTTTATTCCTGACCGGTGGCGGCATCAAGCCCGACTCTTTCATCTGGCGAACAGCTTCTTGACCTGTTTTGATATCCTTCCGTTGTCCCGGTGCGATCACGCGAAAACCGATGTCTTGCACATCACCCCATCGCCGGTGCCGGTATGCGCCATCGGCAAGCTCCTGCTTGATCGTTTTAAGGTCCGACGGCCACTGCTGGATCAAGTCCAATTTGGCTTCTTTGTTAGCGTAAGCGATTGGAATCGCATGTCTCGCCAACACCAGGTCCTCGCTCCGCAACAGTTCGGCTTTTTGGATCTTGCAACGCAATTTCCTGCGCTTGGAACGCGACAGCTTTGCATCTTTGTTGTGCAGCTCGGCTTTTAGCTTTTCGATGTGCGATTTCCGCTTCGCGGCAAGATTTTTGTACTCACCGACGCAATAACTCTTCGCCTTGTCCAGATAATCGTGCATTTGCTGGATCTGATAGCTGCTGAATTCGAGCTCGGGTGACTCTTTAAAGAGGGTCAGGTAGTGTTTCTGAAGATCCTTCTGAAGCGGGCGGAAAACGGCGGGAGTCAAGGGGACACTCGGTTTGTGGTTCCGGTCGTGCCAGGCGGCCAAGGGTACAACCATCCCCACCGAAAGAAGGGCCAACAAAAACCTGCCGGTGCGGGATCTCATCGCATTTCCACCTTCATTACTTTCTGGCCCTCGTTCACATTCGTAAAACGGAGCTGATCTCAACCGGCCACGGTTGCGACCCACTCAACGGTTCCCCTAAATTTCCAACAAATGCGCGGACCGGGTACAAAGCCCTTGAGGTAATAGAGAAGAAGTCAGGCGCAAGATCAATTGCCAAGAGCAATGGACCTGTCGACAGCTCTATCAAACACTTGGCGGGTTCTTCGCAACATCGTCGCTTCACGGTGGCAGCCCCTGCGGATGGTAAACGATCTCGGTCTCATCCCCTCGACGTATTCCCATCGTCTTATAATAGGGTTGATGCCTCTCTCCTTCTCGATGGTTGCACTCTAATGCCTGGAGCGCGAGCAATCTCCTCTATGAAC
This sequence comes from Acidobacteriota bacterium, assembly GCA_023474345.1. Classification (GTDB taxonomy): domain Bacteria; phylum Acidobacteriota; class Terriglobia; order UBA7540; family UBA7540; genus JAMCXS01. The sequence goes on along the minus strand of JAMCXS010000005.1, from coordinate 11,797 downwards.
GCACGGAGGCGATTATTAATATGTAAATCGTTAGAGTAGTAATAACGCCTTACACATCTTAACAACAATTCGCGAGGTGGATCGTGGCGACATTCCTGAGGATGAGAGTCACCGAAGCTGCCTCTCGCCTGATGGACCAAACACACCCGGCGACTTCGACAAAGGTCTCAGCAATGCTCCACAACTATTCTCTTCAGGCTAACAACAAGAATAAACGCCCAACTGTGTCACCAAAGGCATTAAGTGAGCCTCAAGGTGATCTACAATGAATAAACTGTAAGGTCACCTGAATGGAGGGATCTATTGCAGAACAGGAATTTACATTGCATGGCAAATCGTTTACGACTGTGTGCTGTGTTCGTTGCCGTTTTCGTTATGGGCGGAGCGATGAATGCTTCAGCTCGTGATAAGACGGAGATTGCACGCCTGTTCCAGAAATACAAAGTCAAAGAACAGATTGTGAAGCCTCCCCAAGGGCTGTTGAAATATCCCTACCTTGTCCCGAGCGGCCCCTATTTCCAACTCTTCGATTGGGACACGTACTTTATGGGCGTCGCGCTAAGTTACGACGGCGAGGGCAAACCCCTGGCTGATTCCATCCAGGATTTTCTGAGCTTTGTTGGCAAGAACGCTGACCACTACGGGTACATCCCGAAGGAGATTGCGCCCGACGGCTTTTGGGCGCTGCCGGAGATGTGCAAGCCTTTTCTCGCGCAGGGAGCGTACCGGGCTTCGCTTACCATGGGAAGCGTTGAGTGGTTGCGGCCCTGGTACAAGAAGCTCGCCAAAACACTCCAATTCTGGGAAGAGACGCGCCATGCGCCCGACGGCTTTTATCTGTGGCTCAGCGGACCGGAAAGCGGAGTGGATAATAACCCCGCCGTTAGCACACGCCCGGCGGACGTGACCGAAGGCGTGGATCTGCAGTGTTACCTCTATCGCGAATACCGCGCGATGTCGCTCCTGGCGGCCAAGCTCGGTTACTCGAAGGATGCGAGCGAGTATTCCGGCAAGGCGGACACACTGCGGGCAAAAGTCCGGGACGATATGTGGTCTGGCACGGAAGGCACGTTCTTAAACATCGACGCCAGAACCGGCAAGAAGATCCATGTCTTGACCTGGACGGACTTCGTCCCCCTCTGGGCGGGAATAGCGACCAAAGCCCAGGCCCGGCGGATGATCGAGGACTACCTCCTGAATCCCCGGGAATTCTGGGCTCCTTACGGAATTCGTACGCTCTCGCCCGACGACCCGCTCTATGACCCCCGTCACGGCTACTGGCGCGGGCCTGTCTGGGTCGTCTCCAACTACCTGATCATGCATGGGCTCATGAATTACGGTTGCCGGCAGGCGGCCCTGCAACTGGCCACAAGAACCCAGAAACTGCTGGTCCGCGACCTTGAGACAACCGGCGGGATGAACGAATGCTACAATCCCGACGACGGCGCCCCGGTTGCGGGGGGACACTTTGTGAGCTGGGATCTTCTCGGCGAGCACATAGTAGAAGAGGCCGAAAAGGACCTCGACCCCACTGCCTTGAACCCCTTTTGACCGCTGATAACGTCCGCAGGCCCCTGTTGCAGTGAACTTTATGGGTGTTTTCGGCTCAACTGAGTCCCTTTCCTGACTGCCGACCTTTATTCACATCTCCGGTTGGACACTGGTGGTGATGGGGAGGGGTGAGAAAGAAGTTGCAACACTGACAAATAACCACTTTCAGCTTGCCCAACGGCGTTCGCCAATCCGGCTACTGGAATATGCGCCGAGACGACAGAGCCTGACGCGATATACCGGGCTCCCTATCAACCTCTGCCTCCAGGGAAAACGTGTGACCTACCCAGCATAAACACAATAGGGATTTGAAGCCGGCAAAAAATTCTGCCAGATAATGACCGAATCCACCTCTAAAGATACTAAGGCTTTGTAATGGAGACTCCGATAGTAGACAAAAGAATGGCATGGCTTTGCTCAGAAGCCTCTGTGCCTCACAGGGCCTTGTGGGCTAAGGAAAGTGCACGGAAGATAGCGGCCAATGCCAATGAAGGCTGAGTTCGCGCCTAAGCTTTTACAGGGATGGTCGGACTTGGCTGCGGAGGTGCTAGTTGCGGAGAAGCCCTCACCCCGGTTGCAACCGAAGACAATGGACCTGATTAAGAGGGCTACCCTGCTGTGTCGCTCGCAGCCTCAGGCGCTTGCGGAGATATCAAAATGGCTAACGATGAATCGAACCGGCGCGTTCTGGTTGTTGACGATGAGGCCCCCGTTTGGCAACTTCTAGGCGAGAAACTGGGTAGAAGTGGGTTCGATTGGCAAGGGTGCTCAAGCGGCAAAGAAGCGCTGGAGTGGCTGGAGCGAAAACAATTTGATGCTATAATCTCGGATTTGAAAATGCCCGGGATGACGGGCCTGAAGTTGCTGAAGGAAATAAGGAAAAGCCATCCCCACGTGGCCTTCCTGATGGCGACCGGCGAAGATGATATCCGAGTGGCCGTCGAAGCGATGAAGCAGGGCTCGGACGACTATCTGGTGAAACCATTCCATCTGGACGCAGCCTTGGGGAGCGTCCAGCGGGCCCTTGAAAAGAAGCAACTGGAGATGGAATTGGAAAAGTATCGCGAGCACCTGGAGGAAATCGTAGACCAGAGAACGCGCCAACTCCAGATCGCTACGAAGCGTATCGAGCACACCTATGATGATACGCTTGAAGCTTTGGGTGCCGCGCTCGATCTTCGCGATACGGAGACCGCCGGGCACTCGCGGCGCGTAAGCCTATATTGCCTGGAAATCGCCCGCGCGATTGGCTGCTCCCTGGAACAATTGAAAACCATTGCCCGGGGCGCCTATCTGCACGATATCGGGAAAATTGGGATTCCTGATTCAATCCTGCTGAAGGAGGGAAAGCTCAGCGCGGAGGAACAGACGGTCATGCAGACCCACGTGCGAATTGGCTACGAACTCCTAAGTCGTATTCCTTTTCTCGCGGCGGCAGCTGAAATCGTTCTGACCCATCAGGAGCAATACGACGGGACGGGATATCCGCAAGGCCTGGCGGGCGAAGAAATTCCCCTTGGGGCCAGGATTTTCGCCGTCGCAGATACCCTGGACGCCATGACTTCCGACCGCCCCTATCGTCAGGCGCTCCCGTTTTCAACGGCGCGAGAGGAAATCAGCCGCGAATCGGGAAGGCAGTTTGATCCCGATGTCGTCCGTGTTTTCCTATCCATACCTGAGCAGACGTGGAAGAACATCCGGAGAGAGGTGGCGGGAGTCCGCGGGCGAACAAACAGCCTTCCACCCGAAGGCCTTCAGACTTTTGCCCGCGAAGTGCAGGTGCAGTGAGGGCTACGCCACTGGCCGCTCACATTTCGCGATATCCCAAAATACCTGCGACACATCCGCGTAGAATCCTTCCCTTGCGCTCTGACTGCTTGTCTATTTTCGAGGCATATACGATCCGCTGGATTATGATCCTGTAATTTTGGAATTCGCATTCATCCGGGATTAGAAGATGATCGCTCTCGTAAATCTCCCCAAAACGAATCTCATTGACCTCCCGGTCCACTTCTGAGTCAACCACGCGCCCGACAAGTTTGCCGTTCTGGTAGATGGCGTCCTGCTGCCGAGCCGGGGATGCGCCATAATTGCCTTGTTGTGATACCCTTCCTATGTGCGCTCCCGATTCTTCACTCACCGTCAATTGACCTCCGAAAAATCTACAGACCCTTTCCCGAAAAGATCATTCCGAGAAGAAGCACTAAACTGACGCCGTTGAAGCGGACGAAAACTCCACTCCGCCAGGCAGGAAGGCAACGAATTCTTAATAGCAACAAACGAATTTTTCGCCCGCTTTCGGCAAGCCTAAACAATTTTTTAACGCAAAGCCGCAGCCTGGGTCAAGACCTTCGGAAGTAACGAACTTGCTACCAAGACTCTGCGCAAAGAGGACGAGACTGTGCAGCCCTCAGTCAGAAGACCATTTTGAAAATCGAAAAGTACCGTTGTCGAACGAGTGGTGTCGGGTAATCTTGCCAGGCGTCCGGAATCTTACCGCTTGAACAGGGCCATTAGTTCCGCGACGCCAAGAATGTGGCCTTTGGCCGCCTGAAGTACTTCTTCCTTTGTTACGCCAGGCTGAAGATGGAGCATTGTATCCAGTGCATAGATCTTGAAGAAGTAATGGTGGGCACCGCCCGGTGGCGGACATGGACCCCCATATCCAATCCGGCCGAAATCGTTCCGTCCCTGCGAGCCCCCGCCGGAAACCTGTTGCTGTTTCGGTACACCCTCGGAGAGTTCACGCGACTGGGCGGGAAGATCATAAACCACCCAGTGGATCCAGGTGCCTGAGGGCGCATCAGGATCTTCAGTGATTAGAGCGAAACTGCGCGTTCCGCGAGGCGGATGCGTCCATCGAAGGGCCGGAGATATATCTTCTCCTTCGCAGGTAAACTTTTTAGGTATTTCCTCGCCAGCCTTGAAGGCTGTACTCTCAACTTGAAATCCGGATACTTGCGGACCTTTCGCTTGCAGCGGTTCACCTGAGGAGCGGTTGCATGACGCTGCGGATATCAGGAAAATTGAGAGCGCAATGGCGAAGTGTAGGCCCGGGGGCCCGAAGAACGGCTTGTCAATCGAAGCGCTGAATCGTTCTCTGGAGGTAAGCTGGTTTCGACGTGCGGCGCACACGGTTTTCTTTTCCCCTTTGCGTAATGAATCCAGCCGCCAGTGTCCCTCCATCATTTTATATCACATCCCGTCACTCGGCGGCAGGAATCAGAAAAGCTCAAGCCAAAAGGGAACGGGGCGAGTGTGGCGGGACAAGTATGCTTACCAGCAATTCATCGAGCCACGCTCCCTTGGCTGCGCGGGTTTATGTCCGGTTGCAGCGCGGTCGAGGTTAGTTTCCCATGTGGCACTCAAGATCTGACTCAAATCTGACGAATAAGGGATAGAGTTCGCAGAAGGACACTGCAACGCTGTTTGTGCCAAGGTGAGAGACGCAATTGCCTCCAGGACATGAAGAATCTACGACCCCGGTGAATAACAGCGGAAGACTCAGACATGCGGTCTCCTCTTTCTTTCTATGGTGCGTATCCTTGTGCCTCTACGCTGGCGGAGCAGCCATTGTCCTGTTGGGCCTTATTTTTACCGGCAAAACATGGTGGATAACAATCCATCACCACGCCAGTTTGTCGGCTTGGTTCGTTAAGACAGGCGACCTCCTGCTCTTGGGAGTTGGCCTTCTCCTAATCCTGATCATACCGCTGATCCGATATCGAGGATTCGGGAAGGGCACGATGTGGAGAAGGGAAAGAAGATCAGAAATGAAGCGGCATGAGCAGTCCAACAGCTAGAGTCCCAAAATACACTCACATTTCGCTTGCTACTCACTTACGTGTTTTCTCCCGTCAAAGCAAAAAGCCCTGCCGCTCAAGATAAGCGGCAGGGCTTAATGGATCAAAAGAAATCTACTTCACTCGTATTTCCTGACTAGCCGCAACGAAGGCTTATTCCTCATATGCAGAACCTTTGCGTCAGAGGCATTGTGCGGGTAGTAGGGTGTGGGTCGCAGGTTGTTGGGCTCAAGTACTGGATCCACCCGACGGTTGTTGGCAAGCCAATCAGTTTCCCAGTGCCGGATTGCGGTTGTCCGGTAAGGATTTTCCGACTCAAGCTTTTTCACTTCGGAAAGGCTGATGGGCTTCGTCCAACCATACGCCTTGATTTCAATGAGGTCAGCCGGAACTCCTTTACTGACCAGGTAGTCCTTTACGATCTGCCCGCGTCGTGCTGAGAGCAGTATGTTGAACTCGCGTGGACCCCGGCGGTCGGCATGAGCTTCAAGCAGCAGTCTGGAATCCGGCTCTGCCTCGTGGTGTTGAATGAACGTTTCCGCAAGTTTGTCCAAAGTGTCCTTCTGGCTACGCAGCAAGCCGTCGTGCGGATGGCGTCTGTCAGGCCAGTCGGTTGGGAAAAAGATGCTCGCAAGCGCTACTTTTACATGTGCGCGCTCGATAAGGCCGACGATATGTAATGTGGCGGTCTCCGTTTGAGAGCCACCGCATTCGTTCGTGGCATGCAAGGTGTAAGTATCAGTCTCGTCCACAGGTCCGTAACCGGTCTGTTTGGGAGTCGGCGTGATTGTTTTGCTCCCGCTTGTCTCCACAGAACCGATAGGATCGATAGACACGGACTGGGCGTTCGTGGTGGACCACGAAATTGTAGCCGATCCCTGCTCAACCACCTTATTGCCCACCTTGTGATAGCGAACCTCGCTGGGGCTGATGGTGAGTGAAGCCTGGATGGCCGAATCGACATTGACGGTGGCGTTTTGTTTGACGATACCGCCTGGTCCCGCCGCGGTAAAGTCGTACGTCGTCGTTTGTTTAGGTTCGACTGTCTGGTTGCCACTGGCTCCGACTTTGCCGATGCTGCTGATTTCGTTCTCCACCGCGTTGGCTGAAGACCAACTGAGCTGGCTTGATTCACCGCATTTGACCTGTGTGGGGTTGGCGGAGAACTGCCCTGTCACGGGGGCGACCGCGACGGTAGTCGTATTGATCCCTGCCTTGAAACGAGGCAACGAAGTCAGTTTTGCGCCTTTCGGCCAAGGCTTCGTAGTTGTCGCTCCGTTCTTGTTGACATGCACGATGACGCGTTCGTCAGGCTTGACGGTCACCGGCCCCGCCCAGATCTCGTTGCCCCACCATGTTATGTCCATTTGGTAAGTGCCGGGAGGGACGATGAGTTGCTGCTTGAACAGGAAGTTATTATCAAATTCGTCAACGTGCCCAACAAAGAATGCAGGCGTCTTCCCGTTCAGGAGAACCGCGGCGTGAGGAGGAGCGCCCTCGATTTGAATCCTGCCCCAGGGAGGAGAAACGGGCGCTCCCTCGGGGACAAGCTTAACATCAAGGGTTTTGACTTTTCCGGCCTGCAAATCGACCTTCTGAGTTTCGGTCTTATAGCCATAATTGTGAACCGAAATCGTGTGCTCGCCCGGATCAAGCCAGACGGTGCACATCCGCAGCAGATCACAGTTCCCCTGTTTTAATGCTGCGCCGTCAACGAAAAGGTAAGCTTGCTTCGGACTAACGTGAATCCTTAACTTTGCCTTGTTCCCCCGCGGGAACGCAGGAGCGACAATTGTTAACAACCCCAAGAGCGCCATTCCCGTCGCCAGAGAAGGAGTGCGTCGCGGGTTCATCAGGTCAACCTCCGTCGTACTTGAATATGTCCTGGACTCTGCGGCCCATTTACGCAGAGGCTACAGGCAGTTCCGTTAGCCAAGGGCAATAACAAATATACCATATGTCAAACAATAGGATATGTCAAACAAAAGAAACGTGTAACCAATGTCACTTTTCGTGAGGCAAGGAGCTGCGGAAGGAACCGCTGAAAGTAACGAAAGAAATTGATGGAAGTCAAGAATTACTTCGCGCTATCGTGTTGCGAGTTATGCCCCAGCAGCCCCCATAGGAGTTGCATCCTACGTTCCCGCGTAGCTCGATTGAAATGCGGACTACCAAAGACGATTCTGGAAATGTTCGCAGAAAATCAGAAGATTCTGAGCTTGACTCGATTGGGTATCAAGCGTATGTCTAGAAATTACAGGAAATAGAAAATGCCGAGCCCCTAACCGTTTTTCACCAGGAGGTTCGGCGGACGGTCTGCAGAATGCTGCAGACCATTGCTGAGAGGAGCCACTATGCGTTCGGTCGAGAGAGTGCGTGGTCTGATAGCGGGAAAGGCGGTTGATCACTTGCCCGTGCAGCCGGTCATCATGATGTTTGCCGCCAAACACGCGGGAATTCCTTACATTGAATACACCAAAGACGGGCGGAAGATGGCTGAGTCCCAAGCTAAGCTTGTGAGAGATTTTGAGATTGACTGCCTGCTCATGTGCTCAGACCCTGCCCGCGAAGTGATCGATATTGCCGGGGACGAAAGCGTCCTTTGGTATCAGGATCAAGGGCCGGCTATTAATGAGGAGCACGCAGCACTCCAAGACAAGACACGGCTTAAAACTTTCAAGATCCCGGATCCTTTGGGCGGGGGGCGGATGCACGACAGAATTAAAGCGATCGAAATCCTCAGGAAGGAATTTGCGGGTGAAGTGCCGATCGTCGGCTGGGTCGAAGGGCCGTTGGCTTTGGCGCAGGAACTTCGGGGATTGAACCGAATCATGACTGATTTCATCGACGATGCTGCCTTTGTGAAAGACCTATTGGACTTCTCGGCCGAGGTTGCCGTGGTCTACGCAGCAGCGCAAATCGAAGCGGGGGCGGACACGATTGGAATGAGCGACGCTGCCGCAAGCATGATCGGGCCGACTTACTATAAGGACTTTCTGTACCCAAGGCAGTGCCGTGTAGCAGAGTCGATCCGTGAAAGCCACCCGGACGTCATCGTCCGTCTTCATATGTGCGGAAAGACAGACGCACTAATATCCCAAATGCGGGAGTTGCCGATCCATATCTTCGAACTGGATTTCCCGACCAATCTCGCTGCCGCAAGGTCGCGGTTAGGCCCGGACCGCGTGATTCTTGGGAACGTCTCCACGATTACGGATCTATTGGAAGGAACTCCGGAAAAGGTTTACAAAGCTGCGGAGGGGTGTCATGCCATTTGTGGGAAGTATCACATTGTTGGGTCGGGTTGCGAGGTTTCGCCTATGACCCCGCCAGAGAACCTCCGGGCTATGGTCCGATATGGAAAGGAACATAAACCTGAAGAATTCCTTTGCCCGACCGAGCCTTCTCACCGCGACTTTGTTGGAACTGCCTGATGTTATACGTGATTCGTGAAGCGCAAAGCAAGTTTAAGTAGACTCTGTTTTGTCGAGAACGACAAATACGTTCCCGGCTGCGTCTGGCGGCCCTCAAGGTGAAGCGTGCGGAAACAATCTTCTAGATCCACCCGGCGGGACTTCCTGGCAAGCGGTATCGCAGGGTTTACTGTCTCGACGCTGGCACTTCGGCAGTTTTCCAAGCGATTTAAGAGAGTGAGCGCAACGCCCCAAGGTGCTGCTGCAGAAAGTACAAGGGCCACCCCGAAACTGTGCGGCTTAATGGCGGACGCGGCGCGTCTTCCCGAAGATCCTTCCTATTATCGACGCCTGATTGACTTTTGCCATGACTGGAACCTGAATGCGTTGCTTATTTCCCTGGCGGACGATCAGGGCTGCGCTTTGCGTTTCAAGAGCCATCCTGAGTTGATTACGCACCGGCATGCCCTCACTCATGACCAGGCAAGACAACTGGCTGAGTATGCCCATGAGCATGGAGTGGACCTGATTCCCGAAATAGAATCTTTCGGCCACACAAGGTACATCACCGGTGTTCCGCAATACGCTCACTTGGCGGATCGAGATCCGAAAGTCCGCTCACACTTCTCAGCCGTCATCCCGGTCGCGCCTGAAACCTTGCAGCTGATGTCCGACCTTTATCACGAAGTGGCCGGAATTTTCCCTTCGCTCTATCTGCACGGAGGATGCGACGAAGTCAACTGGGGCGGGTCCGAACTTTCGCGCAAAGCGCTTCAATCCAAAACGAGGGAAGAGATCTGGGCCGAGTACCTGAATTCTCTTGACCATGTCGCCCGCCAGTACGGCAAGGAGTTCATAGTTTGGGGCGATTATGTCCTGCATAAGGAGTCCGGCATCCTTCCGCTTCTTAATAAGGACATAATTGTCATGGACTGGCAATATTACGTAAGCGATCCGGCTCCGCTGGAGCAAGCGGCGCGGAAAGTGCTCGCGACAGGACTGCGAGCCATTGGGGCTCCAGCCATCATTTCATGCCGATGGGGACCGCGCGCTGGAAACTCGGCATTGCGCAATATCGACGCCTACGCGGACGCCTATCGCGGTATCAACGATCCCCGGGCACTCGGCGTGATCGTAACCAACTGGCTGCCCTCGCGTTATATCCAACGGTCCATTTGGGACAGCTTTGCCTACGCCGCCGTTGCCATGACGGAAGGAAGTTCCACAGCTCGCGAGGCGGCGTTCAGACGCTTTGTGGAGAAATTCTACGGGGCCAAATGGGATGGAAACTGGTCCGATACTTTTGTGACACTTTACGATATCACGCCCAATCGGGTATCCTGCTCCCCTCGCTGGATGCGTCCAGCGCTTCCTATCCCTTGGCGAAACGAAGATGAACTCAAAGCGGCCATTAAGTCGGATATGCGCGATGGCCCGCCGTTTGACCGCCTGCTCAGCCAGCTTGTTTTCGATGAGGCATTGGTCCGAAAGAACTTTGACGACTTTCTCGCTTTCCGGCTCTGTGTGGAGTACCTCGAGCAGGTTTACTGGCGGAATATGGTTTTGGTTGAAAAAGCCTCGAAACCCCGGCGAGAAGGCGAATGCGCAGCCTTGTTGATTCAGACGATCGCAGAGCGTGATCGACGATTGCTCAAAAAGCTCGACGCGGCCTGGGACCACGGTCGTCCACATGACTCGGCAGCCAGGCTGGGACCGGTTTTTGATTTCGGGCCTGCCGACCAATTGCTCTATACCTTCCACCAAGCGGCATCTTTCTCGAACCAACTCGCGCGCGACCCGGAGCAATTCAGTCAACTGTTGTTCTCTGCTTAAACGCCGACGATGGCGGGGTATTGAGGTCCATTGGAAGGCGCTGACGGTTACGGAATTCAGACTAGCACAGAAGCTCGCAAGGCAGTAGAATTGAAGTTCACATTGCCGGAGAGGTGGCCGAGTGGCTTAAGGCGGCGGTTTGCTAAACCGTTGTACGGTCAAAAGCTGTACCCAGGGTTCGAATCCCTGCCTCTCCGCCATTCCTTTAGAATGAGTGGTTAGGTGGCATCCTAAAACGATCCTAAGACATCTCGTAGATTTCCCGACTTTCGAGCACATTTGGGAGGAGGGAAAGAGCTAGGGGACTCGCGAAATTCTCGATCTACAAGTATGTGAAGACCGCCAAGGGATGGCGCTATTGCAAGCCAGCCTATTCCTCCAACAACAAGATCAAGCCGAATGTCGTGCTCGTATGCGGCAATGGGGACCGCATCCCGAGGGGGCGTACTACCTCAACCCGAATTCGTAAGTTGAACTGCGTTTTCGGCACTGAAAATGAGCGGCGGGGTGATTCGATTACCCTGCCGCTCGGGGTTGAATTTCCAACTTGCGCGAAGTTGGGATTTCATAGAGTAAGAGTCTGTTGAAAAGGGAGTTGCGCTTTTCGAGACCGCCCCAGGCAACCGACAAATTGAGCACCGTCTGATGACCCGCGCGGCCCAGAATCGCTCCACACAGAAACACCTGCACCCGCAAGCTAGCGGGCCGTCGGTAGCGCGTCATCCCGGTCGCGCGCTGGAATTCCACCCGCAGGTTGAACTGCATCAGGATCGCCAGGAAAGCCGCCTCGGTGGCATAGAATTCTTTCAGGCAGATCTTCCTTTTTGATGTGAGCGGGATTTTCTGTCGAAGTCGTTGGCGACAAGACGCTTACGCGTTTCGCAGTGGGCCAAGCTCCTGACTACATCGCCGGAAGGCTGAGGCCGAGCGCCTTGAGGATTTCTTGTTGGCGGCTGTCTGGCTGAGGTAGCTTGGTCAGCGTCGTTTTTTCGTCGACCGGATAATGCAGCAAGCACAGTCGCGTCAAGGCCAGCAAGGCGTCAGGCAGCGTGATGGCGTCGGCTCGGGTATCCGTCGTGCCGAAGACCGCTCGCAGCCGCCGCTCCATCTCGCGACTCACCTTCAGCGCCAGCATGCAGCAGAAGACATGTCCCCGCGGCCGGTTCTCCTTGCGCACCCACACCGGCCGCACTTCCA
>JAMCXS010000011.1:14883-16323 GCA_023474345.1 Acidobacteriota bacterium | reverse complement strand
AATAAGTTCTTCATCATAAATTCCAAATGGCCAGGCCAGCATAGTTACGTTGATTCCCAGCTTTTTGTCAAGCACCTCTTTGGAGCGCCGAAGCTGGAAATCCACATATTTGTCGTACTGCGCGGGCGTCAAGAGCTTCTTTTGCACGTCGAAATTCGGATGCCAGTAGGTGTGGGACTGAATATCAAAGAGGCCCGTGGCTTTGAGCGCTCGCAACTGCTTCCAGGTCATTGCATAAGAGGCATTCGAAATGGCCGACGGATAAATGAAGAGCGTGACCGGAATCCGGTATTTCTCGATGATCGGACGCGCGTACGTATACACCGATTCGTGGCCGTCGTCCATGGTGATGACCACGGAAAGAGGCGGTGGCGCGGCCGCCTTTCCCATCCGATAGGCCACATACTGGGCGAGGGGAATGAAGTGGTAGCCACGCTCTTGCATGGTTCGGAGCTCGAACTCAAAGACGGAGAGCCTCACGGTCATGCTGTCCGCTCGAAACGTGTTGAACCGGTGGTAATCAAGGATCAAGACGGCATGGTTCGCCTGCTCGCTTGCGCCTCTGGCCGAAGTTGCAAGGGCCATCCGCTGGTTGCCGAACACGCGGCCAGCAAGATCGCGAAGAAGATGCCGATTTTTATCCTAAGAGACTTGGCCATAAGGGTTCCTTGTTCCATCTTCACCGAGGGGGGCGTCCAGCGTGCAAATGAGAGCGCCCAAGCTATCTAACGACTTGTACTGGGATCAACCCTGCCTGGGGCTGCGCGGGGCCGCGCGCGAAACACGATGCGGGTCTTGGCGAGAACTACGCTGTCCGGCGGGCAACCTTGGGTTCGTTTTTGTCCTCTCGTTTATTTTCAACGACTTGGCTAGCTTCGTTTTCGGTTCGTTTTGGGTTTATTTAGCTTCGTTTTTGGTCCCGATCCTTTGTTTTCAACAACTTCCTGGCTTCGTTTTTGAAAAAAAATTCTTTTTTTTCGCGCTTGATACCCCCAATCGCCTTCCTTAGTCCTTCATCTTACAATAAATCACCACATCTTTTGTAGGGCGGGCCCTCTGCGGCCCTCACCATGACAAGACTAGCACAGTAGCGTATATTTGTCAAGAGCGCCCTTTTGCGGAGACTGGAGATGGCCATGGTAGCGGCGACGTGCCGTCGCCGGCCGCCGATCGGGTCCTGTAGCGTCGAGCTATGCTCGACGATGGAAGCTCGGCGATCAGAGATCGCCGCTACAATGGCATCTTTCCGTCGCGAGCGGGTAGCGGAGACTTCGAGCTGTTTGAAGTCCGTGGCCTTTTCCGTGGAATTCACTGAAAATCCGCAGAGTTTCGAAAACGGGAAACTGCGCTGCCCTACACTGCTCTACAATGTGGAACCGCACACATCGCAAAAACCGCGTGTGCGCCACCCGCGAGGAATAGAATCGGTAGCCACGGACA
>JAMCXS010000011.1:0-14873 GCA_023474345.1 Acidobacteriota bacterium | reverse complement strand
CTTCTAATACCGGACAAACCCACGGTCAGAAGATCGCTGACCGTGGCTACCGGCTGCATGCGACCTCACATCCCCCGCGCCCGCATCGGGGCGGCACACTTGCGGGGACCTACAGTAACGATGTCGCGATAAACCGCCTCAGATTCGCGACCCCACTGCCAGGCGTCCGCGAAGGCAGCAATCTGGGCGGCGGATTCTTCGCCGCTTGCTGTAGCGGCGGTCTGTGACCGCCGGCTTTTCTCGTTGGCTGGGGGTCGGCGATCATAGATCGCCGCTACAGAAAAGTTGTAGCTGGCATTGGCATTGAAGGGCGGATCGAGGTAGATCAGATCCACGCTTTCCGTGGCTACGTGCGCGCGGAGGATTCCGAAGTTGTCGCCAAAGTAGAGCTTGTTTTTCCAGTCCATTTGGGCAGAAGCATAGCACAATCGGCGAGAGGCGGGGTTGCGGTTTTCCGACTTGCAGGGGTCGCCCCTACGGGCTCGCAGCGCGGAAGTAACCCCCTCACCCGTTGGTGGGCGCATCATACGCTTGCTCCTGAGCGTCTGCAATTGTAGCGGTAACGTACTGTCGCCGGCCGCCGATCGGGTCCTGTAGCGTCGAGCTATGCTCGACGATGGAAGCTCGGCGATCAGAGATCGCCGCTACAATGGCGTCTTTCCGCCGCGAGCGGGTAGCGGAGACTTCGAGCTGTTTGAAGTCCGTGGCCTTCCCGCCCCACTCACCGAAAATCCGCAGAGTTTCGAGAACCCGAAACTCTGATGGCATAAGGTTGTCGGCTCCTCGAGAGAGAGTAAACTGGCGTTGTCAGAGAGCCAAGAACTCTCAGCGAAGGAGGAGCCGAGACATGAACCTTATAGGGTGTGATTTCCATTCGCGCTCGCAGTTGATTGACATGCTGGACACCGAGACGGGAGAAGTGGTGGAGAGACGGCTGGATCATGAAAGCGGCGAAGCCCGGCGGTTCTACGAGAGGTTGAAAGCGCCAGCGCTGGTGGGGATTGAGGCGACGGGCTACACGCGGTGGTTCGCGGAGATGCTGGCGGAGTTGGGACACGAACTGGGGGTGGGTGAGGCGGCGAAGATCCGGGCGATGAATCCGCGCAAGCAGAAGCACGACCGTCGGGACGCAGCGCACTTGTTGAACCTTCTGGTGAGGGGCGATTTCCCGAAGATCTGGCTGCCGGCGGCCGAAGAACGGGACGTGCGGGTGCTGATCGAACATCGTCATCAGCTGGGGGAGCTGCGCACGCGCGCTCAGAACGGGCTGCAGGCGATGGCGCTCAGCTACGGGCTGCGGCGGCGCAGGAGGCTGTGGAGCGAGGCGGGCCTGGAAGAACTTCAAAAGCTTCCTCTAAGAGAAGGGATGGGACGGCGGCGGGAAGACCTCGTGCGGCTGGTGCGGCAACTCAGCGTCTGGATCAAGGAACTCGACCAGCGGATTGCCGAGGAAGTGGCGCGGCGCCCCGAGGCCCAGCGGCTGATGACGCATCCGGGCGTGGGTCCGCAGACGGCGCTGGCCACGGTACTGGTGCTCGGCCCAGTCGAACGTTTTCCCGACGACCGCCACCTGACCAGCTACCTGGGACTGATTCCGGAAGAAGATTCCAGCGCCGGACGGCAGCGCTTCGGCCATCTGACCAAACAAGGCAATCGCCTGATGCGCTTCCTGCTGGTCGAGGCCGCGCAGACCGCCAGCCGCACCGATCCGCGGCTCGAACGCGCCTACCGGCGGCTGGTCTTCCGCAAGGGCGCTCCCATCGCCAAGGTGGCCGTGGCCCGCAAGCTGGCCATCCGGCTCTATATCATGCTGCGCGACGGGATCGATTATGAAGAGTTTTGTCGGCGAGGCCCCGCACCGTCTGGTGCGGGGCGAGGTTCGCATGCCGGGATGCTCGGGGATGTAGCGCTGGCCTAACCATGGCCGAGACTCTGATTGAGCTACCGGCCTCCCTCCGAACGAGTTGAGGGAGTCAGAAAAAGCCATCATGGTCCCCAACCGGGATCGAATAGATGTGTGGTGGAGCCTGGCCCACCGCTTCATGGCGAATCAAAAACCAGGACCGACAGAAGATTTCTCTTGACGGAGCCGACAACCTTAATAGATGCGCTACTTGGCTCCTCACTTTTACACAACAGAATTTACGTCACCCAAATACGAATTACAAAGTACAAATTGCGAATTCTGAATGGGTGATTGGAGTGGCTGGAGGGAAGGTGGCAATCGCTCAATCAAAACACCCGTGGTCCTAATCCGCCAATCACCTATCACTCAATCCTAAATGACTTGGGTCACGAAGGCGTCCCTAAGGTCCCTGCCGAGGCTCCGTATGTAGGCGACAGTCGGCCGGTGGACCCCCGAATGGGACATTCGGGATATTGCGGCCAAAAACATCGCTAATCAGTAATCCATTTATTATCAATTACTTGCAATAACTCTCAAGGCCTGCGAATGCGCGAAATCAGGTTAATGTGCTTCACTTCGGCACACCGGGTAAAATTTGCCCTGTCGCTCGCAGGCGTCGGAAGAACGGGCACTCGCCTCATCTGGAAGGGTCGCAACAGGCAAGTCACAACCTCGGGGCGGCCGAGATTTCGATCCGGCCAAAAGCCGGAATTCCCTGCCCGGCGCTGACCATGAAATTCCTGGTCTTGACAGCGACAGGTTGCACCCATACACTCTCACGTCATAATGAAAACGCGAACTCGAGACGGCGGTGTTCCCGAGTCCCGCCGCGTCGCCAGGGTTGTAAAGACGACTCTTCTTCAGGGCTATGGGTAATTGTCGCTGCCCATCTGCTCATGCCGGCAGTCCGCCATCGGAAGCATCCGATAACACTAAGGCAAGTTTCAATCCACATCAAGAGAGGAGCAGACCGTGAACCTATTTGACCGTCGCCAATTTCTACAGTCCTCCGTTGGAGCAATTCTGGCAGCTCAGGCTGCGCCAGCGCAGGAGGGAAGTGACACTGCCCAGATCAAGGACGAGGGGGCATTGGTTCGAGTGAAGGGTTCGAACTACACCTGGGAATGGTTGAAGAAAGAAGATCGCTTTCGGCTACTCGATTCCAAGGGACGATTGATCACGAGCGCTCGTTTGCAGCCGGCCGTGGTCGTGTCCCCGGCAGGGAAAACGGCTCCCAGGACCTGCATGCTGGGAAGCCTTGCGGCACACCACGTTGAACCGGGAAAGGTTAGGTTTGAGTACAAAGCGGTAAACGGAGCGGCGCGACTCTCCATAGAGTGGCGCTTTGGCGAAGACGCGATCTGGACGGAGCCGGTGGTCTACGACACCCCTTCTCGAGAAGATGTCGTAAGCCTTCACTACTTCGTGGACAACGACGGCGCCAAACCCAAGCCGGGCCTGCAATGCTTTTCGCTGATCGTGCCCGGCATCAGCGAGGGCTCGTCGGTGAGCCCGGTTGAGCCGGCTCTTGCTCATTTGAAGGCTCACCTCTGGCTGGGACACGGAGCGGCCAGCTCGGATCTGCTCCAGCAATGGGGACTGCCAGTGGGCTACTTTTGTGGATTCAATATTGATCCGCCGGGTCCGGGCTATCGAGACGCTCTCACCAAGGGCCGCTCCGACGCTTTCACCTGCGGCTTGGCAGACCTGCCCAACGGAGACCTTCTTCTTGACATGCGTATGGGCCGCGGGAGCATGTGGATAGACTATCGCAGCGATTTGTGGGGTCACCTGCGCGGTCCCGGCCAACTGCGTCTTGGGGCGAAACTTCTCTGGGTTGTGGGAGAGGATTTCCGCGAGTCGATTCGCCGGTATTACGGTGAACTGGTAAAGGCGGGCATTGTCCAACGGAAAGTTGATTCCCCGCGGAAAGTTGCCGCGGCGCTCACACCCCAATTCTGTACCTGGGGAGCCCAGGTCGATCGAGACAAGGGAGGTCCGAAACTCGACGAAGCGTTCCTGACCGAGATTTACCGGGAACTCAAAGCCTCCGGGATGAAGGCGGGGATGCTCTCGATCGATGACAAGTGGGAGAGCAGCTACGGACGCCTGGAGCACTCCGAACAGCGGCTGCCTCACTTCGAGCAATTCCTCGACCAAGTGCGCGCCGAAGGGCATCGCATCGGATTTTGGGCCGCCCTGATGCGCTGCCAAGATCCCGAAGGCATGGGCCTCGCCGTAGACAACATGCTCAAGCGGCCTGACGGGAAGCCTTATGTTGTGGGAAGCGGCCCAACGAAATACTACCTCCTGGACTTTACGCAACCGAAGGTGCAAAAGACTCTGAGCGAGGTCGCCCGGAGGTTTATCCGCCGCTACAAACCGGATCTTTTGAAATTTGACTTTGGCTACGAACTGCCGGCGTTAGGAGTGGCTGCGCCCCAGAACATGCAGTGGGCCGGGGAACGCTTGATGTGGAAAGGGCTCGACGTCGTGATCGGCGCAATGCGCGAGGAGAATCCCGATCTTGTGGTGATGTACTATCAACTCTCGCCACTGTTTCTGGAGCAGATTGACCTGCATAGCCCGGATGATCTGTTCCTCGCTGCCGGGGAATACGATCTCGAAGCAAATCGCCGGTTCTTCTTCAGCAGCCTACTGGGAGAATTGGGTGTTCCGACTTACGGATCTTCAGGATACGATTGGCAGAGCGCGCCCGCCATCTGGTTCGATTCCGTCGTAGTCGGCACGCTCGGATCGTTGAACGATTTTCGAGCGGACGAACGCGGCGAGGGCGCCACTCCGGACCGCGTGGCGAAATACAACGGGCTTGTGCAGGCGATCCGCCCATCAAACAACTTCAAAGCAATCCCCTTCCCCTTTCAAGAAATTGGATCAACGCGGGCTGCGCACGCGCAGTCCTGGGCCCGGATCGAAAATGGCGAGGTCGTTTTGCTGGCGCTGCGGCCTTGCTATCTCGGCAGCTCGGGGTCGTCAGACGATCCGGCAGTAAAGAAGTTCCAGTCGATGGTGCACACCAAGGTCCCGGTCGTCGTGGCCTCCAAGACCGCAGACCGAATTGCCACGAGCGACCGCCTTGTGGTCGTTCCTTTTGGTGATGATGAAATCGTCATCGGCACCGAGCGCACGGGAAGAGCAGAGATCACCGTGCATTTCTTTGGAGGCCATGTCGAGCAAAGCGAAATTGCAGTGAGCGACGGAGCGCTGCACCTTCCGGTGAAGCAGCGTAGCGAGGCTTATGGGCCGGTCGAGTGGATAGAAGCGCATCTGAGTTCCTGAGCCATTCGACGGACAGATAACCAGGATCAATAGAGCGAACGTTCAAACATGTGCGAGTGGAATTAGTAGTCTTTCCAGTCGGTTTTAGACAACAGTGTTCTGTCCCCTGCCGTTGTCTTACAGCGGTTTTTCGCTGGTATAGAAATTGCAAGCAATTACTCCTGAGCATGATTATCGTTCGGTACCGCGAGTTATTCGGCTCGCGGAATGCGCTGTCGCGGACCTTTCAATGGCGATTGGGCCGTTCAAGCAGAAGGTAAATCTTGCCGCGTCCGAACACTTTCTTACATTGCGGCGACGCCATAAATATCTTTCATCGAATCCCCGATGGGAGCGACCTTCGGTTAGTAGTCCACTCAGACCAAGAAATGCCCGAGACTCCATGGTCTTGCGCAAGGCATCCCCCGAGATTTCAGGATATGGGCTTGACAAGCCCCTGACGCCTGGCATAGCATGGGCGTCTGCTTCTTTTGTCCGTGCAGGAAAGTTCAAGGTTTTCCTTCCGACCAGCTAATTGGTCAGGGCGCCCGAGAAATCGAAAGGCAAGTGGAGACTAACGTAAATGAACAATAAGTTCTACACACTGCTAATTACGCCCGGAGCCCACGGCAAAATCCACAAAGTTCAACTACCGTTTTATGTTGTTCCTTTGGTTCTTGGCCTCAGCGTAGTGGGGCTCCTTATGGTGGCCGGGCTTGCAACCAGCTACGCCAGAATGCTTGTGAAGGTCTCGAATTACAACGATGTGCGAAGCGAACGTGAGGCCCTGAAGAAGCAGTACCATAGCCTTGAGAAGAGGGTCAGCCGCGCCAACGCCAAGTTGAGTTCGCTCCAATCGCTTGCGACTGAGGTCGCGCTTACTTATAGTTTTGGAGGCTCGCGGCGACTACGCGTCACCCCGGCCCTGCTGAGCCTCGCCAGCCTGAGCAATGGGAGCCTCGATGCCGGCTACCACTCCTCGCTAGACGGTTTCAGTGCCATGAAAACGGCCAGTCTTGACTCCCGGAATGGTCCGTTGAGCCGAATCTTGATTCCGGGCATGCTGGACGACCCGTCTGCAATTCCTTCGATCTGGCCGATTCATGGGCGGATTACTGCGGGCTTTGGCGAGCGTCTGGATCCGTTCAGTGGAGAGGGCGCATTCCATCCCGGCCTTGACATCGCTGCGTCCTACGGTACCGACGTTGAAGCAGCCGGCGATGGCATGGTGATTGAAGCCGGGCGCGATGCCGGTTATGGGAGATGTATTTTGCTTGATCATGGCGACGGGATCTCCACCCGCTACGGGCACCTGAGCAGGATATTCGTCGTTGTGGGCGAACAGGTCAAGCGGGGAGAAGTGATCGGAGCTGTTGGGATGAGCGGCAGAACCACCGGTCCTCACCTGCATTACGAGGTCCTCATCCACGGAGCTCCCGTTAATCCTACAAGGTTCCTCCCCGGAGAACGAAGGGAAATAGCTTCGCGCTCATCTGAGATTGCGTCTAAATAAGTTTTTCTTGGGCTCGCGGAAAGTTTTCTTACGGCCATCTTCCAACTTTGGAGCTCGATCGTGCGGTGAACCCGTTCCTTCTTGAGCGCCATCGTAAAAACACCCCGAAAACATTGGATTTTCTTGCCAATTGGGTTGACATACCCAAGGTATTTCGCGCATGATGTTAAGTAAGGACCTCGTAAATGGATGCGGATTCGTTAGCTGGAGGCCGGGGCAACACGTGCCGCTTGGTTGTAAGAAAAAAGCCCGGTCCTGCCGAAATAGTTCAATTTGTTGTGGGGGGCATTGAGATCGGCCAGCAAATTGTGGTCTTGGCTGGCCCTACTTGGCTGAAAGATCTGGCCCGCACGTTGAGCGAAAATGGGCTCCGCCCCCAGGACCTTATCCGCAATCGCCGCTTGGTTTTCATGACCGCCCCGGATTGCTTTGCACGACTGGCAAAGTGGGGCGATCCCCTACAGCGTCCAGCCCTCCACTGTAACGGATCCATCGTGCGCTGGATTTCAGACTGGTCATGGGCATATCAGAATGGCTCGAACCCTGCCACCATCCTCGCCTACCAGCGGCGAATCCACAGTTGCATCCAGGACCTGTCGGCCATTTCACTTTGCACCGTTCATGGTGAGAAGATGGAGCGAAGCTCCATGCTCGCGGTCCTGGTACAACATCGCCGGGCTGCGCGCGCTCTTGCCCCCTCCGCCTGAGCCTCCCCCACACTGCTCACATGAACTCTCCGCCCTTGAGAGCCTGTTAGACACTCCGGCCGCACTGGCACGGTCGCGAAGGCCTGTGCGTGATTGGTGTGAAGGACTAGAAGGTCCAAGCCCTTCTTACTTGAGATGGCACGCTTTGCTTTGTTCAGCATAACGTCGCGAAGTTAGAGGCTGTTAGCTCCAGGTCAGGTCCCGAGAGCGTTCCTCGTTCCACTGCGTTGTCGGCTCAAAGTAGCCTGTGCCTGGCTTGAGATGCCGCCGGATTTCGTCTTCGTTCAGAGTGACTCCGAGCCCCGGCTTGTCCGGCACCTTGCTCCATCCCTTGTTCACAATGGGCTTTTCAACGCCATCGACCAAGGAATTCCACCAAGGCACGTCGAGCGCGTGGCACTCGAGCGCCAAAAAATTCTGCGTGGCCGCAGCACAGTGCACGCAGGCCATGTGCCCGATGGGTGACCCCGCATAGTGCATGGCCATCGGCACTCCATACTCCCAAGCCATGTCGCCGATCTTATGGGTCTCAAGGATGCCGCCGGCGCTGGCAAGATCGGGATGAACCTTTCCGACCGCGTGGCACCGCTTGGCGTTGATTCAGCGGATGAAATGCGAAGGATTCTTGGTTATACTGTGTCTGCAAAAGGCTGTCCTCCTTCTTTGGCGCAAATCTTTCTCGCAAAAACAGTTATGGTATGAAGCGACAGCCTTTTGCAATTTGTTCCGGAGAAATTCAGGCTGGAAGTAACCGCAGTCTTCGAGAAGAGGGTCGCTCTGCCCTGCTAACCCGTAGAGCTGAACTGTGATGCCCGGCGACGGATCCAACAAGAGTCAAAATGAGGGAGGTCTTATGTTTGCGATTACAGGTGCAAGCGGAAACACGGGTAAAGTGATCGCCGAGAAGCTTTTATCCAAAGGAGCCAAGGTTCGGGTGATCGGACGGGAGGCAGAACGGCTGTCGCGGTTCGTCCAGGAGGGTGCCGAAGCCTTCGTCGGCGATGCCACGGATGCGGCTGCGCTGACCAGGGCTTTCGAAGGAGCGCGGGCCGTCTATGCGATGTTGCCACCGAACCTCGCCAGTCCTGATGTCCGCGGTTTTCAGGAAAAGGTGGGCGACGCGCTGGCGTTAGCCATCAGGAAAGCCTCTGTCACTCACGCGGTCGTCCTGAGCAGCATCGGCGCCGATAAGGCGGACAGGACCGGCCCGGTTGTGGGACTTCATAACCTGGAACAGAGACTAAACGGTATATCCGGCCTCAACGCAATCTACTTGCGTGCCGGCTATTTTATGGAGAATCTGCTGCCGCAGGTGGAGGTGATCCGGAATTACGGAATCATGGGCGGACCGCTTCGCCCGGACTTGTCCTTGCCCATGATCGCCACGCGCGACATCGGTGCCACGGTCGCCGCTATCCTTGAAAAGTGCGACTTTTCCGGCAAGCAAGCACGAGAACTGCTCGGACAGCGCGATTTGGATTACCGGGAAGCAGCGTCGGTGATTGGCAAGGCCATCGGAAAACCGGACCTTGCTTACGTGCAATTGCCGGCGCAGCAACTGAAGCCAGCGCTCATCCAGATGGGTATGTCCGCGAGCATGGCCGACCTCCTTCTGGAAATGGCGGAGGGGCTCAACACCGGACACATGGTGGCTCTGGAGCCGCGTTCGGCAGAAAACACGACGCCGACGCCGATCGAGTCCTTCGTCGCCGAGGAATTCGTCCCGCGATTCCAGGCGAAAGCACTGTAGCGGCGCGCAATAAGCGCCAGCCTTCCAGCCAAGTAAAACTTGCCGGCCCCAAGCCACCGCTACAATAGCCTGCGGGAGACGCAAAAGCCGGCGGTGAGGGACCCGCCCCTACAGGAAGACGGCGGGATTCAAGCAGGCGCCGCCCGGAAGCCTGTAGCCCGGCACATGCCGCCCTGAAGGGCGCCGTTACTGTTATGTGCTGCGTTCCATTTGGCGGATTTTGAAGTACAGACCCGAGATAGCGATAACAATCGCAATGAGAGCAATCGCCAAGCCCTTCCTACGGTAATTGCGCTCGTGAAGGGCCGCAATGCCTGCTTCGTACGCCTTGTGGGAAGTGTCAACGCCCTGGTTGGTAATCTTGAGAACATCGGCTGCATTGAAGCTATGGACAGCAACCCGCGCCTTAATAAGATCGCTGTGGGCGCTGCTCAACTCCACGCGGGCGCTGGAAACTTCCATGCCCGACCGTTCTGCGGTATCGAGCACCGCATCGGCATCGTGGTAGGCGGCTTTGAGTTTGTCCAGCCCGCCTCCAATGGCCTGGGCTGCAGCGTATCCGTTATCGCCTTTCACGTGGCAGGTCAGACATAAAGATTTCGGATCTGTTCCCACCCAGCTATCAGCAGGCTTAACGATCTCATGGTTGGAGTGGCATTGGACGCAGCCCGGCAGGCCCATCTTTGCAAAAGCAGCCCCATGAGGGCTCTTTTCGAACAGTTGCTCGTTCATCGCATGGCACGTGCCGCAAACGTTGGCGACCGAGCTGACTCCGGGCGGCGTGGCTCCGTGGTTGCCGTGGCAGGTGCTGCAGGTGGGAGCGGAGGTGTCGCCGCCAGCCAACACTGCGGCGTGGACGCTCTTCTTATAGAGCGCATACTGGTTCGTCGGAATCCTGTAACCTTTCATGTAGTTCGCATCGGCGTGGCAGCGCGCGCAGGTTTCCGCCACATTCGTGGGATAGACCGGGGCGCGGGGATCGGAGGGAGCGCGGATGTTGTGGACGCTGTGGCAGTCCACGCAGACGGCCACTTTGCTATCTCCCTGCTTCAACCGCTTGCCGTGCACGCTGGTCAGGTATTCACTGACCTGATCCGTCCGGAGGCCGGGATTGAACTTTCGCATGTAGCTCGGATCGGAATGGCACCGGCCACAAAACTCAGGAATCTGCGCTTTCGTTGGGGCGCCCCGGAAGCCCTTAGACGGGCTCATGGCGTTCATCGAGTCATCATTACGGTCGCCACCATGGCAGTCCGCGCAACTCAGCCCTACCTGATGGTGAATGTCGGCGGAAAACAGCTTGGCCGGCTGGCCGTACTGGCCAGGAAGGGTTGAATGGCAGGCAATGCAGGAATCTTTTGGGGGCGCGGCCGCGACTGCGTTCAGCGCCCAAAGCATGACGGCCACAATGATGACACAACCTCTCGCCCGTCGATTGATATTTGAAGATCTTTTCATAATCCTCATCGCGAACGCCGCTTTCCTTTAACCAACGAGCGCCAGAACCGACATCACAATGATGTATCCCAGGGCGAAAATCCCCAGGCCTGTAAAGAAACGGGTGACCTTTCCAAAGCCGGTCTTGTAATCCAGGAACGGGACCAGCACCCAGATGGCCCCGGCAATGCCAAATCCCATCAGGCCAAGGAGCTCGCTGTTGATGAAGAAAATCTTCGCCGGCAGATATTTCAACGTCTGGTACATGAACAGGAAGTACCACTCCGGGTGGATCCCCGCCGGAGCCGAACCGAATGGGTTCGCCTTGGTGCCAAGCTCCCAGGGAAAGATGGCCGCCAGCGCTCCCAGCACTCCGAGCGCACCGTACCATCCCATGATGTCGCGCAGGAGGAAATTCGGGAAGAACGGCATCGAACGCTCCGGTTCTTGCCCTTCTTTGATCTTTTTCTCCACGCCGGGAGGGACGCTCATTCCCAAGCGCTGCACCAGCAGCAGGTGCAGAGCAAGAAGCAAAGTTGCAAGCCCCGGCAGCACCGCCACGTGGAACCCGAAAAAGCGCGTCAGCGTGGCCCCTGTGACCTCATTCCCGCCGCGCAGGAACACCAAGATCCACTTGCCAATAAACGGCACAAAGCCAGCCATGTCCGTTCCAACCTTGGTGGCGAAGAACGCTAGTGTGTTCCACGGAAGGAGGTATCCCGAAAAGCCGAAGGCCAGCACGATAAAGAAAAGCAGCATTCCGCTGACCCAGGTCAGCTCGCGCGGCTTTCGGTAGGCCTTCAGGAAATAAACACTAAACATGTGGATGAATACAATGAGAATCATCAGGTTGGCGGACCAACTGTGGATCGAGCGAATCAGCCATCCGAACTTGACCTGGGTCATGATGAACTGCACGCTCTCGAAAGCGCCGCTGGCCGTCGGCCGGTAATACATCAGAAGAAGGATGCCGGTCAGCACCTGGATGACAAAAAGGAACAGGGCCATGCCGCCGAAGTAATACCAGATCGTGTGGCGATGGATCGGCACTTTCTTGTGGCGGAGGAATTCCTCGATGCTGCCCCCACCGAGGCGTTCGTCAAGCCAATCTACGAAACGACGTTTGAGTCCAGCCATAGTTATGCGTTGCGGACAACAACGATGTCCTCACCCTGAATATGAACCTGAAACTGAGCCAGAGGGCGCGGTGGCGGCCCGCTGATGTTGCGGCCTTGCAAATCGTAGGTGCCGTTGTGGCACGGACACCAGATTTCATGCAAATCGGGTCTGTACTGCACGGTGCACCCGAGATGCGTGCATACGGCGGTAAAGGCGCGGTATTGCCCGTCAGCAGCGCGAATCAGGATAGCGGGCTCGGACCCAAACCTGAAAACCTTCGCGCTGTTAGTCTTGAGTTCTGCAACTTTCGCAGCCACGACCGAAAGATTGGTCGATTCACTGACCGGTGGCGGAATCACATAGCGAATCGCCGGATAGATGAACGCCGCGATGGTCGAGATAATCCCGGTCCCCAATAGCAGGTTGACCCAGCGGCGCCCCAAGTCGGGTTTCCCTTCCCCGCCTGCAGCGGATTTCCCAGAGCCGGTATCACTCATCATACGGTTCGCTCCTCCGCTCGTATCTGAATCGTTCTCACATTCACGGCGCATCAAAGAGATTCCTTCACTGGCCGTCAGGGGGCCGGTATTCCAGCCGCCTTTCGCCGCTGAGGGCCTTCAGAGGCTGAAGGCATGCCCTAACAGCCTATCGGACCACCCATGGGTAGACATTTCGACCTCTGTGTGCACGCCCTGGCCTCACTCCATAAAGCGTCTAAAGCTCAGAAATTTCACTTCCTGCTGAGCCTTGGTTATGGCCATCGGGGAATAGTAGTAGTAAAAGTCAGCCTCTACCGTTGACCGGACACCTTGCGGCACCTTGAACGTAAAGATTTCTTTCCTCGTCTCGCCGGGCGCCAAGCGCGTATCCGACACCACTCTTGCTCCCTTGATGAAGACCAGGTCCTCGCGATTGAGAATCTTGCCTTGCTGGTCTGCCACGACGCGGGTGAAGTCCCTTTCTTCGCGATAGGACTTTCCACTGAACGGGACGGCGGTGACTTGCAGGATTAATTTTCGAAGGGGCGAACCAGTAGGAACCATGTGCCCCGCCCCCTGATTGGTGACGTCCACCTCAACGTGAAGTTCACCGCCTTCGTGCGTGACGAAGAGTTGTCCACGGATGGCTTTGTCCAGTTGTGTCAGGGAATGGCTGCCAGGCATCTGGTGGAGGTTGATCTCCTGGCTGGCTGTCTTTTTCACTCGCGGGTCCACGACCGCTCCCTCAACCCGATACATATGGCAGGACTGGCACCCTTTATGCTCCGCAGCATACGGGCCTTTTTCCCACTCGGAGTAAGTGGTAAGGACCTGGAATCCGAGGGAGTTCCGGTACTGATGGCACGTCGCGCAGAGTTGCGAGGAGGTGTGTAAGGGGGAGTAAACCGTCCCGTGGACCGGTGAGGTTACTCCTTTCCAGGGACCAGCCATGACATTCGTATATTCCACCACCGCCCTGGGGTTAGGCCCGGTCATGTTCACGCTTCGAATGGAGTGGCAATAGTCACAGGTCACTCCCTCCCAGCTCACCTTTCGCACCAGGGATAGATCGCCGGTCGCCGCTACCGTGGGCGAATGGCAGCCAAGGCAAATCCTGCGCGCCTGAGCGCCGAAATCGGCATTGGCCATCTGCAAAGCGTCCTGAAAAAGCCGGCTCTCCATGGCTTGCGAGTGGACCGATTGACTCCATCCCCGATCGATCGCGCGGTGGCAGCCACCGCAGTACTCAGCGCTCTGTGGCGTTTGTACCCCAGCCAGCGCGCTGAATGGCGCCGCCACCAACAGGAATATAAATATAAGCAGGTAGGAACTCTTCAACATGACCTACCTCCCCATGAAATTCGAAGTCAGCTCACTCCACATGCCGCACTCGGGACCGTTCGTAAGTGTTCCAGTCGGGCAAATCTCTCGGGCAGATGCTTGGTCGATCTCGACGGGCAATGGATGTCATGGGTAGGTTCACGGCTCGGCGTGGCCGCACATTGACCGCTGTACGTGAAGTCCAGGGGAGATCAGTCAGAGCAAGCGAAAGTGTTTCTTTCCCAGGGTCCGCCGGATCCATAAGCTGCCTCCGTGTCGCCCAAATTCTTGCTGTAAGACCGAAATGAAGCGGGTGTAATTTATTGCCGCTGCCCAGACAATGCTGTGACCGTCATCACACCTCGATGTGATGAACCTAACACTTCTAGGAACCTGCTTGCCCCGCTGAACTTTCTGAGAGTCCCCAAATGTGCTGCTGGAAAGCTCGCAGGTGATGAGTTTCGCTGCTCGCGAAGCAGCCTGAGAGACGAGCCTCGATGCCATGCCCGTCTTCAATTCCTTTTCGGAATCTACTCGAGAGACTTTTTATGGTAGTTGTGGCAAAACTGAAAAGTCTGTAGCCGCTTGCAAATGCTGGCGGGGACGACGGGACTCGAACCCGCGACCTCATGCGTGACAGGACGATGGCTCTCGCTCACGTGTTACACAAGTTGTTTTCCTTCCACGTATTTACACTAATTCGGGGAATATGCTTCCGGTCGAAGCTGATACCCTTTTTGATCAATTAGATAGGGTTTGGGTACAGTTTTGTTACAGCCAGCTGGCCGAGTAACGTGGCTACTGTGCTGCCCACTTTACCCTATCACCCCACCTTCACAGGGCCTCGCATACGAACGCGAGCCATGCCTGCAGCGCTAAGAAATGAACACGAGTCCTTGGGCCATTTGTCCCCGTCACTTGCCAATGTTCAATCAATTCCTCCCACCATTGGCATAACCGTCAGGCGGACGAAACAACTAAACTCCATCGCGCTCATTCGTGAGCAGCGCGAGCAGCGCAGACAGGAAGTCGCTTTCAACGCCCGGCCACTCGTGCCTTGCGGAATCCCACTATGTCCTCTTCCCAAAGATCAGCTTGCCTACAAGCGTCGGAACGGAAAATTCTCCCTTCAGATCGTCGGGCATCCTGACTTCGGCTTGCCTTTTGGACAGGATCGCCTTATTCCCAACTGGGTTGCCACCCTCGCGCTGCGGCCCGGCACGAGCCTGCCCGAATCCGCCCACACCGTGACGTAAATTTGTGTGTGTAAAAGGGAGGAGGGTGTAAGTTGGTTTCGCTGGCAAGCGGAACCGAATCCTTGAAAAGGAGCTTACACCCCATGAGGAAAGTAACACCGATCACG
>JAMCXS010000008.1 GCA_023474345.1 Acidobacteriota bacterium | reverse complement strand
ATACGCATGTGTCATCGGACCTGCCTCCCCACCAACAAGCCACGATGCTATATCCCCCCTGTCGCCAGCAAGATGCGGTTCGCATATCGCTCACAAAATATCAGCACAGTTTCGCATGTCCCCTCCCTGAAACCACGACGAATTGTCAAGCGAACGGCTTGGGAAATGCCCATGACTCTCTTGGTGAATCTCAGGCCGCTCCAGGGCGCTGCGACTGCTGTGCTCAAACGGCTCATGGTAAGCGGGTGGGTGGCCGCCGTGAAACAGAGCATGAGAACGTAAAGAGAAATAATTCCGTTGAGCATGAGCATGTCCCGGGGCCTGACTTCTATGGAAACGGTCTGCTATTTACTATGCAGTACTGATGACACATGCGTATACATCTGCGCACGATGCTTTGTCAAGCGAAAAATTCCTGCCGTGAGAAAGGTCACACAATTCAATGGTCGGTCGGCGGTGAAGGCGCTGACCTGTATTTTGAATTCCAAGGTGCGAGATCCCGGTTGGTACAAGCGAAAGGAACACCCTCTCCGACTTTACAGATTCCGTGCACGATCAGCGAGTTCCAACCCACTAATATTTAAGTCACCGCGCTTAATTTCAAGGTTTATTGGCCACCCCTCGTCCCTGAACTACAAAGTAAGTCTCCCCAGCTTACCCACCGGCCATCCCCACGTCCGCTTCTATTCGCACGGTAAAATAAGGCGTCCGTGCCGAGCCGGGTCGAACTCGGCCTTTCTTGTGGCCTGAAACTTACCGCTGCGGTAAGTTTGGCCGCCTTTCTTGAAGCAGGGGGAAGCGTACCTTGAAAAATAAATCCCATCATGTCCGCTCCCCTCGAAAGCTATCTGAGAACATATCGAAAACGGTCGTGCCTGTCCCAAGAGGAAGTCGCGTTTTTGATCGGAACCGCCAACGGCGTGAATGTCGCACGCCATGAGCAGCTTGATCGCCAGCCGGATCTTCCCACCGCCTTTGCCTATGAAATCCTCTTCCGCGCCCCGGTAAGAGAGCTCTTTGCCGGACTCTATCAAAAGGTCGAAGCAGAAACGATCGCACGGGCTCGTTCTCTCGCCGATGGACTCTGCGCGTCAGGTGCGAATCCGCTTACGCTCCGAAAGATTTTGGCCCTGCAATCCCTGTCGGCCTCCGCTACGGCAGGAAGCCTCCCTTCATGAACCCTCCGTGTCGAGGCCCCCGACGTGTCCTGGCGATTGACCCTTCGCGCCGAGGCTTCGGCTTCGCGGTCCTCGACGGCCCCGCCGTGCTCGTGGACTGGGGCCTGAAGCGAGCAAAAGGAAAAGGGAAATATCTTGAACGGGCCACCGCGCTGATCCGCCGCTATCAGCCTGAGGTTCTGGTCGTGGAGCGCACGAGTGACCAAGGCTGCCGGCGGCGCGGGCGCGCCCTCCGGGTGATTAAGAACCTTCCTGCCCTGGCCCGCGCTCATCATCTCCGCATACGCCGGATTTCAAGACGAATGGTGCAACGAGGTTTTTCCGCAAAAGGTCCCGCCACCAAACGCCAGATTGCTGTCACCCTCAGCTCGCAATTCCCGGAGCTTGCGCCTTACTTGCCGCCCGTGCGCAAGCCCTGGATGAGCGAGGACGAGCGGATGGCCATCTTCGATGCCGTGGCCTTCGCCCATGTCTCTTATGAAACATGGCGCCGGGAGCGCCGGGCGCTCTCCCTGCTTTCCCTCGAAACTCCACTCCATTATGCCTAAGAAACAAAGAATCCTAGCGATCGATCCCGGTACGCGCGAGATGGGCGTGGCCGTGCTTGAGCGCGGCACTCTGCTCTACAGCGGGGTTGAAACTTTCCGAAAACTCCCGTCGCCAGTGGAACGGCTCCGGCAGGTTCGGGCGACCGTGGCGCGGTTGCTCCGGGATTTCCGACCTTCCGTGCTCGCCGTCGAGAAGACTTTTGTCGGCAGGAGCCACCGCCATGCTGCGATCCTGAGTTTCCTGGCCAGTGAGATCGCGGCTTTGGGACGGCGCAACGGAATCACCGTGGTGAGCCTCGCCGCCAATACCGTCAAAAAGGCCGTGGCCGGTAACGGCTGGGCGACCAAGGAGGAAGTTGCCCGAGCCGTGACTCGCCAGTTTCCCAAACTCATGGCCTTCCTTCCGCCCGACCGGAACTGGAAACGGCGGCGTGTCCTCAACATGTTCGACGCCGTGGCCCTGGCGCTGGCCTGTTCCGCCGCAGGAAATCCCCGCCCTTCGTGATCTCTGGCCGAACGTCCGCGGCAGAGGGTGGCCGCATACGCCCTCTGCCACGGGCGCTCGCGCCCGAATCGCACCTTAACAAAAAGGAGAAACCCTATGGAACAAACCTCTCAACTCATCGCCCACGCGGGCGCGCGCAAGCTTTCGCGCGAAGATTTGAAAGCCCTGCCCACCCCGGAAGCCACGGCCACCCACCGTCCCGTGCCGCACTTCGAAATCGTGGAAGCTCTTTCGGAAACCCTGAGCTTCCGACATATCGGCGTCGTCCGGGACGAATACGCCGTGTCGAGTGACGGCATGAGGATGTTCGGCGTTCTGGACCTCGAAACGAGCTTCGACGGCTGCCGGTTCTCGATCGGCGTCAGGAATGCCAACGACAAGTCCATGCGCCTGGCGCTCACGGTCGGCTACCGGGTCTTTGTTTGCGACAACATGGCCTTCCACGGCGATTTCACGCCGGTCCTCGCC
Source organism: Acidobacteriota bacterium (assembly GCA_023474345.1). Lineage (GTDB taxonomy): Bacteria > Acidobacteriota > Terriglobia > UBA7540 > UBA7540 > JAMCXS01. The sequence goes on along the minus strand of JAMCXS010000008.1, from coordinate 56,121 downwards.
AAGCACTCGAAGCATTTCAGCCTGGTGGACGCCCTTTCCGTCGGCGTGGACCGGATGCAGCGGAACTTCGAGCCCATGCGGCGGCAGATCGAAGCCTGGAAGGGCCTTCAACTGCCGGAGACTGACGCCAAGCTCCTGATCTACCGGGCGTTCATCGAAGAGAAACTCGACGCGCCGAAGCACCTGGCGCGGAAAGTCCACGAGCTCTACTTCTCGCCGCCCTATGAGGACTTCGCCCCACGCACCATGTGGAGCCTCTCGAATGCCTTCACCTCGGCCTTCAAGGAACTCGATCCCATCCCGCAGTTCAAGGCCACGGCGAAGCTCGGCGCGTTCCTTTCGGGGATCGCCTGAAAGGAGGCGCCATGGAGTGCGTGAATCCCCACCTCTACCAGAACCTCGTTGTCCAGATCGAATCGCAGGTGGAGGCGTGGAACCACGAAGCTGTCCGGCATCCCAACCCGGAAGAGGCCCAGCGCCTCTGGCACAAAGCCGAAGGGCTCCAGTACGCCCTCCGCGTGCTCTACGCCTTCCAGCCCGAGTTCGATGATCTCGTTCGGGCTGCCATTCCCACCATCCATTAACCCGGAGAAGTAATCCATCCGGTTCTTTGAAAAACGGGTTGGCCGTGGTCCCTTTTCCCAAAACGGCCCATCCCTAATTCCCTTGAAAGGAAAAAGATCGAAATGAGCACGATCGAAGTTGTTGCAACACCAAGAAACGGAAACGCACCTCCCTCACTGGTCGAGGAAATCCCGCTCGCCCAGATTCATTTCTCGAAAGCGAATCCCCGTCGCCGCAAAGACGAGAAAGCCCTCGCGGAATTGACTGCAAGCATCCAACAGCGCGGCGTCCTCCAGCCGATCCTCGTCCGCCCTCTCAACGGAGACGGCTACGAGATCGTTTGCGGGGAGCGGCGCTGGGAAGCCTCGCGCGCTGCCAAGAGGCAAACCATTCCCGCCCGCGTCGTGAACCTCAGTGACGCCGAAGCCCTGGAGCTTGCCGTCATTGAGAACGTCCAGCGCGAAGACGTGCACGAATTGGACGAGGCTCGCGGCTACGCCGCTTTGATGCAGCAGAATCCCGAGCTTTACACTGTGGATACACTCTCCCAGAAAATTGGCCGGTCACCCAAGTACATTTACGCTCGGTTGAAACTCGCCGACCTCACGTCCAACCTTCAGGCTGCCTTTTACGAAGGCAAGTTGACCGTGGGCCACGCGAACGAGATCGCCCGGTTGGAGCCCAAATACCAGGAGTTGGCCTTGCAGGAATGCTTCCCCGACCACCGCACGGCGAAAGCCATCCTCAAGGACAAGGACCCGCGTCCGATCAGCGTCCGTGAACTTCGCGACTGGATCGAGCGCGAAATCCACCTGAGCCTTGCCCAAGCTCCCTTCGATGCGAACGATCCGAACCTGGTTCCTGCCGCCGGACCTTGCTCGACCTGTCCGAAGCGGTCGGGATCGAACCCGCTGCTCTTTGCGGACAGCATCAGGAAGGCGGATGTTTGCACGGATCCTGAATGCTACAGCCAGAAAGAGTCCGCGCTCGTCACGCTTCGCCTCAAAGAACTCGAAGCAGCAGGTGAAAAGCCGGTCAAGGTTTCGGAGTCGTTCCCTTATTACGGCCACAAGCCCTTGCAGGGCATCCTTTACCGGCCCGACTACTCGGACGCGAAGGCCGGCGAGTGTCCTGCGACAACCGCCGCCGTGATCGTGGAAGGGAAACGCGCCGGCACGAAACTCTACATCTGCACTGACAAGAAGTGCCGGACGCACGCGCTTCACCGGACGCCGCTCACGGCTGAACAGAAGGCCGAGCGCAAGAAACAAGCCTTGGCGCTTCGCGTTCAGCAAGCCTATAGGAAGCGCTTACTCGAAGAGGTGTTCAAGCGCGTGCCCAGCCCGCTGGGGCGGCACGAACTCGACCTCGTGGCGACGAGCTTGTTTCAGCAAGTCGGCCACGACAGCCAGCACCGCTTGTTCAAATTCTTCGGCTGGGAAGAGTCCAAGGTCAAAGGGGTGAACGGCGGTTACTCCGACTATCCGAAACTCGCCAGCGCCAAGCTGGACAAAATGACTGCAGACGCGACCGGGAGGTTCCTGGTGGCCTGTGCGCTGGCCGGAGAGTTGTACTTCCCGGCGTACTATTCCGGTACCACCACGGCCAAAGACTGCGCACTGGCGAGAGAGGCCGTGCATTACAGGATCAACGCCAAGGGGATTCTTCGTGAGGTGACAGAGAAGCTTGCGAAGAAAACCCCAAAACAAGAAAATCAGTCCAAACAACCGCCATCCCGAAGGCTGACGCGGGAACCAAGGGACGGCTAAACCTTACCGGGGTAAGGCGCCACGCGCGTTTTACCCCTCTTTCATTAGTCCGTCACGAAGGGGTTCACGAAGGGGTTTTGATAAGCGCGGATGGACCGCGGTATACTGAAGTTGGCCAAAAAAGGCCAAGAATTCTACGGCTTGGGGGCTTCTTACGAAGTCCCCTTTGCATTTCTGGCCATCTTCTCTATATTCCTGCCGGTGGTTCGATCTCCCGTTTCCAGCAAATGAAATTTGGTATCTTCTGAATGTCGCAGATGAAGAGTCCGCGCAGCAGCCGCCTCTCCTTATGAATTGCTTGCCGCCCCTTGTATTTTTGCCAAATTCCGCCGGACAGCTTAGACTAACAGCGTTATATCAGACCTGCCTTAACTGTGTGGTTATCTCCCTGCTTTTGGTATGATAGGCAGTCCTGCAAGGGATCTCGGTGATGCAGACTCCTAAACAAAAGCACCGCGCAAAGATGTCCCAAGCCTCGCCATCAACATCCGAATATCTGACGCGAAAGCAGGTTATCGATTCAAAACTCCGCGCCGCTGGCTGGCGTGTTGCTCCCTACACGCTGGACCACCCCCTCAGCACATACGAAAATTGCGCGATTGAGGAGTTCCCAACCGAAAGCGGCCCTGCAGACTACGCCCTCTGTGTTGACGGACAAATCCTCGGCGTCGTGGAGGCCAAGAAGTTGACGCTTGGCCCGCAGGAAGTTCTGCCGCAGGCCGAGCGCTACTCGCGGGGTCTCGCGGAGAGCCCCTTTGACTTCAATGGCTTTCGCGTCCCGTTCCTCTATTCCACGAACGGTGAAATCATCTGGCACCACGACGTGCGCCATCCCCTGAACCGTTCGCATCCGATCGCCGAGTTTCACACTCCCGAAGCGCTCCGCGAATTCCTCGGGCGCGATCTTGAGGCCGCGACCGATGCGCTTCTTGCCCGGCCCAATAACCATCCGCGCCTCCGGCCTTACCAGCGCGAGGCGAGCGCCGCGATCGAACGCGCCATCGCCGGCCGCAAACGCCAGATGCTCGTTGCCATGGCGACCGGTACCGGCAAAACGTTCACGATGGTGAACGAAGTCTACCGCCTCATGAAATCGGGCGTGGCCAAGCGCATCCTGTTCCTCGTCGATCGCCGGGCGCTCGCGGCCCAGGCGGTGCGGGCGTTTGCATCATTCGATCCGGAGCCGAACCAGAAGTTCGACAAAATCTATGAGGTCTACAGCCAGCGCTTCCACCGCGAGGATTTCAGCGAGGATGAGAAATTCGATCCGAAAGTGCTTCCCAATGCTTACCTGACAAGCCCCAAGCCCGGTCATGCCTTTGTCTATGTCTCGACCATCCAGCGCATGACCGTGAACCTCTTTGGCCGGAATACCATCTTCAACCTCGGCGACGAGGAAATTGACGAAGACGCCCAAAAGCTGGACATTCCCATCCACGCTTTCGATCTTGTGATCGCAGACGAATGTCACCGGGGATATACAGCCTCGGAGGAAGCTGTCTGGCGGGAGACGCTTGACCATTTTGATGCCATCAAGATCGGACTTACCGCGACGCCAGCCGCCCACACCACGGTGTATTTCAAGGACGTGGTCTTCCGTTACGAATACGAAAGGGCTGTCCGCGAGGGCTTTCTGGTGGACTACGATGTCGTGGCCGTCATTTCGAATGTGCGGATGCAAGGGGTGTTCCTCAAAGAAGGCGAGAAGATCGGCGTCGTGAACCCCGAGTCCGGCGCAAAGCAGCTTGACCTTTTGGAAGACGAGCGCCAGTTTGACACGACCGAAGTAGAAGAAAAGGTCACGTCACCTGATTCGAACAGGAAAATCCTGGAAGAGATAAAGAGATACGCTCTGGCGCACGAGCAGGAGTTCGGTCGCTTCCCGAAGACGCTGATTTTTGCGGTAAACGACCTGCCACATACATCCCATGCCGATCAGCTCGTGGACCTCGCCCGCGATGCTTTCGGGCGCGGCGATTCATTTGTGCAGAAAATCACCGGCCACGTGGATCGCCCTTTGCAGCGCATCCGCGAGTTCCGTAACCGGAAACTGCCGGGCGTCGTCGTGACGGTGGACATGCTCTCGACCGGCGTGGACATTCCCGACCTCGAATTCATTGTCTTTCTCCGGCCCGTAAAGTCCCGCATCCTTTTTGAGCAAATGCTGGGCCGTGGCACGCGTAAAGGCGAACACTACCCGGATAAATCCCACTTCGTGGTTTTCGATTGCTTCGGCGGCACGCTGTTTGAATACTTCAGGAACGCCACTGACATTACGGCCGATCCGCCCGAAGCCGAGATCCGCACCATTGTTGAGGTCATCGAGGACATCTGGCAGAACCGCGACCGCGAGTACAACATCCGGCGGCTAGTCAAGCGGCTGCACCGCATTGATAAGCAAATGTCCGCTGAGGCCCGCGAAAAGTTTGCCGCCTTCGTCGATAGCGGCGACCTCTCCCGGTACGCCAAAGACCTTCCCGATAAGCTCCGCAAAGACTTCACCGGCGCGATGGCCTTGCTTCGTGATCCAGATTTCCAAGACTTGCTCATGAATTACCAGCGAGCGCCGCGAACCTTCCTGATTGCCTACGAAACCGAGGATACGGTTACATCCCAGTGGCTCGTCCGCGGCGCGGATGGCCGCGAGTTCAAACCCGAAGATTATCTCAGCGCCTTCGCGCGCTTTGTCCTCGAGAACCCTGCGCATATCAAGGCCATCCGCATCCTGCTTCAGCGCCCCCGAGATTGGAGCACGCAGGCACTTTTAGAGCTTAAGCAGAAGCTCGTTGCCGCACCGGAGCGTTTCTCCGTCGAGAACCTGCAAAAGGCCCACCAGATTCGCTATCAAAAGGCCCTCGTGGACATCATTTCCATGGTCAAGCACGCGGCCGACGAGCAGCAGCCGCTCCGCACCGCCGAAGAACGCGTTAAACTGGCGATGGCGAGAATCACCGCGGGCAAGGCGTTCACCCCTGACCAGCAGGCGTGGCTGGCTTTGATAGAAGCGCATATGATGGAGAACCTGACCATCGAGCGGGAGGATTTTGACACCCTGCCGGTGTTCACGCTCCGAGGCGGGCTGAGCCAGGCAACGCGGGTGTTCGCCGGCCAGTTGGACGGGTTGGTCGCCCAGTTTAACGAGGCCATTGCAACATGACAGACATTGTTCAAAAACTTTGGGGCTTCTGCCACACCCTCCGGCACGATGGGATCGATTACGGCGACTACATCGAACAGTTGACCCACCTGCTGTTCCTGAAGATGGCCGATGAAAAGGGGATTGATCTCAGCGGAATCGAGACAAAGAACGGGCATGGGAAGGTGACCAGGATTGACTGCTCGTGGCCGGCGCTGGAGGGCAAGTCCGGAACCGACTTGACACAGCACTACGTGGACGTGCTGCGCGCCTTGGGCCAGCAACGCGGGCTGCTGGGCGACATCTTCACGGACGCGATGTCTCGTTTCACCAATCCTGTGAGCCTGAAGAAGCTCATCGGCCTGATTGATGAAACCGAATGGACCGCGCTCGATATCGACGTAAAAGCCGCAGCCTTTGAAGGGCTTCTGGAAAAAGCCGCGAGCGAGGGCAAAAAGGGCGCCGGCCAGTATTTCACTCCCCGCATCCTCATCCAGTCCCTTGTCCGCTGCATGAAGCCCGATCCCCGCGCGCATAAGCAGTTCACCATCTGCGACCCCGGCTGCGGCAGTGGCGGCTTTCTTGTCTCTTCTTACGAATGGTTTATCGACCAGACTAAAGGCGGCGCGATTGACCGCGAGCTTGCGAGGCGAATAAAGCATGGGACATACTTCGGCCAGGATCTCGTTGCCCGCCCTCGCCGCCTGGCCCTCATGAATCTGTACTTGCACGGCCTTGAGCCGGAAATAAAGTTCGGCGATTCCATTTATGAGGTTCCTGACAGCCGCCGCTTCGATGTCGTTCTGACGAACCCGCCGTTCGGAACGAAAGGCGCAAACCAGGCCCCCGACCGCGATGATTTCAATGTCGAGACTAGCAATAAGCAGTTGAACTTTATCCAACACGTGATGACGATCCTGAAGCCAGGTGGCCGCGCCGCCGTCGTCGTGCCGGATAATTGCCTCTTTGCTGATCAGGCGGGCGAGGTTTTCAAAATCCTTACTGAGGATTGCGACCTGTATACGGTCCTGCGGCTTCCAAACGGAACGTTCTCGCCTTATAGCCCCGGCACCAAAACGAATGTGATTTTCTTCACTAAAGGGATGCCGACTGAGAAGGTGTGGGTATACGATGCCCGGACGAACGTTCCGCGCATCACGAAAAAAGACCGCCCCTTAATGCCAGAGCACTTTAAGGAGTTTGAGCGCTGCTATGGCTCGGATCCGTTCGGGCGATCAAAGCGCAGTCCGAAGGATTCCAAAGAAGACCGCTGGCGTGCTTTCTCGATTGATGAAGTCAAAGGCCGTGACTACAAGATCGACAGCCTGAAGTGGCTGAAGGATGAATCGCTTGATGATGCTGATGAGCTTCCTGAGCCGGAAGAGCTTGCCACGGATGCAATAGAGGAACTCGAAGCCGCAGTCGGGGATCTGAATAACGTATTGTTGCTCCTCGAAACCGGGAATGGGTCGGGGGCGATTTCCAAAACTGCAAAAGAGAAATGAGCACCACCGCCCAAAATCAAATGTCGCAAACCCGCGACCTTATGACCGACAACGACCTGCCGGAGGGGTGGGTTTCGGCGCTTCTGCCTGACATATGCAATATCAATCCCCCCAACCGCGTGCTGACGCCTTGCCATCCGATGAACTCGTAACGTTTGTTCCTATGCCAGCCGTGGATGCGGAGGCTGGTGTGATAACAAGGCCCGGGACCCGGCCTTTCTCAAAAGTTCGGAATGGCTTTACGGCCTTTCAAAATGGCGACGTGATCTTCGCCAAGATCACCCCGTGCATGGAAAACGGTAAGGCTGCGGTTGCACGGAATCTTATGAACGGATTCGGGTTTGGCTCAACCGAGTTCCATGTCATCCGGTCAAATGCCGCAGTCTTGCCCGAGTACGTTTATCACTTTATCCGCCGGGAATCGTTTCGCAAGGCCGCCGAAGCCGAAATGACTGGTTCAGTTGGACAAAAACGTGTACCTGCCGATTTCATGAGGAAGGTCGAATTCCCAGTTGCTCCCTTGGCCGAACAGCACCGCATCGTTGCGAAGGTCGAGGAACTTTTCACGCAGGTCAACTCCGCCCGCGCCCGCCTCGTCAAAGTCGCGCAAATCCTCAATCGCTTCCGCCAGGCCGTCCTCGCCACCGCCTGCTCCGGCCGCCTGACGGAAGATTGGCGAGCGAGACAAAAGAGCCTGGAACCTGCCTCACTGCTTATCAACCGCATTCCAGAAAAGCGTCAAAAACGTTATGCGGGTGAATGGAAAGAGACGAGGATTGAGGGAGGTCAACAATCAAAGGGTCCCTCAAATCTCAAGCCGCGAAAAGTTGCTTCGGTAGGTCTTCCCGAAATCCCCGATGAGTGGACGTGGATCTACCTGCCTGACATTGGTCTCATGGGTCGAGGAAAGTCGCGCCACCGCCCCCGGAACGCGCCACACCTCTTCGGCGGTCCGTACCCATTCATTCAGACGGGGGATATTGCGCAGTCGCGGGGTCGCATCACATCTCACCGCCAAACATATAGCGAAGCGGGTCTTGCTCAAAGCCGAATTTGGCCCACCGGAACGGTCTGCATCACAATCGCAGCGAACATCGCGAATTCGGCCATCCTAATGTATCCGGCGTGCTTTCCTGATAGCGTCGTCGGGGTGAATCCAGAGGATGGCCTTTGCCGACCGGAATATCTTGAGTTCTTTATTCGAACGGCGCGTGCTGACCTCGACCAGTTTGCCCCGGCCACGGCCCAAAAGAATATCAACATTGAAATACTGAATGATGTGGCGATTGCCCTTCCCCCATTCGAGGAGCAAAACGAAATCGTTCGCCGCGTCGAAGCCCTTTTCAAGCTGGCCGACGCCATCGAAAAGAGAGTTGAGGCGGCAACGAAGCGCGCCGACAAACTGACCCAGGCCATCCTGGCCAAAGCCTTCCGGGGCGAACTCGTCCCCACCGAGGCCGAACTCGCCCGCCGCGACGGCCGCGATTACGAACCAGCATCCACCGTCCTTAAGCGCATCCGCCTATCTCAGGGAGCAACTCATTTCTCGGGTCCGGCGGTTCAGAACTCTCGAACGAGAAAAGATGATAGAAGGATGTACATGAAACACCCTTCGGTGAAAAACTAAGATGGCTGTTACGTTTAACGAAATCAGTGTAGTAGATAATGGGGCGCGGTTCTTTACGGCCGATTTGCACGTCCATTCGTTCGGCGGATCAGACGACGTGTCTGACGCCGGGATGACCGTGACCGCAATCATTGAAGCTGCGGTCAAACACAAAGTTGCGATACTTGCAGTCACGGACCACAACACATCCAAAAACACAGCGGAGAGCATTGATTATGGTGCGAAGTATGCAGACCGCTTGATGGTCCTTCCCGGTGTAGAAATCACCACAGGGCACGGTCACCTGCTCGCTTATTTTGCGCCTGAACGTGCAGACTGCGTCGGAAAGCTCTTGGTCAAGATAGATCTCGTCGGAGCACCGGGCGCCCGTGATAGCCACACTAAGAAATCAATGGCGGACGTTATTGCCGAAGTCGAACGGCTTGGCGGTGTCGCCATAGCAGCTCACGTCGACCGGGCAAAAACCGGTTTCGAAACAATCCTTCCCGGATACCCCAACTGGAAGAGGGATATCATTACTGCTCCCGGCCTTTACGGACTTGAATTTGACGATCCAAGCCATCTTGTGTGGTATTCGCCAGAAGACGAGCCCACCGCGAATGGGGCAGAGCGTAAGAAACTCCAACTGGCTCGGTCCAACGCTCCGGCCACTGCCGCTCGCCTGCGGCTCGCGGCCTGTCAGAATTCCGACGCGCATACGATGGCCGAATTTGTTTCTCAACACTCCAAACGAGTCCTGACCCGACTCAAAATGAACGAACTTAGCTTTGAAGGCTTCCGTACAGCTCTCATTGACCCGGAAGCGCGTGTACGCGCCACGGCGACTATTCCTTTGGCCATCCCGCGCGTGCTTGGGATGCAGGTTGCCGGCGGGTTCTTGGACGGCTGCACATTTCATTTCAGCGACAACCTCAATTGCCTCATTGGCGGTCGAGGAACCGGAAAATCAACCGCCATTCAGGGATTAGCATACGGCCTCGGGCTGAGAAACGACTTTGAGGAGCACGACAACTGTCCGGATAATTCAATTGTTTATTGCGAAGACGCTGACGGCGTGCGATACCGATACGAACGGATTCGCGGACAAGAACCGTCTGTCCAGGCGAAGGAAGACCAATCCATTAAGGATGTACCTGCCGATGCGTTTAGGGTGGAGTTTTACGGACAGGGAGAGCTCGCCGAAGTTGCCAAAGACCCCCTGAGAAACCCTGCGCTTTTGCAAGAATTCTTGGATAAGCACATCACTCTCGATGACCTCACTGAAAGAGAGACCGAATTGGTCTCCGAGCTACAAGAAAACAGCGCGCAACTCATTCCGCTCGAAGCGACCGCCGCACAGTTAGGTCCGAAGACGGTAGCCCTCAACGAGGTCAATAAGAAAATTCAGATTGCAGAAACTGGCAAATTGAAAGAGATTGCCAGCTTCCAAAGTCATCTTGCTGCGGAGAAAGCTCTGTATGACTCACTGAAGGAAGTGCAGACGCTGTACGAAAACGGAATGTCACTTTCGAATTTCCTGAGAAATTATGACGAGTTATTAGCTGCAGCTGGAACGGTGACCGGCGACAAAGAGTGCAGCGCAATTCTTGAAAAAGCAAAAGAGGTCATCGAAGCTGCCAACGGATTCCTAAAAACTGAAGAAGTCTCGACCAATACAGGCCTGAAGAAATTCGGCCAGGAATTGAGCCAGAGCCTCTCCAATCTTGCGGCACAGCACAAACGATTGGACTCGGTTGTTAATCAGAAGATTGCAGGTTTCCAAAAGCAGGGTCTCTCCGGCGATCTCAAAGGGTTCAACAATCTCGTCAAGCAGAGGACTGCTCTTACCGTCGAGATCGCTCGCATCAAAGGCCAAAAGGCGAATTTGGATGAACTCCGGAAAAAACGCGTGGGACTTCTGGCCGATCTCGCGGTCGCGCGGGAGACGATGATGACCCGCCGCAAGAGCCAGCTCAAGGCTATCAACCAAAACCTAAGAGCGACTATCGACGACTACTCGATCAATTTGTATTACGACGCGGCCGGGATAACAGACAATTTTAAAGACTTTGTTGTATCCGCTATGCACGGCACTTATTTTCAAGAGGAGATGGCGAGCGCGTTTTGCGAACGGATAACGCCGCATGAACTGGCACCATTGGTTGTCACGCGGGATGCCGCGTCCATCGCAAAAATCGGGGATATCGGTACTGAGTGGGCGCAACAAGTAATCCGTCAACTCCAGACGCTCACTCGGTTGCACGAATTGGAAACGATTTCCAAACCTCCGAAACCGGTGATAAAGGTCTTAACAAAGGGATCCGCCCCGAGACAAATTCCCATGAATCAACTGTCGGACGGCCAGAAGCACACAATTCTGCTGACCATCGCGATGCTCGCAGAGTCAAACCTACCACTTATTATTGACCAGCCAGAGGACGATCTCGACAACGCCTTCGTATTTAAGAGCGTCGTCTCCACGCTCCGAACAATAAAAGAGCGGCGCCAGGTCATATTAGTAACGCACAACGCAAACATTGCCGTGCTGGGAGATTCAGAATTAATTCTACCGATGAAGAAAAGTGGCGAGAGCGGTGACGTATTTGATCGGGGCTCGGTTGATCGCGCAGAAACGCGGAAGGCGGTACAAGATATTCTTGAGGGTGGTGAGACCGCGTTCCGCCGAAGGAAAGAAATCTATGGGTATTAGGTTTTCTTTTGTGGCTACGCTCAATACCATTCCGCCCGGAGAATTTTGAATGACTACATTGCGGACCGTAATCACCACGCTGATTGCAATCGGCGCTTTGCTCACACCTATTGTTAGGCCTCGCAAATTACGACGCTGGATATCGTATAGCATAGTTTTCTTAGTTGCGACCGGTGGCGTGGTGCAAATCGGCATTGATCGCAAACACTCTAAAGAAGAAGCTAAACAACGCGCAGCCCAAAGTCGAATGGCTGACGCGATAGTGCAGCTTCGTGACAATAGTAATGAGGAAAAAGCTGCAAAGGCATCCCAAGCCCGGAGTCGTCGCCAGGTGAGGAAAGGACTGCAGGCTTTGATTGATGAAGGAGTCACCCTAAGGAATGGATGCCAGGGAGTGAACGCAACAGCGGCCGAGAGGAAATGCATGGGAGAGGCTGAAAAATATCTCAACCAGATCGATCGGAATGACGCGAAGGAACTCCTGTACTCCAGCGAAGTACTTCCAGGGCAGCCCTGCTTTTCCAGAATCAATGCATATATATCCGTTTTAGAGAAAATACGAAATGGAATTTCATCTAATTAAGTCGCCTTCTTCTCCGCCAATACCATCTGTTACCGAAAGACTTCTTACATAACTGATGCAGGCGGCCCACAGACAGGACGGCAGATCCGCGACAGACTCGGAAACTCGCGTCCAATTCGCGTCCAAAACCACCCAACACCGTGTAAAATCGTGACCCAGGGTACAGGAAAAAGCTAGACGGGCCTGTTTTGTAATTCGCAGTCGATCAGCTTTTCGCGCCGGCAGCGGACTTAGGCCACTCGTAATACCATTGAATCGGCAGCGGATCACAAGTGCATTCCGCTGATTATCCCATGAGCCGTATCCAGCAATAGTGACGTGTAGGACAAGCAATGTAGAGGCAACCCACGATATGTCCTCTGCCTCATGCTGTCTGCTACTCTAACGCACACCGATATCGCATGGTACGACAGCAGCGGTTCAGTCGGGTGATGTGATCACAAATTCCCCCGTGGGGACGAAATCCCGCCGAAACAATCGGTGGTCGCCGTGCACCTTCGAACGCGCCAGGCAAAATGGGGAGCCGTCACACGCCTCCAAAAGAAATTTCTTTAGCCACCGTCTTTGGGATGTATCGAACTTTCCGAGCGGTCTGATTACATTTGCAACCTCGCTCAGGGGGAGACCGCGGAGTGTCATTTTTGCCATATAGTCGGGCCTGTCGTGTACAAGGTCGAGGACGTGCCGATCATTCCCGTTCCCTTCAGGCATATTAACTGCAACCGGCGCAGGCAAATCTTCCGCAAGTCCAGTATGTGGCCGCTTTGAACGGGCCTGTTGAGTCTTACTCCGAGCTTTGGCATGGCCAGGGATCGCCACGTAAAGGTGTGCGGCCGCCTTTAAAGCGCGACTCGTCGAACCCTCGTGGCCAGCGATGATCACAAACCTCTCAAGCTGACGCAAACGTTTGACCACGGGCTCAAGTGCGCCATCCCCGCAAAGGAGCACATGGGTTGTGACCTCTGGTAAGTATTCGCATATCTGCAGCGCGTGGTTCCCTAGCGTGACCTCAGCGCGGTGCGGTCCAAACCCGGCGTCGAACAAATCAAAGGCCAGATCGAACGCAGCCCGCTTCAAGTTACGCGGCTGGTTGCTCCAATATGCGAAGGCCCGGCGGATGACAAACCGCACCCTGGTAGTCAGGGCTAGAAGCTCAACGGCCTCCTTGAGAGGCCTGATGTTCTCAGCATCGGCAAGTAGAACGGCGTCCGCCATCAAAATTCCTCCTTTCCGCGGTCCGTATGGGAATAACCTGAGCGCAAGCACTCTTCGCAGAGGAAAGTCCAGCCGAAGCGTGCGCGAGATTGGCCCTGACGCGCGGGCCGGACTTTTACCCTGTCACCGGCGACCTGCCGCCGGTGTGCTTGAAGTGCGGTGAGGAGAGACCGGATGGTAGCCCCCTCGCGCGGAGCACGATCTCGCGCTTGTGGCCAAGAACAAGGACTTGGTGAACAATGCCCACTACCTGAATGCGTTCACCCGTAACCCGCATTTAGTGCAGGAGTTGATCCCAGACGGCTGGGGACAGACCCGTATAGGGCACGGCCTGAAAATTCTGGATGACGCGGCTCCATTCTTTGGTGCGGCCCAGAACCGCCGGGCCGGTGCGGGAAATGTGCCCGACCGAGGGTAGCAGGACAAAAATCACTTTCCCGGCAGAATTAATCCGGGCGTGGGCCCATTTGGCATCACAATTTTCCGCGGCATCAGTAATGATGAGGCTCGTCCTCGGTGAACTTGTTACGAGTTGGAGTACGCCCAGAATATCCGTGCAACGTGCCGACGGGAAGGGTTGGTCCAGGAGAGCGGCGGCAAGGGTGTTTCCAATACCTGCGAGCTCGCGCCGGTAACTGATATCCCCGTCGTGCTCACGCGCAATACATTTTTTCCGCGCTTGGTTGCGAAAATACTCATCGAAGCCCACTTGGCCAGAGAGAAAGGCTGTCGCTGGCGTCAAGCGGAGCAGCGGATTGCTGCAATCGGACGGTGCCGGCGGCGATGGAACGGGAGTGGATTTGACGGCGGTAAAAATGCCCGCGTCGGTGAAGATCCCGTACTCGAGTGTCCGGCAATCGGCTGTCTTTAGAAACGCTGCCAGCGTCTCGACCTGCAGAAGCAACTCGATGGCTCTCTTTCGTGCAACCGGATCGACGCTTGCCGTCGCGTCAAGTAAGACAAAACAGCTGTAACCTAAGTGAGGTTTGTGGTAATTAGCGACGCTTACGCTGTTGAATGAGTTGGCTGTCACAACCGCCGCGAGTCTTGCGTTGATTGGCCGGGTCTGGGCAACGCCACGAGAGGCAAGAGGGCCGCCCAGTACGCAGACCAGCAGGATTGAGGCCAGAAAACCGGCCACGGGGGTCGGCCCCGGAGGTTCGTCAATCCCCGCCGAGCCATTTGTCGGCCGCACTGACGGCCGGACGAGAGGTCTCTTTAGGGGCGCGCCAAGTGGTGGTCCCGGCGGTCCGTCTTGGCCGTCAAGCCAATGCTTGAATCGCCGCGCCTCGGTCAGTTGCTGCTGGAGCTTATCCGGTTGCGCGAGTATCCTCTCGCACGTGGAAAAAAGTCCTGCGCATACGGGCATAGTTTCAGCGACGATGATGAGCGCGGCTGGAAAGAGGGCGGCGAGGACAGGTACAAGACTGCCCGAAGCCACCTTGGTTGCCACCAGGAGAACGAATCCCGTAACTGTAGTAATCCCAACTGCTCCTGCGATATCACGGCAGATGCGCACCGCTCGCGCGGGGGCGTGACTTTTCATCGCGAAGGCCCACGCTGCGGAACCCACTGCTACCGCCACAAACACATCGGTACCGACGGCGGCAGCTGCAATCAAAAATAGGGAGAGAGCCGGCCAGTAAATGAGGCCGACTAGGAATTGGGCAATGGCATCGCCAATCACAAGCACCAACGACAGGCGGTGAAACTCATGCTTTAGGCTTCGCCAGTGCGGCTGCCGGCAAATCGCCGAGCTCAGAAGCGCATTTGAACGATTTTCGGTGTCCGCGATGAACTTCTGGACCGCTGTTCTTGCATCGTCGATCAAGTCGCATTTTTCCGGCGGTTCAGATTCATCAATCCGTCGGCGCCATTTTCGGGAATTCATAACAGTTTCCTCCTTTATTTGTTGTAAATTGCGTCCACCCGGACGCTGGATACATTCGCAAGGCCTTTTTGAAGGCCGGGCAACATCGATTTGACCGCATATTTGCGGAGCTCGTCACGTTGTTCGCACATCTCAGCTATCCGCATACACCGCCGGTTTTGTGGCCAGCTCTTTAGCTGTGCGGAGGTGAAGCTGGCCGCCACTACGGAACCGCACGCCGGTCGGCCGCCCATAAAGGCGAAGGATCCGCGCTTCACCGAAGGTCAGGAGTCGAGAGATGCTTTTGTCTTTGACCGAATAGGCCGCGCGCCGCGAACGGCCAAAGGTCAACTTGGCGATCCTGTTTGCGGCGAATGCCCGGTCTTTGAGAGCGACCAAATTCTGGCGATGGACACGCTGAAGAATCTGGGCAAAGGTCATCTTGGTGCGCATTTACTGCCTCCTCATTGTTGTGTGCCCGACGCCGTTGCGGCGGGACGTTTTCGACCGTGGGTTGCGCGGCAAAAGGTCGTACGTAATCGGCGCACCGATCTCAATGCAGAAATCAACGGGCGCCGAGGAAAGGGGCGGGTGGGGGGCTTGATTTAATTTCTTGAAAGGAACATACTTCCGGCGACGGTGGCCGGGGGCATTAGCGCCTGACAAGGCGCAAGGCATTCGGGTCACCGCGCGGAATGAAGCGAGAATGGCAGCCTCGGAGAGCTGCCGAAGGGGATGGTAGGCGAAAGCTGCTCGCATCTTGTTCTCTCCTTGTGGGCAGCCCCCGCTTACGCGGGCAGGCCCGGCCAAGCGTGCTAATCGCTCGGCCGGGCATCATCCTTCTAGCTAGCAGGATGAGCCGCCGCGATGCCGATCTAAATCAAACTACGCCCCCAGTATGGCCACGGTGATTGTTCGAAGGCACGTCTAATAGCGTGAAGAGGATCAAGCGGGCGTCAAGTCCGCATTGACGTTCTTTGATGCGTCAAATTTGCTCAAGAAAGGACTAGCAGGGATGGAAACCGGGCGATTTGGGATAGGATCATTCTTGTTCGACTCCGCGCAAGAAGAACTTTTAGTCAATGGGAAGAATATCCGATTGATCGGGAAGCGAATGGACATTCTTAAGCTTCTTGTCCAATCGTATCCAGAATGGATTTCTCGGGATGAGGTGGGTACGAAGGCTTGGCCAGCGGATGTACACGTTTCCGGCCACACGGTCTCGGCGAACGTGAGTTCACTAAATAAGATCCTCGGTGGTGAAATAGACTGTGCCAAGAATAAAGGCTATCGGCTGAAGAGCTGCACCGAAAAAGCCGAAAAGGATTACTCATTCCAGGATGTGTGGAATGGTGCTGGCACGGTCGGCAAGCAAGTATTTGAAGAGTTCAAGGCAAACGCAATACTGACATTCGCGGGCCATAGCGCAATTTTCGCTAATCTCGTGCTCGTAAATTACTTCGGTCAAGACAGAAGGAAACTGCTTGAGATGCCTGCCTATTTGGGCTTTCAACGTGACTGGCCATTCTCCGACACGGACAAAAAACCACCAACGCTCCCAGGATACACGCCCGTACCCGGCGAAGGGGTTATTATTCTTGTTCCGAATGCCCTTAAAACCCTGGCAAAACGCACTCCAAAGCCACTTCGTCTCGCTGTAATTGATGACCTCATCATTTCCGCAGCGGTGTTAGCCGCCTTGAGGCCGTATCTCCAGAAGGTACTTGGTAAGGAGACGAGCATCGAATTCGTATGCTTCTTATGCTACAGCCCGGTTATCGAAACCTTGGGAGGCAGGAAGCCCCAATGCGCTCCTGTTAAAAGTGACACGAGGGACTTTACCCTCCCGTGGGGCCGGCCTTTGTGGTTTGGCAAGACGCCGGTCTAGATCTCAAGGAATGAATCCGGCAGACCATGACGCACTGTCAGTCCTGATTGGCGCCGTCACATGTACCAGCTACATCACGTAGCCCCTGCGGAAAAGTGGAAGTCCACCTCATCCTTTTTCTTGGCAGTCGTGAGGGAGCTGATGCGTGGCCCGGTTGACTCTTTGGGTTATTCTACTGGAAACATATACCTACATCGGCCAACTGCTTTCGAGTACGTAAGCCTTGTCTTTTCTTGCGCCTTCTGCGATTTTAACCACGCTACGCCGGTAGGTAAACAGCCCGACCATAATTAAATTCATTACGAGTACTGCCGCGGGATAGAGTGCGGTCGATATTGAAACAACATGCAGGAGCGCTAGCACCCACAGCGTGGGAACAAACTTCACGCTATTTAGAAAATACGCCGTGCGGCACTCCAAATAAGGATTGCGCCATCCTTGACGGATTGTGGGAACGTACGCCAGAAGATCGGCAATGGTTGCCGAAATAGCGGCAACGATTGGTAAATCGGGGAATGACTTGTACAAAACGAAGACGATCGCAGCAGCTCCGATCCAAATCCAATCCTCCCATGGGAACTTCTTCCAATCCGAATATTCCTGACGCTGTTTCCACGCACTTGCTGCCGCTATGACGAGGCAACTTGCAGCTGTCATCCCCAATGTCCATGCCCCCGGTCCGGCACCTTTCTTGATTTGGACAACGAACCCAACACCGGTGAAGACGCAGAATGCAAGCCATGTCAGGACGTGCGGTCTGACACCTTTCCTGAAAGTGTCACGCAAATATACTGCATAGGCTGCAATTGCGATGACGAGGGAAACAGCTCCGAGGAATTCCGGCATGGCGCGCGTAGTCTACCCTTTACAAAACTTCGTTTCCCGCAGGTGGTCCTTTCGGTGAGTCTATTAGGAAATAGGTCGAACGCACCTTGGCTCATTATCAAGATGGTGCTGAGACGCTGTCAATGGTTTCAAGATCGATTTTGGGTGGTAGTATCCCGAAAGCCACACCTCCCACGAAGAGTAGAGCCGCTACGGAAGAAAAGACTCGCTGGCCAGGACATCAGAGCATCGCTCGCCCAGCCAACGACTGAAACCCCCTTCGCCGCATCCGGCATCCAATACCTTTGCCGGACTACGGTGATCGAGCATAAGGACCGCTCTGATTTGAGGAAGGAAACTCCTACTTCGAACTAAATCGTCCTCCTTTCCTATCTGGCCGACCCACCAGTCAGCGAGTTCATCCCAACGCCGATGGATACGCTTCTTCAGATTTATTGATTGGATTGGCGGTGGCTGGTGCATGTTGTGCAATAAAACACCGATTACATAAAAAGACTGCAAAAAATTGTACCATGCTAAGTCGATATCCAGTCACCCATTTCCCAATACCCCCGCAATCTGCACTTTGTCGAGCTTGTCATGCACATCCTTGGCCGGGCTCAAGTACCGCATCGTCGTTTCCAAGCTTTTGTGGCCCATCCAGTGCTGAACCGTGCGCACGTCGAAGCCGGCCCGAAGCATCCGCGTCGCGTAGGTGGAACGGAATTTTCGCAGATGAAATCGCTCAGGATCGAGCTTGGCGCGTTTGGCGATCTCTTTACAGATATCGAGCATATGCAATTCGCGGTTGCCGCGGGGTGACGGGAATACGAAATGGCTGCCGTTCCGATGGGGGTGCGCCTTGAGGAGGTCGCTCAGGCGCTTCGGCACCGGCACCTCCCGTTCCTCCCAGCGCTTTGGAGAAAAACCCAGACCCGGCTTGGCCGTTACGCGGATAGTGTTCAGGGTAAAGTTGATGTCGTCCCAGAAAAGGTGTACGACTTCCTGTTCGCGGAAGCCGGTCAGTAAGAAGGTCAGGAACAGTGCGTACTCGTCTTTGGTGCAGGCGGCGAAGAAAGCTTCCAGTTCCCGATCGGTGTATTCCTCGGGCAGGGTGCTGATCGCTTCCGGCAAGTCAACGTCTCGCGTGAGCCCGGCTCGCCCCTGCTTTTTGAGGAACTGCGCCACGATGACCAGATTGTGGATGACGCTGTTGTTGTCGAGCCGATAGTTCCGCTTGAGGTATACCATGAAGTTATTGAGATCGTCGGGCGTGATGCTCTGGGCGGTCGTCCTTGCGGGGAAAAAGTCCACGAACCGGTTGAGGACGGCCTTGTACTTCCGCAGTGTGTTGGGTTTCTTCAGGCTCTCCACAACTTCCAGGTATCGTTTGACCGCCACGTGAAGCGGGGCGCGCTTGATTTCCTCGGCGTCCAGTTCGTGGCCCTCGGGATCAAGCGCCCGGCCTTCAAGGATATGTTTGCGGCGCCGCGCGGCTTCGAGCGCTTCGGCGGCGGTCGCTCCTGCTACCTGCCGTTTCTTCTTTCCGTGCACGCGCCATTCGATGAAGTACCGGCCCTCCGGCAATGCCTTCCAGTCCGCCCGACCGTGCTCATCCCGCGGAATCGAAACGAGCTTCCACTGTCCATCGATTTTGATCTGCTTGAGAATGTTGACATGCGGCACGGCCCACCTCAAGGTAGGACAGTATAACGGGCAGTATGGGTTGTAATCTACAGAAAACTAAGGAAGGAGGGGATAAGCTGGCATTCTACCGCTGAATTACCCCCGCGGGCCGTAAGGCGTTAGAGGTGTAACCACCTGTCATTGTAACATCAGTCTGCCGACTTGCGCCTATTCTATACATGTAACAGGGATTATCGGCGGTAATCACGGTATTGTCAAAGGCTTTCCGCAGAAGCGAAGGGCGCGTTGAATCATTCTTGCTGTTTCGACCAGCGCCCGTGTCATTTTCTCTTCGGTGGTTTGGCCCAAAAGTCTGCAGCCAGTTTTAAGGCGTTCGCCAGCGGAAGTAGAGCACGTTCGCCCGCATGATTGCCCCGGGTGATGCAGAGGCGAAGCCAAGGCAGATGCCGGCAGATTCGCTGAGCTCCGGGGGCGACCGGCAGCGAAATCCGATTTATAATCAACTATCGTGCTTAGCAGATAACGCGCGTAGCTTTATCCGCGTTAACGGACTCATGCATATCCCAGACGGTTACCTCAGCCCCTCGACCTGTGCGGTTCTCTACGCCAGCGCTGCGCCTTTCTGGTACGTAGCCCTGCGCAAGACCAAAAAGATGCTCTTCACGCGCCTGGTGCCGCTGATCTCGGTTTTCGCGGCGTTCTCCTTTGTGATCATGATGTTCAACATTCCCATTCCGGGCGGCACCACCGCTCACCCTCTGGGCGTCGCGATCGCAAGCATTGTCCTGGGGCCCTGGGCTTCGATGCTTGCTCTTTCTACGGCTCTATTCATCCAGGCGGTTTTCTTTGGGGATGGGGGCATAACAACCCTGGGCGCAAACTGCTTCAATATGGCCATCGTTGGTTCATTGATAGCGTACCTCAGTTACCGAGCCCTCGCAGGAAGGTCTGCCATAACCTCCCAAAGGCGTGTGGTGGCAGCAGCCCTGAGCGGTTATCTCGCCATCAACTGTGCCGCCTTGTGTGCATCGGTGGAACTGGGCATTCAACCTCTTTATTTTAAGAGCGCTACAGGCGCGCCGTTCTATGCGCCTTACCCGCTGAGCATCGCTCTCCCGGCCATCATGATCGGCCACCTGACCTTTGCCGGACTGGCTGAACTGGTCGTTTCCGGCGGCATCGTGGCTTATCTGCAACGCGCAAATCCTTCGTTGCTCAGATTCAGTGCTCCGGGAATACCGCTTCCGCAAGAGGAAGCACAGCTTGTTACAAGAGAAAGCGGCTGGAGGACCGCAAGGCCACTCTGGACTGCCGTCGGTTTGCTCCTGGTGCTGACACCGCTCGGCTTGCTGGCTGCGGGAAAAGCCTGGGGCGAATGGAGCGTTCACGACTTTTCGAGCCCGGCCGCGCGTCAGGAGATTGCAAAGGTTTCACAAAACGTGACGCCTCCGGCCCAGACCCCAAGCGGACTAGAACGCTTATCCACAATCTGGACCGCGCCTTTCCCCAATTATTCCCCGCCCTTTGTACGCAAGCCTGCATTCGGTTACATCCTTTCGGGCATGTTTGGAATTGGGATCATCATTCTTCTATCCACGTTGATCAATTGGCTCGCTGCCAAGACGCGCCACGGACCACCGGGGGCACACACGCGCGCCGAGGAAACATAACTTATGGCGGCTCGCATGCAGAGTAGAAAAAGCGGCTTCCTGGAGCGCACCACAGCGAGTTTTGTGGATGCGCTGGAGCACACCTTTTATGCCGAAGAAACGGCGCGAGCCCACGGCCTGCTGCAACGTCTCGATCCACGAGTAAAACTACTGGGCATTCTGGCCTTGATCGTGCCGGCGGCAGCCGCCCGCAGCTTTGCAGTGATTGGATGCCTTTTTGCCGTTACTGTCGTGCTGGCTGGGCTCTCTCGTGTTTCATTCAGCATTTTGCTGAAAAGGGTGTGGATCGCCGTCCTGTTATTTACGGGGGTGATTGCCCTGCCAGCACCTTTTGTTACGCCGGGCCGGGCGCTATATCAACTTCCCTGGCTTGGGTGGACGATTACTTCACAAGGTCTTGCGAGCGCCGGCTACCTTGTGTTGCGGGTGGAAACGGCAGCGACCTTGTGTGTCTTGCTGGTCCTCACGACCCCATGGAATGACGTCCTTAAGGCTCTGCGTGTGCTTCGAGTGCCGGTCATTGTGGTCACCATCCTGGGAATGACTTATCGATACGTTTATCTTTTGCTTCAAACCGCGCACGACATGTTCGAGTCGCGGCGCAGTCGCATGGTGGGAAATCTGACGGGTCGTGAGAGGCGCCGCGTAGCCGCCTCAAGCGCCGGTGTTCTACTGTCCAAGACGTTCGACCTCAGTTCGGAGGTTTACCTTGCCATGCAGTCGCGGGGCTTTCGCGGCGAGGTTCATATTCTGGATGAGTTCCGGATGCGGCGTTTCGATTGGATCATGCTTGCCGGGTTCACCCTGGTGTCCGCCGCAGCCTTCTGGTGGGGACGATGAGCCGAACAAATTCGAACGGTACAGGACAACTTCCGGTTTACGAGGTTTGTGATGTCACTTATCGCTATCGCGAAGTAACGGCGCTCAAGCATCTCAATCTGACGGTGAACCCGGGCCGCCGGGTGGTGCTGCTCGGCGCCAATGGCTCCGGCAAGTCGACCCTGCTTCGGATTCTTAACGGCCTCTGCTTCCCGGATGAGGGCAATGTATACTTCTGCGGCAGGCCCCTCACCGCGGAAAACATTGAAAGCGACGGATTCGGCCTGGAATTCAGGCGGCGGGTAGGGCTGGTCTTTCAGAATCCGGAGGTTCAACTCTTCTCGCCCACGGTGTTTGACGAAGTTGCCTTCGGCCCGCTTCAGCTCCGGTGGCCCGACGGCGAGATCCGCCGAAAAATCTCAGAAACGCTCGAAATGATGGAAATTACCCACCTGAAGGACCGCTCGCCGCATCACCTCTCCATGGGCGAAAAGAAGCGCGTCGCGCTGGCTTCCGTTCTTGTGCTGGACCCGGAGATTCTGCTCCTTGACGAGCCCACCGCCGCCCTCGATCCCAAAAGCGAGAGCCATATGATCGATTTCCTCGTGCAATCAAAAGGCAGCGGCAAAACGATCGTTACTACTACGCACGATCTCGACATTGTAGAAGACATCGCGGACGATTGCTTTGTCTTCCATGAAGGTCGCATCGTGGCCGCTGCGGCGCCAACCGAAATCCTAAGCGACGTGGCGCTGCTGAAGCAGACAAACCTGCTTCACGCCCATCTGCATGTCCACAAATCAGGCGCGCTCCACACTCATCCCCACCTCCACAAGCATGAAAGCTGAGGACCAAAATCACACGCCTGAGACGGGAATAAAGCGAACAGTGTCACCTTTTCTGGCCGTCCGAACGTAAAGCAAACTTCTCGTGCCATACTGATTCGGCGCCTGGGCCGCAGCGCGCCGTTGCGACTTCGATCAAATAAGGTTTACCTTCCTGCGTTATGACTTTCCCGCGCTCCAATGCCGGTTCAAGCTGTTGCGGGTTATCAACTTTCTCCCCTCGCACGCCCTGGCTTCCCGCCAATGCAACAAAGTCGATGCCAGGCTCACCCAGATATGTCCCGGCATAATGCCCCGTGGCGGCCATCTTGCCCTGATAGCCGTGATAGACAAGCCGTACGGTCTGGTAATTGTAGTTATTCGCAACAACCGTCAGCACAGGAATGTTGTACCGCGCCTGAGTCCAAAAGCCGGAGGCACTGTACATCAATGCACCATCACCGATATAGCAAACGACCTGGCGGTCAGGTGCTCCGAGTTTGGCGCCCGTCGCGGCTCCCACACCCCAGCCAAGGCTGGCCCCTCCCGTACTGATGTGCATCTGTTCATTTTCACGAAAGCCAAATGAAAAGGGTTTATACGCAGCCGTAGGATTTTCGCACACGATCACAGCGTTATGATCGAGCACCGCTGCCATGGTGTGCGCTATTTCATCCGGGTGAATCGGCGACTGCCCAAAATTCTTTTGCGCTGCTGCCTGGGCGAGGGCTCGCTCTTCAGATGTCAGCTTGGTAATCTCCGCCGAACGATCCCCGGCAATCGTCTCCCGACGTTCCGTGGTAAGGAGGTCTCCTATCGCCGCCAGCAGTTCGTTCAGCGCCTCCTTAATATCTCCTACCAGTGCAACGTCTGTTGGATAGTTGCGGCCCATCGCGGAAGTATTCGTGCCGATCCGTATCACGCGGGCGCCAGCAGGCACATCGCCGGTTGGGACCACTGCACGATCGCCGAAATCCCTGCAGCCGATGCACACCAACAGGTCTACACCACGCTTCATCCACTCTGAATTCGCTCTGAAGTTGCCGAGATAATGTGGATGGCGCACCGGAAAGCTATGGAACGCACGAAAAGGAGAATCCATGGCTAACCCTTTGGAGACCATCTCAGCCTGCGCGGTAACCTGGTCGGCAACAGGCAAGCCCATTTGCTCAGAGAAGGCCAGAAGTTCGGGCTGTGCTCCCGCTTTCCAAACGTCGTCTCCTACAACAACCAGCGGTCGCATGGATTCCACAACCATCCTGGCGGCCAGTTCGACGGCTGCCTTCGCCGGTCTAGCCCGCCCAGTCAGCAGGAAACGCTCGGCAGGCAGGATCTCCGCCCGCACGTCTTTGCTTTCCAGGGCCGAGTCCTTCATGGCCAAATAGACCGGCCCGCTAGGCTCGGCCATCGCCACTTTTAATGCTCGTCGAAGCATCAGCGGCAGGATGCCGGGCTCCCGGGCATCCCAGCACATCTTGGTAAACGGACGGGCAATCTCCTTTTGGCTGAATCCGGGCGGCGCGGCCAGTAGAACCTCATCGCTTCCCGTCTCGCTATCCAGCAGGCCGGCGGTCACCACCAATGCGGACCCATCCCACCACGCGTTATAGAGTTGTCCCAGCATCTGCGCTGTTCCGACGACCGCATGAACGTTCACAAAACCAGGTTTGCCTGTCACGCGGTGGTAACCGTCCGCCATGGACAGTACAATTCCCTCATGCAGGCCCAAAATGACATGCATCGCCGGAACGTCAGTGAGGGCGTCAAACAGGCCGGACTCAAACGAGCCAGGATTGGCGAAGACATATTCAACTCCGGCGGCTCTGGCTTGCGCCACCACCAGTTCCCCCCCGCTTCCTTCGACAGTCCAACTGGAATCCTGCGGGCCTCGGACGTCACTTTTCGATGTCTCCAGCCGATAGGGAACCGTCTCGGCTGGTGTGGCGCTTAAAGCATGGCCTGACAGATCTTCTCGCATCTCGCGGTGTGAAGTTTGTGAATCGAAGTGGCGGTTTGTCATATCTGTCATCGCGTGCACCTTAACCCTTTTCAAAGGAAGATTACATGCCTCAATACTAAGAAAATCGGACGCTGCCGAAGCCGGCACTTTTTATCCGATCTACCACACTCTCTTAC
Source organism: Acidobacteriota bacterium (assembly GCA_023474345.1). Lineage (GTDB taxonomy): Bacteria > Acidobacteriota > Terriglobia > UBA7540 > UBA7540 > JAMCXS01. The sequence goes on along the minus strand of JAMCXS010000008.1, from coordinate 31,354 downwards.
CCAGTATCGCACTGTCGAAGATAGTGAAACAGCCTGGATGTCGACATGCTGAGCGGCAGCTATCGGCCGTTTTTCTTGTGGATCAGTCCTACGGAAGATTCTTTGCTCTGCAAAGGCCCGCTCAGCATGACGAACTTACCTTCCGTGTGCCACCAATTCCGCTCAGGTGATCTCAGGCCGCCTTGCGAACAGGAAGCGCCTCAACCGTTGAATTCGCCACGTCATAGTTTTCGACTTCCGGGCTTCCCTCTGTGAACGGCTCCAACACCTTCATAACGTCGGCATATTCTCCGCGATGATACGCCTCCGCATCTTCCCGGCGTTCCCACAGGCTGATGCCGATTCCTTCTTTCTCATCGGTAGAGACCATCGAGACTTGACCCGCGAACCCAACCTGCCTCTTTAATCTGGGATAAATTTCACCGTCGATGGCCCGCGTGTAACCGACCCTGCTTCCGGGCTTCAGATTCACCCGGACAATTCTGGCAAACATGCGATCGCCCTCCTTTGTTAAATATAGGAGTTTCCCTTGCACGATGCTTTGTCCGACCGCGACTTCCTGTCTATGACCCGCATCACAAGAAAAGGTGATGACCATACCGCCTGCGCCAATTGCAGACGGCCCGCCGCCGCAAGTTTGTGCCATTGCGTGAGCGCCTTTGACGCGGCAATCAGCCTCAATTAGCGTGTTTGACTTCGTAGCCTGTGCTGGGCTACTCTCGAAATGATTAAAGTTTGCGCTTATCATGCGGGCTTTGCGAATTCGACATGCGAAGAGTTTACCTGGATAACAATGCGACAACCCCCGTTGCCCCAGAAGTCTATGAGGCAATGAAACCGTATTTCCTCGATGACTTCGGAAACGCATCTTCCATTCACTGGTACGGCCAGCGCGCCAAAGCCGCTCTGGAATTGAGCCGCGAACAGGTTGCGCGCCTGCTGAACGCGCGGCCGAATGAAATTGTGTTTACCAGCGGCGGAACGGAATCGGACAACGCGGCGCTGTTCGGCATTGTGGAGGCGTCACGCTCCGAAAAGAAGCACGTCATCACCATCACTATCGAGCACCATGCGGTTCTGCACACGGCGAAGGCGCTTGAAAAACGCGGGGTACGAGTCACCTATGTTCCGGTAGGAGCTAGCGGGGTCGTGGACCCCGGCGACATCGAAAAAGCCATCAGTCCGGATACGGTGCTGATTTCCGTCATGCACGCCAACAACGAACTCGGAACCCTTCAGCCACTTGAGGAGATCGGTCGCATCGCTCGCGAGCGCGACATCTACTTCCACACGGACGCGGTGCAATCCGTTGGGAAAGTCCCTGTGGATGTTGAAAAACTGGGTGTGGACCTGCTTTCGCTGTCCGCGCACAAGCTTTACGGTCCCAAAGGCGTGGGAGCGCTTTATGTTCGCCGGGGAACGCTTTTGCGTTCCCTGCTCTACGGCGGCCATCACGAACGAGACCGCCGGCCCGGCACCGAAAACGTGCCGGGAATTGTGGGATTGGGAAAGGCCGCCGAACTCGGAACCGAACATTGGGAGAGCGAAACCGAGCGCGTCGGCGCCATGCGCGACCGCCTTGAGGAAGGAATCCTCCAGAGCGTTCCCATGGCAACCGTCGTGGGCGACCGGCTGCGGCGCCTGCCCAGCACCACAAACATCAGCTTTGACTATATCGAGGGCGAGGGCTTCGTGATCGCCATGGACCTGCGAGGTATCGCGTGCTCGACCGGAGCTGCATGTTCCTCCGGATCCCTTGAGCCTTCCCATGTGCTCTCCGCCATCGGCCGCAGAGAAAAGGCGCGATCGAGCATTCGCTTCAGCCTGGGGCGATTCAACACTTCTGATGATATCGACTATACCCTCCAGATCTTGCCGCCGGTTGTCGAACAACTTCGCTCGCTTTCGCCGCGCTATAACAAGAGTGCTATCACCGTCTGACATCTGCTGGGAACGGTCACCATCATGCTGAGCGAAGCATCTGTTGTATCTATCGGATGGCGGACAAAGCAGATTCGCCGCTGCGCTCGGGACCACGGGGCAAAAGGCTCGGCATAACAAAATCGGTTCTTTGTGCCATCTGCTAATGGTAATTAGGCGCCCATTCAACTGAAGGCTCGGATTTCTATGACTATTGCAGTCGCAATGAGTGGCGGAGTGGATAGTTCCATGGCGGCGGCGCTGCTCGCAGAAAACAGCCCGCGCGCAAGTTCGAACGGCTCTCCGGCCGTCGTTGGAATCACCATGCAGCTCTGGAACCAGCGACGCCTGCCCGCGATGCAGGGTCTTGAAGAGGGAGAAACACCCGGCCGCGCAAGTTGCCGGTGTTGCTCGCCGGATGACGTTTATGACGCGCGGCGTGTCGCGAATTTTCTGGGGCTTCCGTATTATGTGGTCAATTTCGAAGATCGGTTCGAACGTGACGTGGTGCGGCCATTTGTCGAAAGCTATCTGGCGGGCGAAACGCCCATACCCTGCAGCCTCTGCAATACGGAAATTAAATTTGCGCAATTGATTGAAACGGCGCTTAAGATTGGCGCCGATCACGTCGCCACCGGGCATTATGCGCGCATTCGCCGAGATAATGAAACCGGGCGATACCGACTGCTCGTCGGCCGTGATCCTTCGAGGGATCAGTCCTACTTTCTGTTCGGATTGACACAGGAACAGCTTGCACGCGCGCTGTTCCCCTTGGGCGAATATACCAAGGAACAGGTGCGGGCCATGGCTCGCCAGCGACGTCTTCCGGTGGCCGAAAAGCCTGACAGCCAGGAGATCTGCTTCGTCCCTACGGGAAACTACCGCCTCTTCATTGATGCTTATCTGTCCGAGCAGGGCATGAGGCCTAACCCTGCAGGTGGCGAGATCGTCTCGACCGACGGCCACGTCCTCGGCCGGCATGAAGGACTGGAAAACTACACGCTCGGGCAGAGAAAGGGCCTTGGTTTTGCCACCGGCGAGCCTCTCTACGTTATCAAGATGGACCCGGCCCGTCACCGCGTTGTGGTGGGTTCCGATCAAGAGCTCCTGAAGAGTCGGCTGCGGGTGCGCGATGTCAACTGGATTCGCCTAGTCAGCGAAGGCGAGTCTTTTGCCGCAGATGTCAAGATTCGCAACAAGCACCTAGCCGCGCCCGCGCGCGTTGAGGCCGGTAAGAACGCCGAGGCGGTCGTTCGGTTCGCAAGCCCCCAGCGCGCCATCACTCCCGGCCAAGCCGCCGTCTTTTACGATGGCAAGGAAGTTGTCGGTGGCGGATGGATTGCCCAAGTCATGGACTGATGTGCGCCGGCTGAGGAGAAGGCGGCCAGGCGGCATTGGCTCTTCGGCGAGCGCATATTCTTTTCCGTGCTCCGCTCAGTTCGTTCCGTTCCGCGCGACCGCCGGGTCAATCGATTCCGTGGAAGGCGAGCAGCCTCAAAATTTTCAGGTCAGATAAACATCTGCTCGTCTTGCGGGACTTCGCTCGTTTGACCCGCCCGGCGCCGCGAAAGAAGGAAGTCAATTCCGGCCTGCAGACCCTTCAGGAGGGCCGATACTTCCGTGACCGGCGCGACGATATTCCGCTGCACCGTCGTCGTGGTTTTCTCAACTTTTTCGAGCACGTCTGTGATGGTCTGATCGATGCGAGCCATTTGCAGCCGGACCTTATCCAGGAACTCGTCGAGAACCGAATCAACACTGTTCGTGCGCTCCCGCAGCACCCGGCTGACCTCGGCCAAGTTGGAAACCACCGTCCGTACAGGATCGCGACTATCGTTGACAATCTCTCTCACGGACTGAATGATCGGTTCGAGCCGTTCTTTCACGTCGGAACGAATACCTGTGATTTCACCCTGAATGCGCCGCACGGCCTTGTAAATGCCGAACATCGCAAGGGCCTGCAATACGACGGCGGCGGCGGTGATGATAATGAAAATCGTCAACAACGTGTCATGAGCCATAGGTTACACTCGACCGCCCGAGCCACGGAAAAAGGTGGCTCCGCTTAGGATGCCTTGCTCTTTTCCTCGCGATAAGCCTGCTTTCCCGCCTCAAGCGCCGCCGAAAGTTGCTCTTTTTGCTTGTTGACAACCTCCTTGGCCTTGTCGACGTATCCTTCTGCCTGCCGGCGATATTCCTGACTTTTTGCGGCTACCTTCTCCCTGCTCTCGCCAGCCTTCTGGGTGAGGTAGTCACGCGTTTCCTTGCCTGATTTCGGAGCAAAAAGCAGGGCCAATATAGCCCCAATCCCCGCCCCCGCGAGAAAGAACGCCACGTTTGACCCGCTGTTGTTTTCGCTCATCGAAGACCTCCTTCATTTCTCTTAGGCAACGAGCTTAATCGCAAATTCCCTTCCCTTTTCGAAGGCCTCCTCTGCCTGCTTGCGGATATCACGGCCTCGCTCAGTGACATAATCCACGCTGTCTTCCGCTTTGCGGGAGATAAGCTTTCTTGTTTCTTTGCCGCTCTGTGGAGCATAAAGGAGCGCTGTAACAGCTCCAATTCCCGCCCCGGCTGCTACCATTCCTAGACCGTAAAGTACTTTCTTCATGTTCATGGCTACCCTCCGATCTGTGTTTAAGCTATCAAAGTCCAATCAGATTTTCAACAACAAATCTTTCTATTACCAAAGCAATTAATAGTAGACAGTCTGGACCAGCTATTATTACGGATTATTCCAGCCGGCCCACATATTCTTTGATGCGGGCTGCCTGCGTCGGGGTTACGATTTGCGATAACTCAGCCTCTCCGACGGATCGCAGCTTGCTCAGGCTTCCAAAATGCTCCAATAGCTTTCTGGCAGTTCGCTCGCCCACGCCCGGTATTTCACGCAACGCTGAGGTAAACTCGCGGCTGGAGCGCCGCTTACGGTGGAAAGTCACCGCAAACCTGTGAGCCTCATCACGGATCCGTTGAATTAGGTGCAAGACCGGCGAGTGATGGTCAAGAACCACCGGCTCATCCTCGCGGCCATGGACGTACAGGATTTCTTCCCGCTTGGCGATACTCACGAGCGGCTGGTTTATGATTTCGAGTTCCGCCAAGGCGTTTGCGGCCGCGTGGAGCTGCCCAATTCCTCCATCGATCAGAATCAGGTCCGGCAGGGGCTTGTTCTCCTCGCATAAGCGCCGGTATCGCCTACCAACCACTTCACGCATACTGGCAAAATCGTCGTTTTGGGGCACGGTCTTGATGATGAACTTCCGGTAATCGGACTTCTTCATCTGTCCGCCTTCCCACACCACCATGGAAGCCACGATGTCGGTCCCCTGGATGTGCGAGACGTCAAAAGCCTCAATCCGGCGCGGTGGTTTGGCCAGGTCGAGGGTGTCGGCCAGTTCGTCAAGCATCTCACTGGTCTTTGGCTTCAGCACTCTGAATCTGCGCTCAAAAGAATGACGGGCGTTGCGGGCAACAAGCTCCAGCAGAGCCCGCCGGCGGCCAGCTTCCGGAATCAGAATGTGAACCGGTTTGCCCCTTTTTTCCGAAAACAGTTCTTCCAAAATCGCCTGGTCCTCGAAACCCACCGGCACGTAGATTTCGCTCGGCACATATTGCTGATCAAGGTAGACCTGCTTGATAAGCGCGGCAAACACATTCCCCAGGTCCGGCTCGTCCAGATCCTCCCAGAAAAATTCCCGGCGGTCCACGGTGCGGCCGTTGCGCAAGTGAAACAGGTTCACCGCCATTTGCACCCCTTCACGGTGAAAGCCGAAAATGTCAAAATCTTCGCCTGAGGAAGCCGCCATCTTTTGCCGCTCGTGGAGCTGCTCCATGGTGGCAAGCTGGTCGCGGTAACGCGCCGCCTCCTCGTAGCGCTGTTCCTCTGAAGCGCGGCGCATGCGCTCGCGCAATTCTCGGACCAGATCACTTTCGCGGCCTTCGAGCAACATTCGAACATCGTGGACAGCCTCGGCATAGCTCTCCGGCGTGGTCAAGGTCTCCACGCACGGACCCAGGCAGCGTTTGATGTAATACTGCAGACAGGGGCGCGGATGGTAACGCGTAAGGTCCACCTGGCACGAGGGAACGAAAAATCGCCGGTGAATCAAGTCAACGATCCGGTAAGCAAGGCTCGCGGGAAAATAAGGGCCGTAGTAGCGCGAGCCGTCCTTCTTCAGCCGGCGCGTCACGTAGACACGCGGAAAGCGTTCGTGCATGGTGAGCTTGATGTAGGGATAGGTTTTGTCGTCACGCAGCAGAACGTTATAGCGCGGCTGAAACTGCTTGATCAGGTTGTTTTCAAGCGCAAGGGCTTCCTTTTCGTTATCAACGAGAATGGTTTCAAGATCGGCTGCCGCCTCGAGCAACCGGTCGCGCTTTTCATCGCTGGGGCGCGACTCCTGAAAGTAGGAACGTACACGGTGCCGCAACGACTTGGCTTTCCCCACGTAAATTGGGCGGCCGGCCTCGTCCTTAAAAAGATAGACGCCAGGAAGCGCGGGCAAGTCTTCCGATTTTTCCCGGAGAAGGCCGTTCATGTTCCGCTCCCTGCTACTACCATTATCGTTTAGCACGGCGGTGAACCCAAAGCCGGCTTCCAGGAAGTTGACACGCTGGCAGCCGGCAAAGAAAATCTAACTATGCGGCGCTTTGCGATCGGACTCTTCGTCGTGCCCCTTCTGCTCGCTTCTCTCTCCACCTCTCTTGGGGCGCAGTCTGCGGCTCCGGGCAACCAATCAAATAACGATTCATACCACTATGTTCCGCCTCCGGCCTGGAAGTCGGTGGAGATTGGCAACTTTTATCTGCACCGGAAGGACTACCGCGGAGCGCTCAGCCGTTACAAGGAAGCCATCCGTACCGACTCCGACTATGCTCCTGCCTATCTGCAATTGGGCAAGGTTTATGAGAAGTTGGGACGGAAGCGCAAGGCTCTGGCCGCCTACCGCGAGTACTTGAACGCTCTTCCTTCCGAGAAGCAGGCCGACGAAGCGAAGGGCGCGCACAAAGCAATCCGGCGCCTGGAGCGCGAACTGCAGAATTCCGGGCGAACGCAGCATAAAGCCCGCCCTGCGCGCGAATGAGTTACTCGACCAGTTGGGGCCCCGACTTATCAAAGTAGTCACTGAGGATACTCTTAGCCCGCTCGGCGTCTTCCTCGCATACCAGCAGAGAAACCTCCAGGAACGGCAGCATCTCAACAGAAGTTTCACCCGGCAGGATGGAAGGGATTCCCTGCGCGCGCAGCAGGTTGCGCGCCAGATCCGCATCGAGCGACGCCGTGTAACCGGAGAACGTGCGGATTCGCACCATCTTGGCTTCCGGCGAATCATGCTCTGGACCGCCGCCCAGGAGCGAACGAAACCACCCTCCAATAGCGCCCGCTCGATCCTCTTCTGGCGTTTCCCTTTCGCCCGCCTCGGGAGGCGAGCCGGGAAGCAGCGGCGCCCCACAGTCTTCGCAATTTCGCGTGCCTTCCACGTATTCGGTCAGGCAATCCGGGCAGTAGGGCATATGCACCTTCTCCTAAGAGCAAGTATAGCGCGCCCGCAAACGGGAAACGACTCAGAGCGCCATTTTCCCGGGCGGCAGCCACCACCCAACAGATCAAAGCTCGTCCGCCTGGCCCGCACCCCGGCAATTGATCCAGCATAGGCTAGCGTTGTCTTTAGCTTCGTTTTCGGTTCGTTTTTTGGCCTGTCCTTTATTTTCAACAACTTGGCTAGCTTCGTTTTAGGTTCGTTTTGCCCGTTATTTCCACAGCGTCCCTTTGTTTTCAATAATTTCCCAGCTTCGTTTCCCCTAAAAAAGAATTCTTTTTTTTCACATCTTTGCCCCTGGCAAGGCTCGGAACGGCCTTTTAAGCCCTTCGCTGAATGTCTTACGACTGCCCTCATGCTCATTTCCCTTCCCCGCGCCCGGAAGGCTCAGGCACCGCTCAACCCCAATTAAGACTAGCACACTAGGCTTATTTTGTCAAGTTTTTTCTGCGCGGGACCGATCTCATTCTGGCCTGTTGTTGCCGGCAGAGCCGCTGTCGACGCGGGAACATCGAGCGCCGCACTTGTCCTGCATCGGCACGACTACGGACCCGCAGCGTGGCTCTTTTACTGAAAGCACACCGTTCACCTTAGGCCTTTGAGAAATGCTCTGATTTTTCGCATTGCGGCTTCGAGGCGTCCTCGCTGTGATGATAACTGCTGCGGCATTGTGTCGTTAACGAACGACGCAGGCGTGACACGACGGGAGAACATTTCGGGGCACACTTAATTCCAAACCCGAATTCCGCAGACCCCAAGGGCGAGGTCTGCTGCGGGCGGCGGGGGCGAGAAGCTTAACTGAAATTCTCCAAAGTGGACACGGACCACAAGTAGTAGGCGACGTGGGGACTCCAGTACTCATTCGTGCGCCAGTGGAAGGTGTATGCCTGATCAAGCACCGGCTCATCCTCAGCGTTCCCTGCAATCCCATTCATGATCCCACCCGGAATCAGCCCCACAAACCTTGAATGAGGGTAAGGATTGCGCATTCCCTCGCCAGTCATCAGGCAGGCGCCAAACGGATTTCCACCCATCACCCACTCCAGTTGACGGTAGGCGAGGTCGGCGTACTGTTTTCCGCCGCCGGGATCGTCTTTGGTAATCAACGCAAAGCGGGCTGCCATCAAAGCATTGTTCTCCAGATTGGAATCAATTCCTAGCCAGAACCATTGTTTCCGGACCGGCATGAAATAACGATAGGTCAGCCTGCCCGCCAGAGGTCGATAGGTTTCGGGCGAAGGTCGGCCAAGATAAAGTCCGGAGGGAATAAGATGATAGGGATTGCGTTCCGCCAGAGGAATCACGAATTCATCCAGATGCATCCGGACAGCGTCTTTCCATCTGGGGCGGTCCTCGGCGTCCGGAAACGCGTCGTAGAGTTCCAGCAAAGCGTAGGCCGGCATGGCGGGATAAACAACACTGAAATAAGGCACGCCGGTTGATGAGGCACTGCCGGCAGGACCTTTCCCATAATCTGTCCAATATCCTCGAATCTGATGCTGGTCTGCCAGGTAGGTGGTCGCCTGGCGGGCCATCAGGCGCCGGCCAAGGCTTATTGCCGCTGTGTGGTACTCCTTCTGCTTTGTGGCACGGAAAAGTTCGCACGCGGCCATACACCACCAGGCGCAGTCCAGCGTGGAGCCTTTTCGCGCCGAACCGTTCCACGCTCGAACTCCTGCCCGCAGGCACAAGCGGGCGTAAGCGGAATCCGAAGGCCCGTAAATTTGACCCACCATGGCCTGCAGCGTTGCAAACATGGCCGAAATGTGTTCAAGCTTGGTGACGTTGATATAGCGGTCGTCAGCCGTGCCGACGATATTGTCGGTCCAATGGTTGTCGCTGTTGTCCCCATTCACGCCGCCCGCCACGTCGTGCCATATTCTTCCGTCCGTATCCTGCATCTTCAGGAAATAGCGGTTTCCGTGTCGAACTTCGTCGAGAATGTACTCGTGCGTCACGTCACCCGGCTGCGGGTTTGGAATGTTTCGAACCAGATTGAGCAGGGCAATGGCATTGAGCATGGTCGGGTCCATCCATTTGCGCAGGTCGCCGGCATCGTGCCAGCCGCCGATCACATTGACATGCTCGCCATTATCCCGCCGCCGCGCATCGTCCAAGTGGCAAATGGGATGCACGCCCGGAACGTCCACGCCGCAACGCTGGTATCGGTAGTAACCCACCGACCTCGGAAGCGTCCGGCGCCACACATCCTCGCAAATGAAAAAGGGGACAGAGTATTCATGTCCAACGTTGATCTGATAGATGGCCGGATAGACGGTCGGTCGGTTGAAGTCAGAGAAGTCCGCCATGAGGCAGGCTCCCAGGTCGCCCTGAGTCAATTTCAATTCACGCGTAAAATGGAAGTTGCTGGATCCAACGACCCGCAAAGTATACTCTCGCGGTTGATCTTTGTTAACCGCACGTACCAGAAGCACTTTCCGTCCAACGTGCGGCCGGAATCCGAGGTGATTCAAAGCGATCGTCGGCGATTTTGAAGGAATATCCTTTTCGACAGGATCGACCGTTGGAGGTCCGACCTGGGCGTGGAGTACTGTCGGAACAGCTCCCGCCGATAGCGCTGAGAGCGAGCCTAAGAATTTTCTTCGGTCCATCAGTTGCAACCTCCATGGGAGCAATCTAATAAGCGCGGCGCTGTTCCCGGTCAGAACCCCCAGCACGGCACCGAGCGGCAGGCATTGAATATGATTTCCTGCGGCAACGCGGGGCTCGGGCGTGACAAGACGCGAGAGTACCTCAAAAACAGCCTGTTTTCCAAACCTAAATTTCTCCGACCTCAAAAGCAGGGGTTACACTGCCAGAATGGATCATCGCCCGTTTACTAGAGAAGAACCGGCGATCATCGATCGCGGCGGCAGCGCTCGGGGCGCAATACGCCGTGGATGCAACGAGCGAACGAAGACCGTATGCGATAAGCTATGCCAAATGCCGCCCAATGGAGGTAAGCATGAAACGACGGAGGTTCTTGCAACACGTTGCCGGGTCGATCACGGCTGCGCCGCTGGTTTCCGAGTTGAGGCTGCCCGCTTTCAGCGAGCCGGCATCGAGGTCGACAACACCGCTCGATGTGAAATCCGAGAGGCAGCTCTTCATTGATGATTCCTTCATCGCCGCAGGACGCGATGTGCGCCTCGTCGTCAACCGCCCCGCCCCAACCGGCGAGCGATGCCTGGTTGCCGACAAGCCCTGGGAAGGCTTTGGCGTTCTGGCGTACAACTCGATCATGGAGGACGAGGGCATCCTCAAGCTCTGGTATGACGCGATTGCAAATGACGGAAGCCGCTGGTGCTGCTATGCCACGTCGAAAGACGGGGTGCATTGGGAAAAGCCTAACCTGGGCATCGTTCCGTTTAACGGCCGGCGCGACACGAATATTGTCTTCCCGCCTGAGCGGATGGAACACGAACCCAATTGCGTCTTTAAGGATACCAACCCCTCCTGCCCACGCTCCGAAAGGTACAAGATGGTGGCGAACTTGCGCCCGCCAGGACAAAAGCCTGGAACTTACGTAGCCGCCTCATCCGACGGCCTTCATTGGAAGCTAATGAAGAACTCTCCTGTCTTTCGCCCGAGCGATACGAACAACATCTGCTTCTTCGACGATCGGATTGGAAAGTATGTGGGATACGTCCGCGTGTGGGACCCGATGCGAAAAGTGGGCCGATGTGCATTCGATGACATTACAGACTGGGGCAAAGAACAAGTCGTCTTTTCCTACGACCAGGAAGACCAACAGGGGCTGGACAGCCAATTTTTCTCCGGCATGGATTTTTACACTTCGGCAGCTTTAAAGTACCCACACACCGAGAACGCCTATCTTATGTTCCCTTCGGCATACTACCACTACCAGGAAGCGGCGGCGCGACGCATGGGGTCCGCGAGCCCCCGGAACGATGGACCACTCGATATTCAGTTTGCAACCAGCCGGGACGGCATTGTTTGGAAGCGCCTGGACCGCAAACCCTTTATCGGACGCGGCAGAGCGGGAGGGTTTGCCAGCGGTTACGCCTACATGGCTTCAGGAATCATCAGCCGGCCGGAGGAAATTTGGCTCTATTATGCGGTCGCAGACCATACCCACGGAAACTACAACATTAAGCGCGACAAATTCATTGGCACGATTACGAGAGCAAGACTGCGCCTGGACGGCTTCGTGTCCGTGGATGCTGATTACGCGGGAGGCGAATTCACGACGCCGCCATTGCTATTTTCCGGGCGCCAATTGATCCTCAATGTTAATACGGGCGCCGGAGGATGTGCGCGAGTCGAGATTCGGCCCGAATCAGGGCTGTCGATCAAAGGATTTTCGACCGGCGATTGCGATCCGATCAACGGGAATTTTGTCCGGAAAGAGGTGTCATGGCGCGGCAAGACCAACCTGAGTTCGCTGGCAGGGAAACCCGTCCGCCTTCGTTTCGTAATCAACGATACAAAACTTTACTCTTTCAAATTTGAGTGACCAGCCAGGTTTCCCGACCTTGGGCTGTATGCGGCAAATAGCTGGGATTGTGGTGAGCATGGCCGTCGCGGCACGGATGATCCGGGCGTTTTCGCAAGAGGTGCAAAAAGTCGCGTCATTTTCCCCGCAAGGAACCGGATAGAAGTGTCGGTTTGATGATATGCTGTGGGAGTCGCTGAAGCCTGGAATTCATTTTTCAAATTGAGCGGGGGCTTCCTTTCAAATCGGCAAGGGGACCTGCGGGAGGAAATGATGATGTGGCCGAAAAATTTACCATTTGCGTTCATGCTGGACGATACTGGCAGCCTTGGAAGCGGCGGCGAGAGAACGAAACCTGGAATCCGGAAGAGCGTGTTCGGGAAAATGCCGGATGGGCAGGAGATCAATCTCTACACCCTTACGAATTCGAACGGAATCCAGGCGGGGATTACGAATTACGGCGGCAAAGTGGTTTCGCTGCTGGTTCCCGACCGCCGTGGAATCCTGGCGGACGTCGTTCTCGGCTTCGATAGACTGGCTCCATATCTCGGCAATGAACCGCACTTTGGCGCATTGATCGGCCGCTTTGCCAACCGGATCGCGGGCGGCCGGTTTACGCTGGAAGGAGTGGAATACCAACTTCCGTTGAATCGGCCCTCCTATACCTTGCACGGCGGCATGGAAGGGTTTGACCGGAAGGTTTGGACCCCGCGTGAACTCCCGGGAAACCTACCCGCACTCGAATTGACGTACCTGAGCCCGGACGGCGAGGAAGGCTTTCCCGGCAATCTCACCGCGAAGACCGTCTATACGCTGACGGACGCGAACGAACTGCGGCTTGATTACACCGCAACCACCGATAAAACCACGGTGGTGAATCTGACCAATCACTCTTATTTCAACCTGGCGGGCCACGGAAGCGGCGACATTCTGGGGCACGTGATGATGATCAACGCCGACCGGCTTACGCCCACGAACTCTGACCAGATCCCTACCGGAGAAATCCGCAGCGTGGAGGGCACACCGCTCGACTTCCGGAAGCCCACCGCCATCGGAGCGCGGATTAATCAGGATGACCCGCAATTAAAATACGGCAGGGGTTATGACCATAATTTCGTAATCAATCGTAAGGGAGCCGGCCTAGTGCTGGCCGCGCGCGTGGTTGAGCCGGAGTCCGGCCGCGTTCTGGAGGTCCTGACAACCCAGCCCGGAGTTCAGTTGTACACGGGAAACTTCCTCGACGGCAGCCATCGCGGCAAAGAGGGCAAAATTTACAATTACCGGTGCGCATTCTGCCTCGAGACGCAGCACTTCCCGGATTCTCCCAACCATCCCAATTTCCCCTCGGCTGTGCTCAAGCCAGGCGAAATCTATCAGGAGACCGCCATCTTTAGGTTTTCCACCACCAACTGAGCTGCTCCGGGCAAGAAGGCGGCTCTGGAAGTCGTTGATTCTCTTTGGGCTGGATTTCTGCGCCTGCGGGCCGTGACGATGCGGCGACCCTTGCGGTCTGGAAAAATAAGGCGACGGACCAACCACCTTCGGGCCTTCGATTGCATCGAATTGTCAGTAGCCACATTCCCACGATCGGATTCAGTTACGACCCGTCTTCCCATAAAAGCAGAGGAAGAGGAATGTAGGTGTCGGAAGGAGGTCCAAACATGACGAAAGTCAACCTTCTTGTGGTTTTCGTTACATTAGGCGTACTGGCCTGGGTAATCCCCGCTCAGACCGCGCGAGCCGCCACCTTTGGCACCGCGGCAATCTCCCAGCAGGAAGAACCTGCGGAACCTGTCACCCAGGAAAGCGCAGCACAGACATTCACTGGGCAGATCATGCAGCAAGACAGGAAGTACGTCTTGCAGGGCGAAGACAACAAAATTTACCAACTCGACGATCAGGAAAGGGCGAAAAACTTCGAGGGAAAGAGCGTGAGGGTCACCGGCACATTGGAGGAGGAAAGCAGCACCATCCACATTACTGACGTCGAAGAAATAGAGGAATAAGCCCCATAGAAGTGCCACAAGACCGTCCAGAGGCCAGCGTTCGCGCTGGCCTCTTTTATTTTAAGGGAGCTCTGTGAGTCGCGTGTGGAGGGATACGCTCAGGTTGAAATGCGCAACACTTTGCGCCTGCAGACGCACGGCAAATCGCGAGATCAATGAGGGCGCCGCCCGGCGGCGCAGCCGGTTCCAAAACAAAAAGCGCTCTCATTTTCAGTCGATTGCCCAGATCGCAGGGCTGTTTGGTGACGACATCACTAGAAAGGGTGGCAGCGGTCACGGACTGCCGGAAAAACGTCAGCATAGATTAGTAGGTAGTGACCTGAATGTATCGACTTGGGAAAGGAGAACTCCTCATGAAGAAAACTGTGCTTAGTCTTTTCACAGCTCTGGCGCTGAGCGCAACTTTTTTGTCAGCTCAGGGACGTGGCGGCGGTCAACGAGGCGGAGGAGGAACGCGAGGCGGCGGACAAGGCCAGGGTCCAGCGGTGGACCAGGGCCAGCAACAAGGCAAGATGGGAACCTCGTCGGGAAAAGGCACCATGCAGCGGGATCGCATCCGAGCCACGGACCAGCAGCGCGATCAGCTCCGCACCTGTGACCAAACTTGTGACCGGATCCGAACTCGTGCCCGCGATATGGCCAAATCGGCCCGCGGCTCGAACTTTAATGCAGAACAGGCGCGCCAGCAGCGCGATCAACTGCGGGAGCAACTCCAGACCATGCAGCAACAACAGGAACAACTGATAAACGGGTTCTCGGCGGATCAGAAGGAAGCACTGCAAAACCGCACCAGGAGTATGGACCAGATCCGTGAGCGGGTTAACAATCAATTACAACAAATGGACGGTGAGCTGAACCAGGCGGAGCCGAACGGCAAACTGATCCGCGAACGCGCCAGAGAAATTGAAAAATCCATGAAAGAATGGCAGAAACAATACCGCAAGATGCAAGGCGAAATGGGAGTCTAGGTTCAAAGATTCAGTCCAAAGGAGCCGTTGAGATGAAAACTCTGCACAGGGTAAGTTTCTCGGCAGTCTTGGTGCTGGTTGCCGGGCTGGCTCTGCCATTTGCTTATGCTCAAAAAGGACCGGGGCCTGGCGGGCGCGCTCGGATCTACAACCCGGCGACCGAGACCACGGTCAAAGGGACAGTCGAGGAAGTGAAAACTATCTCGGGACGTCACGGCTGGAATGGTACTCACCTGACGCTGAAGACAGCGGATAAGACGTTCGATGTCCACCTGGGCCCTGCAGCCTTCTTAAAGGAGAAAGGGTTCAGCTTCGCCAAAGGCGATCAGATTGAAGTTACGGGCTCAAAGACCGAGTACGGAGGTTCGGAGGCGATTATCGCGCGCGAGGTCAAGAAAGGCGACAAGAAGCTTGTGTTGCGCAACGAACAAGGCATTCCCCAGTGGTCGGGAGGCCGGAGGCGATAGTCGTTTCACCTTGAGTACGTGGGTTGGGAGAGTGGACATAGAGGCTCTCCCAACCGCCTTTTCACAATTCTTATAAACGGCTACTGCGCCGGCGAAAAGATAACTGCCAGCCCGCCGCCGGAGGCCAGGTGTGCGGCAAGATTGTCCTTTGACGTCACGCGCCTGGTGCTGACCGCAAGACTAGTAGCATCTTGATCTGCATTTGGGCCGTCGGCAAAAATTTCAGCATTCCATTGGCCTCCTCCCAAAAAATCGAGAGGAATGTTAAGGTCTCGCGGGGTCCAGTTCGTCATGCTGCCCAGGTACCAGTCACTTCCCCGGCGCCGCGCGATGGTCACGTACTCGCCCGGCTCGCCGTTAAGCACCTTCGTTTCATCCCACACCGTCGGAACTTTTTCAAGGAACTCGAAACCCGGCTGCCCCAGGTAATCCTCAGGATAGTCTGAAAGCATTTGAAGCGGGCTCAGATAGACAACGTACATCGCCAGTTGGTTGGCGCGCGTGCCCTGGCACATGGGCTGGATTCGCTGCGGATGGAATTGCTCGCGCGTGGCGTTGTGAAAGCATCCCGGGGTGTAGTCCATCGGCCCGGCAAGCATGCGCGTGAACGGTATCGTAACATTGTGCCTTGGGGTGGCGCGGCGGGACCACTTATCGTACTCCATGCCCATGACGCCTTCCCGGGTAATCAGGTTCGGATAAGCTCTGCGAAGGCCCGTCGGCTTGTAGGCACCGTGGATATCAACTAGCAAATGGTAGCGTGCCGCGGTGCTCACGATCTTTCGATAAAGATTGACTGTGTTCTGGTCGTCAGGAATGCCACCCATGAAGTCTACTTTGACGCCCGCCACGCCCCACTTCTCATAGAGTGGAAAAGCCTTGTCCATTTGCTTCGCGGCCGCCGTCCAGTGAATCCACAAGAGAACTTTGACGTTTCGCTGCTTGGCATATTTGAGGATTTCCGGAATATTAACCTGCGGAATCCAGCGCGTGATGTCGTTCTCAACGCACCAGTCGAGATTGGGGACCGTCGAGGCGCCCGGCTTGAGTTTGGAACAAACGCCGCCATAGTCCGGCGACCACCCAGCATCCAGCAGCATGTAAGGCAGGTGGGCGCGGGCCGAGAAATCTATATAGTGCTCCATGGTGGCCGTATTCATGCCGGGCTTGAAGCTGACGTCCTTCGCGTAATCGCCAGACCACCAATCCCAGGAGGTTTTGCCCGGGTGGATCCAGGAAGTATCGCTGATTTGCGAGGGCTGGCTCAGGTTGAGAACCATAGGCTCAGAGGCTTCGATGAGACCGCCGGCACGCGGGGCAACGAGCAACACCCGCCACGGCGTCGACTTTGGAGTTTCACCGATGACCGCCTCATCCAGATGATCCGGCAGGGGTACAAGCTTGCCTTGCAGTGCGCGCCGAACGCCAAACGCGCGGTGCACGTACAGGCCCGCGTAGTCGTTGAGGTCGGCTTCAAGCAGCGCGATCCATGGGCCGCCATCGAGGTGAAGGGTCAACGGCAGCCCCACCAGCGACATAGGCGGCAGATCACTGATGTTGATATGGCGGAATTCACCCTCGTAGTTGTTATTGAAGCTTCCGACCTCGAGCGCGTAAGCCGAGCCGGGGCGTGCAAAATAGAAACCGGTCTCCTCGTTCGCAATCGTGAACTTGCCAAGAGAGGTCTGCTGGGGCAAAACATATCGAAAGGCCATGCCGGTGTCATAGGCGCGCAGGACGACATCCAGGCGGCGATGAGGCTGGCGAGTCTCGCGCAGCGAAACCGTGAGCTGGTTGTAATGATCGCGGATGCGGCTCTCCCCGCCAAACGCCCAATCCCACGTGTGGTCCTGCGATTCGCGCTGCGTGCCCACAATTTCGAAATCCCGGTCAAGGGGCGGCGCACCCTTGAACTCAATCCCCAGCGGCGAATCTCTCAGAATGGGCCGGCCTTTGTAGGATACGCTGTAATAGGCGCGCATCCCCCGCAAGTAAGGTTGGGGATTGGATCTGATCTTGAAACCGATCTTAAGATCTCCGCTGGGAGAATTGAGCGTCAGACGTCTCGTTGCACAGCCCTGGAAAACAAAGAACATTAGCGAGCAGACGGCCAGCCACGCCGCTTTAGAGTTCCGATGAATCCTCTTGCGCATATTGTCCTCCTCGGTGCCGGACTCTGTGATTTGTAGCGCAGGGCTTCCCCTGCGAGCGTGTTCCAAATCAAAAACTGTTAAAGACTGTGACTACTGAAAAAAGAGCTTCGCGAGCCGCTCACGGACCCGCCGGTAATGCGGATAACTTTTTTCTGCCTCACGAAACGCCCGGGAATGCACAACCCGCCGTGAACCTCGCCGCTCGAGCGGAAAGCGGATGTGCAACATTTCATGAAAGACCAGATATTCGACCACGTCGGCAGGAACCGCGGGAGAATCCAGGCTCCTGCTGACGGTAATTGTGTTATGCGCCGGGTCGTAATGTCCGAGCACGCTGCGCGAGGGCCGGACGCTCCAGCCGATACGGTTGCAGGAAAGCTCCGCTTTGAAAAATCGCTCGTTCACGCTGGCGAAGATCTTTTCCAGGTCGAAATACTTGCCTTGAGCGGGAAGCAGGCGAAGGCGACCGCGCTTGCGGCGAGTCTCCTCGATTTGCCGGCGAACCGCCGGATCAAAGACGTAAGCCATGTAACACTCGCGTGCTTCCGCAGAAGCCTGGCGGCGGAAAAGTTGCGCGAGCAAGATCTCGGCAAGCGCTTCAAGCACGATGGGAGGCGCCTCTTCCAAAACATCAGAAATGCGAACCTGCGCCCGGTTGCCGCGGAGGTTGATGTTGCTGCGGAGACTCGAAAACGGACGGAATTCGATGTGGAAATCCGGAACGGAATGCCTGATGCCTAAACGCCGGAAAACGCGAGCAAACACGTACTCCGGCGCCACGGTGGCGTGGATAGGCAATACTAATTGCCGCGGCTCACTGGATAACGAACTAGATGGCAAGGAACCCTTAATTCTCGCCAAAGTTGTTGGCGTTGTTCTTCTTCTGTTGGCGTTCTCGCAACTCTCTCTCTTTTTTGTTGCGCTCCGCTTCTTTCTTGTTGAGCTTCTCTTCTTCCTTGTTCCGTTTCGCTTCCTCTTTCCGCTCTTTCTTGAGGGCGCGAGCCTCGGCCTTAGACTCACGCTTCATTTCCGGAAACATTTTTTCCTGAGCGGCCAAGGCCTCGGTTGCCCCGTTGATGGTGTCGTTCATATTCGCAATCGCGTCGCGCAGCGACTCCGAATAGGCGCTGGCGCCGGGGCCCGGCGAACTCCGGATGTGTTCGAGAAATTGCAACTGGCCTGGGGCAACCTTCAGAAGATGGCGAAGGCCGCTGCGCATGTCACGCTTGTGGTCGTACTGGTCCTGGATCCAACCCTTCAGTTCGCTGTCAATCGAAATGTATTGTCCCAGCAACTCGTTCACTTGCCAGCCAATATTCGCCTGGGCTTCAGGAGAAGTATTTCTCAACCCCTCAACGCGATACAAGCGCGTCTGCGCGATGGAAAGATAAACGCTGATACGCTTGGAAGGGTCCTGGGCGTTGCGCAATTCCCCTACTTCCTCTGAGTTGAGATCCGCTCTTTGGCGCGCGTGAGCCCACGGAGGGGCCAACAGCAAATAAACAATCAGGCTGGACTGAACCGCTCGGTAAAGATTTTTCATGCCTAACTCACGGGCTTCGCCGCCAGCACATTGCTAAACTGGCGGGGCTTTTTGGATTTGTGAGGGGTCCTCCCGTGCGGGAAAAGAGCTCCCAACACCTGGCTGTGAACCTGGCTGATTTCCTTCTCGATCTCCTCGACAGAGTTGCTCTCAGGGTAGGGCACTTTGTGTCGAAGATCTTCGAGAAGGCGCCCGTCTTCACGCAAACTGATCTCGAGTTTTATATACGCCTCGCCATGCTTGCGCACTCCGCGCCGCGACCCTTGCAAGCTGTTCCAGGAGGCATTGACCTGTTCCCGGTATTCCTGGAGCAACGCCCGGCCCTTCTCAAAATCGTTCTGGTCATAGGCCTCGCTGGCCTCGAGCAGCTTCATTCTGGCCAGGCGAATCTGGAACCGCGCCTTCTTTCCGGGGTTTTTCTCCCGCGCGATCTTTTCGACAAGTTTTTCTTCTTTTTCCTTCTCTTTATTTCGGCCCGGAAACGCGTAACAGCAGAGTTGTCCCAGGATGGCAAAGCCGAGAATCGCGGTTGCGAAAAAGGCCTTTGAGATCATCACAAATATTATAACGAGATCGGCGGCGCCTGCCCCACCGGTTTTATTCGCCGCCGCGCCTGTCGCCCGGAAAACTCAGGGCGTCCTCGGCGGCAAACCTGAATGCCGGGTCCGGTGGGCAACCTCGCCTGGCCGAAAGCGCTTCGGGAATCGCCCCCGGCCGTAACTAGGCTAGCATCTCTTCGGTTCGTTTCAGGTTCGTTTTAGGTTCGTTTATTGCCCCTGCACGTGTTTTCAACAACTTAGCCAGCTTCGTTTTCGGTTCGTTTTCGGTTCGTTTCAGGTTCGTTTTTAGGTTCGTTTTGAACCCCGATCCTTTGTTTTCAACAAGATCGGTAGCTTCGTTTTTGCAAAAAAGAATTCTTTTTTTTGCGCGTTTTCACTCCGAAACCGCTTTCGAAGGCCCATTTTAAGCCTTTTCCCGAGTGTTTCGCCGCCACGTTCCTGCTCATTCCCTTCCCGTCCGCCCGCGAGCCCTCAGTCCCGCCAGGGCTTTTACAGGACTAGCACACTAGACCCATTTTGTCAAGGTTTTTCCGCGCGTACCGTAGAGACGTTCCGCTGGAATGTCTCCCCAGGCATCGCGGCACTACCCGGCACCGCCGGCATTTGAGACGCCTCAGCGAGGCGTCTCTACCTGTGCGTATCGAGCGCCGCTACAGAAGCAAAGATTTTTCGCTGCGGTCAGGATGACGAGTGGAGCCGGTGGCGCGGATCTGAAGATTGCGCTACTTGCTTGCGGGAAGGTAATGCGCAAGGAATTTACCCGTGTACGATTGCGGACACTCGACAAGCTTTTCCGGAGTGCCCGCCGCTACAACGTAGCCGCCCGCTTCCCCGCCCTCGGGTCCGAGATCGATGATCCAATCAGCAGCTTTCAGGACATCCAGATTATGCTCGATGATCAGGACCGTTGCGCCAAGGTCAACCAGGCGGCGGAAGGCTGCAAGCAGCTTCGCAATGTCATCAAAATGCAGGCCCGTGGTGGGTTCATCGAAGATGAAAAGAGTCTGCTCGGTCGCCGGATGCGCCATATGCGCGGCCAGCCTGACGCGCTGCGCCTCACCACCCGATAAGGTGGTCGCCGACTGGCCCAGCCGCAGGTAACCGAGGCCCACCTCATCCAGAACGCGAATTTTGTTGGTGATTGTGGGGGTGCTCGCGAAAAAGGCAAGGGCCTCCTTGACCGTCATCTGCAGGACCTCGTGGATGTTCTTCCCTTTGTAGCGCACTTCCAGAACGTCCGCCTTGAAGCGCATCCCCCGGCATTCCTCGCAGACCAGCTCGATGTCCGCCAGGAATTGCATTTCGACGGTAACGGTGCCGTCTCCCTGGCAGGTTTCGCAACGCCCGCCCGGAATGTTGAACGAGAAATGTCCGGGCGAGAAGCGATGCTTCTTGGCTTCCGGGGTGGAGGCAAAAACCTCGCGGATCGCGTCAAAGGCCTTGATGCAAGTAACAGGATTAGAGCGCGGAGTGCGGCCGAGCGGCGATTGATCGACCAAGACAACGTTGGCAATCTTCTCGTCTCCCAGCAAAGCCTGGAGCTGAGCGCGTGGGGCCGCAATGCCGCGGCGGGACATCAGAGTGTTGTAGAGAACGTCGTGGACGAGCGTCGACTTTCCTGAGCCCGACACGCCGCTGACGCATACCATGAGTCCCAGCGGGATATCCACGTCAATGGACTTCAGATTGTGTTCGCGAGCGCCGCGAATCATCAGATGAAACTTGCCTGGCGCGCGCCGCTCCGGCGCCAAGGGGACGCTGAGTTCATTTCTCAAGTACCGCGCCGTCAGCGAATGCGGATCTTCAACCAAGCCTTCGTAACTTCCCGCATAAACAATGCGGCCGCCGTGTTCGCCGGCTCCGGGACCAAGATCGAGAACCTTGTCGGCATGCCGCATCATTTCCGGGTCGTGCTCGACCACCAGGATGGTGTTCCCAAGGTCCCGTAAGGCCTTTAAAATCTCGATCAGGCGGTTGGTATCTCGCGGATGGAGACCGATGGAAGGCTCATCCAGTACGTAGAGAGCACCCACCAGGTTCGAGCCCAAGGCCGTGGCAAGCTGGATCCGTTGGGATTCACCGCCGGATAGGGTTGAGGCAAGGCGGTCAAGGGTCAAGTATTCCAGGCCCACCTTGTAAAGATAGTCCAGCCTGGAACGGACTTCTTCCAGGACTTTCTCTGCCACTTTGGCTTGAACAGGGCTCAGGCTGAGGCTATTGAAAAAGTCTCGCGCTTCCTCGATCGAAAGCCTGCAAACCCCCACGATATTCTTCCCCTGGATGCGCACGTTAAGGGCGTCTTTTCGGACCCGCCCGCCCTGGCATTCGGAACAGAGCGTGTAGCCGCGATAACGGCTTAAAAAAACCCGCACGTGCAGTTTGTATTTCTTACGTTCGAGGTAGTTGAAAAAGCCACGCAATCCCCAGAAGTCATCGTCGCCTTCCAGGACCCATTTCCGTTCCTCTGGGGTCAGGCTGTAAAAAGGGACGGTCAGAGGAATGCCCCGGGCGCGCGCCGCGCGTCTCATCTCCGTCTGAAAGCCGCGATAGCGGGGCTTCGTCCAAGGCTCAATGGCTCCCTCCCCGAGCGTCTTGTTCTTGTCGGGAATCACCAGGTCCATGTCGAAATCGATGGTGTTGCCGAATCCCTGGCAGCGCGGACATGCGCCCGCCGGATTGTTAAAGGAAAAAAATGAGGGCTGGGGCTCCAGGAACGGAATGTTACATCGCTTGCATTCGAAACGCTCATTAAATGTCATCCACTCCGGACTCGCATCCGGCGCGGAAGGCAAGGCTTCGACGACGGCCTCGCCTGCCTCACGATAGCAGATCTCAATGGAATCAATTAAGCGCTGGCGGATGTCCGGGTGGACCGCAAGCCGATCTACCAAAGCGTACACCGGCCTGCGGAAGTCGATGTCGAGTAACGATTCAGGCGTGGAAAACTCAAAGACCCGGTCATCCTGGAACAGCCGGTTGAAACCCTTCTGGCGCAGCGAAAAAAGGCGATGCTTGAGGAAATCGCTAACCGCGCTGGCTGCCCCGGCGAAGTCGGATTCCGCGCCAGTCGCGCCTTCGCGCTGCTTCACGCCGCGCTTTGAACCCGCTCTTTTCCTTCGTGATGGCTTTTCCTCGGGCGGTGTTTTTTCCGAGACTTCCGGATTAAGCCGAAACAACAAGTAAAGCCGCCGGCCTTCTCCCAAGCTCAGGATCCGGTCGGCAATGCTGTCGACGTGATCTTTCCGGACCACCTCGCCACAACGCGGGCAAGTTGTAATTCCAATCCTGGCGAAAAGCAGCCGAAGATAATCGTAAATTTCAGTCGAGGTGGCAACCGTAGAGCGCGGATTCCGCGTCGAACTCTTTTGCCGAATGGCAACCGCCGGGGCAATCCCGTCGATATCATCAACATCCGGCTTTTCCATGCGCTCCAGAAACTGCCGGGCATAAGCCGAAAGGGATTCGATATAGCGCCGCTGCCCTTCCGCATAAAGCGTGTCAAAGGCCAGGCTGGATTTACCGGAACCCGAAAGCCCCGTAACCACCGTCAGGCGATTGTGTGGAATTTCGCAATCAACGCCTTTAAGGTTATGAACGCGGGCTCCGCGAACCACAATGGCCTCGCCTTCCCGCGAGCGTACCAGTGGACCGGAGAGCCCCGCGTCGTCCCGCAACGCGGAGGCGCCGCCAGTATCAACCGGACCCGCCGCAGCCACGCCAGAAGCGGCTGGTTTGGAACCAAGTCCTCGCGCGTTGTCCTCCCCTCTAGTCAACATCTTGAGTCATCCTTTCTGTTCCTATTAAATCCCTGAAAGAGAACCATACGGAACAACCCGGAGCCAGATGCCCAAACCTTTAATTATAGGTCGTGAAGACTTCCCACGCAAAACATGCGCGGCAGTCGCCGCTTGACTTGCAATTTATTGGGAGTACACTTTAAACGAATGGGGGGTCACCGATGCAATACGCCTCCTTCTTTACGCTCTGGGTGACCTTCGTCCAAAGGGAGGGGGGCCCTCCCGCAGTCAGCGACCCTGATTCCGATCGTCAGAAGATATCCTCCACAGCAGACCTTGTTGTTTGCGCCTACGCATCGCCGCGCGGCCCAAAGAACGCGGCCCACTTTAGTGGCAGACGAAAATGTTCCGCGTACAGACGGCCTGACAGAGGTGTAAACAGGCCTCAACACGCTTGCCCTTTGATCGCCTCGTCCGAGCATAGGGCCCGTTGTCCCCGGTACGCGCAAAAAAAGGCGGAACAGCATGCAAGACCTGCCTTGTGCGACGAAGGTGGAACACGCATCGCTGGCTTCTCGGAGGTGATTTATGAAGCCGGGGGGCGCAAACCAAAATGGGTGGGACCAGTTCGCGCGCGCTCCGCGATGGAAAGTGCTCGTGATACATGAAGACCCGGGAGAACTTCATTACTATTGTGACGTTCTCGAAGGGTTTGGGTGTCGGGTCTGGGCATGCGACTCTTACCAGGATGGCATCCATTGCTTGGATGACGGAGCTTTCGATTTCGTCATGGTGAGTCAGGGGACTCCGAGCTTTGAAGGACGTTGCGTGCTGGAGCGCGCCGTCGTGATTGACCGCCTCTTGCCTGTGCTGGTGGTGGCACGTTGCCTCGATATGATGTGCTATCTGGAATCGATGCAGTTGGGCGCCGTGGACTACCTGGTAGAACCAATAACAGCGTCGGAGATAGGCCGAGTGTTCGGAACCCATGTGCGAGTTCAGAGCATTGCAGCATGAATGCGCCGCGCAACAAAGGATGTTTCGTTTTTCATGCAGTATGACCGTGGAGACACGGGTGGCATGACATAAGGGCGGAACGGACGGCACGATGCTTCTTGTGAAGCGTCGCGGTCTGATGAGTCAATTGCCGATGAGACGGCAGATGAGTGTGGAGCGCGGTTTCTTTCAGTAAGGGCCGGGGTCTGAGCCACCGTGGTCGATTGCGCTGATTGCTGTTGGCTCCAAAAAGACCTTGGGTGCCGAGGGGTGCGTAGACTGGAACGTGGCCGCGAGGAGAAACGCCGACGTATTAGTTTTTGGCGGCGGCAGTACGTAAACGGCGTCAGCCAAGCCGCTTCCCTTGATGGAAAAGGAAGGGTGTGTAGAGAAGGAGGCCGGCCAATGATCAACGCACAAGAACTCCAATTTCTTCCACTTAACGCAGGCAGACTCTATTTGACTCCTGATCCCGCTTTACCTGACGAAGAAGAAAACGAGGAAGAAGAAGAGGAGGAAGAAGAAGAGGAGGAAGAAGAAGAGGAGGAAGAAGAAGAGGAAAGACAGAAGAAAGAGGAAGAAGAGGACGACGAAGAAGAAGGGGAAGACGCGAAAGACGTCCTAACCAACTTATGAAATCGCGCTTCGCTACGCTCGGGCGTTTGGATAACGTGGACACGGTCGAAGCGGATGACGCAAATCCGAAAAACAACCATTATCGTCTTAGGTATGGCCGTCCGATAACCGAAACGCTGGTTGCAACGCGCAAAGGGGAGTTTGTCTCGACGCTCTGGCAGGACAATGAAAGCACATTGAGCCAGGGTTGTTAAAGTTTCTGAGGTGCAGCAACTATGGGGTGTGGAAGCCGCGGCACGAAGAGCCCGCGAGGAGGTGGTTGAAACGATGCAAAGAGAGTTTGCGTTTGCCCTGCTTGCTTTTCCAGTGGCAGTTGCGCTCTTTTCGGTTGCAGGACACACTATGATCCAAACCAAAGGAAGTTGTCCGAAGATTGTGCAACTTCCCGCGCCGGAGCAAAAGGGAAAGATGTCCGTGGAAGAAGCGCTCGCGCGCCGGCGCTCGATCCGGGAATTCTCACGTGAAAGTCTGAACGAGCGTGAACTCTCACAACTGCTCTGGGCTGCCCAGGGCATAACGCATCCGGATGGCCTGCGCACGGCTCCTTCCGCGGGAGCGCTTTATCCTCTCGAGATTTATGTGGCCACAGCCAATGGGTTTTACCATTACGAGCCGAACCCCCATCGGCTTATCCAGCTTTCCGACCGCGACCTGCGAGCAGCCCTGCGCCGAGCCGCGCTCGACCAGGAGGCAATTACCCAAGCGCCGGCAGTGTTCGTGCTGGCCGCAGTATACGAGCGGACTTCTCGCAAATACGGTACGGCACGTGCTCCGCGTTATGTCCACATGGAAGTGGGACACGCCGCGGAAAACCTGCTGTTGGAAGCCGTGGCGCTAGGGTTGGGTGGTGTGACCATCGGGGCCTTCGAGGATGAAGCCGTTAAGATTGTTCTGACTCTGGATGGAAATTGCAAGCCTCTGTATCTGATTCCGGTCGGACACCCGCGTTAGGCAATACGTAAGGAATCGTTTTATCGGTCACCAAACCGTTACGGAGTCTGCAGAACTCGATTCGCACAGGTCGCAGTAGCCCATTATCAATAAGGCGGATAGCCTTGAATATCCAAGTTGGTAAGTCCGTTTGCCTCTGCCCAGGCTACGGCGTCCCTGTATTCGGAGCGCGTAATCCTGCGGGCTATCTTGGGATACTGTTGAGCTTTGAACGCCGGCGTGTACTGCGACATGAGGTTAAGATAAGTATCCTTGGGGAGATTCTGTGCGATCCACCCCACAACGCCTTTTGTCCCGCTGACCCCGTTGGGCATGACCAGGTGGCGAATCATCAGGCCCCTGTACATGAGGCCGTCGGGCGCAGGATGCGCCACCCCCACTTGGCGGTGCATTTCAAGCAAGGCGGCTGTCGTGATGTCGGGGTAGGTTTCAGCGCCAGAAGAGTATTCCGCGGCCATCTTACCATCCCAATACTTGAAGTCAGGCAGGTAGATATCGACGACGCCGTCGAGCATCCTCAGGATTTCCAGCCGCTCCCACCCGCAGGTATTGTAGACCACCGGGAGTCTAAGCCCCCTGCCCGCCGCAAAGTCCAAAGCCAGGAGGATGTGGGGAGAGTAATGTGTCGGTGTGACGAGGTTGATGTTGTGACAGCCCATTTCCTGCAGGCGCAACATCATCTCCGCCATGCCTTCCACTGTCTGTGGTGTGTCATTGCCTCCCTGGCTGATTTGCCAGTTGATGCAGAAGACACACCGCAGACTGCAATGGGTCAGGAAAATGGTTCCGGAGCCGCCCTTTCCCACAAGAGGTCTTTCCTCGCCAAAATGCGCGTGATAGGCGGAGATCTCAAGCTTGGAGTTTGACTGGCAGAATCCCCTTTCCCCTTTCAAGCGGTTTGCTCCGCACTGCCTTGGGCAGAGCTGGCACTGTTCCATCAGGTTCCAGAGTTTCCGTCCTCTTCCCTTCAGCTCACCTCGCCTGTGCAAAATCAAATAACCAGGATTGAATTCAGGGTTGATGTCCGCTGCTCCTTTAGCCCGGCGTCGCTGGTTCGCGGGTCGCCCGCCGCTGCCTGAGGAAGAAGATGGTTTGCGGTCTTTGTAGCACGCGGCACAGAGTAAGGCAGAGGCGGAGCTGAACAGGGATGCCGCCCAGCACAAACTCGATTTAATCCATTCCCGCCGCGACAGGTCTCCCACGTGAAGTTACCTCCGACCCTAACCTGAGGAGCACGCGCGAGTGACCTCACACCCAATCACCTGAGGTTATAGTAGGCCCGGCGGGGCGCTTTTTCAAATTCTACATAAGTAGCCGACCTACGTGGCGAGATGAAGATATTTGGAAGGTCAGGACTATAACCGTGGAAGACTGGCTGGCGTCTTACCAAGCATCCGACCCACTCAAGGATCATATCCGGGAAGTGAGGCACCTCTTGTTCCAGCCAGCGCACCGGCAGGAACTGGTTGATCCCTTAGCTGACCGGGTTCGAATCCGTCGTGACGTAGCCTTTCGGCAATGGCCGGCTCGTGGTGAACCTTATGCGATTTCGCGCGCATCGGCGGCGGTACAGCAGGTTGCATACTGGGCAATAGCTTTAATATTGCCGCCTCTCAACCCTCGGACGGTCGGCGCGGTTCATGGTCTTCAGGCGAATGGCAGGATGGCGGACTCCCTTGAGTTCATGCAGGTTTTCGCAGACTTTGGCGACGGCATCGGCAATGTCTTGAGTGTCTTTGCGCGAACCCAGGAAGAGGTGATGCGGAAGCCAGACGGATTCCTCATAAGCCGCGCGCTCGGAATTCGGGCAATGATACTGGCGCCGGAAGTCGATAGGCTTTTTCCTGCCCCAACGGAGGACCGGATAGGTTTCAGGATCGGCGGGGAAAAGCGGGCTGCGGTATACCGGCTCATAGAACAACCCGTCACAGGGAATTCCTTCCATCTCAAGAGCTCCCAGGAAACTGGCGCGGGACGCCCCATGGCCGTTTTCAGGCAGAAACTTGAAGACATATTGATAAGCAGCGAGCGCGGTGATACGCGGCTCCCTGGGCAGCAGGGCCACCGAAGGAAGGCCTGCGACTCGCCGTTCGAAAAACTCGATGTTGGCGGTGCGTTTTTTTTGCTGCGCGGGCAAAAGCTTCAGTTGAGCGTCAAGGATGGCAGCCTGAAAGTCCGAAATCCGGTAGTTGAATCCGATCAGACGATGATGAAAACGGTCCGTCAAGCTGGCTCGGCCGCAATTGGTGTAGCTTTGCGCGCGCTCATAGATTTCCAGGCTGCTTGTGAGGATGGCACCGCCCTCGCCTGCCGTCAGTAGCTTGCTGGACTGAAAGCTGAATGCGCCGGCATCTCCCATTGAGCCGGCACCCTTTGATCTCCAGCGACCGCCATGAGCGTGAGCGCAGTCTTCAATGACCAGCAGTTTGTGGGCGCGCGCGATGCGCGTGATGGCATCCATATCGGCAAAGCGCATAGCAAGATGGACGGGAAGAATGGCGCGTGTGCGAGGCGAAATAGCTTCTTCGATGCGCTTCACATCAATGCAATAGGTGTCCGGATCGACATCCACGAAAACCGGAATCGCATTCAGGCGCAGGATGGGCGCAACAGTTCCTTCCCACGTGTAGGCTGGAACGATCACTTCATCACCCGGCCGGATGCCGGCGGCTTGCAGCGCAATTTCAATGGCGATCGTCCCGTTCGCAACCGCCAGACAATACTTGGCCGTGTGCATCGCGGCAAACTTTTTGCCAAACGAATCCGCATAGCGATTGGGAAACGGAAAGCCGCCCCAATTCTGGCTGTGCAGGACATCGCGAAGGGCGCGCTCTTCTGCAGGTCCATAAACAGGCCAAGCCGGAAATGGCTTCCCCCGCACCGGCTTACCTCCGGTAATCGCCAGTTTGCCCATTGGTTCATCTCCTTGAGTGAAAATTTTCTCGCGTCATGAGAACGCGGCGCAGCAAGATAGTGGCGCGTACCATCCGATCAGTTCATCGTTCGATGCGCGCGATATTCGAATAAGCGGAACTGCCGGCATGGTTCAGCGCCCGAACCCGGTAGCAGACAACGCCGGCGGCCGGCGCGTGGGAATCCGTATACGCGTGCGCCGTAGCGGGGAGAGTCACAATCGCCTCCCACGGCGCTCCGGAATTGCCATGCCGCCTTTCGACCCGCACCTGGGTGGGCCCACCGCCATGAACGGCCCAGGTCAACTCAACCGCTTGCCCCTCCGCCGATGCGTCAAGCGAGCTTGGTGCTTCCGGCAGGACCGGCCAGTCAAAGTAATCCGCATCCGCAATGGCAAGAACGGCATCCTTGACGGGTACAGACTCGAGTGTGTCCGTCGTACCCTTCTTCCACTGGAGCGGCGTGATCTTGCCGGAATCAACATCAATCAGTACCGGATGCCGAATCCCGGTATTTTCCAGAGTGAGGCTTATATAAAAAGGTGGAAAGACATTTCCGGGCAGGCTGTGAGCCGCAATCCAATAAGCCACGATCGCCTTATTGGTGCGGGATCGGAAGCCATATGCCAGAAACGGGAAACCACTCTGGCGCCGTAAAGCGGGAATTTCCGAGCTCTTAATGTGAATGGAGGGATCAAAATGCGTATCTGAGAATAATGCATTGGTGTTCTGGTAAGCCTTGAACACGGGCCGGGCCGTGAAATCGTCGGGCAGGTAGCGAAGCCCGTGGATTAATCCGAAATCATCATCCTCGTTGCCGTCCACGCCCGGCACAAGCTCCCAAACAAAGGTCCTGACGCCTGCTGCCCAGTTGTAAACCAGCCCGCGAGGGATGTATTTGACTTGCACCGACTCATCGGACCCCGTCCAGGATGGAATCGAATTGAACTCATCATCCCAGAAGGGAATGCCGGGGCGAATGCCCGGATAGGCTCGCACCATCTTGCGCAATTTGGCCGGAGATTCGTTATTGTAAGCGCCGTAGTCCATGCTTTCCGGGTTCATATTCTGTCCGTATCCGGGATATGTGTGGTAAGCGAAGACATCAATCCCCGAGGCGCACTGGCAAGCGTCCAGGGCCCGGCGCGCAAAACTGCGGATGGGATCGGCCATGCCGCCGAAGATGACCTTGGCGTTTGGATCGGTTTGATGAACGGCCGGAATAAATGCCTTCAGCAAGCGTCCGTACTGCTCCGGATTTCCCCAGGGGTTCCAGTAACCGATGTCCTCCTCGTTCCAAAGCGCGTAGTAGTGAATTCGGCCCCGGAAGTGGTTTACCATCCAGCGCACATAGCGCGTGAAAGCCTTAATCTGTTGGGGCGTCGTGGGAGGCCAGAATACGGAATAAAGGCTTCGGTCATCGTTATGGAAGGACCCCGGCTCAGGGATGATGGAATTCGGCAGGCGGCCGGCTCGCGAGGTGTACATAGGGTTGCCATAAAGCAGTTGCACCTGGACTTTGACGCCATTCTCCACGAGCGAGTCGACGTAATCATCAACTTCCGGCGAAACAGAGAAAACGCCCCGTTTTCTCTCCACCCAGTCCCAACTGGTCTGGTCCGAACTGTTCTCATACTGCCCGATGCGAATCCAACTGACACCGGCGTCAAACATCCTGGTCCACCACCAGCGATCCCAGGGAAGCCACGGTTTGCGCGGAAGGTCGGAGTTGATTCCAAACCCGTTTACGATCTGCGACGAACGCTTGGGAGGAATGTGGTCAGGAACCGTTGTTTGGCCGCTGCCCCAAATTCCAGGAGGCGTTAGCAGAGTGATGGACAATACGACGAGGGCGGGAAAAGAAATCCTGCAGGAACCGCTACGTAATCGAGGTCTGAGCATGATAGAAATTTCCCCTTTTCGATATCGCAACTTTAGATGGGTTGCTTTTGCCGGTCTCCATTCCTGATGCGAAAGGCGACGTCGTTCATCCCGCCTTGCCGGTTTTGACTGTGGGCGAAACGGCTCCGGACACTTGGTCCCAAGGACCGTGGCTGGTGCAAAATAACCTTATGCACCCTGCCCAAGAACACTTCTAATAATCATTAAATGCCGTAGCGCGCCGGAGAGACTCCACATAGTAACCATCTTTGCGCGCTCGCGTCTTTTGCAAGTCAACAATCGTCTTGGCGCGACTCGCCGGAATCTAAAGCGGTATGACCGCTAAGATAAGCAGGCAAGATCCCATAATGATTGAAAATAGATTCTTGCGTGTGAGATGGTGCCGCTTGGCGGAAAGAGTATCCCTTATTTCCTTGGCTATATCAATCTATATTTCGACCTCGTCGCTGTTGTCTTCAAGCTGCCCGTGATCTAACCGTATCCGACCGGTGAACCCATGTGCGGGGTTTTGTGACTCCGCGAATTGGGTTTCGGCTTATACTCCGATGCAGGTGGACACGATATTTGCTTTGGAGTTTTGATACTGGAGATGACCTCGAAAGAT
>JAMCXS010000013.1 GCA_023474345.1 Acidobacteriota bacterium | reverse complement strand
AGGCTCAACGTCCAGAACATAGCCCTGGTCGCCGATCCCGTTTGTGCTCAGATTCCGGCCTGAGAGCAGATTGCGCATGGCAGGCTGGTCGAATCGTCCCATGATGATTGCCGGAACGCCCTGCGGCGGCTCGGGCAAAGCCATGATCGGAAACTCATGGCCTGTGACCAGCCTCAGCTCTTTTTGAACGCGCTGGGCGGCGAAGAGATCTTTGTGAGCGACGGGCGTCAGCAGGACGATTTCGAGATCGGTCTTTACGTCGAACGGCTGCATTCGTGTCTGGAGTTCCCGCGGTTGTGGAATCAGCATGGGTTGCTGCGCGGAGAGGGTGGGAGGAAAGATGATGGCACCGACTGCGAAGAGCAGTAAAAAAATCCATCCTGCAGACCGAAGTGGATGCGGATTTGCCGAAGTTGAACAGTGCATGAGAACCTCCTTGTGGTTCGAAAGCTCCGTATGGCTGCTGGCGCCCCTCAATTTCGTGGAGTGGGATGCCTGGCACTTTGTGACAGATTCGCGGAAAGCAGAACTCCGAAGTTTATTGATCTTATGAAGTTAATGTCAAGCGACGTTTTTTATGGTGGCTCCTGGCCCAGGTGCCGCACCATGGGTGGAGCGTCTGTGCATTAGCAAGTTCCTGAGGTCATCGCCAATCGCCGAAGCGCTGCGGTTTGCGATGAGGCCACTCGAACTCTCGGCATGACTGGCTTTGGTAGAGGGATATAATAATTTCATTGAGCTGGAAAAACATCCGAATTTCAGGGAGCGCATGGACTTTAAACTTGTTTCCGATTACCGGCCACGAGGCGACCAGGTTACCGCTATCGAGCAACTGATGCGCGGGATTGATGACGGAAGGCAGCATCAAGTTCTGCTCGGGGTGACGGGTTCCGGGAAGACTTTCACAATGGCCAAGGTGATTGAGGCGGCCAACCGGACGACGTTGATCCTGGCGCACAACAAGACGCTTGCGGCGCAGCTCTATCAGGAGTTTCGGGGATTTTTCCCCCAGAACGCGGTCGAGTATTTTGTGAGTTACTACGACTATTACCAGCCCGAAGCCTATATCCCATCGAGCGACGTTTATATCGAAAAGGAAGCCACTATCAATGACGAGCTGGACAAGCTGCGCATGTCGGCCACGCGCTCGCTCTTCGAGCGCCGGGATTGCCTGATTGTGGCCAGCGTGAGTTGCATCTACGGCCTGGGCTCGCCGGAAGCCTATTACGGAATGCTCTTGCTTCTCGAGAAAGGTCAGAAGATTGCGCGCCAGGACGTGCTGCGGCGCCTGGTCGAGATCCAGTACGAACGCAACGACATGGACTTTCGGCGGGGGACTTTCCGCGTGCGCGGCGATGTGATTGAGGTCTATCCGACTTACGAGGACAACGCCTATCGCATCGAGCTTTGGGGAGACGAGATCGAATCGCTTGCCCAGATCGATCCGCTTCTGGGCCAGGTCAAGGAGACCTTGACACGGTTGCCAATCTATCCCCGCACTCACTACGTGATGCCTCGCGACCAGCGCGAACTGGCAATTGAAAGGATTCTCGGCGAACTCGATTGGTGGCGCAGTGAGCTCGAAAAGCAGGGCAAGATGGTCGAGGCCCAGCGCGTTCACCAGCGGACGATGTTTGACGTCGAGATGATGAAAGAGATGGGCTACTGCCACGGTATCGAGAATTACTCGCGCCACCTTTCAGGGCGCCTGCCCGGCGAGCCTCCGCCCACACTGCTCGATTATCTGCCTCAGGACGCCATGATGTTCATCGATGAGAGCCACCAGACCATCCCTCAGCTTCATGGAATGTTCCGCGGAGATCGTTCGCGCAAGCAGACGCTGGTGAATTACGGTTTTCGTCTCCCATCGGCGCTCGATAACCGGCCGCTGACGTTTGATGAGTTCGAGCACCGCGCGCGGCAGACCATTTATGTCTCGGCAACTCCGGGTCCTTACGAGCTGACGAAAGCGGGTGGGGAAGTCGTCGAACAGATCATTCGGCCCACCGGACTGGTGGACCCGGAAATTGAAGTCCGCGCAACGCGCAACCAGGTTGACGACCTTCTGGATGAAATCCGCAAGCGCGCCGAGGCCAATGAACGTGTCCTGGTGACCACGCTGACCAAGCGTATGGCCGAGGACCTGGCGGAATACTATGCCGAGGTCGGTGTCCGGTGCCGATACCTACACTCGGAAATCGAAACTCTCGAGCGGGTGAAGATTCTCCGCGATCTGCGCCGTGGCGAGTTCGATGTCCTGATCGGCATCAACCTGCTGCGAGAGGGCCTCGATCTGCCGGAAGTTTCCCTGGTGGCCATTCTCGACGCTGACAAGGAAGGCTATTTGCGTTCAGCGGGCGCCTTGATCCAGACCATGGGCCGTGCCGCAAGGCACCTGCACGGCAGAGCGATTCTTTACGGCGACAATATGACCGAATCCATGCGCCAGGCCATCGCGGAGACCAGCCGCCGGCGTGCCATCCAGCTCCAATACAACGAGGAGAACGGAATCACTCCGGAAAGCATTGTCAAGCCTGTCGACATGGCTCTCGCCGCCATTGTCGAGGCGGACTACATGACCGTTCCGTCGGAAGTCGAGGCGGACGAAATAACCTCGCAGGATCAGCTGGATGAAATGATCAGGAGCCTGGAAAACCAGATGCGTGAGGCCGCGAAGCAATTCGAGTTTGAAAAGGCGGCCCGGCTGCGCGATCGCGTCAAAGCCTTGCGGGAAAAGGAAGCGGGCTTTGTGCCGGCGCTGAAAGATGAGCGAGCCGAACAGCCTCGGAAGGGTTAAGAGGGGCTTTGTTCGCTGTGGGTGGACTTGATGTCGTGAAAGTGTTGTGCCGGTTTTTTTTCCGGAAACCCTTTTCGTAAAGGTTGCCAGATCCAGGTGCGAATCCCCGCTACCACGAAGGCAAGCGCAATGGCGGCATAGAATAAGAGCAGGAAAACTATGAAAATGCTTGCAAGAAGATCGTCCATAAATGTTGATTTTCCTTATTCCCTTGGTTAGATGCATCAAAGCTTTAATCGTCACTTGAAAACCCTCAGAAATATCTTTGACGCAGGAGCGGTTGCGCTTCGGAAGTGATATCTCCATTGCATTGAAGCCATTACAATAGCCGCATTTTTCTCCTCGCCTATTTATCGGACATTTTCTCAGCCTTCTTTCATGGGTTTTCCGTATCAAGACCGAGCGAAGCCAAAATTAGTTCCGCTTTTTCGTCACGACGGATTGCCTGAGCGGACAAAGCTGCGCTGACTTCTGACGTCAAAGCAAGGTAAGCTGCTAAAATTCAGCTTTCAATAGAAGTAGAATTTTCGAAGGGTGAATCAATGGGAAAGCGGCCAAATTCGACTGTGGCAATTGTTGGACCGGGACGGCTTGGACAAGCCATGGGCAAGTTGCTTTGGCAGGCGGGTGTGCCCATCAAATTTGTTGCGGCTCGGGAACTGGCGCGCGCCAGAAATGCGGTTCGATTTATCGGCGGCGGAAAGGCTCTCAGTCTCAAGGACCGCCGCCTGGCCGATGCCGATATCATATTAATCACGACTTCCGACACCGCATTGAATCCTGTCGCTCGCGAACTTGCAGGCTACCGCGAAGACTGGTCCGGGCGAATTGCTCTTCACACCTGCGGCTCGGTGCCCGCGTGCGTCCTCGATCCGTTCAGGAACCGCGGCGCCAGCATCGGTGCGCTTCACCCGTATCAGACCATTCCCAATCCTTCTGCCGGCGTTCGAAATCTTCGGGGCGGTTTTTGGGCCGTGGAGGGTGACAGGAGAGCCGTTGCAGTGGCTCGGCGATGGGTGAAGATGTTTTCCGGAACGACGTTCGAACTGCAGCCCGATGCCAAGCCTATTTACCATCTGAGCGCGTTTCTGGTGTGTCCCACTGTGGTTACCCTGATGGACTGTTCCGAGCGGCTTTTGCAGCAGGCTGGCGTACCGAGAAGAGTCATCCGCCCGATGCTCGGAAGGTTTGTCTCAGAGACGGTGAACAACTTCGTTGAGTTCGGGGCTCGCAAAGCCTTAACAGGACCCGCCGTGCGCGGCGACTGGACAACTCTCGAAAAGCACGTTGCCGAACTGCAGCGTTTTGCTCCGGAGGTGATCCCGGCATATATCGAGTTGCTGAATTTGATGCTCCGCGTTGCCGGAGCCAGTCCTGATCGCAGCAAGCGGGCCAGGAGAGCCATATCCTCCGGCCTTCGTGCTGCCGCAAGGCCACAACGCAATACACCAAAATAAAAAGGGCGGGAAATTGATCCCCGCCCTTCGTTCTTACGGTCAACTTTCAACTGTTGATTGTTTTTTTCCTTAGTACATTCCACCCATGCCACCGCCTCCGGGAGGCATAGCAGGAGCTTTCTCTTCCTTTTCCGGAATCTCGCAGACCAGCGCCTCGGTTGTCAGCAGCAGCGAGGCGATGGAAGCGGAGTTCTGGAGAGCGGTTCGAGTAACCTTTGTCGGATCGATGACACCGGCCTCGACCAGGTCGCCGAAAGTCTCGGTCTGTGCATTGAATCCAAAGTTCGGATTGGTGTTGGCTCGTACTTTCTCCACCACCACGGCGCCTTCCCATCCTGCGTTCGAAGCAATCAGGCGTAACGGCTCTTCGAGCGCCCGCTTCACGATGTTGATGCCGATCTGCTCGTCTTCCTCCGCCTTGAGCTTATCGAGGGCATGGAGACATCGAGTCAGAGCAACGCCGCCGCCCGGAACAATGCCTTCCTCGACAGCGGCCTTGGTGGCGTGCATGGCATCTTCAACGCGAGCTTTCTTTTCTTTCATCTCGGTTTCAGTTGCAGCACCCACTTTGATCTGAGCAACTCCGCCCACCAGCTTGGCCAGCCGCTCCTGCAATTTCTCGCGGTCGTAGTCCGAAGTGGTTTCTTCGATTTGCGCGCGGATTTGCTTGACGCGCCCTTCGATGGCTTCCGTCTTGCCAGCGCCCTCGACGATAGTGGTGTTGTCTTTGTCGATGGTCACCTTGCGGGCTTTGCCAAGATCTTCCAGCTTCACGTTTTCGAGTTTGATGCCGAGGTCTTCTGTAACCGCCTTGCCGCCCGTCAGGGTCGCGATATCCTCGAGCATGGCTTTGCGGCGATCTCCGAAGCCCGGTGCCTTCACCGCGCAGCACTGCAGGGTTCCACGCAGTTTGTTCACAACAAGTGTGGCCAGCGCTTCGCCTTCAACTTCCTCGGCGATGATGACCAGGGGCTTGCCCGATTTGGCAATCTGTTCCAGCAAGGGAAGCAGGTCCTTCATCGAGCTGATTTTCTTTTCGTGGATCAGGATCAGCGGATTCTCGAGCACGCATTCCATCCGCTCGGGATCGGTTACGAAGTAGGGTGAAAGATACCCGCGGTCGAACTGCATGCCCTCAACGACTTCCAGTTCCGTCTCCATCGTCTTGGACTCTTCCACGGTGATCACGCCGTCCTTGCCGACCTTCTTCATGGCCTCGGCAATGATGCTGCCGATGGTGTAATCGTTGTTGGCCGAAACCGCGCCAACCTGCGCGATCATGGAGCCCTCAACCGGCTTTGAAAGCTTCTCAAGTTCGCCCTTGATGTGCTTCCTTGAGCCGTCTTTCTGGGTTTCGTCATAACCGCAAATCGTGCGGACCGCTGTTTCGATGCCGCGCTTGATCGCCATCGGGTTGGCTCCCGCTGCAACGTTCTTCACGCCTTCGCGGAAGATTGCCTGAGCCAGAACCGTGGCTGTCGTGGTGCCGTCGCCGGCAACATCGGAAGTCTTCGATGCGACTTCGCGCACCATCTGAGCTCCCATGTTTTCCATCGAATCCGGCAGTTCAATCTCCTTCGCCACGGTCACGCCGTCCTTGGTGATCGTGGGTGAACCGAATTTCTTATCCAGGACCACGTTGCGCCCCTTCGGGCCGAGCGTGACCTTTACGGCGTCCGCCAGTTTGTTGACGCCCCGGAGGATCGCCTGGCGGCTATCTGCGCCATGTACAATCTGTTTTGCATTTGCCATCTCTTAAATTCCTCCAAAATTTCCATCCGCCCTATGGCCCAAGGCCCGTCGGCGGAGTCTTGAATTTTTTGCTGCGACTTCATGCCAAGCGAATCGTTTACTTCTTGCCTCCCGCGGCAGACTTGGCGGCTTCGAGGACACCCAGAATTTCTTCCTCCCGAAGGATGAGGTATTCCTGTTCATCAATTTTGATATCGTTGCCCGAGTACTTCCCGAACAGGACGCGGTCGCCCACTTTCACGTCGAGGGGAACAATCTTGCCGTCTTCCGTCTTCTTTCCATTACCGACGGCAACCACCTCGCCTTCCTGAGGTTTTTCTTTTGCCGTGTCGGGGATGATGATTCCCCCCTTCACGGTTTCTTTTTCTTCAATGCGTTTGATCAAGATCCGATCATGCAGAGGCCTTAACTTCATCGTTTACGCTCTCCTTTCCTTTTGCCTTCATGGGTAGGTTGCCAGCATCCATTGTTATCAGGCCCCGTATATCAGCCGAGGCCCAATTGGGCGATGGCTTTAACCCCCCTAGTTCGATCTGTTGAAATTAAAGTACTTATACCGACAATGCTGACAACCCCGCTTAATTAGCACTCTCGGTAGAAGAGTGCTAATTTATAACTTCGGCGCTCCGCTGTCAAGCCCCTTGTGCTGTTCGGACCCTTAGTCAGCCCTGGCAGTTTGGGTTCACAGACACCTTGGGCACGCAAGACTCGGCTTGGAGGGTTCCGGTCGGAAAGCTATAATGGCTCTCGAAGGTATGTTTCGATTGTCACACAATAAGCTGATTTCCCTGCGGGACCCGGGTTCTTGCAGGAAGGTGATTCGTCGTGGAAAGTGGTTTGCCGCTTTCCTGCTGGCTGTTGGCAGCGCGTTTGGTTCTCCTGGAGGCCATGCGCGAGCCTTTCTATTGGCCAGCCCGCTGGAGAACCTCGCCGCGTCTATTCCTGTCTCTCTGTTTTCCCCAGGCAGCGGTACGCAATCTGTAACCTCTAAGGGAGAGGGCGTGGAGACCTCAGATGCCCGAGTGGAGGCGATTCAGGCCGCCATCCAGCACGTTCACACTCCAAGCCTTCAGGCGTTGGCCACAGCGCTGGGATTGAGCGCTGAGCAAATCGGCCGCCGACCGTTTGAAGATTCCGAAATCGGGATCGAGCCCATTAGTGTCATCAGGGGGAGCGGGGTTCCCGAGGCAGTTGTCAAATGGAGGCCTCCCGCCCAGGTTGGGGAGGCGCAGCCGGAGGTTGAACCCGACCTATACCTGCTTTCCTGGGACAGGAAGGCGTGGCAGGCGTCCTTTCTGACTCCCGCGCTTGATGCGCTCACCGTACGGGTGCTGCCGGGGACAGAGAGCACGACACCTCTGATTGCGGTAGTCCTGTTTCGCGGCATGACCGCGGTGCCCTATCCGGTCATCTTCCGATTCGCTGACCACCATGCCTCGCTCGTTTGGGACGGGCGAAAGCCCGCCAGCCTTTATTCAGGCTACGATTACGGCTCAATCCAGTTTGAAAAAGCCGAAAACGCGGAAGTTCCGGTGATGATTGCAACCGGCCTTGCGGATCCGGGATTACTTGTGTTTCCCAGCTCTTCAGAGAGGAACAGGCGTGGGTTTCAGGTGGTAACTGCCTACGCGTGGCAAGACGATGCCTACGTCGCGTTCCGGACCGAATACTCCCATACACGCGACTATACGCTCTATCGCTTCATCTCCGCTTTGCACTTGCGCGACTTCAAGACGGCTTATTCTTTGATCGAGCCGAAGCAATTTCTCAAAACCGACAAGCCAAGCCTTAAGCTTTTCCACGAGAGCGTTCTGAAGGCATGGCCGGAGTTTGTGGATGACCGAATCTTCGAGGTTCCGTCGGCGCCAGAGAGAAATTCAGAAAGCCACATTTTCGTTCTCAAGCTGAACGACAAGAAGACGTACGTTTATCATCCGACTTTCACCAGCGGCCCTCCATATCTTTTGACCGGACTTACGCGGACCGAAACAAGCGAGTGACGGTCTGAGATAAGGCTTGCAGACCTGCCCTTACAGAGGATTGCAAAATGTCGTGACAGCATTTTTTGTAGCGCGCTGTTTCCGGAATCTGGAGTCTGATGGTCCGGATTCAAAGCGGACCTCAGTGCCGGAATGCGCCGGTAGGGTCCGATTTCCGAACTCCGAT
This sequence comes from Acidobacteriota bacterium, assembly GCA_023474345.1. GTDB lineage: Bacteria > Acidobacteriota > Terriglobia > UBA7540 > UBA7540 > JAMCXS01. Next base: position 10,369 of record JAMCXS010000013.1, on the reverse strand, counting down.
GGAGTCCTTCGGACTTCGGCTATCGGAGGCACTACATCCGGTCGTTTCACTGCCCGGCTATCGCACCGATGCTCTGACGGTGGGCGCTGATGAGCGCAGCGAGGCCTGTTCCACTCCACCGGTGTGGGCTCGCAGGGTTGCCAGTTCCGGGAGCATTTGACCGCGCAGCTTGGCGAACTGAGGCCAATCCTTGCGGGAAACGGAGCGCGCAGGGGGAAGTTTGAGCGCGAGGAAGTTCTCGAACTTTCCATGCACCAGGACCCGAAAATCGAGGTGCGGGCCGGTCGAGAGGCCTGTATCGCCGGTCAGCGCGATGATTTGCCCCTGGTGAACGTGCTCGCCGACGTGCACCAGAATGCGCGACAGATGGAGATAGAAAGTCTCATATCCATTGGCGTGCCGCAGCTTGATTTCCCGGCCGCCTCCTCCATCCCAGCCGGCAAAAATCACTCTTCCCTCGGCCACTGCCTGTACTTTGCTGCCGACCGGAGCGCCGTAGTCGATCCCAAGATGAGGCAGGTAGCGCTTCAGGATGGGATGGAACCGGTGGTAGCTGAAGTGCGATGTGATGGGCGCGGCGAACATTAAGGGCGATCTTAGGAAGGCTTTCTTGACCGCTTTGCCGCTGGGCGCGTAGTAGGCCGGCTGCCCGGAGGGGTCGTGAAACCGCAGGGCTTGATATCGATGTCCACCGCTGTCATATTCCGCCGCCAGAATGTGCCCGTAGCCGGTAAACTTCCCATTGAGAATTTTCTTTTGAACCACGACCTCAAAGCGGTCTCCGTTCTGAGTATCTGTGTTGAAGTCGAAGTCCCAGGCAAAAATATCGGCGAATTTGATCGCCAGTTGGTCCTGTTCGCCTTCCTTCTCGATCGCCGTAAAGAGCGAACTGTGCACTGTTCCCGACACCTGGGCCACCTGCACGGAAAAGGGTATCTGTTTGACCGTGGCATCAAATCCGGGCGATTGCTTCCTGATCCAGAGCATATGCTCGGGATCGATCTCATACCCGATCTCCCTTAAAGCTCCCTGCCCGGATGTGACCAGCGTGACTTCGTTGCCGGCGCGCACGCTCGCCAGATTGTAAACCGGCCGCGTGTCCTGGACGACTTCCTGGATGGTGTCCGGCTCCAGTCCCTGATCGGCGAGAAAGCCGCTGAAGGTTGTTCTAGGCGGAAGCGTCTTGACGGAGTGCACCTCACGTTTTGAGGCGATGAACTTCACTTCCTTTACCGCAAGAATTTTTTCCTTCGCGAGAGCGTGCTCGGCGACATCCCGCTGGTGAATGATGGAGGCCAGAACTGAGCCCTCGATCGCGAGGACGGCCACCACCATAACGATCAGCCGTTTGCGCCAGTGTGCGGCGCGCAGCCTCTCCAGGGTCGATTTTGAAATCAGTTTTCCATAGACCATATCGCGTGAATTTACCACAGTCTCTTATAATCGCAACCCTTTTTTCACGATCTTGGCAGGTTTTTACGCTGCACGGCGGTCCCAGCCGCCGCCGCCACTCTAAGGCATCGTCAGATTCGCATGTTAAGATGTGTCTGAATTCGTGGTGAATACTCGGGGACAGTAAAGAAAGACCCCCATGATCTGCACTTCGGACAAATCATTTTTGCCGGGTCGCCTCTCTTCCTTCCTGACGGGTTTTGTGCTGGCGGGCGGATCCAGCAGGCGCATGGGCCGCCCCAAGGCAATGCTCCTGATCGAAGGTGAAACCATGCTCGAGCGGCAAATCCGCCTGCTCCGTTCGGTAGCGCGACGGGTGGTGGTTGTGGGCGGCAGCCTGGAGTATTCGACGAAATTTGATGTGCCAGTGGCGCCGGATGTTGTGTCGGGCCGCGGGCCCTTAGCGGGAATCAATACGGCCCTTCTGCAGACTCGGACGGAGTTCAATCTCGTTCTGGGATGCGACCTGCCGTTCGTCAACCGCCGCCTGCTCGGCTTTCTTGCGGCCCATGCCATCGCTGCTGGAAGTGACGTGACCGTTCCGCGCTCGCGGGAAGGCCGCGTTGAGCCGCTTTGCGCTGTGTACCGACGCAGGGCGCTTCACGCCATTCGCACAAGCCTTGCAGCGGGCCAGAATAAGCTCAGCAACTTTTTCCCCAAGGTCCGTTGCGTGTTCATCCCCTGGAGCGACCTGGCTCGTGCTGGCTTCCAGCCGTCGGTTTTCGATAACATGAACACTCCGGAAGATTACGATTATGCTCGAAGGCGACTTGAGGGATCGACCGCAACATTTACATAATTGACTTGGCCTAAATGATTCATGACATCACGGGAAGGGAGGAAGGATATGGCGGACCGCGTTGCGGCACTGGTAAACCAGGGCCTTTTTGCGTCCCTCCGTAGGAGTTATTGCACTATGCTGGAAGAAGAGCCAATGCCGAAACGGATTGAGTGACGATGCGTGAATGTGAGGGAAGGGAAGAGAACGGGCAACCATACATCCAGTTCCTGAACGTCTACAAGGCGTTTGACGAACTTCCGGTGCTGATCGACGTCAGCTTTGAAGTCAAGCGCGGAGAGATGGTCGTGGTTCTGGGCCGGAGCGGCGTAGGCAAGAGCGTTACTCTCAAGCACATTCTCGGCTTTCTTCAACCCGACGCCGGCCGGGTCATTGTCGGGGGCCATGAAGTTTCAAAGATGGCCGAGGAAGACCTTTTCGAAGTGCGCCGCTGCGTGACCATGGTTTTTCAGTCCGGAGCGCTATTCGATTCCCTGACGGCAGGTGAAAACGTCGCATATCCCCTCCGGGAACGCGAGGCTCGGGGCGAGCGTCTGGACGAAGACGCCATCCAAGCCCGCGTGGATGAGTTGCTGTCGCTTGTCGACCTGAAAGATGTTCGTGACTTGATGCCTTCCGATTTGAGCACGGGGATGAAGCGCGCCGTGGCCATTGCCCGCTCGCTTGCCGCTGGGCCCGAGGCGATCCTCTATGATGAGCCAACGACGATGGTCGATCCCCTGATGGCCCAGACCATCGGCGACCTGATCCTGAAGCTCAAGAAACAAACCGGCCTCACTTCCGTGGTTGTTACTCACGACATGAAGCTGGCTCGCAAGCTTGCTGACCGCGTCGTTTTCCTGGTCGACGGCCGCGTGGCCTACTTTGGTCCGATGAGCCAGCTCGACGACTCGCACGAACATGTCATTCAGGATTTCATCCGGCTGGATGAAGTCTCGCTGGTGGGAGAATCTTCGTCATAGGCGTGCCGCTTCAAGATCCGAACCCCTGCCCGGCAACAGTTCGAGCAACTTTTTTTTCATTCAATCCGGCAGACCCGGACACGGCTGTTCTGGTAGACGCAGTCGAGTCCCGGCACGCCCGGCTGCTGGATCACTACCCAGTCCACGCCGAACTGCTGCTTCAACCGCTGAAAATCGTGCAAGGTGAAATGTCTCCAGCCTTTGAGGGCCGTCACCTGCTTCAGCCACGTGTTCCCGATGTTGGGGAACAGGCTGACGACGCCGGGATCTTTCACAACATCGGCCATCCGGCTGCGCTCAGCGAAAGCGCGAAAGCCATGATAATCTTCTCCGGGCAGTTCCATGAAGTGCGGGCTGAGAGCGAAGTAGGCGTCTTTTGGGGTGTTATGGCGAATCCAGAGAAAGGCCTGCACCCAGGGATTGGGATCTTGAACACCAGGCCACTCGATGTGTGGGCTGGCGGGATAAAGCTGGAGTTGGGCATAGCACATGGCGAGGCTCAGGGGAACAAAAAACGCCAGCCATCGCCAGAGCGATTTGCGCAGGATCCACTTGCCAATTAGAGCACCTGCCATCAGGAAAAAGAGCAGGTAAAGCATCTGGAAGGTGCGCATCGGCTGATAGGGCGTCAGCCTTTCGAGTGCAGGGGGAGTGGTCAGGATCAGGCCGGCTGCAAGACCGAATAGCCCGAATAAAGTCAGACGGCGGCTCAGGTATTCTACCCTTGGAAGATTGTGCCGGCGCGCCAGCCGCCGAAACCACTCCAGAATAGCCAGCGGACCCGCGACCCCCAGCCATTCGTACCAGTGCCAGAGAAGAAGGTAGTTCTCGGTGCGCGTCCGGGCCGCTTTCCGCCACGCCGCGGACGCAGGTTCCCACAGCGAGCGGAGAGGAAGAATGGCAGCAGCCATCAGCGATTCGGCGCGGCGCGGCATTTTGACGAGAAGAATCGCAAGCAGCAAGGCGCCATAGAAGGCCATTTGGATCTGGAACAGCGTCGCAAAGGCCAACCAGAAAAGCATCCAGAGGAAATGAGGCAGATGCAGCCGGCTCCGGTCGACAGGCTCTTCCGGCGTCTCGCCCGGAAAGGCGGCAAGCAGGGCGAAGAGCACCGCAAAAGTAGCCAGGGCGCGGGGGTGCAAATACTCGTCGACAAGGTAGAGCGCCGTCCCGGCTACGGGAATGGTCAGCAGTGAAGCCACAAGGCACACTCCGGCCCACTGCGCGTACCGCTCATGGAACAGGCGTCGGGCCAGCATCAGGCAGCCCAGCAGGACGAGATACAATGACAAGACATAATAAATGAAGATCACCGCGGAGCACGAAAGGTGCGTGTAGCGAACCGTGAAAGCGATGAAATTGCCGAACATCGTCGCGTTCGTCTGCGGGAGAAACAGTTCGGAGTCGTACGGGTAAAGGCTCGGATCGAGGATCTTTCGGATGCCCGGCAGGTAGATGGCCTGGTCCTCAACTCCAAGGTGGTAACCATGAATGAAGAGAGCCGCCACCGTTAATCCCGCCAGGAGGATGTAATCGTGTTTTTGTTTTTTCATGGTATCTGGTTTGAACTCAGCAAAGGCCATTCGGAAGCGGGATACGGGGCCTGCGAAGTTGGCGCCACGGGTAGAACCTAATAGCGCTGACCACTGGCTTTGTCCCTTGAAAAACCCATGGTTAAGTCCGACTGCAATTTAACCTTGGCTACCTGCCAAGTCTCGAATCCATCGAGGTATGCTAACACGGGCCTCAGGTTTTCGGGGTGGTGAATTCCCGAAGAAGTGCCGCAAACCCTTAGCCCTGGCATGCCTTTATCTGTGGAGCCACCCTTCAGGGTGGCATGCCGAGCATAAAGCCCGGCGCTACGGACACTTGTCGATCAAGTCACTGATCTATTCGAGGGCAACGCCAGGCATCTGGCTACACTCGTAGGTATGTAAATTAGTGTACAATGGGGCAGATATTAACGATGCGAGGTCAGTGTGGGCGCACGACATGGGCCCGGCGAAGAATGAGGAACTCATCCATTGTTTTAAGCATCGACATGTCTTGCTGGTTGACGCCGACGATCATCCTCCGAAGCTGGTACCCTACACGGGTCTAGGAGTTAGCTCGGCCCGGCCAAAGCGAGAGGTGAAGTCTGCCGCACAGCAGCAGACTGTAAGGGACAACTGATGGCAGTGCGTGTGCCAACCGGACAGCAGCCAGGGTCAGCCTCGGAGGCGGCCCTCAATGGGGACGAAGTGACAAGCGGTATCGGAATCTCTGCTAATGGGAGCCAGGTTGCTCCGGGTGGCACTGGTCTTCGGAGTGGCGGACGCTGGACTGGGAGCGGCGTTCGTCGCGAGTTCGCTCGCTACGTGGTCGTAGGTGGATTTGCTTTCGTCTGCGACGCGTCTACGCTTTTTTCTCTGACGCAGTTTCTCAAAGTGAATTACCTCATCTCGGGGGTTGTGGGATTCATACTCGGTGTCGGGGTGAACTACCTGCTCTGCCGAAAATGGGTGTTTCAGCGCCGGCGGCTGAAGAACACGCCGGCCGAAATGACCATCTTCACCCTGATTGGCGTGTTCGGCCTGAGCCTCAACGAGACGATCCTCTGGACCTTCCAGGCAAGGCTTGGCATTTACTACCTGTTTGCTAAAGGTGTGAGTGGTGTCGTGGTGTTTATGTGGAATTTCGGCGCTCGTAAGCTCGTGCTTTTCCGGTAGCAGTAGCGTTGAAGGGAGATGATGTGGCAGAAATTAAGCTGGCCGAAAAGCCCTCCGTGGTCATTATCGGGGCCGGGCCGGCAGGCCTGACGGCTGCGCTGGAGCTCTCAAAGCATCGGGTTCCGGCCGTGGTGCTGGAGGCGGACAAGCAGGTGGGCGGCATTTCCCGCACTGTCAATTACAAGGGATATCTGTTTGACATCGGTGGGCACCGTTTCTTCACCAAATGGGGCGAGGTCAACCATATCTGGCGGGGAACCTTGGGCGACAAGTTCCTGTTGCGGCCGCGCCTCTCACGCATTTATTACCGCAAGAAGTTCTTCCTCTATCCCCTGGTGGCGAGAAACGCTCTGTTCGGCCTGGGGCCGGTCGAAAGCGTCCGAATCCTTCTGAGCTACCTCCGTTCCGCTCTCTTCCCGACGCCTAAAGAAGATAATCTGGAGGAGTGGGTCTCAAACCGGTTCGGGAAGCGCCTCTATCAGATCTTCTTCAAGACTTATACCGAGAAAGTCTGGGGCGTGCCGTGCACGTCGATTCAGGCGGAGTGGGCTGCTCAGCGGATTCGCGGCCTGTCGCTTATGACCGCGGTGCGAAACGCCCTCTTTCCCGCGAAGACGCCGAAGGCGAAGACGCTGATCGACCGGTTTCACTACCCCGAGCGGGGCCCCGGACAGATGTGGGAGACGCTGGCCGAACAGCTCAACCGGCAAAGCTACACGGTGCTGATGGAACGCCCTGTAGTCCGCATCTGCCACGAGCGCGGCGACGTGACGCGCGTGATCACGCGCCGGCCGCACGGCGATGAAAGTTTTGAGGGCACCCACTTCATCAGCTCCATGCCCATCCGCGATTTGATCAACGCACTTGACCCGCGCCCGCCGGAAGAAGTCTGCCGGGCTGCGAATGACCTTCGCTACCGCGACTTTCTGATTGTCAGTCTCATCGTCAATCGCAAAGAAGTTTCGCCCGACAACTGGATCTATGTCCATGAGCCAGGAGTGAAGGTCGGGCGCATCCAGAACTTCAAGAACTGGTCACCGGCCATGGTTCCAGACACGAGTAAGACCTGTCTGGGCATGGAGTATTTCGTCTTCGAAAACGACGAACTCTGGTCGAGCCCCGACTCAAAGCTGATCCAGATGGCGCGCCGCGAGATTGCGCAGCTCGGCTTGGTTCGTCCCGAAGAGATCGAAGACGGAACCGTGGTGCGAATGCAAAAGGCCTACCCCATGTATGACCCCGGCTGGATGGAACGGGTCGAGGCCATCCGCGCCTACGCTGAGGCCAATCTCAGAAACCTCCAGTTCGTCGGCCGGAACGGAATGCACAAATACAACAACCAGGATCATTCCATGATGACGGCCCTGTGCGCTGCCCAGAACATCTGCGGAGCCCGTCACGACCTGTGGGCCATCAATAGCGAACCCGACTACCACGAGGAAGTGAAGGAAGAGGACGCCCGGGCGAAGTCGGTTCCAGCCGAGAGCCTCGCCTCCTGAAATCCCTGTTGCGGAAAACGCTTGATAAAGCTACGCTATTGCGCTAGCTACCCCGGCTGGGTCGTCCGCGGGCCGCGCCGGCCAGCCGTAGGCCCTTGCGGCCCGCGGCACTTGTCTCGACGAGGGAGGGTAACCGGAAAAAACATAAGAACCGCAGGGCCAAGGGCCTGCTACAATGGCCGCAACCGGGATGGCAGAAGAATTGGCCGCTCAGTCCGACGAAAGAGTGGCCAGCGCCGCTGCCGGAGGCATCGAGGCTAGCATTGTGTCTGCTTCAGCTGCGTCCCGCGGGGTGCAGGCAGAACGAAGGCGGGCCGGACACTCAGGTTGAGTTCTTCGCTATCGACTGAGTCCCGGGAGTTGCTGCCTTCTTCCTTGGCGGCACCAGCGGCCCTTCATGCGTACCAAAGCGGATTTCCATGGGGGTGTCTTTGGGGAAGACGACCTGGCTGCCGCGTGCCAGGATGTGGGAATAGATCGACATGGCGGCGCCGTAAAACGCGAAGCCGGCGGTCACGGGTTGCAAGCGTGCGGCCATGGCAATCAAGCTGCCCATCAGTCCAAATCCGAATCCGCCCCTGAGCGCTCCGCTCCCGATATCGCTCCCTTGTCCGCCACCTTCCTGGATCGCCCGGCTTTGGGGGTCACTGTCAAACGAGGTAGTCGCCAGCAGGACATCGATGGCAGGCATGATGTACTTCTTCTTGGAACTGACTGCGTGCGCGCCGCCTTCCGAGTCGATTTTCAGGTGCGAGGCCTTGGCCACGGTGGCTGCCTGCAGGCTGGCCTCGACTGTCCGGGTGGCTCCGTGGGGCAATTCAATGCGCGTGAACGCAAAGCGCAGCTTGCCGTTCCGGTTGAGCCTGCGAGCGGGCATGGCATCTGTCACCGTGCCTTCCAGACGGCTGCCCTCCGGCAGAAGCAACTGGTGGTCCTTGGAAAAGAGTGGTTGCGACACGACGGCCTCCACCGGCGTTCCTCTATGGTCCTTCGCCGAACTCAGCGGAGTGGCCAGCCAGACATGCACGGTGCTCCCGGGCGGGATTTTGCTGCCAACCTTCTTCATCGCCTGTGGCGAGTAGTTTTCCGTCCCCAGCTTCAGCGGATCTTTCAGCGTAGCCGTGAATTGAGTCCCAGCCGGCAGGAATTGCCGGTGGAAGGGCAGTTGGGCCGTCAGCATGCCTTCGACCCATTTCAATTTGTGGGGAGCCTTGATGTCCTCGATGGCTTGTTTCTTTTCGTTCTCAAATTCCTGCCGAACCTCACCGACCTTTCCTTTGATGCGCCCTGTCTTTTTGTCTTTCCCGCCTGCGACAAGTTGAATGACTTGGGTTGTGCCCGGCGAGACGGCGGTCTGGATCGGAACGCGTTTCCCGCCTTTCAGCACCAGCGTGTTGAACTCAATATGCGCCTTATGGAATGGAGTCAGGTCGCCGTTTGCCAGCGCCTCTATCCGCTTTGTTCGTGAAACAGGATCGATCTTCGAGACGTTTCCCAGCAACGTGCTGCCCGCAGGAATAACTTTCTGGTTGAAGACATAGATCGGTTGAACGATGCGCCCTTCAACCGGAGTGCCGACGTGCTTTACCCTTACGGACTTTTCAAGAGCGACCCGAATGGGCACGCCCGGCTTTACGGTGAGGGGAATCGCTTGGGATTTGCCGGGAGGCTTGGAGGCCCGCGAGTGGGCCATACAGAAGGGAGAGAGTAGAAAAAGAATACCGAGGGAGGGTATTATCGTTCGCATTGCCAACTTCCTCAGTGGCTGGCCAGCCGCGGAATACGCCCTGGGACCCTGGGTTCAGGCCAAGCCTTGGACTTTATTTATTGAAAAGCACAAGACACAGTAACGGCCCCATCACAGGAATTGTCTACAAACACGGCTATCCGCCATCCAGCGCGATACAAGAGGGAAGAAGCGTCGCTATTCTTCAACGGCTTCGGGAGCCTTTGGCGGTGTCTTCCGCGACTTCGCTCTTTTGAGGATTGACAACGCTGCCCCTCGTGAGAATTCGTTGTCCTGACGCCTGCTGAAGAGGAGTATCAGGCGTCAAAAGCATGTAGGGTAACGATTCCGACAGCCAGCCGGAAGATCCGTCAGTCGGAGGTTGCCGGAATGCTGGCCGAGGCAGGCATCGGCCTTGCTGCGACACTACGATCCACGATGAACGTCAGGTGCGTTCCCTGGAGAAGAACAAGCGCTTTTTCGTGCTTGAAGACGTTGTAAATCAGAGCTGCACCGGCGCCGATCGCTGCACCGTACCCCACATCCGCCCCGAAACTTGGTCCGCCGCATGCGCCGAAATACTGGCAATCAATCTCGTGTCCCATCCCGACCGTGGCGCCCGCTCCAGCACCCATGGCCCCGGCAATTGCCGCCCCTTTGAGTGCAGACTTTGCGCTCTTGCCACAGCCTTTGATTGTGCCCTCAGAGTCGTGCGCAGTCCTGGCGCAAGGGCTGCCCTGCGCTTCATCGAGCGACCCGTTCAGAAGAAACTCATCACCATTCTCGGTTGTAATGTCGTCCAGCACAATGCGCATCTCGCCCACGCCCTTGATGCGTTTTGACTTCTTGACAAACACGACATGCCCGTCCACCAGACTGCCGGTCGGAACGATCGTTTTGCCGTCTGAAGTCACAGGCTGCTCAACGTATCCGGTGAACTTGTCGCCAGTCTTATTGGTCTTCGAAGTCAGCGTGGTCTGCAGCCTGACGTGCAGTGAGGAACCGGCAGGGAGAATGATCCCGGCGAATTTGTTCTTGGTCTTGGCCTGGGTGGTATTGCCGATGCTGGCGCTGGTGTCGCTCGTAGCGAGATTGTTCTGTTGCGCATTCTGCTGGGCAGCAAGTGCCAGGCAGGGCAGAGCCATGCCCAAAAGGAGACTTGTGACCAGTGTTCTTCGCGCTGTTATCATAAAGCTCCCTCCCTGAACATAAGTCGCAGTAAC
>JAMCXS010000027.1 GCA_023474345.1 Acidobacteriota bacterium | reverse complement strand
CGTCCAACGACGGCCACGCTGCACATCGGATTCTTAAACCAACGGTGGACCGGACACTTTCGCCCTCTGGAAATCAAGAGCCTGCGTATCCCCATAACGGGCGGAGAAATCCGCGAAGTCAACCTGCAGGAGAAATGAGGCGACATCACCTGCGAGGTAGACCTTTACCGGAATTCTCAAGGATGGGATGGGACGCTACGCCTGAGCTGCGGTTCGGACTTGCGAAATCTTGAGGGACTAGTCGTAGCATCTCCTGGAGCGGAGGTTGAATAGGAATGAGCGAAAAAGTATTAGTTGGCGTCGACGTTGGAGGAACCAAAACGGCAGTCCTGCTTTCTATGTGCCTTCCGGATGTTCTTGCTCGGAAGGAGTTTCCCACTCTGCCTGCCGAGGGTCCCGAGCGTGCGATTGAAATGATCAAGGCAGGAATTCATGAGATCCTCACCGGCCAACGCTTGACGGAGGCTGACATCCAGGGAATTGGCGTGAGCTGTGGTGGTCCTTTGGATCGTGTTGCCGGCGTCATTCAGTCACCGCCCAACCTTCCCACCTGGACGGATGTTCCCATAACGTCGATCCTTGAAAAGGAGTTCCACACAGGTTGCCAGCTTGAGAACGACGCCAACGCGGGGGCAGTGGCGGAAAATCGCTTTGGCGCAGGCCAAGGGTTCCGGAATATGGTCTTTCTGACCATGGGGACAGGTCTGGGTGCCGGTATTATTCTGGATGGCCACCTCTATCACGGCACCACTGACCTTGCGGGAGAAATTGGGCATGTGCGGTTAACTCGCCGGGGACCCATTGGATATAACAAGGCAGGTTCGGTTGAAGGCTGGGCAAGCGGAGGTGGCATGGCGCAAGTGGCCTTACGCGCGGTGGAGTTGGCGCAAAAAAGAGGAAAGAAAACCCTGCTGGCAGAGCACCTGCAGACCCATCAAGCAATTACTGCTCGCGATGTGGGCATAGCGGCCCAACAAGGTGACGCCTTAGCCAAGCAAATTATTCAGTCAACAGGCCGGAGACTCGGCGAGGCCTTGGCGATACTTGTGGATATCCTCAATCCGGAGGTCATCGTGATTGGAGGATTAGCCATGCGACTTGGTGAAAGCCTGCTGGCACCTGCCCGGGCCGTCGTCAAACGTGAATCATTGGCAGCGGAAGTATGCCAGATTGTACCGGCGGCCTTGGGCGAAAAGATCGGCGACATCGCCGCTCTGTGCGTGGCTACAGGACTCTGAATTACATAATGTATTCAGATCTGGTGCAGGCTTCCGAACCTTAGGCCCTAGCGGCACGAGAAGGTTCAACGGAACCCCGAAACCGCTCGTAAAGAACCTGCATCAGCACATGGAAAAGAATCATATGAACGTCTTCGGCTTTTTGCATGTCGTGGACGTTCACCCATAGAGAGGTCTTTACTTCTTTCGCCAGCTTCCCGCCGTCGAAACCTGTCAATCCGACTGTGTGCGCGCCCGCTTCGTTCGCGTACCGAATTGCTTTCAAAACGTTCAGCGAGTTGCCACTGCCGGAAATTCCAATCACCACGTCCCCGGGCCGAAGAAAATTCTTCAATTGCTCGACAAAAACCTCGTCATAGGAAACATCATTGGCGTAGGCCAGAATCGTTGCGACGTTGTCATTCAAGCAAATAACTCTCAGACGTCTTTCCAGCCCGAAAGAAACGCCCTTGTTTAAATCACAGACCATGTGTGACGCGGTCGATCCGCTGCCGCCGTTGCCCATTACAAAGACCTGTCGCCCTTCCTGGGCGGAGGATTCCATCAGATGGACCAATTCTTCGAACTTGTCAACCGGCACGGAGTCCAGAGACTTTTTCAACCCTTCAGCATACGAAGTCAATTGTTCTGCAATCATCATATTCCTTATCTTTAAATTTATCCTTTGTAGTTTAAGTGATCCATGCGTGAGAGTCAATTGGACCGCAACGGTACCATCTATTTTTCGATTCCGGGATTATAATGTGTTGGGATTGCGTCGCCTATCCGATTCCTTACAAGCCTGCGGTGCTAACACTTCAGCGTCCCCAGGCACACAGGGCCTGTGCGACTCCCTTTTTGACGTAATGAGCTTTATTACAAGGTCATTTGTAGGCCATGAGTCGATGTATGATTAGGCGATCTACATGAGTGGACACGAGAGTGCGGCAACCTGTCGCAAAGAGTTCGACCTCGGGAATCACATCAACACTACGGGGCCTTTGCCAGTCCCAGGGAAGTCTTCCATCCGGATGGACTGGACTTCACGGGTCAGGAATTAGCAACTAAGCTTTCCAACCGAGGGGATGATTATGAAGGATCAGACAATGCAAGCGGTGGTATTGAGAAGTCCCAAAAAGCTGGAACTGATTGAGGCACCGATTCCTGTTCTAAGGACCGAGGACGAAGTATTGATTCAGGTAAAAGCGTGTGGAATATGTGGGAGCGACTTGCGATACTGGGCGGGTGAGAACCCTTGGGCGCTGCACACACTCGGCCGCCACGTGGATAATCCTCCCAACCTGATCCTCGGCCATGAATTTGCGGGTATCGTTGCCGCCGTGAATTCGAAGAGATACGAACCGCTGCTGGGTAAGCGCGTGGGTGTCCAGGCCTTCCGAGTGTGCGGACGCTGCGGATTCTGCCGGTCCGGGCGGGAGAATCTCTGCCGCGCGACCACCCACATCGGTCATGCACAGGGCTGGGGAAATATGGACCTCTATCCCGGTGCGTACGCGGAATTCTGTCCGGCTTGGGGAGATCTGGTGTTCCCTCTACCTGACCACGTCTCGTTCCAGGAAGCCGCCATGGGCGATATCTATTGCGTAGCGGTTCACGTTGTGGGCAGGGGATCACCAGCGGCCGGCGGCAGCGTTCTATGCATCGGTGGCGGCCCGGTCGGGCTGTGTGTGGCTCAAGTGGCCAAGGCACGTGGCGCGGGAAGGGTTTTCGTTTCCGAAATATCTCCGCTGGCCCGGAGTATTGTTGAGCAATTTGACATCATCGCGATCGACCCCACGAGCGAAGATGTGCGCGATGTGATTTCGCGCCATACCGGCAGAGCGACAGTGGGCTGTATTTATGACACCGTCGGCACCGCGGAGACGGTGGCCGAAGCGCTGATGATGCTGGAGGAATCAGGAACCTATGTTAATGTGGCGGTCCATAGCGCCCGCGTAGACATCAACATGGCAACGCTCGGATCCGAGCGGACTGTCACGAGTTCATCGAATGCGCTTTACAGCGATGTAAGAGAGGCATATGAACTGATCTTTTCAGGTCGGGTCAACCCCGCACCGATGATCACTCACTGCCTGCCGCTGAAGCAGTACCAGCAAGGTTTCGATCTTCTGCTCCAAGTCCCTAAGCAGGCTTACAAGGTGGTCTTTCTTCCGGATCGTGAGTCCAGGAATGATACCGGACGCTCAAACGGCAGTCGCGGGTGATTGCGTGCTCGGCGAACAATCGACTCGGCTTGTCGCCTGCGCACGGGCTGGCCTCGTCCTCGGACCAGAAAACAGAGATGGGGAAAGCCGGCATGCGCTTTTTTCGGCATTCGATTCTATCCGCAACAATCAGGCGGAGTTCATGATTTGCGATGATGGCGCGGAAACCAGGAGGAGATAAGGCTTATGTTGCTTCAAGATAAAGTCGCTGTAATTACGGGAGGTGCCGCTGGCATAGGAGCGGCTATCGTCCAACTGTTCGCGGAGGAAGGGGCGCACGTATTTGTGCTCGATCGAACCTCTGGCGAGGCAGTCTTGACGGCCGATGTACGGTCCCGAACGGAAGTGCAACGCGCGGTTGACGAGGTGCTTCGCCGCGAAGGGCGGATTGACGTTTTAGTGAATAACGCGGGCATATATCCGCGGCAGGATTTTCTGTCCATGACCGAACAGCAGTGGGATGAAACGCTGGATGTAAATTTGAAGGGAATGTTCCATTGCACCCAGGCAGTAGCACCGGCAATGACCGCACGGCGTGGTGGGAAAATTGTCAATGTCGCTTCCATCAATTTTTACCTCGGCGTCAAGCGGCTGGTGCACTATACGGCCGCCAAAGGAGGCGTGATCGGCTTCACGCGTGCGTTGGCAAGAGAATTCGGGACCGACAATGTTCATGTGAACTGTATCGCCCCGGGAGCGATTGAAACGGAAGGTGAACCGAACTTCGTGAATCCGGCGCAGGTTTCGGCGATGGTGGCTCAGCAGTGCTTGCAACGCCGCATCTTGCCGATCGACGTTGCCCGGGCTTGCGTTTTCCTGGCGTCCTATCTGGGCGATGGAATGACGGGACAGACTCTGGCAGTGGATGGCGGCTGGGTGATGCACTAAACATGGGCATCATTCTGGAACCTTCGAACACGGAGCGCCGAAGGCCGGTCATCGGTCGATAGAGCGCTACGATATAGTCGAACAACCCACGGTAATCTTGCCGGCCCGTTTAATGGCCGACCCATCAGATTTACTGACCGCTTAGGCAGTCTTATCACCACAGCTAAATATCAGTTCCGTATAACCTTTCTAAGCGGGGCCATCGCGTTCTTACTTGCTCGCCGGGCTGGACAAAGTCCCGTTAGATGCCCTGGCCCGAGGTGGTCCGGGCCGGTACCACGGCCAGCTGCTCTTGACGTGGATCCGCAGCTCAAACAAACCGACTGCGTGTATCCCCAGGTTGACGGCGGCTGAAGGTCTGGATGACAATGGCATGGGCTTTCGACAGTTCATCCAGGACCGAGCCTCTCGGTAGTGGTACAGTTTGAAGAATCTAAGGCACGAACCGTGCTAGGACAGCTTTGCAGCTATTTCCTCTTCCAAGATATCTCGTACGGTCAAGGGCACGATGACGCGATGCTCGCGTCGGAAAAACCTGTCGATTTCGGTCAAGGCGTCGTGACTAAAGTCGAACGACACAAAGAACCCTTTAGCGCGATTCTCACGCATCATTATGGCCTCGAATGTGTCGATATCGGGCCTTCCAGCTTTGTCTTTTTGCTTCACTTGAATCGGATACCACGTATCCATAAAGTCCAATTCCCCGGCCTTCTTTCCGCCTTTCGGTGTGGCGTGCGCTGGATAGATTCTGCCGTCAATCCCCATGTCTCCCACTTGTGCCTTATTCTTGATGCCGCCTAGCGCGATTACGGCCCAATTCTCGAACTCGAACGGCGGAATTTTACGCAACCGCGATTCAGACCACGGTAGATCTCGCACCACGAAATTCTTGCCTTCGATGAGCCCGCAGTCTTTCACAAGCCTCTTCGCCATGACCCGGCAAGCGGTCGGTGAAATGTCGATTCCTATCCATTTGCGGCCAAGATTTTGAGCCGATACCAAGGCCGTACCGCAGCCGCAAAAGCCGTCCAAAACAATTTGGCCCGGATTGCTACTGGCTTTGATAATCCGATTCAATAGCGCGAGTGGTTTCTGTGTCGGGTAGCCGAGGGATTCTTTGGCCGACTTTGAAAGCCCCGCCAGTGATGGCACGTCAACCCAAATAGAGTCAACCGGAACCCCCTTTAATTCATTTTCATATCGTTTCCATTTTGGAACTCCACCGTCCGGCGGAAGATAAATCCGCCCTTCTTCTAACAGCTTGTCTAACTCTGCTGGCGGTTGCATCCAGTGCCTTCCGTGCCCAATTTGGGAGGGATCGAACCCGCGCCATATTTTTCCGGTTTCTCCATTCCGCAAACCGGCTCCCGTAATGTCGGCACGCCAATGCTTGCCACGGGTCTTGACGTATTCATCCTCAAAAATAAAATAGCGGTCCTTGTACTCTTGCGGATAGGGCTTTAGTTCAACGTTAAATGTTGGCTTGCCCCCGTTTGAGTAGCGAAAGACCACATCATGAACGTGACCAAAACCGTGAGTGTCGGAATGTGCGGTAATCCTCTTCCAGATAATTTCGTTCTGGAAACTGTTCTCTCCGAAAATCTGGTCGAGCATGACCTTGACGTAGTGGCTGGCGTGCCAGTCGCAGTGATAGTAAAAGCTCCCGGTAGGTTTGAGGACGCGCGCCAGTTGCACACATCGCGGGCGCATGAAGTCGATATATGCAGCGGTCGATGCGTGGCGGTCCTCGAAGGCTCGCTTCTCTTTGGCCTCTCCCCAAAACACTTCGTAATTGCGGTTGGAGTTGAAAGGCGGATCAATGTAGATGAGATCGACACTTGAGTCAGGTAGCTTGCTTAGCTGTTGAAGGCAGTCACCGCAGTAAATGATCTGAGTCGGTATTTCCATCTAGAGGCCGACTCTATCAAGCATTTCCTTGATTGTCCAGACGTGATCTGTAATTCCAGCCTCCATCGCAGGAGTAACCCTTAGAGTCTTGTGAATCCGGCAGAAGTTGTAATGCATATAGTGAATCGCCACAGCGTAAGCATGGTTCTCAACTTTCTTTGAAAACCCGTTTGTCAGGCGAGTAAAACGCCTCATGCTCATCCGCATGGTGAGATTCTGCCTTTCCACGTAGCTAGTGGAAACGTACTTTATATCCGGTTTGCCTTGAACGATTTTACTTTCGCAGCCGATGCACTCGGCTGGGCTGTAGCGCGTTTCCTCTTGTGTCGCTCCGTAAATCTTAATTAGTTGGGCATAGTCGATGTCCGCTCCAAATGCACCCTCAACCGCTTCTAGGTAAACCTTCAGCCCATCGGTAGTCAATTGAACCCGATTAGCAAGCCGGCTCTTCAGATCATCAATGAACATTATAGCCGACTGCCCGTCGCGGTTTCCGATCATGAAGGCAGGAACAAGCTTCGTGTCTGCTTCAATCGCAACCCAAGTCCACACGTCACCATATCCAAACTTGCCTTTCAATTTAGCGGGAATGTTCTTTTCCTTGCAGTAGCAGAATTGCCAGATTTCATCACATTGAATCCGCTTGCATTTCAGGTTGCGAAACGTGCGGTCCTGATAATTGGCGCAAGCGTTTCCAAGGTCTCTAATCAGCTTCAAGATTGTGACCTTGGAGACTCTGGTCATACGCACGGTGGAATTTATGGAATTGCCTTCTACGAGTGCCGCTACCATCTGGGCTTGTTTTTCTCTGTTCAATCTGTTCATGGCGTCCTCTCAACTTATGGGTCCATTATACGTAGCGCTACGTATTAAAGTCAAGAGAAAAATGAGCATCCAACGAAAATATTTTGCTTGACAGTTCTTACCGCTACGTATACACTAACAGCATGAAAAATCCTCATGCTGTAGCACTGGGAAGAAAAGGCGGAAAGGCGAGGGCGAAGAATCTAACGCCGCGAGAGCGGAGCGAAAGCGCACGCAAGGCAGTTGAAGCACGCTGGGCCAAGGAACAAGAGAAGCGTGATAAAATGAAGTAAAGGCCCGTCTGGGAGTCGAACCCAGTTCTCAGACTTTGCAAGGGCTGCGGCTGAACCGTTCGCCTTCCGGGCCTTACTTAGTTGCGGGGAGCACTAGATTTAAGCACTCCCCGAATGTTCCCCAATGGGCGAGTTTGGTCTTGACTGGTGGTCCGCGAATGTAGTATAAAAACACGTGTAGCGTCCTTTCTGAGTGCGAATCGGATTTGACGTTTTGAACAGCCAGTAAGGTGGCACTTACTGGCTGTTTCTATTTCCTCAGTTTCCAAGCTCCATTGGATGATCTCTCAAATAGGTCCTTCTTCCTGTACATTGCAGCGAAGAATCTATTTTTATCCGTACGATCATTCCCACTACCGTGCCAGCCGATCCTACGAGCCTCTAATACAATGTTGCCTATCTGCATTTCTGGGACCGATGCAAGTACCCTCCTTGCAGCCTCTACGGTCCCCAAAGTTGGTACCTGGCTAGGAGACGGTACGTCCTCTGCGACCTTTGCGCCGTTAGGATTCATTTTCGCTAGCACGGCTTTATACTCTAGAAGCGTTTGCTTCCGCTCGATGAGTTTGTTATACTCTAGAAGCTTGACCTCTAAATCCCGAAGTTCCGAGTCAACCTCTTCCGTGGTGGGCGGCCTGAACATTTCATACCTCCTATTGTGCTACCGTAGCAAATAGTTATAGGCTTGTCAAGCATGAATTTTAGCTATGCAAGCTTCTGGGTTCGATATGAGGGGTTGCGTTACGACTCGGATTGCCGGATCGTCTGTTGAGCGACCCGGAAGGCGGCTTGATTAAAATCTTCTTTAGGCTGTTTCTCGGTTGGCTTGCGTTTTGGTTTTGGTCGCGGCTTTGATTTTTTCATGACTCCATAATGCCATGCCTACCAGCGGAGTCAAGAGAGGGAATTTTCAAACTATACCACTACCAGCCTCTCCGCTCTCTTGTTGGGCTGCAGGATTGTTGCTACACTAAGATTTTCAATTCATCACAGGGGTTCAGGAAAGGGATACGATGGCGGACGAGAAGGTTGAATCTTCAGGTTTCAAGGTAGTGGATCGACGCCCGTTCACCAGCGAAGGTGAGCGCGTGCCCAGCCAACTCGAGAGAACGCAAGAGCCCGAGGCTCGGGACCAAGTCCGGGAGGATACGGAACCTGCGGCCGCACAGGAGTCAGAACCGACGGTTCCAGAGGACTCGGCGAGGTTTGCCACCCTCGTGTCTTATCTGAGCACTACCGCAATGTTTCAGCTAGGCTTGCTGCCCGGCCCCGGCGGAGAGTACATTTCTCCGGACTTTGTAAATTGCCGCCGAACCATCGATCTCCTCGAAGTCTTGCAGGAAAAGACCCGGGGCAACCTTTCCGCGGAAGAGGCTAGACTACTCGATGAAGTACTTTATGAACTCCGGATGAGCTTTATTGAAGTCCAGAAGCAACGGGTAAGCAAGCGCAAATGAAACTGACCTTCCTGGGCACAGGCACATCCACAGGGGTTCCTCTTCTCGGCTGCCGTTGCTCGGTTTGCACATCGTCCGCTCCCCACGACAAACGCACCCGACCCTCTTTGATGCTCGAATACTCGGGGCGGACCGTGGTGATTGATACCACGCCCGATTTTCGCGCTCAGGCTTTGCGGGAAAAAATCGAGCGGGTCGATGCTATCGTATTTACACACGCCCACGCCGACCACGTGTTAGGCCTTGATGATGTTCGCCCGTTCTTTTTCCGGCAGCGAACTCCCATTCCCATTTATGCCGACACGCGCTGCATGCAGAGCCTGCGGCGCATCTTCGCCTACATCTTCGAGCAAACATACGCTTACGGGGGAATCTTGAAAATCGATCCTCATCTGATCGACGGCCCTTTCGATCTATGGGAACAGCGCATGATCCCGATAACCGTTCTGCATGGGAATCTCCCCGTTCTGGGGTTTCGTTTCAACAATACGGCTTACGTGACCGACTTCAGCACCATCCCGGAGGAAACGCTGCCTTTGCTTGAGGGACTGGATGTCTTGATTCTCGATGCGCTGCGGCACAAGCCGCATCCAACGCATTCCACCGTCGAAAATTCCCTCAGGCTGGTGGAGCAACTCAAACCCGCTCGGGCGTATTTCACGCACATCGCCCACGAACTGCATCACGAGGAAACGAATGCCGGGCTGCCTCCCAACGTGCAACTGGCCTACGACGGTCTGAAGATCGAGCTGAACTAAGATATGCGAGTCGTTCGAGATCTTTCGGAGTTGCGCGAGCCGCTCCACTCAAGCGCGGTGACTATCGGCAATTTTGACGGCGTTCATCTGGCCCATCGAGCGCTGTTAGAGCGCGTGGTTCGCTCCGCGCGCGAAGTGGGGGGTAAAGCCGTTGTCGTCACTTTTGATCCTCATCCGGCAAAAGTCATCGCCCCCGCACGAGCACCAGCAACGCTGACGCCTCTGCGGACCAAAATTGCATTGATTGATAAGGAAAACATCGAATTCCTCATCATCTTGCGTTTCAATGAGGAATTGGCTCGCCTCTCCCCCGCGGAGTTTGTGCAAAGGGTTCTCGTGGAGAAACTGGGTGCTGTTGTGGTTCACGTGGGATCGAACTTTCGCTTCGGGCGTCATCGTGCCGGCAACACCGAAACCCTTCTGGAACTCGGCAAGCAAAGCGGTTTTCGGGTCGAAACTCTGCCTATGCTCACCATTCGCGGCGAACAGGTGTCAAGCAGCCGAATTCGACAGTTGGTGGCGGACGGACGCGTGGATATTGCGGGCCGGATGTTGGGCAGACCTTACTCAGTGGCCGGACCTGTCGTCGTTGGCGAGGGCCTGGGGCACAAACAAACTGTTCCCACACTGAATCTGGGCGCCGTCGAACAGCGGCTTCCCAAAAATGGTGTCTACATTTCGCGAACCCACTTGGGGGAAAATGTCCACCAGTCTGTAACGAACGTTGGGCAAAAGCCCACTTTCGGGCCACACCCGATCACGGTTGAGTCTTACCTGCTGGATTTCGGCGGAAAAGTGGATGCCAGCAGTATGGAAATTGAATTCCTTTACCGGCTGCGCGACGAGATCAAATTTCCAGATCCTAAGACGCTAAGACGGCAGATCCTGGACGACGTTCGCCGCTCGCTTAAATTCTTCCGCTTGCTGAAAATCCTGGAAGGACGCAGACATCGTCCCTCAACTTCCGCATCAACTCCCGCCTGAGAACGGGAAGGAAGAATTCCAAAGCGGCGTCGCGCACTCGCAATCGAATACAATCCTCAAGCGTGAATCGCTGGGCGCCGGTCGGTCCATGGCCGCGCCCGCTCAAGTTGAGCAGCAAGCCGGAACAGTAAACCTTCGTCGCCAAAGCGGCCAAAAAAGTGTGTCCCGACGGGCAGTCCCTCTGAATTCCAATAAAGCGGCACCGACATCGCTGGCTGTCCCGTAGCATTGGCAATAGGTGTAAACGGCACGTAGTCCACCGCACGGTAAAACCCACGAAGGGGATTATCCGGGGTCGAATCAAATGTCCCGAGCGGGACGGGTGGTTCGGCCAGCGTGGGCGTCAGCCATGCGTCGTATTTCTCCATGAACCGTGCAACGTCGCGAGTAATTCGCTGCAGAACCATCTGCGCCAGCAGGTAGGCAGGACCGGTCACTTTCTTCCCCATTTCGTAGAGCCCCCAGGTCAGCGGCTCAAATTGCTCCGGTTGGGGCGCCTGGCCGGTCAGGAATGCAAAAGCATCGATCCCCGAGGCGCTTCCCGCAGCCCAAACTGCCGTAAATGCCTGCACCAGCATCGGGCCGTTGATCTCGGGAGCCGCCTCGGTCACCTCATGCCCAAGTTCCGCACATAGCTTGGCAACGTCGAGAACCGCGTTTACACAATCAGGATGGATTTTAGCGCCCGATGGGGCCTTGGTTGAAAAAGCTATCTGGAGGCGGCCTGGGTCGCACTTGACTTCTTCCGCATACGGGCGAAGTGGCGGAGGAGCCCAATAAGGATCACCGACATCGGGACCCGCCGTGGCATCGAGCAACGCGGCGCTGTCGCGGACCGAGCGCGTGAGGGCGTGCTCGGCCACCAAGCCCCCCATAACATCGCCCACCTCCGGCCCCAGAGGGTTGCGGGCGCGCGTGGGTTTCAGTCCAAAAAGTCCGCAGCATGAAGCCGGGATTCGGATGGACCCTCCGCCGTCATTCGCGTGGGCTATGGGGACGATTCCCGCCGCCACCGCCGCCGCGGAACCACCACTCGATCCTCCCGCGGAACGATCCACGTTCCAGGGATTATGAGTTGTTCCGAACAAAAGTGGCTCAGTGGTCGGAAGAATTCCGAATTCCGGCGTATTCGTTTTGCCCAGAATCACCAGCCCGGAGCGCTTATGCCGGGTGACTAATTCAGTGTCACGTCCGGGAACGAAATCCCTCAGGAATCGGCTTCCGAAGGTCATGCGCACCCCCGCGTACGCCGCTTGCAAGTCTTTCAATAAGAAAGGGACGCCGCGAAAAGGGCCATTCGGCAAGGAACCCTTGGCGGCATCCTGCGCATGTTCGTACATCTTGGTAACAACCGCGTTGAGCTTAGGATTCAGAAGTTCGGTGCGCTCGATCGCAGCCTCTACAAGTTCAACCGGCTTCACTTCCCCACGACGCACCATCTCAGCTTGCGCAATCGCGTCCATGAAAGCAAACTCTTCAAATCTTGACATGGGCAACATCCCCTCCGGTTCCAGCTAGAAATTGTCGTCCCCAACATCATATCGAATCGGACGTTTCGAAATCGCGGAGAACAGGCAACGACTCAGAACCCTCAAGCAGGTTCAAAGCAGCGCGAGTAATCCGATGCTGGAACAGCGCGCCTCGCGGATTACTGAGAAGATAACAGAAAGGGATAAGCAAAACCAGGCTTCGAGGCAACCAGGCACTTGACCCGTAAGCCTTACCCTCTATGAAAAGGCGGTGCGTGAGTTTTAGACCTTCAAGGCGTGCCACGATGCGGGAAAACCAGATGGAGGAGGCCGCCTGTCAACGGCGCTTGCTAGAGCCGATGGGAACACTTCCACTCGCGGCTTCGTTAAAGCTCGCGCCTTGCCTTTAACGAAGCGTCACCAGCGGGCTTGGGGGCGAGGATATTTCTGGCGTTTCACCATTCTGTTCTGTGGGCGCGCCAACACGCCCGGCGGCTTTGTCGGCCACGAAGCGCTCAATTTCTTCTAGGAAAGCCGAAACAATTTCTTCTTCTTTCACGCGGCGAATCGCCTTTCCCTGGCGATAAATCATTCCGTTGCCTCTTCCAGCCGCCACGCCCAAGTCTGCTTCCCGCGCCTCTCCCGGCCCGTTCACGGCGCAGCCCATCACCGCCAGGGTGAGAGGCGTCTTGATGTGCGCGGTAGCCTGCTCGATTTCGCCCGCTATCTTAAATAAGTCGACTTCCAGCCGTCCGCACGTCGGACATGCGATCACCACGGGGCCGCGGCTGCGCAATTCAAGCGATTTCAGCAGTTCGTAGCCCACGCGAACCTCTTCCACGGGGTCCGTGGCCAGCGAAACCCGAATCGTGTCGCCAATTCCCTCACCCAGCAACATGCCCATCCCCACACAGGATTTCACGGTGCCTGAAAATTGCGTTCCAGCCTCGGTAATTCCCAGGTGAAAGGGGTAATCGCACCGCGAAGCCAACAAGCGGTATGCGGCAACAGTCAGCTTGACGTTCGAGGATTTCAGAGAAATGATCGTATCTGCAAAACCGAGATCTTCAAGAATGCGGATGTGGTACTCGGCACTCTCCACCATTGCTTCGGGGGTCGGGAATCCGTATTTCTCAAGCAACCGGCGCTCAAGCGAACCGGCATTCACGCCAATCCGGATGGGAACTTTTTGTTCCTGGGCGCGCCGCACTACCGTCCGAACCTTCTCCGCGTCACCGATATTTCCGGGATTGATGCGCAACTTGTCGATTCCCGCATCAAGCGCCATCAGCGCAAACTTGTATTGGAAATGAATATCAGAAACCAGGATGGAATCCGGACACCGATTGCGGATTTCCGGGAGGGCCTTTGCGGCTTCAATATCCGGAACGGCCAACCGCACGATCTCACACCCCGCCTGCTCCATTTGCTGGATCTGCTCGACGGTCTTCTCCACGTCGCGCGTATCGGTTTTGGTCATGGACTGCACAGAAATCGGCCCATCCCCGCCAACTATCAGCCGTCCAACCTTAACCGGCCGGGTCTTCCGTCTTGCGGGAAAATGTTCTTCATCGCTGAAGTTCACGGTTATTGCCCCTTTGTTGAAGTAAATACGAGAACTTGCCCCCACACTCAAGAAGGACGGATCGTCTTCACAATATCGTTATACACGACAAAAACAAAAATGAGCAGTAAGAACACAATTCCGACTTGGGCAAAGCGCTCCTTGATCTCCAGACTGAGATCGTGCCGCATGAAGCCCTCAATCGCCAAGAGGAAAATCTGCCCGCCGTCCAGAATCGGAATCGGTAACAAATTGAGAATCCCCAATTGCAGGCTGATAAAAGAGACAATCATCAGCAGATCAGAGATGCCCCTCCTGTACGCCTCACCGGAAATCTGGGCAATTCCAATAGGGCCAGCCAGAGACCGGGCCGACATCTGCCGCGTCACAATTTTTCCCAGCACGTCAAACGTTTCCAGAAAATTTCGGTAATTGTCTCTCAAAGCATGCTCAATGGCGAGTGCCAGCGGCAACTCTCGAACCACGAATTCGTTGTTGCGAATCGTCACACCAATCCGCCACGTTTTTAGCCCCATGACTTCCGTATACTCAGGCTTCACCTGAACCTGAAACAGTTTCCCGTCACGCAGGATGGTCAGTTGAACTTCCTGGCCATGGCTGTCGCGCAATTCCTGAACGATCAGCGGCCAATAGTAAATCCGCTTCCCGTCAAAGCCCACAATCATATCCCCAGGCTTCAGACCCGCCTTGCTTGCGGGCTGGCCGGGATTCACCTCTTCGATAATCCCGGGCATGTACGGAAGCCAACCGGCTCGCCCGGTGCGGTTGGGGCCTTCAGCTTCCGGAGTGAGCGTCGTATGAATCAGCTTCCCATCACGCAAAACAGTGAGTGAAATGGCATGCCCGGCTCCTGTGAGGACGTTGAACTTGATATTCTGCCACTTTGGATCGTTTACGCCGTCAAACTTCACGACGACATCACCGGGCTGAAGCCCCGCAGCTGCCGCCGCCGAGTGAGGTTCCACAGCACCGATCTTGACAGGCTCGTCCTCGTAAGCCGGTTTTTGATAGTGGAATCGGTAAACTCCTGCAAGAACAACGATGGCCAAGACGAAATTCATCGCGGGGCCCATCAAGATAATCACAAATCGCTGCCAACGAGGCCGCGACAAAAACTCGCCAGGATCGCCCGTAAGGACTGCGGTCGGATCATCTCCTGCCATCCTGACATACCCGCCCAGCGGCAAAATGCTAACCCGATAGTCCGTGTCACCCCGCTTAAAGCCGAAAAGGCGTTTGCCGAAGCCCAGGGAGAAGGTAAGTACGCGCACGCCGAAACCCTTCGCCGCCAGGAAGTGACCCAGTTCGTGCAGGAAAACCATACCCCCCAGAACCACCACGACAACGACGGCATCGGTGAGGAAGCTCGAAATCATATGTCAGACCTCTCCGTTACTCACACCAGCGTGCGCGTTACGGCTATTTCCTCCAGCAATTCGCCCGCACGCTCACGAGAGCGCTTGTCGCATTCCAGAACTTCTTCCATGGAGCTCAGACGTGCCCCAGGCGTCTCGTTCAACACCCTTTCAATTAGACGCGGAATGTCGGAAAAACGAAGCCGGTGAGCCAAAAAAGCTTCCACCGCCACTTCGTCCGCCGCATTCAAAGCACACGGCATTGCCCCGCCCTGCTCTAAAGCCGCCCGGCCCAACGCCAAGCAGGGAAATCGCCGCTCATCCGGCTTTTGAAACCTTAAACGCCGCGTAGCGATCAAATCCAACAGCGGCAGATTCCCATTTGCAGGCACACGTTCCGGGTAAGTCAGTGCGTATTGAATAGGAAGGCGCATGTCGGCGACGGAAAGCTGAGCCATTACCGATCCATCTTGAAATTCTATCATGGAATGTATGACAGATTCCGGGTGAATCAAAACATCGATCTGCTGGGAAGGAAGACCGAAAAGCCAGCGCGCCTCAATGATTTCAAAGCCCTTGTTCATCAGAGTCGCAGAATCAATAGTAATCCGGCCCCCCATTTTCCAGACCGGATGTTTAAGCGCCATTTCGGGAGTCACAGAGTCAAGCTGTTTGCGGGAGGCCTTGAGAAACGGACCGCCGGAACCTGTCAGGATCAGGCGACGCACCTCCTGGTGAAGGCCAGACCGGAGGCATTGGTGTACGGCGCAATGCTCGCTATCAATGGGAAGAACTTCCACCCCGTGAGAGCGGGCCGCCTTCGTAATCACTTCGCCCGCCACCACCATAACCTCCTTGTTTGCAAGGCCTACCGTCTTGCCGGCACAGATAGCCTGGTAGGTGGCCAACAGGCCAGTCGTGCCATGAGACGCCGCAACAATAAAGTCGACTTCAGGATGGGTAACCGCTTCCACTTGTCCCGCGGTGCCGGCAACTATGGTCACATTTTGACGATAGTTCCGAGCTTCGAGACGCACCCGCAAAGGCTCGATGGATTCAGCTTGCGCCACAACAGCAACACTGGGTCGGAAAGCCACGATCTGCTCTGCCAGTGCGTCAATATTCCGGCCCGCCGAAAGCGATACCACTCTAAAGCGGTCTTGTAAGCCGCTCAACACACGCAAGCTGTTTTGACCAATCGAACCCGTCGATCCGAGAATGCATATTCCTTTCATCGCCACCACAAGTCCTTTAGATTCCACACCAACCAGAGCGTCGGAACGGCAAACAACAGGCTGTCGATACGATCAAGCATTCCCCCATGGCCGGGCAGAATTGCTCCCGAGTCCTTCAGGTTCGCGGCCCTCTTCAAGCCGGATTCCACCAGGTCGCCAACCTGACCCGCCACCGCAACCAATCCCGCTACCAGAATAACTGTT
Organism: Acidobacteriota bacterium; assembly: GCA_023474345.1. Lineage (GTDB taxonomy): Bacteria > Acidobacteriota > Terriglobia > UBA7540 > UBA7540 > JAMCXS01. Next base: position 47,886 of record JAMCXS010000027.1, on the reverse strand, counting down.
TTTTGGTCACCTGTCTGCCAAAACACGTGCCCGAAGCCCCAGGCGATCAGGATCGCTCCGACAAGGCCGGCAACAGCTCCCTCCACCGTTTTCCGTGGTGAAATACGTTCAGCCAATGGAATCTTTCCTGCTAAACGTCCAACCGTATACGCAAAGATATCTTCGCCCCAAACAATCGCGAACAATAGGAGAACCAAGTTCCGGCCTTCGGCAGGCTCAGAAAAGCGCAAAGGCACAAGCCATGAAAAGGTGAAAGCCACATAAAAAACCCCGAGCAGGGTTGAGGCCACACTCGATAGATAGTCCTTGAGATTCGAAACCAGCGCAAGGCCTAGTGTCGGAATCCCCAGAACCACCAGCAAAAGGCCAAGAGATTCGCTAAAGCTCGTCCGGCGCAAATCCGCAAACTGGGACAGGCAGAGCAATCCTCCCCCCAAATAGCCCAGAAGCGGCCAGTTCTTTAGACCCGCCTGCCTGCTGACATAGAAAAACTCATGTAGGCTGATCTCCACGGTTACAAGAACTGCCAGAACAAAGAGCCATTCACGCTCCTGGACAATCAGGTACACTGCTGCCAGGGCCACAGGTAAGCCAGTCAGAATCCGCTGTTTCATGGAATCCACTGTGGAGGGCCGGACAGGTGGTTCCGTGCAGGACAGACATTAAGCCGTTGTTCTCGGGTCATCCTAAGCCACCGTAACGCCGCTCCCGCTTTTGAAAGTCGGCGACTGCCTGGAACAAATCCTGTTCCTTGAAGTCGGGCCACAACGTATCCGTCACCCAGATTTCACAATACGCAACCTGCCATAAGAGAAAATTGCTTAAGCGCATCTCTCCGCTGGTTCGGATCAGCAAATCCGGATCGGGCAAATCGCGAGTATAAAGATGCCGGCTGAGCTCGTCTTCTGTAATAGCGTTCACATCAAGGGCGCCATCGCGGTGCAAATGAGTGACAAGGTCCCGAACCGCATCGATCAGTTCCGCGCGGCCGCCGTAGTTAAGAGCGAGCGTCAGCCTTAGTCCGGTATTATCTTGAGTCTTTTCGATGGTGGTATAAAGGTCTTTCTGAACCAAAGGGGGAAGGTTACTTATCCTTCCGATGGCTCCAAACCGGATATTATTCTTGTTAAGCTCCGCAATTTCCTTTTTCAGGTATTCACGGAGCAGGTCCATCAAAAGCTTGACCTCGGTATGCGGACGCTTCCAATTCTCCACAGAGAACGCATAAAGGGTAAGGCAGCGCACCCCCATGCGGGCGCATGCCTCGACCACCTGACGTACCGCGCGAATGCCCGCGCGATGGCCGGCAATCCGCGGCAACCGGCGTTTCTTGGCCCACCGGCCATTGCCATCCATAATAATGGCAATGTGCTGTGGCAATCGAGTCAGGTCAACTTGAGGAAGCAGGTGGGCTTCCGGGGTTCTGGTTTTCACGGTAGGCCTATGTATTCGCATACTCTTTCAATAACGGTTACCAAAATAACATAGGGGTCTCAGCCGCTTCAACTCACACATGTCCTTGTTACCGCCGGTAGGCGTAGCCGGCAGAATCCTATAACTTCCGGGCGATTCGTTCAATCGAGACCGCGCGTCCCGTTTCCGGATCGGCCTCAACCACAGCCGCATAAAACCGGACGTCATTTTTGGCGACTTCAAAGCGCTCGGGAATCTGGCTAAGAAATTTGCGGATAACCGTATCCTTATCGATTCCGATCACCGACTCATAAGGTCCGGTCATCCCCAGATCCGTGATGTAAGCTGTTCCCTGCGGCAACACCATTTCGTCCGCCGTAGGAACGTGGGTATGAGTACCCACCAGCGCCGTAACCCGGCCGTCGAGGTACCAACCCATGGCCAGTTTTTCAGAAGTCGCCTCGGCGTGCATATCCACAATCCGTATTTTCACAGACTCGGGAATGGTGGAAAGCAGGTTGTCCGCCGTCCGGAAGGGACAGTCAATTGCCTGCATGAAGACTCGACCCTGGAGGTTAAGAACCGCGTAATCCAGCCCCGCGCGTGTCCTGCCCACGAATAGGCCGCGCCCCGGCACGTGGTCTGGATAGTTTGCGGGACGCAGCAAGCGGCCGTCCTGCCGCTCCATCAGGTAAGCTACGATCTCCTTCTTATCCCAAATGTGATTTCCCGAGGTCAGAACGGAAATCCCCAAGTCCAACAATTCTTCCACCAGCGGCGGCGTAATACCAAACCCGGCGGCGGCGTTTTCACCATTGGCCAGAATCAGATCCAGGGCATAGTCCCGCGTGATCTCGGGGAGGACTTCCTTCACAATTCGCCGTCCCGGGCGGCCAAAGATATCGCCAATGTAAAGGATCTTAACTGTCTTCTGCAACGCTCTCCTTTAATTTCGAGCCCATCGCGGGGAAGATCGGTGGGCAGTGCCGAGGGTCAACGCCTTTCAAGGCAAACAGCGAGGAAGTACGGTGGTAGAGTTCAAACAGCCCGGTCGAGGAACTGATCAAGCACGTCGCTGCACTCGCCCACTTTCTGTTCCACTTGCTGAGCGATCGCATCATACTTCGACTTCAGTTGATGGTATTCGTCAGCAATGTTTAGCGCGGCGAGCACTGCCACGCGCACGGTATCCACATTGTGGCTGCGGGCTGCAATCGACCGCATCTTGCCGTCCACGTACTTCGCAAGCACCTCGAGGTACTCAGGATCGAGCGTGCCCTTCACACGGTAATCTTGATCAAAGATTTCGACTCGAACCGCTTCCTGGGGATTGGCCATATTTCTCCTTCCCTCCAGTGCCATTCCGCGTGTGCACCGAAGCACATCGCGGACTTCGAGCTATTGTTCGGCGAAGCCGGAACCTGTCAACTGCTCGATCTGCTCTAAAAGCTTCTCGATTCGAACTCGAACTTCCTCGCGCTCGCGCCGCAACAGTTGGACTTCATGTTGCAAGGCCTCAAACCGTCTTTCGTTCTCGCTAGAACCTTCCTTCAGTTTTTCGAGCGCGTGCTCAAGGTCGCGCTTTTCAGCCACTGCGCGCTTGAATGCCTCACCTGCTCTTGAAATTTTTTCTTCCAGTCGCTGGAAACTCTCGTTCAGATCCATAGTACTTGGCCCCATCGCCGACCCCCTGCGTTTAAGTTCTGATTCGGACACCCAAAGGTTCAAGAGCCTCAACGACGCGCCGGCTTGCAGCTTCAACTTCCTCGCTCGCGAGCGTGTGGGTCGGACTTTGAAAAGTAATGCGGAGCAAGAGACTGACATGCCCCTTCGGAATTGTACCTGCTGCAAGTTCCTCACTTCGCCGGCGTTCAACCGGCAGAATACTCTGCGTTTCTTCAAGCCCGAGGCCGCGGACCGCCGCCTCAAGGGAGCTGTAAGTTGCCGTTTCAGGCACGATCAATGAGAAGTCGCGTTCGACGGGGGGAAATTTCGAGATCGGCTTGAAACTAGGATGCCGTAAAGGCGTTTTCAGCAAAAGGTCGAAATCGATTTCCGCCAGCCACACCTCTTGCCGCAGTTTATATTGGCGCGCAAGATCTTCTTTCAACCTGCCCAAGAGTGCGACTGTTGCTCCTCCCGCGACAAAGCGGCCTCCGAGACCCTGCTCGTGGTAGCCACCGCCGGAAGGCTCAAACGTAAGTCCCGGCATCTCAAATGCGCCCAAGAGTTCTTCGACGTCGCCTTTGAGGTCGAAGAAGTCCAGGCGTTTTTCCTCGCCGTGCACGCTTGCAGGCTGACGGTGTCCCGTCGAGCCCAGCGTTAGAACTCGCTTCTCTTCAGGAAGCCCCTCCGCGCGTGTGGTATAGATTTTCCCCAGCTCAGAAAGACTCAGGTCGTTTCGGTAGCGATCCAGGTTCCACTTGAGAGTCCGAACCATGCTCGGAATAGCCGATGAGCGCATCGCGGAAGCGTCCTGACTCAGAGGATTTGCCACCACCACGGGAGGCCGGTCGGTAAAACGCGCGTTCTCCTCAGGATCGACCATCGGCGAAGGAATAATTTCCCGGTAGCCAATCTCCACCAGGATGTCCGAAACCCTCAATTCAACTTCTCTCGCCCGACTACCGATGATGCGCGGAGGCGCCGGCTTCACCCGCGAGGGCAAGCGGTTGTAGCCAAAGTGCCGCGCCGCCTCCTCAATCAAATCGATCTCGCTGCTCACATCCAGGCGGAATGAAGGCGGCATGACTCGCCAACCGTCAGTCCCGCGTCTTTCGACCTCGAAACCCAAACCGCGGAGGGAACGCTCGATTTCCTCCCAGGAAACTTCCGTCCCCATGATCCTTTGTACTTCGCTTCGCCGCAGCACAATAGGGTTGCGCGGGCGGGGAGCAGGGTAGACATCCAGCACACCGCGCAGGATTTCACCTCCGGCAAGCTGTACAATCAGGCCGGCCGCGCGGTCGAGCGCTCTGGGAGCCATTTCAATATCAGCGCCGCGCTCGAACCGGTGGGACGCTTCGGTGTGCATGCCGTGCAACTTCGAGGTTCGGCGGATGGAAACCGGCTCAAACCACGCGCTCTCAAGCAAAACCGTTCGCGTGCTCGAAGAGATTTCGGAATCCTCCCCGCCCATCACGCCGGCTAGCGCCACCGGCCTGACCGCGTCGGCGATAACCAGGTCATTGGAACCAAGCGTCCGGTCCACGCCGTCGAGCGTGCGAAGTTGTTCGCCCGCCTGGGCGCGCCTGACCACAATTCGGTGATCCTCCAGCCGCGAAAGGTCAAAAGCATGAAGCGGGTGGCCAAGTTCCATGAGCACGTAATTGGTAATGTCCGCAACATTGTTGATGGGCCGCTGGCCAATGGCTTCGAGGCGCTGCTTAAGCCAGTCCGGCGAAGGCTTCACTTCAACGCCTTTGATTACCCGACCGCAATAGCGCGTGCAGAGTTCCGGATTAAGAATCTCAATCGAAGCTTCGCCCGAGGCGGGCGCGCCCGCTTCCCTAAGGTTAAATTCCAGCCGCTTCAGCCGCCTGCGATAAAGCGTTGCAATTTCCCGCGCAGTTCCATAATGGCTCAGGCAATCCGGGCGATTGGTAGTCACTTCGATCTCGAAAATACAGTCGTCGCCAGCCTCCGCGAAGGATTCCACATTAAGCCCCACGCCGATAAGATCCGCCTTCAATCGCCGGGGTTCCACCGGAATCTCCACAAATTCTTTAAGCCAGTTCAGGGAAACTTTCATCTGCAAAGTCTCATGAGGAGAACTCTCGCTCAGCCGCCCGAGGTCAGTTTCTTAGACTGAAATATGAATCCTTCCCATACGCATCAAAACTGTTCCAGGAAACGCGCGTCCCCTTGGTGGAAAAGTTGAATATCATTGATGTCATACTTCATCATCGCAAATCGCTCAACGCCGAGCCCAAACGCCCAGCCCGAATAACGGCCCGGGTCTATGCCGCCGTGACGGAGCACTTCGGGGTGCACCATCCCACATCCCATCACCTCCACCCAACCGCTCTCCTTGCACACACGGCACCCTTTCCCTTCACAAAAGACGCAACTGATCGCCAAATCACCACTGGGCTCAGTGAAGGGGAAAAAACTCGGGAAAAAATTGGTGCGGATTTTCTCCCCAAAAAACTTCCGGGCAAAGAAGTCGAGTGTACCCTTCAAGTCCGCAAAACTGATATCCGTATCCACCGCCAGCCCCTCGACCTGGTGAAACATGGTGGCATGTGTAGAGTCCGGGTTGTCGTGCCGGTAACACTTGCCCGGACAGATGATATAAAGGGGCGCACCGTGTTTCTCCATAGCCCGGATCTGCACAGGAGATGTGTGGGTGCGCAGGAGAACCTGGGAATTAACGTAAAGGGTGTCCCAGTCATCCCGCGCCGGGTGGCTTTCAGGAATATTCAAAGCCTCAAAATTGTAATAGACAGACTCAATCTCCGGACCCGACTCAATCGAAAAACCAAGCCCCAGAAAAATGTCCTCAATTTCGCGCATCACCTGGGTGACAGGATGAACCGAGCCGAGAGGCCGCCGGTAGCCAGGCAATGTCAGGTCACGCCCGCCCATCTTGCTCGTTCCAGCATCAGCCGAAAAAATAAGTTCGCCTTGACGCTTGCCTCGGCGCTTGAGCGGGATGGCTTTCAGCAACTCATTCGTCTCAAGCACGGCAGAAGCCTTGCGAAGTTCGTTGAACGCTCGTCCGACAGCCGGTTTGAGTTCCTTCGGAGCAGTCTTCAGCCAGCACTCATCGATGGATGAAATGATTCCGCTCTTGCGGGCCAGCCAGCGGTCTCGAAGCTCTTTGGCCAGCCGCTCGCGTTCGCTTTCGTCGGCGGTGCCGCGAGTAACCAGTTTTTGCCGTTCAGACTCCACGGCTGCGATCACCCCGGCGAAAAGGTTGTTAACCTCGTCCGGGGTCTTTGCTTCCAGCTCTTTCAGCGTTTTCCTGACTTTTTCGTCGATGGTCACTTGGAATTCCTGCCCGAGTCCTGAGCCACGCGGCGACGTTGCCGGAACCAACTGGCGAACGCGAAGATCACCGTGAAATAAAAAATTGTGGTAACCACGAAGGCAACTAAAAAGGCCCCCGCAAAATTTTCGCTCCCGGGACGCCAATTAATGCTCTCAGCGACAAACTCTCCCGGAAACAAAATGTATATCAGCCAGTCCGGCGGTTCCAACAAGGAAAAACGACCGTCTCAATGATCGTGAGACCAAAGGCAGCAGCGACGCATACTGCGAGCCTTATAAAGGTTCTTCTCATGTCCCCCGCACCCGCGCTTACTCCTTCGCTGGCGCGGCTGGCTCTGAACCTGCCTGTTTCACTCTGGCGGCCAGTTCCGCGAAAGCAGCCGCGTCGCGGGCAGCCATCTCAGCCAAAGCCTTGCGGTCAAGCTCGATGCTGAGCTTTTTCAGGCCGTGGATGAACTGGCTATAGGTCAGTTCATTCTGCCGGGCGGCGGCACCAATCCGCACGATCCAAATCCTCCGGAAATCCCTTTTCCGGCGCCGGCGATCGCGGTAGGCAAAACGCCCCGCGCGGTCCGCGGCCTCTTTCATGAACTTATAAAGTTTGCTCTTCTTGAGGAAGTAGCCTTTGGTGAGCTTTGAAAGCTTCTTGCGTTGGGCGCGGCGCACAGTTCCGCGCTTGACTCTTGGCATGGGTTTACTCCTTTCAGTGGATTTCGGGGCGGTGAAGGCACCCAGCCGCTAGCCTTCCCGCACCCAACCGGTACGGACCTCTCAAACCAAACCGCCATTATAAAGCAAATGCTCGGTCAGCAGGTAGTCCCAGCTTCGGAGCCTGCCTCGTTTGGTTCGTTCCGGTTAGCGACCGTAGGGCAGCATGGATTTAACACGGACGGCATCGACGTCAGAAACGACCGATTGTGTACCCAGTTTTCGTTTACGCTTGCGACTCTTGGAAGTCAAGATATGGCGCGCGCCCGCGTGTCCACCGATAACCTTGCCCCCGGCAGTCAGCTTGAACCGCTTGGCGGCACCCCTGTGAGTTTTCAGTTTCATCTTTGCTTTTGCCAAATTATCCTCCCGAAGTTCCTGGAACCGGCGCGGGTTTAGGTGGAACCGGCACATGCGGTTGCTGTTGGTCTTGAGCGGCAGGACGCGGCGGTCGCGCCGACTTGGTCGTCAGCTTTTTCGGAGAAAATATCGCCGAAAGATTGGGGCCTTCCATTCGCGGCCCGATCTCCAACTGCCCTATCTCCGCCAACTCTTCCGTCAATCGCCTCATCATTTCCCAGCCGAGATCGCGGTGGGCGTTTTCACGTCCACGGAACGTAATTGAGGCTTTGACCTTCGCGCCCTCCTGCATGAACTCAATGATCCGGTTCCGCTTGGTTTCAAAATCATGCACGGAGATTCGCGGCCGCATCTTGACTTCTTTCAGGCCTGCGGCTTTCTGATGCTTGCGAGCCTCATGCTCCCGCTTGCTCTGTTGATAAAGATATTTTCCGTAATTGATAATCCGGCAAACAGGCGGGTTTGCCTGCGGCGCGACTTCTACGAGATCAAGCCCATGCCCTCGGGCAATCTTCAAAGCTTCGAACGGAGCCATCACACCCAGCTGGTTGCCTTCTTCGTCAATCAGCCGAACTTCCCGGGCACGAATCCTTTCGTTGATGCGAACAAATCGGTTACTGATAAACTAGCCCTCCTGGTCGTCTGGACCACTCCATAGTAATTAAGTTAACCGTATTCTTACTCTTAGGAAAGTCTTCTCTCTTCCCGCCACTAGGTCGAGCTTACCATTTAATGGCTCGCGTGTCGATAAGCTCTCGAAGCCACGACTTAAATTCGGCAAGTGGCCGAAAACCCGCATCGCCAGTGTCGCGCCGGCGGACTGCCACTCCTCCCGCCAACATTTCTCGTTCGCCGACCACCAGCATAAAAGGAACCCGCTGAAGCTGAGCGTCCCGGATCCGCGCATTGAGTTTCTCGTTCCGGTCATCAAGCTGCACCCGGATATTGGCCTGGCGCAGCTCCTCGGTGACTTTCCGCGCATATTCTAAATGTTTCTCACTAATCGGCAAAACTACCGCCTGCACGGGCGAAAGCCACACAGGAAAAGCTCCCGCATAGTGCTCAATCAGAACGCCGAAGAAACGCTCGACGGAACCAAGCAGCGCCCGGTGCACCATAATCGGCTGGTGTGAATGGCCGTCCGCGCCCACATATTCCAACCCAAACCGCTGCGGCAGGAAGAAGTCGAACTGCACGGTTGAAAGCTGCCACAGGCGCCCCAGCGCGTCCACCAGCTTGATATCAATCTTGGGCCCGTAAAATGCCGCCTCGCCGACTATGCGCTTGTAGGGCATGCCGCGCGCTTTCAGCGCCGATTCGAGCGTGCGCTCCGCCAATTCCCAAAGCTCGGGTTCACCGGAATATTTCACGCGGTTCTCAGGGTCCCAGGTGGAAAGCTCGACTTCAAACTTTTCGAATCCGAAAGTCCGCAGCACCAACAGCGCGAAATCAATACAAGCGGCGACCTCCGCTTCCACGGTTTCCGGCGTGGCAAAAATGTGCGCGTCGTCCTGCGTAAAGCCCCGCACCCGCAGCAATCCGTGCATCACGCCGGAACGCTCATAGCGATAGACTGTCCCGAACTCCGCGAGTCGCACCGGAAGCTCCCGGTAACTTCGCCGCGCATCCTTGTAAATCAGGATGTGGAAGGGGCAATTCATGGGTTTCAACTGGTATTCCGCATCGTCCAGTTGAATCGGAGCAAACATATTTTCCTGATAAAACCCGAGGTGGCCGCTGGTCTTCCACAAATCCAGCCGGGCCACGTGAGGAGTATATACCAACTGGTACCCCTGCCGCAGCAGTTCGTCGCGGAGAAAATCTTCCACTTCCTTACGGATGATGGCGCCCTTCGGATGCCAGAATATCAGCCCCGGGCCGGCTTCATCTTGAATGCTGAACAAATCCAATTCCTTGCCCAGCCGCCGGTGGTCACGTTTCTGGGCTTCCTCTATCCGGATAAGGAAATCATCCAGTTCTTTCTGCGTAAAGAAAGATGTGCCGTAGATGCGCTGCATAGGGTGCGAGTGCTCATCGCCCTTCCAATGCGCCCCCGCCACGCTTAATAACTTGAAGGCCTTGATCCGCCCGGTGGAAGGGATGTGCGGGCCGCGGCAAAAGTCCAGAAACTTGCCGGTGCGATACGCGGAAAACACCGGCTCCGCTTTTTCCTGAATCAGCTCGCACTTCAGGAATTCTCCCATCTGCTCGAAAACTTTTGTCCCCTCTTCCTTCGAAAAACAGATCCGCTCAAAAGGCAAGTCGGCCTGGACAAGCTCCCGCATCTTGGCCTCAATTTTCGCCAAGTCGTCTTCGGTAAAGGGCTTTTCTCGGTAAAAGTCGTAAAAAAAGCCGGTCTCGGTCGGAGGTCCGATACCCGGATGTGCGTCGGGAAAAAGTTCAAGCACCGCAGCGGCCAAAAGGTGAGCCGACGAGTGGCGATAAATCATCAGGCCTTCGGGCGTTGACGGCGAAATCAACTGCAACGCTCCGCTGGCATCAATCGGAGTAGAGAGATCCACCAGACGGCTATCAATCTTGGCCGCAAGCGCCGCTTTTGCAAGCCCCGGTCCGATCGACTGGGCCACTTCGCGCGGCGTCACGCCTTGGGGGAATTCTTTGCTCGTACCGTCAGGAAGGGTAACCTTGACATTCGCCATGTATTTAGGATTCGTTCCTGAAGAAATACAAATGTTAACAATACCAGACTATTTAGCAAGTGGTCAAACATAACGAGCAGTAGTGACGGTGATAAGGCGCGCGAATTCAACGTAGTCCGGGAATTCCGACCGTGGCATCCCATCGCGGACGATCTGTGACAAGGATGCAGATTTTTCTTGACAAAGCCTTTCTTAAACACTATATAGTGTGGGTAGAAGCGCGTTGGGACACAAGATGTTGACCTGACGCGAAGCTTACTAACGCGATGTGAAGGAGGTCTATGGCCGCCAAGAAAAAGGCGAAACCAAAGGCAAAGAAGAGGTAAGCAACTTTTTTCAGAATATCCCTTCTCAAGGCCCGCCGCTCGCTGGCGGGCCTTTTCCTTTCCCTGCAAACGCGGCTCATCATCACGGATTAACAATCTCCCAGTCCTGACCACAGAAATTGCAACATGATTGCCCCATCAGAACCCCGCCGTTCATCAGTCACCTCGCCCGTCCAAATTGCTCAACAAGCCTTCTGGCTGGATTCGCAAGCCAAACGACGAATCCATGCGGCCAGTCCGCCGACCATGTTTCGAGTTGAAAATCGGTGAACCGTTTCTTTTTCCTCCCGAACCTATCAGCCTTATGCCGAACCGCTACCCCCAGCCGATTCTCTCCGTTATCATAAAGGTGTGAACTCACAGTACCAGCGTGGGCGAAAGCCAAGTCAATTCTCGTAGAAGGAGCAGGCCGGCGTCTTGCCGGGCCGTGTCGCAAACCATGCCCGGTTTTCGTATTCTCGAGCATACAGCGGACGTGGGATTTGAAGCTTTTGGTTCCACGCGCAAGGAAACCTTTGAGAACGCCGCGCGGGCCATGTTCCATCTGATTGTGGACCAGGACTCTGTTGAACCAAAGGAAGAAGTTTTCTTTGAGGTCACCGGCTCCGATCCGGTCAATCTTTTGGTAAACTGGTTGAGCGAACTATTGTATCTTCATGACGCCGAGCGCTGGTTATTCCGCGATTTCGAACTGAAGACCCTCGACGATCATGCCGCTTCAGGCCGGGCCTGGGGTGAAAAATTTAACCGAGCGCGACACCAGACCAACTTGCTGATTAAAGCCGTAACCTACCATCAGCTCAGCTTGGAAAAATGCGGGGAGGGCTGGCGTGCGCAAGTTTATTTGGACATCTGAAATGGCATCTTCAGATCCGGAATCGGCGGGCGCTCGAAGGCCTCAAAAGGCAGGAGCAACCATGTTGCCAGCCGCACTACCAGCGCGTGCCGAATCCACTAACAATCTGAACATTTCGTTCGGGTATTTTCTAGCTCTGCTGGCTTTTTTGCTCTTGATTCTTCCTCCGCCGCTCTTTCCTGTGGAAGACGGGCATTACAAAATCCTCGAAATCAAGCCTAATGTTTTTGTCTGGCGCGCGGAAGATATTCTTGAGCAGGAAGGCGATCCGAACTTCAGCCGCCCGGGAAACGCGGGCTTCATTATCACTCCCGAAGGCGTTGTGGTAGTTGACACCACCAATACGCCGTTTAACGCTCGAGCGCTGCTTTACGAGATTCGCCAGCGTACCGACATCCCAGTGCGCTTTGTCATCAATACCAGCGCGTCGCCGGATTCCATGCTGGGCAACGAAGCCTTTGAAGATTTCAGGCCCACCATTATCTCGACTCCCGCGGCCGCAACCCTGATGGAGCGTTACCGGAGCAAACTCCCCGGGCGGATTGAAGATGACTGGCGGCTCGAGGAAAGCATGCGGGGCATCCACCCCACCCCGCCCAACAAAACCTTTGATCAGAAAATGACTCTTCCCATCCCCAACCCGCAGATCAAAGTGATCAACGTCGGAGATAACGCTTCTCCCGGTGATGCGGTCGTGTATCTGCCCCAGTCCAAAGTTCTCTTCCTGGGCGACCTTTTTCAAAACGAATATATCCCGCGAATGAACTCGGGAAATATCCGTCATTGGATCAGCACGCTTCACCAGATTGAGTCTTGGGACGTAGACGTTTTCGTCCCCGGACACGGTGAGCCCGGCGGCCGGCAGCAAGTAGAACAATTCCGCCAGTTTCTCGTATGGCTGTTGAACCAGGTCCAGTCTCGAGTCCAACAAGGGAAAACCGAGCGGCAGATCGAAAATGACTTGGTCCCATTTCAAAATAATCACTGGCATGCGCCGGAACTTCAGTCGGAAGTTGTGGCAGCCATTTATCGGCAGCTCACCAGTGGGAGCAAGGAGACTTCCGCCTCTACCCAAACGCCAAGTCCCTGAATCCGAGAAGAGCCTTCCTCAAAAATCCCCGCATAATTTCGCTCAAGAATACATCGCCGGCCTGCAACTTCTTACCCCAAGCTTGGTTGGAGTGCGTTCGTTCGGGCGCAAGTCTTGACACGACTCAAAACTCTTGAAGAGTCTATGGCAGGAAGACAAAGGGCACACCATTTGCCAGTTCTTCAACTCGATTGGAGGGGAGGCGCAGCGACATGAGCCCTCCGATTTTCATTTCCCATGTGACAAGATAGCCACGGTCTGAAAACTGTGCCTTCGCCTTCAATCCCATTCGCACGCGTGACATACTACAGCCCGCAGGCGTAACACAACACCGAAGGGCCTCAGGAGGACAGTTATGGATCAAAGAAGTTTTCCGGGCGCGCCAGGGAACGCTCACACACATTGGTCTGGCCCATAAATGCAGCGGCAAGCGAACCTCCTGGCCTTTCTCGTGCCCGGAAGCTCGCTTGCCACCATTTGACCCGACGCCAATCAAACCCTCAATGCCGAAACCCACGCCCTCCGCGTCCGTGCCCCCAATCCCGGTCCCCGCGGTCTCTAAAACCCCGGAAGAAACCCGGACCGCGGTAGTATCCGAATCCCCAGCCAGGATATCCCCCGTAGAATCCTGTACCAAAATAGTAAGGGTAGTAAGGCCCGCCGTAGTAGCCCCAGTAGGGCGGCGGGTAACCATATCCTGGCGCAGTAACGATGACACGCTGCGGCCGGTGTTGAAGCTCGTTTCGTGGATAGTCTTCCCGGTTAACCGGCCGAAAAGCCACTTGGCTTTCTGCAGTCGAGATAGTACGCCCGGACTCCAACCGGAAGGTCAAAAGCGTTTCTGGCATGATCACGGTGGGCCGGCCACGCGTCAGCAGCACCCCGGCAACCCCTGCGGCAGCGCCGGCCGCGGCGCCGATTCCCGCGCCCTCACCGCCCCCGGCTATCGCGCCAATAATAGCGCCTAAACCTGTTGTGGTTCCCGCTGCTTCGATGTCACGTCCATGGGAGGGACCGGCGCTCGCTTCCACCAGCCTTGTGCGGATTGGCAGTTGCTGCCCGTTCACCAGCGTAATCTGGTTCAACTCCAATCCCATTTCGGAAACGCCCTTGACGCGGCCTCCCTTCCGGACCAAGGCAACATGGCCCACCACCGTTTGGCCGCGCCGCATCACAACCCAGCCGTTCACGACCAGCGGTTCCGCGAGCGTCGCCGTAAAAGTGTCACCCGGCTGGTTGCGGTTGCTTGACAATTCTTGCGTTAAGCGCACGGTTATCAGAGTACCCGCAGGCAATGTCAACGTGGGAGGGACCACCTGGTTTTGTGAGACGCCAGCGGTCGAAAAAGAATTTTGTGTGTCGGATTCAGCTGGAGCGGGGTATTGCATTTGAGCGCTACCCGAATTCGTATCGGGAGCCGTTTCCCCAACGCTGAGGCTGTCAATCACCTTCACCACACCCGGTTGGGTGCTGGCGATGCGGTCGACGGCCGCTCGCTGCAACTCGGTCTGAACCGTACCCGTCAGCGTCACAACACCTTGCTGGGTTGAAACGTGGATGTCCTGCGTCTTAAGCACAGGGTCCTCGAACAGTTTGGCCTGGATAGCAGTGGTGATGGCGCTGTCACTGATCGCCCCGCTTGCTTGCGGAGTGGCCGCCAGGCGGCCCGCACCAAACAAAAGCACCCCGCTCGCTACAACGACGGCTAATCTCAATGCATGTTTGGACATCATGACCCCCCGCGCAGCTAAGTTTTCTGAAACATCTTGTTGAGTAAGCTTCTTTCCCGCAGTCGCTTCCGGTGCCCAGAAAAACCGCCCCTAACCGTAATCCGCCAGCCTTTTCTGTCTCGACTGTCCATCTCCTTCACTCTTCATAACTCTTTGACGCAAGTCTTAATGGGCAGGTTTCGCGCAACCTGTAAAAACCGTGCAAATACTTTGCTTTGCCATCGTGGTTGCCTGCCTTCGAGTGAAAACGCTGATCTCGCAATCTCACCGCCTCCCACTGACCGACAAAAGGCGCGCATCACACATCTTCATTTTCCGCCCAACCGTCTCCCGCAGCAAGGCCCATTCGCTCTGTCCATCTCACAGCCGTGCTCGCGCGATGATCTTCCCTGCAGTTCAGCAAACCTAGGCATCCACCTTGAGCGGTCTTCACGCTGTGCCCAGACGTCTCAAGATTATATAAACCCGGAAAGAACCGAAAAAGTCGGGCCGCAAATCAAATCCGCCAGTTTTTGACTTGTATCTTCGCCGCCTTGTAATTTTTACCCACTACCGGCCAATTTTGTGAGCTTCCTGAAGAAAGTCCGACCTTCTACCCAACCACCAACAATCAGATAATACAAGGCTTATCGGATAACGGCATAACGGGCAAAAAGTTGCGTATAATCGCTGTAGCCTCGGCAGCGAATGCGCGAAAAACAAGAACACGCGCGCCATGCAGCGGAGACGAAGGAGACCGGGATCTATGCTCGCGGCTCAGCCACAATGGGGTTTTAATGAGGCGGACACGGATTTGGACTCCCATCTGAATTTCGGGACGTGGAATGGAGTTACGGAGGTGCATCGATGAGAGAAGAAGACGAATTCAGCATTGGTTGTTGTAGACGCAGAACCTGGGAAAGCGGATCGCCCTGCACCGAGCTTTCCAAGACCAGACCGGAGGAAGGCGCACCCGCGTCAGCGGAGCGTACAATCGCACCCTTGAAGGTAAGGCACGCGGGCCGGTTGCGAGCGCGGATCGCCGCGTGCGCTGTTATACCGTTTCTGCTTTTTCTGGTGATGCTGGTTGTGCCGGCATCATCCTCTGCGGCGGTGGCTATAGGCGTGTCGGTCAGCTTCGGTCCGCCGGCACTGCCCGTTTACGTTCAACCTCCCTGCCCGGGCCCCGGCTATATCTGGACGCCCGGATATTGGGCGTGGGACCCGGCTTATGGATACTATTGGGTCCCCGGCACCTGGGTGGCTGCGCCTTTCGTGGGCGCTTTATGGACTCCGGGCTATTGGGGCTTCGGCGGTGGCCTGTATTACTGGCACCCGGGCTACTGGGGAACATTAGTGGGCTACTACGGGGGAATTGACTACGGGTTTGGTTACCCGGGTTTCGGCTATCGCGGCGGCTACTGGAACCACGACAGGTTCTTTTACAATCGCGCGGTGAATAACATCCGAACCACTAACATAACAAACGTTTATTACCAGAATATAAGGAATGTTCGCGGCACTCGCATCAGCTACAATGGCGGCCCGGGAGGCATCAATGCTCGCCCCACGCCTGCTCAGTTGGCCGCCGCCAGGTACAGGCGCTTCGGGCCGGTTGGCCAGCAGATGGAGCAGGAACGTTTTGCCCGAGCAAACCCCGTGCAGCGAGCGACCATGAATCGCGGCCGTCCTGCCATCGCTGCGACGCCAAGGCCGGGAATGTTCAGAGGAAACCAGGTTGTGCGCGCCAGCAGCGCCGGCGCTCCTTACCGGGAACCGCCTCGCACAGCATTCCGCGGCGGCAGGACTCAGTATTCTGCTCCTGCTCGGGTTGAAAGAGCCCCGGCGGTTAACGCGCCACGGTATTCGTCGCCCCGTGGCCGCGTGGAGCGTCCCGCTCCTCAACAGAACAGGCCCCAACCGCCAGCGTACAGGCGTGAGGCGCCAAGCTCGTACCGACCCGCTCCAAACCGTGGGCGTCCGCCGGAAGCGCGCCAGTTCGCACGTCGTGCCGCGCCGGAGCGGCCTGCCCAGCCTTCGCGCCCAGAGAGGGGTGGAGGTGGGAACCACGGAAGGGGTCCACACCGTTAGCGGAAACGCCGGGGCGCACGCCGTATGCGTCCCGGCGAGTTGGACTGATAAGATGTGGCTCTTTGCTGCTGGCGGAAAGGAAATAGTTCTCCGCCCTCTGGTTGGATTTCAGCAACCAAGGTTCGCGATTTTCGAAACGCTGCCGCTCAGTCGCAGGTAGTACAGACGAAGGGTGCGGCAGCCGCGTTCGAAGGAGTTACCTTGGTCGCAGTCCCGGGCGAAGTCAGCACAAAAACCAACTGCGTGCCGGAGTTGATCACAACATTCTTGTGGTGCTTGGCCAGGGTGTGGATCAAACCGCCGAGCGCTCCGATGCCCAGACCATAAAGCGCGCCCGTGCCTCCCGCGGCAATGGCTCCCGCGCCCGCTCCCACGGCGGCGCCGACGCCGCTTTCTTTCGCTGCCTGTTTCTTGCTCTTGCCCGGCCCTTCAATCGTTCCTTCACTGCCATTCACTTTCACGTCTGACTCGTTGCTGTTGGTCAGTTGCGCGGTAAAGGCGTATTCGTGGCCGTCCTTAGTCACGATGTTGTCGCCCACCAGGCGCATTTCGGCCTTGCCTTTTACCCGCCCGGGAGGCTTGACAAAGGTCACATGTCCGCGCAACGTACTGCCCGCGGGAATCAGTTCCTCGCCACCGACGAAAATCGGGTCCTGCACTTGTGCCGTGAAGCCGTCCCCGGAACGGTTCGCCGAAGAACTGAGCGCCGAAATCATTTGCACGTCAATTCTTGTTCCGACGGGAATCGCGGGCTTCGGATTCGCGGCGGCTCCCATGAGCACCGGCCCCGCCAGCACGGCGATGATTGAAGCTAGAATGCTGCGCATCTGTTTCACCTTCCTTCGATGGTACCTCACGCCCAGAGCACTGTCTATGCTGTTTGGATTCCCACGTGCGCTTTTCCGTTGTCCAGCCCATCCAGCCTCAATACAGGGGCGCTGTCCTCGCCGGCCGCTTGTCTTTGGCAAAAGAATGGCGCGTGCGCCCGCGGGCCCATGCGCCATGGTCAATCCGCATTTGACCCCCGGGTCTTAAGGATTTATAGTAGCCTTCCTGCCCCGAGGAAAGGCCATGATGACCCATCGCGAACGCTGTTTGGCGGCGATCCGTGGCGAAGTGCCTGACCGGCTGCCGTGGATGCCGCGCCTGGAATTCTGGCATCGTGTCCGTTTGCGTCACGGAACCCTGCCCGCCGAGCTTCGGTCCCTAACGCTCACCGAGATCACCGAGCGGCTGGACGTGGGCTGCTACTCCTCCGTGCCCGATTTCACCGACCGCTCGAATCCTGAGGCCATGGTCGATCGCGCGCTTGGTATCTTTCATTTTCCGGTTTTTCCTTACCGTGTCACGCTTCAGGATGTTGACCGTCGTGTGACCCGGCGCGGCGAGGAAACCACCGTGGAATATCACACGCCCGTGGGCTCCATCCGTACGGAATTCGTGCTGACCGAGGAAATGCTCGACGCGGGCGCATCGATGCCCTGGATCACCGGGCACGCCATCCGCGAGCCGCGCGATTTTGACGTGGTGGGCCATATCTTTTCTCATCTCAAAGTCGAGCCGTATTTCGATGGCTATCTCGCGCGCCGCCGGGAGGTCGGAGAACGCGGCGTTGCCGTCGCTTTTCTGCTGGGACCGGCCTGCCCCGTTCATCACATCATGAAAGAGCTGATGACCATCGAACAGTTCTTCTTCGCCATGTACGATTACCCGGAAAAAGTCGAACGCCTGGCCGCCGAAATCGAGCCCTTCTACCGGCAAATCAAGCAAATCGGAGCCGACTCTCCCGCCGAGGTCATCTTTCTCGGTTCCAACTACGACGACTCAATCACCTACCCTCCTTTCTTTGAAAAGCACATCCTTCCGGCTCTGCGGGATTACACCGAAGTCCTGCACCAGAAAAGCAAGTACCTGATGACCCACCCGGACGGCGAGAACCGGCGACTGCTGCCGCTGCTGGTGCGCGCCGGGTTCGATATAGCGGATTCCATCTGTCCTTATCCGATGACCAGCGTGCGCCTGGAAGAATTCCGCGCCGACTTCAATGACAAGATCACGATTTGGGGCGGCATTCCTTCCACCCTGCTCTGCCCGCCCAGCACCACCGACGACGAGTTCCGGCGCTCCATCGATCAGATCCTCGAGCGTTACAGCGGCGAGAGCCACTTCATCCTCGGCGTCAGTGACATGGTCACCGCCGACGCCGATTGGGATCGCATACTGTACATTACCGACCGCGTCGCCAGGTCATAGTCAATTCTTCATGCAGTGGCCACCGTCCTTTAATCCTTTCCGGGGCTCACAGAGTTGCGTGAGCGTCATCACTGCGCTTTTTACCGGTTCCCGGCATCCTGTTGCTACAAAAAACCGGCCACAGGAGGATTCCCATGGCCCCCACTCAAAAGCGGTTGCTATACTGGGCTCCGCGGGCGTTAGGCATAGCGTTCGCGCTGTTCATCAGTCTCTTCGCCCTCGACGTATTCAGCATGAACCTGCCCCTCGAAAAGCAGCTTCTTGCCTTCGCGATCCACCTTGTTCCCACCTATTTGATTGTCATTGTTCTCATCTTCGCCTGGAAATGGGAGTGGCTGGGCGGTGCGGGATTCATTGCCCTCGGCGTGCTCTCCATGTGGAGATTCCGTCCTCCGGCCTATCTCATTACCAGCGGGCCGGCGTTCCTGATCGGGCTGCTTTTCCTGGCGAATTGGTTCATGCAGCGGCAATCACGATCTTCAGCATAAAGGCGCAGCCTATGCCGCCTTTGCTTATGTCCGCGTCTTTACCGACTGCGTGCGTCGAGCATTCCTTTGTAGGGGATGGTGTCCGCATCGCCACTCGCGCCCGGCAAGGCAGCAGCCGCAGCGTTTCACTTTCTCCCGCAGCGCAAAATTAGCGGGCGGGTGCTCTTTGCTGCACGGTCCTTACCGGTCCGGGAATATCAGAGATCGGTATCGCCAGAACGTAGCCGAAAATGTTGGTGACGTAGAGTGTTCCGCCCACGATGACGGGCGACGACGGGCCAAACGCTCCGCCGATATGTTTGTTGCCGATCAGAGTCCCGTCTGCAATCCGGATAGCAGCAATATCGCCGGCTTTGTACGGTACATAAACGATGCCATTCGCCAGTGCCCCACCGGCCCGGATTTGAGCTCCAAGATGAACCCTCCAGAGTTCGCAGCCGGTCTTCAGGTCGAAGGCATAGTAGTTACCGGTCACCGGGCTGCCTTCAAACACCTTGCCCTCGGCGATCATCGGCGTAGCTGTTTTCATAGCCGGCGGCACGGGGCCTTTACCGAACCGGTGCTTCCAGATGATCTTGCCAGTGTTTGCATCGAGCGCCAGCAGAACGTTGGCCACCGGTTTCTGCGGATTGCCCGTCTGGACGGTCGCTTCCTGGACCACGATGCCATCCTGGTAGGCGGGCGTGGCGTCGCCCATTCCTGTTGCCACCAGCTTTGGCAGCGTCGTCTTCCACGCCACCTTGCCGGTTTTTCTGTCCAAAGCGTAAAAGAAGTTCGGATGGGTGCCTCCAACAAACAGGTATTTGTTGTCCAGCACGGGAGACGACATGCTGACGAATGACACGATGTCGGAAATCCAAGCGGGCTTGCCGGTCGCGGCATTCAGCTTGTAGACGTGGCCATCGCCGGTTCCGATATAGAGGAAGCCGTTTTCATACGCGGCGGTCGGCATGGCCTCGCCGGGGAAATGGTAGACCCAGATTTCCTTTCCGGTTCGGGCGTCGAGCGCATACATGGAATTGAGCCCGGGGCCGCGTGTCGGACGCTTTCCCTCCACATAAAGCATGGTGTTGGCATAGTTGAAGTAGGCGCTGCCTGTTGAAACATACACTCGGCCGTCAACCACCAACGGATTGCTCATGCTCATGTTCCAGCCGTAATGCGCCCAGATCAGCTTGCCCGTGACGGCGTTCAGCGCGTAGGTGTAGCCGTTATCGCTGCCCACGTAGGTTATTCCTTTCACTACGGAAACGCCCACCGGCATTCCCACTCCGTAGGCCGTGGTGACGACGTTATTGTCGATAGGAGGGCCATCCAGCGGGATGGCGCCCGCCCCGGCAAACTGCCAGCGCACGCCTTCGCGCAAAGCGGAAGGTGCGCCTTCCATCAGGGCGAAAACGGCGTTTCGTCCCTGGTTTGAAGCGTAGGTCGTCCACGTTTGAGGATAGTATCGGGCCAGGCTGGCGCTGGGAAGGTTTTGTGGCAGGTATTGATAAGGAAACTCCGCCGCGATAGCGTCCAGAGTGGAATTTCTGCCCTGCGCCGCGCCGGTTCGCGGCTGCGTCAGCCACGCACCAGCGAACAGCAGCAGCACAGCGGCAAACAACCTTCGGCGCCGGCCAAGCGGCCCAGAGTTCTTGCAATTGCTTTCAGCGTACTTACTAATCATGGTATCTCCGATCTTTTTAATTTTTTGATTCAAACTTGTGCTTGAAATCCCCGGAACACCCGTTGCCGCACTCCCTAAATGCAGCCCCCTATACGCGCCGGCGTGAACCGCAAGGGCAGTACGGTTTGAGGTCGGAATTCGGGATAAAGATCAGAGTCGCAGGACGGTTAACAGTGGCGGGGAAGCGCCTGGTGGAGAGATCGCGATCACGTGCATTGCCGCCGTTCGAGTGGGAGGCAGCAAATAAATCGCAAGCCTTTCGAGCGGCGCTGATGTCCACCTGAGTGAATGCTGGGGTGGTTCAGGAACACTTGCAACGAACCCACGGATTCGCAATTGGCATAGCGGCGTATGAGCCGGACCTGGAATCGCGCCCCGGTCGGAACGCGCCTGAGCCTGCCTCGATTGCGCGTAAACCGGGTTGATGGGAACTGCGCCGCACACCTCCGTGCGAACCGGAAGGCTCAAGGTGATGGCGACAAGCAAGGCCATCAGCAGATTCAAGTAGCGGAGTCGAAGGCTGCCCACAACTCTTGGATGCCGGTGTGCGCCACCAAGGTTTCAGAAAATCGGTTTGGAAACAACCGTAGAAATCAATGCTTGCCGCCAGCAGGCCAACCCCGCACGAGCAGGCAATCAAAGTTGACTCAGAGCGCATTATAACTTCGGTTTGGCTTTGAATTGCAGCTTGAAGGGTGGCACTTCATACGGGAACGTAGCGAGATCCAGCCCGATGTGCGCAGCGCCTCTCGTCCCATATTGATGGGCGCCGATGTCATACTTTTTGCTCTTTGACAGATGCGGCCGGAAGCCGTTCCAGAAGTCCACCGGGTTCTCATAAAGGAGCATGCCCTGGCCTCGGGCGGCGGAGCCGGCCTGAAGCTTGTAACCCTCCGGGTTGTGCGCGTTCGGATCAACAAAAAGCGGGTTCCCGACTTTGGCTTCCCGATCCCCCGGGTACGGTTTATCCCAAAGGTTGTTCACAAAGTGAAACTGGTTAATGTCCAGGCCAGGATCGGCGCCCACCGGTCCGGTATTCTCCCAGAATATATTGTTACGGAACCAAATACTGGTGAGTTGGTTCCAGGGGGGACGGTTCTCAAAGCCGACCACCCGCTTGCTGTTGTTGAACGCCACGGTGTTGTTGTCAAAATAGACGTCGCGAGTATTAGAAGTTATAAGTAATGTCTGCCTTCCGTAAACAGAGGGGCTGATGGCGGACCAGTCGTTGTGGACGATAATGTTGTTGCGGATGGCGATAAAGTCGTCCAGGTGCCTGTTGCTGCTCTCTTCCCCGGAGAGCCAGACCGCCACGTTATTGGCTTCCAGGTAATTGCTCTCAAAAATGTTCATCGTGGCGTTGTCGATCCAGACGGCGGCAATTCCCGTCCCTCGAATCACGTTGTACCGCGCTGTGGCGTGGATGGCCCAGTCCTCATAGAGGATGCCGTCGCCGGAATTGTTGTCGATCTGGCAATTCTCAATCGAGAGGAATTCCATCGCCCCGGCGACGTTGATCCCGTGTCCTTCGGTGCCGGCAACGCCCCATCCGGCGTCATGCAGATAGCAGTTCCGGATTTCCACGTATCTGTTTTCGTCTGCCGGGTCCCACTGGCCATGGATGTCCCTTCCAGATCCGACAAGGTCAATCCCGCAGACTCCCGAGTAAGCCATCTCGCAATTCGTAATGCGCAGATAGTGCGTGCTGAATGCGATCACGCCCATCCGGCAGGCGTAAAAACGGCAATTGCGGATGATGACGTGCCGCTTCCGCTCGATTTGGATTGCGTGCCCTTTGGGCTGGCTGGAAGTCATGTGAAACTCCAGGCCGTCGATCGTGTTGTACCATCCCGGCAGCAGAAGCTCTTGCGTGCCGTCGTTTATGAAAATGGCCTTTCCCCTGCCGTCCGACCGCAGAATAATCGGCAGGTCCTCGGCGCCATCCGGAACTTTCACACTCAGGCAGGGATAAACTCCGGGCGCAAAAATCACCACGTCTCCAGGCCTGGCAAGCGAAACCGCTTTCGCGACGGTCTTCACCGGCCGCTGCGCCGTTCCAGCGTTCGAGTCGGAAGCGTTCGGCCCGCCGGCATACCACATCCTGCGACGGTACAGGTCCGGCTGCAGGGACTCGGACCGGGGCGCAGGGCTTTGCGGGCGGCTGGCCGCGTCGTCCCCGGCGACTAGTTTTCCTGCCGTCTGGCTACCAACAGTCACCGCCGCCAAAAAGGTTCGCCTGTTCATCTGACCCTCCTCTCAATCCGATGACCTCGAACGCAGCAAAACGCTCTTGCCGCTGCCTGAGGCTGCCGGTTCCAGCCTTCCAAAGACGTCTCAGCGAGGCGTCCCTACCAAACCAAGATCCATTTTGATCGTAGGGGCAATTCATGAATTGCCCCCTGGAGCATTCGCCGAATCCCTCGCCCGGGCGATTCGTGAATCGCCCCTAGTTTCGCCAACTGGCATAGCGGGCTGGCGCATTGCGTTTTCCGCAATGTGTACGGGAACCGGCCACGGCAAAACTAAAAACCCCAACTGTATACATCCCAGGCGGGTGAAATGCAATCGAACTCACGCGTCAGAGGGCGGGGGCTGGGAAAAATAAATCGCAAATTACAAGTTACGACTTCTTAGTAGTTGATGCATAGGCATCTGCAATTTGAAATCTGTAATTGGTGATCGGTGAATCAGGAACTCGGAATTCAAGGCGGGAATAAAGTTCTTACGTTCGGAAAAGGCGCTGGAGGCGCCACGCTTGGAATTGTGTTCCCGGTAGCCGGGATGAACCGCCGCCCGCGCTCCGCTGCAGAATGTTCTTGACACTCATCGGCTATCGTGCTAGTCTTCTTTTGGGCGCTGTAGCGGCGGTGTCACCACCGCCGCCTGTGGTGTGCCCAATGGTTCTGCTGTCCCCGTAGAGACATTCCGCTGGAACGTCTCAGACGCGCTGCCGGGGCGTCCCTACAACCCCCAGGCCGCGAGGAAGTGGCTCTTGGCGTGCGATGATAGATGGCCCGCAATGGTTTGCGGAGGGGTGGCAAAAACTGCTGGCAGCAATTGATTGATATTCGGGCACTTACGCGATGGCGTAAACGTGGAACGGGAAATGTACAAGCGATTATGCGAGCCTTGGAATACAGATAAATCGCTAACAATGAATGAGATAGACTCAAGATCGCGCAAAAATGCAGAAAAAAAAGAATTCTTTTTTTGGCCAAACGAAGCTAGGAAGTTGTTGAAAACAAAGGGTAGGCGTTTCGAAAACGGGCAAAACGAACCGAAAACGAAGCTAAAACGAAGCTAGCCAAGTTGTTGAAAATAAAGGATGGTTAAAAAAACGAACCGAAAACGAAGCTAAACGCGATGCGCTTTACGAAGGCATGCCTCTTCCCTTCCGGATCTGCCTCCCGGTCATGAAGCCGCCACTTTGAATGCCGCGTTATTTCGAATGAAGAGTTACACTCTTAAATGGCTTGATGCATTGATTTGCAATTTTCAGCCCGCTGGGGCGGTGGAATGGAGGAAGAACAGTACGAATGGCGCAAACGCTAAGTTCAACAAAGACAGCAGATGTGGTGATTATAGGCGGCGGAATTATCGGCAGCGCGATTGCCCTGCGCCTCGCGCGATCCGGAGTGAAGGTTTCAGTGATTGACCGCGCGGAACCCGGTGCGGAAGCCAGCGGGGCCGCGGCCGGCATGATCGCCCCGCAAGGCGAAATGCTCGAACCTGATCCTTTCTTCGAGCTTTGCACGGCCAGTCGCGACCTTTACCAGGACTTCGTCACGGAGGTCGAGGATTTGAGCGGAGAGCGCGTGAATTACCGGCGCGACGGCACACTCCTCGTCGCCATCGACGAGCACGAGTGTGAAGAACTCGATCACATTTACACGAATCAAACCCGATTGGGCTTGCCTCTCGAGCGTCTGACGGGCGAGATGGCTCGGAAGCGCGTCGCGGGTCTTTCACCCCAAATCAAGCTCGCTCTCCTGGTTGACGGAGATCACTGGCTGGATAACGTGCGGCTGGCTCACGCCCTAATTAAAGCCGGTGAGAAGGCGGGCGTGGAGTTCCATTGGAAAACCACCGCAACAACCTTTGAGGTTCAGGGCGGCCGCGTGGAAAGTGTCCAGGCAACGGCGGATCAGAAAGGTAGTGCTTTGACATTTTCCGCCCACAACTTTGTGCTGGCTGCGGGATGCTGGTCCAAGGCCTTGGCGGCCACTTTGGGGCTGAATTTAGAAATGGAACCCTGCCACGGCCAGATGATTGAGTTTGAGACCCGCGAGGAATTGCCCTGCGTCGTCCGCTCCGGGATTCATTACGTTGTTCCTCGCGGCGGCAGAACGGTGGTCGCGGGAACGACGGCGGAATACATCGGTTACGAAAAAGCCGTCACGGCGGAGGGACTTGAATCCATCATGCAGGGGGTTTCCCGCATCGCTCCTTTGCTCAAGAAGGCTGCGTTTCGCCGCGCGTGGTCCGGCCTGAGGCCCGACACAAAAGATCATTACCCCATTCTGGGCTATGGAGAACCGAAGAACCTGGTCTTTGCCACCGGCCATTTCCGCAATGGAATTCTGCTGGCGCCCGTGACGGCCAAGTTGATTTCCGAACTGCTTCTGACCGGTTCTTCCTCTTTTCCTCTGGAAACCTA
Source organism: Acidobacteriota bacterium (assembly GCA_023474345.1). Classification (GTDB taxonomy): domain Bacteria; phylum Acidobacteriota; class Terriglobia; order UBA7540; family UBA7540; genus JAMCXS01. The sequence goes on along the minus strand of JAMCXS010000027.1, from coordinate 22,614 downwards.
CTCTCCCGGACGGTTCAAGAGCAATTGAAGCATCATGTTCAAGTTTCGGCATTGGGAGGGATCCCGCGCGGCGCCGGTTCCACTCGCGTTCTCTCTCGAAATCGCTTAGGATGGATGATTTGACTGGGCGACGGCGGCTCGATATGAATGACTGGGCTGCCATCGCTCACCAATGAATTATGGCTGAGATTCGTGTTCGATTTGCACCCTCGCCCACCGGTTATCTCCACGTCGGAGGGGCACGCACTGCGCTTTACAACTGGCTGTTTGCGCGGCATCAAGAAGGCACTTTTATCCTGAGGATTGAAGATACCGACGCCGACCGCTCCAAGCCCGAGCTCACGGCGGCCATCCTGGATAGCCTCAAGTGGCTAGGGCTCAACTGGGACGAAGGACCGTTCCATCAGTCCGACCGCCTGGACCGCTACCGCGCTGTGGCCCGCGAGCTTGAACGTGTGGGCCACGCCTATCCCTGTTTCTGCACTCCCGAAGAGCTTCAGTTGAAGCGCTCCCGCGTCGGTTCCGGCCGCCCCTGGAAATACGACCGAACGTGCCGAAATCTCCCCGAGCCGGAACGGCAAAAACGGCTCGCTGAAAAAATCCCTTACGTGCTCCGCTTCCGTGTTCCCGAGACTGGAGAAACAAGCTTCGAGGACCGGGTTTTCGGCGCCATTAAGGTGGAAAATCAGGAAATCGAAGACTTCGTCCTGCTGCGCTCGGACGGCCAGCCGACTTACCACTTGAGCGTTGTAGCCGACGACGTGGACATGCTCATCACCCACGTCATTCGCGGCGCTGACCACCTTTCCAACACCCCGAAGCAAATTCTCGTGTATAACGCTCTCGGCGCGAATACGCCCGTTTTTGCCCATCTGCCCTTAATTCTTGGCCCGGACCGCCAGCGGCTCTCCAAGCGCCACGGCGCAACTTCCGTCGGCGCCTATCGTGACCAGGGCATCCTCCCTGAAGCTCTCGTCAACTTTCTTGCCCTGCTGGGGTGGACGCCCCCAGGCGGGGAAGAAATTTTTCCTCCCGAAGCAATGGTCCGTGAGTTCGATCTCGCGGCCGTGTCCAAATCTAACGCGGTCTTTGATCCTGAAAAGCTTGCCTGGATGAACAGCCAATACCTGCGGAGCCTTAGCCTGGACCGTCTGCAGCCCTTAGTCGAAGCCGAATTGGAGGCGGCGGGCGTTCAAGCCGCAACGTTTTTGCCGGGCGAGTCCTTCCAGAAAACCGTGGCCCTGCTCCAGACGCGCGCCCGCACGTTGAAGGATTTCTCGCAGGGTGGCCGTGCATTCTTTAGCGACGATTTTGAATATGCCGCCGATGCCCGGAAAAAATTCTGGAAAGATCCCGCCCTTCACGATCTTCTCCGGCAACTGGCCGAAAGGCTTGAAAGCGTGGAAGCATTCGATATCGCGCAGACCGAAGAATGTCTAAGAAAGTTGGCGGAAGAAAAAGGAATCAAGGCGGGCTTACTGATCAACGCGGCTCGGGTTGCTCTGACCGGGCAGGCGGTTGCGCCGGGCTTGTTTGAGGTCATGGCGCTGCTGGGACGGCAACGAACGGTTGGGAGACTCCTCCGGGCTGCGGAGCATCTGAGCAGCTCCGCGCCGGCCAAACTGTAACGTTGGTTCCGAGTCTTTTGCCACCAGAGGCTTCCCTTGACGTTAAGCTTTCTCGAATTTTTCGATCACCACAATGGCGACAGCGATCACTGTCGCCGTGATCTCCAAGACTCGTTTGATTTTCTTCAGCTTGGACATAAGCCGTACTCTCCAAGGGGCAACCAGATACTCTTTGGCAGATTCTCGTTTTGCCCCTCCAGCCCTATTATCGACCCTCGGACACCGCGAGGGAAGAGCTCAAGTATCCCACAACAGCGGGGCAAGCGAAACCTTCTGGCCCCGGAACTGCCCGGGTTGAAAAACAGTCGATGCCCGATGGTGAACAAGCAAGGACAATGGCTATGTCCAAATACTACCACCTCGGTGGCAGGATCAAAACTCTTGAGGAATTGGGCGCACCGCTCCGGATTCAGCCTCTGGAGCAATGCACCATCCGCCCAGTTCTCCAGTTCTTGCTGCGGTATCGATAACTGGTGCTGGAGCTCAACGCGGAGATTCTGAAACTGCACGGCTAAGGAAGGAGGCAAACTTATCTCAGCCGGGTCTACATTCCCTCGGACCGCGTATACTCTGGCCAGGCACTCCAGATCGTTCAGGACCGCTTCCGTCCCGACGTCTCCGGCGTGGAGAATGGCGTCAACGCCCGCCAGGACTTTCACCAGTTGCGGATCAACGTACCCATGCGTGTCTGAAATCACCCCGATCTTCATTCCCGGCTCTCCGACAGTTGAAAAACCAGACCTATGAGACATGCTGGAGTTCTTATTCATTCACCGTTAATCCTGAAACATAGTATAAGCTCGCAAGGAATGTAAAATGATAGATCGGCACAAATCCGGAAGCTTATGAATTGGAGCTCAACTACACTGCCGGGAAAGAACTCTCCAGCCTTACTTGACACTTCCCCGGCTAAGAGATCAATATTGTGCTCACATACGGGAACCAACGCCATAGCAGGTTAGGACACCATGTTACACAAATACGCTTGTCATAACGACCATATCATCCCGCTGGAAAAGGTGCGCCTCTCGCCGGGGCAAGCGGGACTTTTGAACGGCTGGGGGCTGTTTACAACGATACGGATTTATGACGGTCATCCTTTTGCCTTCGACCGTCATTGGAAGCGCCTTTCGACCGACGCGGAGCGCATTAAGCTTCCGCTGGAGTACAAAGCTGAAACCACCCAGCAGCGGCTTTTCGATTTGATTGAAGCCAACCATGTCGACCAAGGGTGCGCGCGGATCTATTTTATTTACAACCAGATCGGTTACTGGGTAAGCGACGAGCCCATGCCCAATGTGGATTCGATCATTTACACCGCTGATCTGTTGCAACGCAAAGGAGTTGCGCGCCTGGCGGTCGCCGAGCACGGCCGTTATGCTGCAAGTCCGCTCGCGGGAGTGAAAGTGACATCCTGGCTCGGAAACGTCTGGTCCCTCGACCAAACGTTGCGCCGCGCTTTTGACGAAGTGATTCTGCTCAACGAGCGCGGCGAAGTGGCGGAGTGCACGGCGGCGAATATTTTTTGCGTGCGAGGCGAGGAAGTGGCGACACCGCCCCTGTCATCAGGGTGCCTTTCAGGGGTCACGCGAAGCGTGCTGCTGGAAATCGCGGGCGAAGTTGGGTTGCGCCTCAGGGAAACTCCTTTGACGCTTCAAGATCTTCTGGCTGCCGATGAAGTCTTCATCACCTCGACAACACGGGAAGTCCAACCTGTTTCCCAAATCGAAGCGCGTGAACTCCCGCATGTGCGCGGCCCCATCACCCGGCGACTCGCGGAAGCTTTCTCAAGCTACGTAGCCAAATCCTTGCAAGATTCAAAATCGATCTTACGAGCAACCTGAATGTGTTTTTTCTGCGAACGCGAAGCTGAAAATGCAACGAGTACCGAAGGAGTGAAACTTTGACGAGCTTAAAAAACTGCTAGGTTGCGGCTTTCCTTTCGAGCGCGTCTATCATACGGGCCAATACCCTTCGAACGTCGAGATTCCAGTGGTCAACTCTTAAGAATCTCCCATGGGCGGCCAACGTGAGATGTCGACGAAGAAAATCTGGATGAGCTTCGGCTGCCAGATAATACTCTCCACGCAAACTCGGGGGACATCATGGTCGAAATCAGTTTAAAAGGCAGAACTGTTCTGATAACCGGCGCGCTGGGAGCCATTGCGGAGTTTGTGGTTCGGCGCCTGGCAGAGGCTGGAGCTTTTCTGATCTTGACAGATGTTCGGCCGGAAGAAGAGGCGCGACAACGCGTCAATGATTGGGACTTAGCCGCGGACTCCTGGTACTACACCCCGATGGATGTTACCGAATCCGCCGCCGTATCCTCGACCGTCCAGAGCATATTCGGCAAATTCCCGCAGACAGATACGGCAATCGGCCTTGCCGGAGGGTGTGCAATACACCCGTTCTCCTCAACGCCAGTAGAGGAATTCGACCGTATCTTTCGGTTCAATTTCCTGGGACAAACTTACTTCGCGCGCGCGGTCCTGAGTGAGTGGACCAGGCAAGACATCGCCGGGCAGATGATTTTTACTTCTTCACTGGTCGCTTCCCTACCCTGGCCGGATTTTTCCGCCTATACTTCGGCGAAGGCTGCTCTGGAGATGTTTGCCAAGTGCCTGGCTCTCGAATACGCCGATCGCCACATTCGCTTTAACGTGGTAGCTCCTGGCCACGTGGCAGCCGGAAGTTCATTAAGAATTTACCGGGAAGACGAATCCTATCGGGAAATGGTGGACCGGGTTATTCCGCTGAAACGGCAGGTCCGCCCCCAGGCAGTTGCTGACGCTTTCCTATGGCTCTGTTCATCATTGGCTGAAGACGTGAATGGCCAAGTCATCAAAGTAGACCTCGGGACGAGCATTCCGAAAGTTGGGTGAACTATTCGCAACCTTGCAAGAACTTTCAACCTGAGTGGCGGGAGTGAATGCGATGAATCGCAGAGAATTCGGCAAGGGCGTTTTGGTGATCACCTCGTCGGGGCTTAGCTCCTTCGCCGCAGCCGGCGTGCTCGGCCCTCTGGTCATGGAAAAAGAGGGCCTCCAATGCATCATTAGCGACCGAAACGGCCTGATCCTTCAGATGGAAAGCCGATTGGGCGCCAAGACCCAGACTTGGCTGAAGAAGCCTGTTTCCATCCAAGTCCGAAACGAGGTCACAGGGGCCAGCGCCGTTCCGATTTCCACCCTGGCGCCACCAGGAATCAGAAAGGCACCCAAGCCGGAGCCTCGCGGTGAATCTACGGTCAAGGTCGCGGGGGGATGGACGCCCACCGAAACCGGCTTGCGGTGGGACCTGGCGTTCGAGGGAAATCTGGGCGAAGGCGCGCACGAAGTCATCCTGGACTTCCCGGTACTGGGAAGCGGCAACCAAATTTTCACGCCTACCGAACGCGGCGTTATGAACGTGGAAGCCTATCCTTCTTTCAAGCCGGTTGCTTACGGAAGCAGCGCCTGGAAAACGGGCCGCTACTATGTTCTTCCGCTCATTTCCGTCTGGGATCCGGAATCACAAAATGCCATAACGATTGCGCTCGCGCCGGATCAGAATATTCCCTATCTTCAGTTTGAGTGGATAGATCAGGAGCGGGTTCGGGTTCATCTGGGGCATCGGGATTTCCGCCCGGGCAAACCGAAGACGCTTTCCCTGGTTTTTTATGCTCACCCGGCCGATTATCGCTCGGTCTTACGCTCCTACAGCACGGACTTTCCGGATTACTTCAAGCCTCCCTTGCCCCGCGGGGAGTATGAAGGAAGCTTTTACTATCATCACATTCAGGACCATCCTGCTTTTAAGGAGATGGCGAGTGAAGGAGTTCGCTATATTTGGGCCAGTTTCTGGTTTCCGTTCCTTGGAGATTACATGCCCGAGGAAAAGGAATGGTACCCGTACACCTATGCCCGATGGTGGAAGCTCAAGCAAATGATCGGCGATGCCGACATTCGCTCATTTATCAAGCTGCTTCACGAGCACCAGATCGGTACTTTCGCTTACTTCAACGTCACTGAATACGGGGGCGCCGGGGGAAAAAATGACAACGCGGAAGAAGCTAGCCGCCTCTTACAGGAGAAATTCAGCGATTCCCTGGTTAAGGATTCCAAAGGGCAAACTCTGCCCACCTGGGAAGGCGCTAAAGTGATGAACCCCGGACCGCACACTACGTTCTTTCCTTACCTCATGGATCAAGTTCGCCGCCATTTGAAACGCCTTCCTCAACTCGAGGGTTTTTGCATTGATCGGCTTGACTGGTCCAGTATTGATGATTACAGCCATCAAGACGGAGTGAGCATGATTGGCAATCAGCAAGTCGAGAATCTTGCTCAGCCCGTCGCTGGGGCGGTCCAGGCAATCTGCCGGCTGGCCCATGCCGACGGGAAGCGAGTCTACGTCAATCAGTTCTGGCGTCTCGAAGTACTCAAGGATGTCGATGGCTATTGCCACGAGTACGACTACACTCGCGGATTGGGTTACGTGTCGCCTTATCGCCCTGCCTCAGCGTGGGAACACCCTGACCCGTATCTGCAGGATATGCTGCGGTTTGAAGCTAAGCTAAAAATCCGCTTGCAGTTTGCCATTTTTCCTCAGATGATCGCTCATACCTTCCCCATTTCTCAGCAAAAACCTGACCCGAAGGCAGCGGATCTGTTGCAAGTCTACACGCCTCTCTTCAACTTGCTGCACAAGAAAGAGCAGGTTCTTTTGCCCCATTGCGTCGCCGTCACTGGCGCTAACGACGCGAACCTCTTTAAGAATGCTGAAGGCCATTACGTGGCGCCCGTTACCTCACGGCTGAATTTCATTTCAGGTGCGCGCGGGAAAAATGAAAGAACCGTTCTTGAACTTCGTGTGCCAGATCATTCCAGGCTCACATGGGCGCACGTCTACTCCGCTGAAGGGCGGCCATATCGGGCTTCACTGTCGCACCAAGAGGAAAAGGTAGAAGTGACGCTGCCGCAGCACCTCTCTGCTTCCGTCGTGCTTGCGGGCAAGGGCGCCGAACCCCCTCTGAAATCAGAGGAAGATGGGTTGGACGTTCGACGACAAGCGCTATTGGAGTTGGAGCCACGTGATTTTAATCGCTCTCGAAAGCCGATTCCTGCGCCATCAAATGGCACGGAAGCCTTGCTGGTGGTTTCAGGAAAACATGTGGGGGCGCAAGGCTTCGTTACGGTGAAAGTAAATGGTAAGGTGATCGGTAAGGCTTCAGACGAAATCGGACCTAGCATCTTCGCGTTCAACCTCGAATCGCAAAATCAGCCAAGGCTCCCTCTGAATGTCGAACTCGTTGCCGGCGACGAAGGAACATGGTTCGTCCCGGATCAAATCGAGTTGAGAAGCAAGCACTCGGACGGGAAGAATCATTGTCTTGTCTACTGGACACCCGAACACGGTCTCGATCCTGCGTCCGATCCGGAACACCTGAAAATCAATTTAAGGCTGTGAGGCGGCGCTCCCGACAATGAACGTACTTCTGATTTTTCCCTGTTTCCGGAGAATTTTTTGAGGCCCATAGAGAGAAGCCATGGTATGGCGCAGATCTTCATGTCAAGCAGCGCAAAGCAGCTTGTGCGGCACGGATCTCTTGTTCGCGGACAAACGATTGACCGCCATGAGACCACGAGTCCGTACTTCACGAACAAAGGACACAGCGCTAAGGTGATATCATTGGCGTCTACCCATAACCAACGCGTGTGGACGGAAATCTGACTAACTCGTTCAGGCCATGACAGGAAACAAGCTCGAAGTTGTCGTTGTTGCAGAAAATACCGTGCGTGGCGCAGGGCTCCTGGGCGAGCATGGGCTCGCGTTCTGGATCAACGCGAATGGCCGGAGCCTTCTCTTTGACACCGGACAAGGCAAGGTGCTGGCCGAAAACACGCGCCACCTTGGAATCCATCTGGGCAAGCTTGAGGCGGTGGCTATCAGCCACGGTCACTACGACCACACCGGAGGACTTCACACAGTGCTTGAGCGTTCCCGGCAAGCCGAGGTGTACGTCCATCCGGCCGCGTTTCATGCGAAATATTCGCGCCAGCAAGCGCCGCCCCACCGGAAAATTGGGATGCCGCGCTCTGATAAGGTGGCTGTCCAGAGTGGCGGCCACGACGTGATCTGGACCGTGCAACCGTGCGAGATATTTCCCCGGCTGTGGGTAACCGGAGAGATTCCGCGAATCACGAAATTCGAAGATGCGGGTGGGCCGTTCTACCTGGATCGCGTCTGCACGCAACCGGACCCACTCGCTGATGATCAGGCGCTTTTTGTCGAGAGCGCCAACGGGATTATCGTGCTCCTGGGATGCGCGCACGCGGGCGTTGTGAACACCCTGGAATACATCTCGCGAGTCACGGGACGAAAAAGGATTCATGCAGTTCTCGGCGGGATGCATCTTCTGAGAGCCTCACGAAAAAGAATCGAGGCGACGGGCGACGCCCTGGAGCGTTTCCAGGTTCGTGTCATCGCTCCCGGGCACTGTACCGGCCCCGCTGCAGTCGCTTACTTCTGGAACCGCTTCCCCTCTCGAGTTAAAGAGTGCGCAACAGGGTCGCGCTTTGTGTTTCAGTGAGCGCATTGAAACCGACTGCAAATTACCCGCCGCCTTGGCAGTCACGAGACCAATCTGTTTCGCAAAATCAAGTCACGAAACGGCAGAAGCGGGCCTCCGAGGGCACAGTGGCAAGCTTGATAGCCTGTTGCTGGGTTTCGAGGTGGCATCCGTCACGTGCAAGATGAAGCAACTGAGGATGGCTATGCCATCTCAAATCTCAAATAAGTTAGTCACGCGTCAACTCCCTTGGTCGGCTGCTTTTTCAATCGTTGATAGTAGGAGTGGCTGGTGTACAGGGCCGCAACCGGATTGTGCCCCAGCACACGGTCCTTGGCAACCAGCACGGTGACGGGCGCCTGTGAGTGCTTGAAAAACAGACTATCATGGCCCACACACAGCCCGATCACCACATTCAGTTGCGTGCCGGCTCGGGCCAACAGTTCAGCCTGGGCAACCGGATTGCACAACGCTTCGAACTGACCAGGTTGCACCTTCTCCTCGTCATTCAATCCGATTTTTTCCTTATCAATGGAGCCCACTTTGCAGCAGATGGCCTCCACTTCGAAGCCATTGCCGAGGAAGATTTCACGCGCGACTTTGGCCTCCCCAATGAGGCCGACACAGTGAGCGATGCCAAGCTTGGTGGCTCCGATGCGGCGGGCAAAATCCATGATTTCCTCTATCCGTGTTCTGCGACAATAACCAGCAGACTCTGTGCGTGCGGATTCGCACGCCCACTTTCGCAACTCGTCATCCTGCAGATATTCCCGCTCGATGGCTGCCAACTGCTCATTTTCCGTTGGCATGGGGCAAAACAAAGGTGTCTTCTTTGTATTGGGCTCATATTTGCAAGCCTGTACGCCGCAGAGTGGGCAACTCAGTTCGAAATTCGCCTTCATAATGGCGGTTCTCCTCCTGTGTTCGGTGTTCATCCAAAGTCCTAATGTACGCTGGCATTTCTATTTTTAAATTCGTCGCTAAGAACCTATTCCGGGAAGGGTCCTGAGTAGGATAAGGATCCTTTCAAGTTCGTCTTGCGCATAAGCTGCGATTTCACGACATTTCCATGATGCTGAGTGCGTCTTCACACTTCAGCTTGTCACATTCCGTGCACCCTCCCCATTCAAGGATTACTGGCAGGTGGCAGGAAGATTTACGTCACGGGCCATGGCATTACTCCCTCGGTGCGCGCTTCGGTGCAACGTCTCAATGCTTGCGCGCAGCCTTGTCTCCGTAGCGCATTTCGGCGGCACTCCAGAACCGCCGTCCGAATCGAGTCACGACTTGAGCGCGGCCACTGGCTTTCAGCATTTCCAACGCCTTCTCTGTATTCCCAGGTTTCCATCGCTCCAGCGTGCGTGCCAACTCATCTTCTCCCATCGGGTGGCGGGAGATCACGGCTAACACAGCATCAAGCAAGTCGTCGGAGTTGGAAAAATTCACGCCTTCCGGTATGGGGGGCAGGATTCGGGCGACGGTGCCGAGAATCGCCGCAGCCCGCGCCGTGCTCTCTGGGTCCGCTGGTTCCACCCAGGATTCGGCAGGAGGTCGAAGCGGCAAACTGATATGAACCTCATCCGGTTCGACACGCGCCAAAACTGCGGCAAGGTCTTTCAGCGCGGCTTCTCTGTCATTGAGGCCCTTGACCAGCATGACCTCGATCCACAGCTTGCCGGTGTAACCACGGCGAAACTCCACAAGGCCGCCAACCAGCCGGTCGAAAGTGAATGTCGGATGGGAACGGTTAATGGCGCGATACAGTGAATCACTGCCGGCGTCCAACGAAGGAAGCACGGCATCAGCCATCGAGAGATCCTCTCTTACCTCAGGCCGATAAAGCAGTGAGCCATTAGTAATCACTGCCACCGGAGTGTTGCTAAGGGCCTTTACTTGCCTGATCATCCAGCCAAGGCTCTCATGCAGTGTGGGTTCCCCAGAGCCAACGAAGGTTATCCAGTCCACCTCGCCGGACCCGTACGCTTCGAGCGCTCGCTGGACCTCCTTCACGATTTGCCCGGGAGGTGCGTAATTGCCGCGCTCACCCGTAAGCGGCGCAGTGCGTCCCAGTTGGCAATAAACGCAATTCCAGTTGCAAGTCTTCAGCGGAATCGGGTCAATTCCCAGGGATCGGCCCAAGCGCCTCGACGGTACAGGGCCAAACACATAATTCATCAGATCAACCTCCATGGCGCTATCGGGCGGTCGAAGGGCCGTCCATTGGGAAGTTTCAACACGCCGCCATCCTGCGCGTCTTTGACCATACGCTCGCGCGGGTTGCAAATTTCTACTCGGCCGCGTCCCTTCCGTAGGATATCTACAACTTTCCTCCGCGAAAGGCCTTCCACGTTCGCCTGTAGTTATAGTACCGCTGAATTGATCGCCGTATTACGCGGTGGCGCTCTGCCAACTGCAATACAGTAAGTCAGTTAATCCCTAGAATACCAACCTTCGCTTAGATTATTTATGAACTTTGTCTGTGCGGCCAGGAGGGCCTTGAAATCGACATTCATGGCCCGAGCGTGCCAAGATGGACTTTGCTGGAAAGCCTTCCGGATACCACCCACTCAGTGAGATAAAGGCTTGGATGTTACCGGGAGCTTGAAGTTGAGAAATCGCTCGGTCAAGAAGTCGCTGGTGATGGGTTCGCCGCTCAGTGGCATGGCCAGCAATTCGCCGCCTAGCACTTCTGGGGCGATGACGATATCGGGTTGCACCAGCTTGATGCGTTCCATGTGCTTACTGTCGTTGATAGCAACGACGGTTTTGGCGCTTCCCTTGAGTTCTTTCACCGCCAGAGCAATGAAAGCGTTATCCGAATCATCGGTGCGCATGGCGAGGACGGCCTGGGCTTCGGCAGCGTTTGCCTTGCGCAAGGTCTCAAGGCTGTTAGCATCCCCCACAATGAGGTCGGCTTCCTCAACTTCGCCCGCGGGCGGTGCCTGCGGCAGGATGAACGTCACGGCATGATCGCGGCGCTTGAGTTCCCGATAAGTGTTGTAAGCAAGCGGAGTTGAGCCAATCACAATAAAGTGGTTCGATCGTTTCATCCGCTTCTCCTTTCTGGATATGATGCGTCCCAGCAATGGTGCGATGATCGCCGTGAGGGAAGTGGCGAACACCGCCAGGCCAAGAATAATCACCGAAGCAGTGAACAGCTTCGCCTCCATCGTATTGGGTGTTCCGTACCCGACGGTCCCCATCGTGACAATCGCGAAATACAGTGCGGTGACAATACCCTTGATCGGCGGTGAAAACTGATTGCCGAGATAAAGAGCACCAAAGACAGCGTAGATGACCAGCAGCAAGCCGCTGGTGATGGCAAAGAGCGTCCCGGCAGCCAGGCTGCTGCGATCAAACCAGCGGTGGGCAAGCAACAGCGCGATCAGCAAGGCGGCGTCGTAATAAATGAGCAAAAGATTAAAGTAAAAATGGCCCAGTAAGACTGCGCTCAATATGGTGCATGCCGTCAACACTATGCCCATGATCCATGACAACCGGGACCGAAAGAGCAGCCCCACAGACATGATGACCATCGCGACCCCGATCAGCACATAGGGCACGCTCGCGGGACGTAGGTCGAGAATGTGCTCAGGAAAATCCAGGAGCAGGACGCGTTCCTAGAATCGGACCGCAAGCCATACCAGAAAAGCGCCTCCCGCCGCCAGCGCCAGTGAAAGCGGGGCATGTGGGAACCAATACTCCGCCCGAACGGTTTTATAGAAGCGTCGGCCCATCCGACGCAGCCGGGCGATCGGGCTTAGAGCGACGCCCCACACCACCGGTCTTCGCTCATGCATCGCGATTTTCCTTCACTTTTCTGCTTGCCCGCCGCGCAAGCCCAGCCTTTCTCCGCCATATTCCGGCACAGAACGCCCGCGCAACGCAAGCCGAGAAAGGTCCCCGCATTCGGCAGCCTACTTGGCAAAGCACGACCAAGCCTGTCAACGTTCCAGCAGTCACAACCGTGACCAGCAGCTTTCGTCGCCAGGACGGCTCGCGCGAGTCTTGAATGTGACTGGCACAGTAGCGCCGGCCAAATGTATGATGCCCCAAGCCATCATAAGCGTAACGTCACTTCCCAGCGTAGGCGCTACGCTTGCCAGGGGGCTGCGAGGTGCAGTCCGGTCTGGGCCAGCGCGAGTTGGAACGCAGCGTCGGTCCAGGCCCGGCGAGCCAATTGCTCCTGCACGGTGGCGGCGACGATTTCACGGAGTCTTAGCGGGCGGGCTGACTTACACCCCTTTACCCATATCCTTCGCCACGATCGACTCACGCCCGGCCCCAGCATTTCTACCAATTCCGCTCCTGATATCGCTATCACGGGCGGTAACCAGTGCACCAGATCGTTCATTTCCAACCGGTGGCGCTCAATGGCCGATAGGGTTCTTCCCATCGGTCCAAGTCTCTCAAAAGACCCAAGCGGCTCTGAGAAGAGGTGATTCTCTATTTCGCCAAACAGTCGTTCAAAGGAGGCAAGCTTTCCCGGCTCGAGTTGGTCCGACGTAATCGAAGTGAGTTGCTGCCGTGACTGGTCTAGCAGTAAACGGACATCCGCCCCAGCGACAGCGATCTCCGAAGCCAAGTGTTCATTGGCGCGCTGGAACCTGACACGAAACTCGCTCCAGAGGCCGTTCGAGGGCTCACCCACGGGTTTAATCACTCCTCGCCTTCGCACAAAGACCGGCTATCATTTATTTTATGTCTAACCACAAAGTTATCGATCGTCTGGCAGCGTCAGCAAACAGTGGCGAAACGGGCCGCCCGCAGGGTCTGCCGGCTGAGAATGTTGAATCAACACTCGGTTTGATTCAGCCGGTTGGCGTGCATCGGAGTAAACTGACAATGGCCGTTGGGATAAGGCGTCAGCCACTGGTCATGTTTGGCTTGCGCGTACTCAAGTTGTCCACATCGACATGGATGCTCGGGCCGTCGTCATAGCAAGCGACCTAATCATTCATAAAGTCCAAACGGAGCCAAGATGCCAAAAAAGAAAAAGAATCCGGATGAACTGCTCTGGGCGATGCCCGAAACATTTTGGAAGAGCCTTTTCAGCCGCCGCGATTTTGCGAAACTGACGCTGGGCGCGATCGGGGTTAGCAAGGCTGTGCCCAAAGCCTTGGCGCGCGCTCTCCAGCGAGATCAGACCCTTGGCAATAAGAAGATCGACGTAGTTCGGTACGGTGTTGGACCTTGCTGGCCTCGCGAACTGGGGGATGTTCGTGCGGAACTCCGGGTAGGAGACAAGGCCGACGCGATCTGGGCGCGTATCCCTTGGCGGCGCAGAGACCGCGAGCCGCAGAACAAGGCGGTCATTTTGGTCGATGCCAAGACCGGCAAGACGGTTAGAAATCTCGCAAGAATCACGATCAAGCGAGAATTCGGCGATCTGGTGTTTCAGCCGGAAACAGTGCCAGGCAACTACTTCCTCTATTATTTGCCATACAAAGCAGACACCGTTCCCTGGGCTTATTCGATCACCTATCTTTCTCCGAAAATGACAGCAGACGCGGCATGGCTGGCGCGGCATCAACTGGCCGCGGGATCTTCTGGCGAACATACCTGGAGTGCCCTGCCCCAGGCAACAGTGTTGGAGATTCAGGCTCGGGACGACTTCAACCGTTTTGACCCCATGGAGGTCATTGCCACGGTAGAAGAGACTGGAAACCTTCAGGCTCGTCATCCCGGGCGTACTTACCTGACTTTTCCCGAAGAGCGCCAATTCCCCATCCGCATGAGCGAGGATTTGCCGCTGCGCTGGATCGAGCGGGGACCGACCGTGGAGTTTCGCGGCGCGGCACGGCGAGGAGAGTTTTATGTTTTCCAGATTGGGATCTATGCCTGTGGGCGCATGATTTCAGACCTCACCGTGCATTATGGGGATCTAAAGTCCGCACGAGGCGCAAAAATTCCGCAAAGGGCGATGCGATGTTTCAATTTGGGTGGAACCGATTGGGCCGGACGCCCTATGAAGAAGACCTTCACGGTCCCGCAGGGCACAGTGCGGGCGCTCTGGTTTGGGATACAGATCACCAAAGATGTGCCGGCCGGCAGGTACCGTGGCACCTTGGTTCTCCAACCCGAAGGCGCAGAAAAAACTTCCATCCGGTTAAGCCTGGAGGTCTCGCAACAAGTGCTGGAAGATGCCGGGGTGAGCGACCTCTGGCGACAAGCGCGGCTGAAGTGGCTGGATTCGACTATCGCCATCGATGATGACGTTACAAAACCTTACACCCCTTTGAAAGTACAAGGCCAGACAGTCGGTTGTCTCGGGAGAGAAGTTCGATTCGCGGCGAACGGCTTCCCGGAAAGCGTCCGGAGCAACGGACACGAAATTTTGGCTAAGCCGCTTTCGCTCGTCGTCGAAACCGCCGAAGGAGAAGCCCACTGGAGCGGAGGTTCGACAGAGATTCTCGCTTCAGACGCAGGGGCAATCACCCGCCAGACGAAGTTGACCGCCGGCAGGCTGAGTCTCTGTTGCCAGGCCCGGATGGAATTCGATGGTTACATCAGCTACCGTGCAACGCTTACGGCGCACAATAGAACTCCGGTGAAAGATATTCGTCTGGAGATTCCGCTTCGCAAGGAAATCGCCACTTACATGATGGGGCTGGGGCGCAAAGGGGGCTATCGTCCGAAGGAGTGGAAATGGGTTTGGGACATCAACCGGGCCAACAACCAGGTATGGCTTGGCGAAGTCGAGGCAGGCTTGCAATGCCAGCTTAAAGGGCCTAAAGAAGAGTGGAACTTGTATGATTTGAAGGCCGGAGGAATTCCCGAGGCGTGGGGCAACCAGGGCAAAGGGGGGTGCACGGTCACGGAAGAAGCTGACCAGGTGATGGTACGCGCGTACAGCGGCGAGCGAATCATGGAGCCCGGTGAAGAGTTGGTTTTTGCCTTTGCGCTTCTGGTGACTCCCGTAAAACCGCTGAATCCGGACCACTGGAGCCAGCGCTACTACCAGCAGGGATATCCTGAGCCGGGCGCCGTACCGGTGGAAAAGCTGCTCCGCGCCGGCGCAACCATCGTTAACATCCATCAGGGGAATGATCTCAATCCGTATATCAACTATCCTTTTCTCACCGTAGATAAACTCTCCAGCTACGTGAATGAGGTGCATGCGGCGGGATTGAAGGCCAAAATCTATTACACCGTGCGCGAACTGAGCAACCGCGTGGTTGAGATGTGGGCCTTGCGGAGTCTGGGAGATGAAGTTTTTGTGGACGGACCGGGAGGCGGAGGCTCCTGGCTTCGCGAGCATCTGGTTTCACATTATGCCCCCGGCTGGCATCAATCGCTTTCGGACGGAGAGGTTGACGAGGCAATTCTTCAGACTGGTCTGTCCCGCTGGCACAATTATTACCTTGAAGGCTTGGCGTATCTTCTCCGGCAGGCGGCGATCGACGGGCTATACTTGGATGGAATCGGTTATGATCGCCAAGTCATGAAGCGGGTTCGGAAGGTTTTGGATCGGAATCGTCCGGGCAGCCTCATTGACTTCCATTCGGGCAACAACTTTCCATTCCATGACCTCAGGGTCAGTCCCGCGAACCAATACATGGAGCACTTTCCCTACATCGACAGCCTGTGGTTTGGAGAAGGCTACAACTACAATGAATCCCCGGATTACTGGCTGGTGGAGATCTCCGGGTTACCGTTTGGGCTATTCAGCGACATGCTACAAGGCGGCGGGAATCGCTGGCGCGGGATGATTTACGGAATGACAACCCGGTATTTTGACCACTACAATCCCAGCAACATCTGGAAGCTCTGGACCAGTTTTAAGATTCAGGAGGCGGAGATGATTGGGTATTGGGTTCCATCCTGCCCGGTCAAAACAGACCGTAAGGATGTGCTTGCCACCGTCTATAAGAAAAAGGGCAGCGCTCTCATCTCCTTGGCCAGTTGGTCGAAGGAGCCGGTCTCCGTTTCCTTAAATATCGATTGGGAATCTTTGGGACAGGAAGCAACAATCACAAAGCTTACAGCTCCTCCCATCCCCGGCTTCCAGGAAGCGAAGTCCTTTTCCCCGGCAGAGAAAATCCCAGTTGAACCAGGAAAGGGCTGGCTGCTGATTCTGCAGTAACTGAAAGGCCCTTTAAACATGTTTGTATTTTGAACCATACGGGTAATACCCAGACTTCAGCAAATGCGAGAAAGGCAGGTTGCAGTGCGAAATAGGCTTCCGACTAAGGATATTTTCATCTTTGCTTTGTCTATTTCTGTTAATGCCAAGAAGATCGCGATTCTCCGAGGCCAGTTTGAAAGTCGTCGAATCGCGATAGACTATTTACCCACAACGTGCAGCTGGAATTTCCACTCTGTGTTTTGCGCCTTCGTGCAGTTTTGGTTAGGCCGGGCTGACGAGGTTTGGGATTATAGGATTAAATTGAAAATCAGTGCTTTTGAAATTAAATTTTACGAGGCCGAAGGAATTGCCTACTCCTGGCGGGACGGGCTCGCGAGGAATTCATTGGATACGTTCGAGGGCTGAAGGGCTAGACTTAATGATCGGGACTGAGGGCGGGTGTGACGCGGCATAATCTCTTGAAGAAGCAATCCACAATGCGGAGGCGCACGATGAGTAAATCGCTGGCAGCGGGGCTGGTTATTCTGGCCATTTTTCTGTTCTTCACGCGGCCCCAGATTCCTTGGGCGCGGAGCGCTTCGCACGCCGGGGTGTATAGCTGCAAGTGCAGCGCTTCAGCCCTACCCCAGACAGCGGCCAAAACAGTTTTTTATGTTGCGACGGACGGCAACGACGCTTGGTCCGGCAAGTTGGACAAACCGAATGCGGGCCGCACGGATGGCCCGTTTCGGACTGTGCAGAGGGCGCAAAAGGCCATCCGTGATTTGAAAGCAAACGGCCCACTTAAAGAGCCTGTCACGGTATACATTCGCAGGGGGCAATACGACTTGGCAAAGCCTCTGGAATTTACGCCGGAAGATTCCGGCACGCCCCAAGCTCCCGTCACCTACGCAGCCTATCCCGGCGAAACACCGGTGTTAAGTGGCGGGAAAGAAATCACCGGCTGGAAGCGGGTCACAGACAGAAAACTTGTGGCCCAGGCCGGGGGAGAGCTTTGGATGGCCCATGTCCCGGAAGTTAAGGAAGGAAAGTGGTATTTCCGTGAGCTCTTCGTCAACGGCCATCGAAGGCAGCGGGCCCGAACACCAAACACAGGCTTCTTCCTCGTGGACGGGAAAATCAGTTCCGGAAAACAGGCAACATTCAAGTTCCATCAAGGTGACATTCAGCCTCAGTGGGCCGCGCAAGGTCATGTGGAAGTTGTGGCTCTGCAAGCCTGGGCTGAATTCAGGATGTATATCCGCGGTGTAGATGAAGCGACCCATACGGTCACACTCTCAAGGACTCCTGCGCCATCGAACCGCGAGGACAATGCACGTTACTGCGTTGAAAACACGATGGACGCTCTTGACGCTCCGGGTGAATGGTATCTTGACCGTCGAAGGGGGATTCTTTACTATCGCCCTGAGCCGGGAGAAAAGATGGATCACGTACGTGTCATCGCGCCTGTGCTCGAACAGTTAGTGCGGTTTGAAGGGCGCGGCGGCACTGGCTGGGTTCACGACATTCGATTGTGCGGGTTGACGCTGAGTTATACCGATTGGTCGATGGGTCCCAACGGCTATGTGGACCTGCAGGCGGCGTATGACATTCCCGCGGCGGTCGAAGGGATGGGCACTCGCTCCTGCGACATTGAAAAGTGCACCTTTGCACATCTGGGAGGGTATGCCGTGGAGTTTGGCGGGGGCGCGGCCAAGTGGTGGGGAATTAGGCAGGGGTCCAAGGGCGATCGGGTCATTGGAAACGACATGTATGACCTTGGGGCCGGCGGCGTCAAGATCGGGGATCCGACCGATCCCAATAGTGACGACCAGGCAACGGATGGGAATGTAATTTCCGACAATCATATTCACGATATTGGCCTGGTCTATCCGGCTGCGGTGGGAATCTGGGTTGGCGAGAGCAGCAACAACGCTATCTCCCATAATGAAATCGATGATACCTACTACACCGGAATTTCAGTGGGCTGGACATGGGGCTACAAGCCGACAGCCGCAAAAGCGAACATAATTGAGTTCAATAACATTTACAACATTGGCCGGGGAATGCTTAGTGATATGGGCTGTATTTATACGCTGGGTGTGCAGCCGGGAACGGTCGAACGAAATAATCTTTGCCATGATGTCAGCCGCTACCGGTACGGAGGCTGGGGGCTTTATACGGACGAGGGCAGCAGCGATATCGTCATCGAGAACAACGTCGTGTATCGGACCGAGGACGGAGGTTTCCATCAAAACTACGGGGCGAATAACATAATCAGGAACAATATCTTCGCATATGGGAAAGAAGCACAGATCAGACGTTCGCGCGACGAGTCGCACCTGAGTTTTACTTTTGAGCACAACATCGTCTACTGGAACCACGGGCCGTTATTTCAGGGGGTATGGGCTAATAACGAATATCACTTTGACCACAATCTCTACTTCCGGACGGATGGCCGGCCGATCCGATTCGGAAAATGGTCCTTTGCGGAGTGGCAGGCGCGTGGGCAGGATAGGCACTCGCTCATTGCCGATCCCCTGTTTGTGGACCCTTCCCAGGGAGATTTTGCTCTCAAACCCGGATCTCCGGCGTACGGCATTGGCTTCAAGCCCATCGATCTCAGCAAGATTGGTCCCCAATAGAACAGAATCCGTTTCGCAACCAGCATTTGGATTCCGAGCGGTTTGCTGTGGGAAGCCAAACGAGCACGCTGGGAAATCGCGATAGTAGACGACAGGAGCAACCGCGACTTTGAGGCAGTGAAAGACGATGGCATGCGCCCAAGCTTTTGCTTTGAAGCGCCAGGTGCCAAGGTCAACAATCCAGCTTAGCCCGAAGTTCCAAGGGCGCCGAGCGGGGATCTACTTGATTTCCAGCGCGGGATAGCGTCAAAGTCAGTTTCCGCTGACTGGGAACGTTCAGATCAATTCGTACGCACGCTCCTGGAGCGGGGTCGGCTCCGACACCTGTCGGAACGTCAGGTCCGAGTCGTCGCGCTGCAGCGCGTAAGTCACCCGAGCCCGGCTCGCCACCTCCGACACCAGCGTCTGGAAGCTGTACACCGGAAACTCGTCCGCGGTTTCCCGCGAACCCTTCATGGCCCAGGCCGAGGCGGGAGGCTGCGTAGGCAGGATCGGATCACGGCGCTTTCGTTCCTCTTGCCGCTCCTCACCCTCGAACAACAGCGGTGCCCACACCCGGCGCAAGTGCCGTCGAACATAACAGGACGCAGCAGCATTGCAAACGGATTTGTTGACGATCAATTTTGGCAAGAGTAATCTGCACAATACGAGTGCAGTAGACTACTTTGTCAAAGATAGCCGGGGATGGAGCATTCTTATGCCTCTTGATGCTACGCTTAGAAATCGTCTTTCTTCCTATGTGGACAGTCACCGCGACAGGCTGGTCAAAATCATACGTGACCTTGTCCGGATTCCCTCGGAAAACATGCCGCCCATCGGAAACGAGGAGGCCTGCCAGCAACACGTGGCCGAGTTTCTGAAGGCGCAGGGGCTGGACACGGAACTTTATTATCTCTGCGACGTCCCAGAGCTTGAAGGTGACCCGCTTTTCTATCCGGGCCGGGACTACAGTAACCGTCCGAACGTGGGTGCGCGGCTTCAGGGCGTGGGTGGGGGGCGCTCGCTTGTTCTGTCCGGGCATGTGGATACAGTGCCGCGGGGAACCCAGCCGTGGACACGCGACCCGTTTGGCGGAGAGGTGGAAGGCGACCGGCTTTATGGGCGCGGTTCCAATGACATGAAGGGCGGCGTGGGCACAAATCTTTTTATGGCGGAGGCCTTACGCGACCTGGGCATCAAGTTAAAGGGTGATCTTATCATTGAAACGGTCGCGGACGAGGAGTTCGGAGGCGTGAACGGCACAATTGCCGGGCGCGTGAAAGGTTATAACGGCGACGCCGCCATCATTGCAGAGCCTTCTTTCCTGCGCATTTGCCCGGCCCACCGCGGCGGCCGCACGGTCCAAATCACTCTCAGCTCCGCCGGAGGGGTGCTCCCGGAGGGGAAATTCCCCACGGGAGTGATCGACCCGATCCGATACTTCCTTGTGAAGATGCAGGACTTTGCAGAACAACGCAAGAGGAATGCCCCGGTGCACGAGATTTACGCAGGCTCCGAAGACCCCGTGCCCGTTTCGATCACCAAGCTTACCACCGGCCCTTGGGGTACAAAGGAACCTATTACCATTCCGGAGACCTGTCAGATTGAGATGTACTGGCAACTCATGCCGGGAGAGAACCAGGACGACGTTGAGCGGGAATTTCACGAATGGTTCGGAGGAATCGTCAAGGCCTCGCCGGAATTTTTCCCGACCAAGCCGAAAGCGGAGTTCCCGATTCGCTGGTTGCCCGGGTCTGCCATTTCAAGAACCGCGCCGCTGGTTGGCGAACTTGCCGAATGCGTTCAAAACGCGCTGGGCGAGCCAGCGGTGATCCAAGGCTTCGAAGCTCCGTGTGACATGTATGTGTTTCACCAGGCCTTTAAAACACCGGCAGTGCTGTGGGGCCCGCGCGGCGGCAACACTCACGCCGCCGACGAGTATCTGGAAATTAGTTCGGTGGTCGCGGCCACCAAGGCCCAGTTGGAATTCGTCTGCCAGTGGTGTGGTATCGCAAGCTGATGGCACGCGCCGGCGTTTTAAGTTGCAAGATACACCCAGGAACTGGTACAAAAGTAAGGATACTTTGGGAGGTCGTCTAACGGTAGGACTGCAGACTCTGGATCTGCGTATCGGGGTTCGAATCCCTGCCTCCCAGCCATTCATTCCCAAGGATTTGCTTGAACTCATCCGATTCCTCGGACTTTGTTTCTTGCGGCTGTCTTGCGGATTCTTGCGGACACGTCATGGCGTCGAGCTTATCAACAAACCCTACGTTCGCCCCGGGGATCAGGTGGCCGTAAATATCTACAGTTACCTGGATCGAGCTATGCCCCATCTGCTCCCGAATGTAGGCAAGTGATGCGCCTGCTTGGATGAGCAAGCTTCCGTAAGTGTGGCGAAGATCGTGGAACCGGATCCTGCGTAGCCCTGTGCGAGAGACTAGTGGCTTGAAGACCCTTTCAGAGAAGTTGTTCATTTCGATTGGGGTACCAGCCTGTGACGGGAAGACAAGCTCATTTGAGATATCGGCCTTGCCCTTGCCCGCCGCATCGACGAGTTTTCTATCGCGAAGTTGCAGTAGGATACGCCGGAGTTCCCGGCTCATATCGACTCGCCGTGGTTTCTTGCCCTTCGTGGTCAGCATCTTTCGGGACCACCGTCGGTCATAATTACGCCGCACAAGAATATAACGATCAGGACCCTCATCACAGTCCCCGAAGTGAATGTCGCCCCATTCGAGCGCTGCAATCTCGCCTTCGCGTAGGCCGGCACGGAGCGCTGTGAGGATTAGAGCATATTCGGCCAACTCAAGCGCGTTTTTCGCGGCCGCTAAAAGACGCTCCACTTCGTTTGGCTTAAGCGATGTCGCCTCGCGTGCAGGCTTTTCCGATTTCACAAAACGGCCAAGCCGTTGGGCTGGGTTATGATCGATTAATCCGTCCTCCACGGCTCCATTCAGTGTCGCGCGCAACGTCGTGACGGCGAGACGAATGGTGTTCTTCGCGAAGCCACGCTCGCCAAGCTCCGAGATGAATTCCTTTACATCTCTTCGTTCGATGGAATCGAGCGTCGATTGCCCGAATTTCGGTAGGACGTACAGCCGCAAGAACTGTCCGTAAAAGCCAGCGGTGCATGGCTTTCGTTCATCTGCGACGTGTGCTAGCCAATTTTTCGAATACTCCGCCAGAGTATGTTGTGACGGCGGTCTGTGTTCAAGCAGTTCGTTCCCGCCGACAGCGAGGCGCACCTCTATTTCCCGCCTCACGCGCTCAGCAGCTTCACGACTACCGATAGCAGTAGTCTTGCGCTGGCCTTTGTAATCAACGACAACGCACCAAGCCCTGTACCCGCGCGGCTTTCGAACTTTAACTCCCATGGGCCAGCCCTTGCAGAACTCCCCTCACGATACCATCGAGATCGATGGCGCCCAACGGCCGTACTCGATGCCTTCCAAGCCAAGCATCGAGCTCCGCACGCCTCACTAAAAGCTTTCCTCTGACCCGGACTGCCGGCAGTGGATCGACCGACGAATGGATCCAAGCTCTAATGGTCCTGTTTGAGACAGCGGCGTACTGAGTTACCTCCCTTAAGCCTAGTGATATGTCCATCATATACCTAGACATCCGTTCTGGTCTTGGTTACACTGAGGTCATGCCGAATTCGACTCGCACTTTGAACCTTTCTACCGATCAACAACAGCAGCTTCAACAGTGGCTGGCCGCCCACGGAACGCCTCAGCAAGTCGC